>JAZOCK010000068.1:0-10546 GCA_045596445.1 Congzhengia sp. | reverse complement strand
TTCTAAATTGTATAAAGAAAACTTTTCTATTAAAGTTATCAAAGTAATAGGATGGATTGCATTTGCAATGGAATTTTCCAATTTAATCTTATACCCTATACTTGTCGGTAGCAGTTATTATTTTTACAACTTGGCAGATTTGTTCTATGTTCTATTTACGATTGGTTTGCTATTATACATAAGCGTGTTTAAAATAAACATATTAAAGAAACAACCGATAGACGAAGCAACGGACATTGTTAGATTTTGTCGTAAATGTGGTAAGCAACTAATTAATGTTAGTGGGTTCTGCGACCAGTGTGGAACTGAAATTATAAATGAGTGAAACACAAGGATAAAAATAGTAGGTCCTATTATTCGCTGTTCACCTGATTTGACACTGGTCTGTGAACGTATGATAATAAGGCTAGAAGGTGTATTCAATTTACTTCATAAAGACGTTATAAATGTTGTATTTTACGAAAAGTAAAACATAGAGTTTTCAGGAGGATGCTAAGACGGTAACTGAAAATCAAATATGGTTTTTAGCAGATCATATTTTTTAATATGGTCTGTGTTTTTTTATACAAAAATATAAAATGTGGTGTAAAGCCATATGCAATAAAAAGAATAATGATTAATTTCTGTTACGGAAAACAAGCAAAATTTTAACTTCTAAAGAGTACAAAAAGCTCTGTAAAATATTTAATTATCCTATTGACTTTAGCACTTTACTATGATAAAATAATAAAGTAAACTTGGTAAGGATGTGAAATCATGACAAAGATACACACTAAAGAGATTGAAAGATTAATAGAAGCAATCTTAAGCCTTGAGACAAAGGAGGAAGCCTTGAATTTTTTTGAGGATATTTGTACGATAAAAGAAATTCAGGATATGTCACAAAGGCTTCAGGTGGCAGAGATGCTGCACCAAAATAAAAGTTATATCGAAATTTCAAAGGAGACGGGAGCAAGCACTGCTACAATCAGCCGTGTAAATAAATGCCTTAATTACGGTTGCGACGGATATAGGGCTGCTCTTATCAGACTTTATGAAAGCGGGGCGAAATAGAATGAACAGTGTTAACTCTGTTTTTGAAAATGATGAAAAAATAATATTCAAGCTTCGGGAACTATATTCAAAACACGGATATATGAAGTATCGTATGAGTAAATTTGAGGAATACGACCTTTATGTTCGCAATAAGGATTTTCTTGTTTCTGAAAACATAATTACGTTTACTGATGTTGACGGCAAACTGATGGCACTTAAGCCTGACGTAACGCTTTCTATCATAAAAAACAGCCGCGAAGATATGGGTACCGTACAAAAGATGTATTATAATGAGAATGTATACCGTGCCTCAACAGAGACAAGAGCATTTAAAGAGATTATGCAAACGGGTCTTGAAGCAATCGGTGATATTGATGATTATTGCATTTGCGAGGTTGTAATGCTTGCGGCAAAAAGCCTTGAATGTATAACAGACGATTATATTCTGGATATATCTCATATGGGAATTGTATCACAGATAATGGAAGATATAGAAATTTCACAAAAGGGAAGAGTAGCTCTTCTTAAGGCATTGGGCGAAAAAAATGTAGGTGGTATAAGCAAAGTCTGCCGTGAAGAAGGGATTGATAAAAATTCAACAGAAATACTTAAAAAGTTGGTATCAGTTTATGGTGCTCCTGATAAGGTAATTACGGAGTTGAAATCATTGCCTAAGAGCGAGCAGTTTGCTGAAGCAATCAAACAACTTGAGAATATAACCGAAATGCTGACGATTAGTGGTTGCGTTGATAAGGTAAGAATTGACTTTTCTGTTATCAATGATATGGGTTATTATAACGGCGTAGTCTTCAAAGGATTTGTTAACGGTGTGCCGGAAGGCGTTCTTTCGGGTGGCCAGTATGATAATCTCATGAAAAAAATGTCACGCAAAAGCGGAGCGATAGGGTTTGCGGTTTATCTTGATTTGCTTGAAAGAATATATGAAGATAACCAGAACTTTGATATTGATACTGTGCTGATATATGACGACGGCACAAAACCTAAAGATATCAATAACGCAATAAATAAGATTATAGAAAAAGGCGAAACTGTAATTGCTCAAAAGGCAAAGCCTGAAAAGTTAAGATATAAAAGACTGGTGAAATTGTGCGGAATGGAGGTTTCAGAACTTGAAAACAATGCTTAATATTGCACTACCCAAGGGTAGACTAGGCGAGAAAGTTTATGCAATGTTTGAAGAGGCAGGTTTTGAATGTCCTTCAATCAAGGAGAATAACCGCAAGCTGATTTTTGAAAATAAGGAAAAGGGTATACGTTATTTTTGGGTAAAGCCCTCAGATGTTGCAATTTATGTGGAACACGGTGCAGCGGACATAGGTGTTGCGGGTAAGGATATTCTTCTTGAATATGAGCCTGATATATATGAACTCCTTGACCTTAATATAGGCAAGTGCCGTATGGCTGTTGCAGGTAAAAAGGATTTTCGGGATAACACCCAAAAGACCTTGAGAGTAGCTACAAAGTTCACAAATATTGCAAAGAATTATTACGCATCTATTGGTCGGGAAATTGATATTATTCATCTTAATGGCTCGATTGAGATTGCACCTATTTTAGGGCTTTCGGATGTAATTGTCGATATTGTTGAAACAGGGACAACGCTCAAAGAGAATAACCTTGAGGTGCTGGAAGAAATCGTCCCTATAAGTGCACGACTTATTGCAAATAAAGCCAATTTTAAATTTAAAAACGAGCAAATTGAAAAGTTACTCAAAAGTATGACCTGCCAGATGGAGGATAAAAGATGATAAAGATTTTAAAATACGGTGAGGTAGAAAACAGCGAGATTTTTGCACGGGTTGTACCCGAGATGAACGTTGAAGCAATTGTCACCGAAATAATAGAAAATGTCAAGACAAATGGTGATGAGGCACTATTTGAATACTGCGAAAAGTTTGATAAGGCAAAACTCACAACGTTAGAAGTTTCAAAGGCGGAAATTGATGAGGCGGTTTCTGAGGTAGAACCCAGATTTTTAGAAGTACTTAAAACTGCAGCAAAAAACATACGGAAATTCCACGAAAAACAGGTTCGTAACGGCTTTATAATAAATGACGAAAACGGCATTGTTACAGGACAAAAGATTATTCCTGTTGACCGTGCAGGGTTATACGTACCGGGTGGAACAGCCGCCTATCCATCAACGGTCCTGATGGATTCAATCCCTGCAAAAATAGCAGGAGTCGGGGAGGTTGTTATTGTAACACCACCAAACGCCGAAGGAAAAATTAACCCTGTAATATTGGCAGCAGCTTCAATTGCAGGTGTGGACCGAATCTTTAAGGTTGGCGGTGCTCAGGCGGTTGCGGCTTTGGCATACGGTACAGAAACTGTTCCTAAAGTTGACAAGATTGTAGGTCCCGGCAATGCTTTTGTTGCTGAGGCGAAAAGACAGGTATACGGCACGGTTTCGATTGATATGATTGCAGGACCGAGTGAAATTATGGTGATTGCCGACGGAAAGAGCAATCCACGTTATTTGGCTGCTGACCTGCTCTCTCAGGCTGAACATGATGTTTTGGCAAGTGCGGTACTTGTTACCGATTCTATGGATTTGGCATTAGCTGTTCAAAAGGAACTTGAGGTGCAGATACCTCTGCTTGAGCGTAGTGAAATTGCCAGAAAGTCAATAGATGACAATGGCAAGATTATTGTTGCAGACTGTCTTGATGCTGCAATTGAGATTTCCAATGAAATTGCCCCGGAGCATCTTGAATTGTGTGTTGATAATCCTTTCGATTACCTTGACGGAATTCGTCATGCAGGTTCAATCTTTATGGGCAGAAATTGCCCCGAGGCTCTTGGCGATTATATGGCAGGGGCAAACCACACCCTTCCCACAAGCGGAACGGCGAAATTTTCAAGTCCGTTGTCAGTTGACGATTTTGTAAAGAAAACTCAATACACATACTATACATATGATGCATTAAAGCGTGTTGCAGATGATGTCTCCTTTTTTGCCCAAAAAGAAGGTTTGACAGCACACGCAAAAAGTGCAACGATAAGAATTGAGGATTAAGGAGTGAAATAATATGAGGAGATTTCTCAGTCATAAATTTGATACATTAACTCCATATACTCCCGGTGAACAGCCCAAAATTTTAAACCTCATAAAGCTCAACACTAACGAATCACCCTTTCCGCCATCTCCAAAGGCAGTAAAAGCAGCAGGGGAGGCAGCAGAAGTTCTCCAACTCTATTCAGACCCTACCTGCAGTGCTTTGACGGAGAAAATGGCAGAAATTTTAGGAGTTGAGCCGGAGCAGGTACTTATGACAAACGGCTCTGACGAGATTTTGAATTTTGCATTTATGGCATACGGCGATGCTGACAACCCAATAGTATTTCCTGATATAACCTATGGTTTTTACCCTGTGTTTGCACAGCTTTCAAACATTCCATATGAGGAAATTCCACTTGACGATGAGTTCAGAATAAATGTGGAGGACTATGTGGGAATAAACAAAACAATCGTTATAGCAAATCCCAATGCACCGACGGGCATTGCATTAGGTATTGATGAGATTGAAAAAATTGTAAAAAGCAATCCCGACAATGTTGTGATAATAGACGAGGCGTATGTGGATTTTGGCAATCAAAGTGCAGTTAGTCTGGTTAATAAATATGATAATCTTTTAGTAACGGGAACTTTTTCAAAATCACGTTCAATGGCAGGAGCAAGACTTGGTTTTGGTGTTGCATCCAAGGAGATTATAAGAGATTTGAACACCATTAAATATTCTACAAATCCCTACAACATCAATCGCATGACCATGGCGGCGGGTATTGGTGCTCTTGAAGATGAAGAATATACAAAAGAAAATTGTCGCATTATTTGTAAAAACCGAGAATATACAATGGCAAAGCTTAAAGAGATGGGCTTTATTATAACGCCCTCTACTACAAACTTTATTTTTGCAAAACACCCGTCGGTATCGGGGGAAGATATTTATACAAAACTGCGTGAAAAAGGCATCCTTGTTCGTCACTTTACGGGGGAACGTATTTGTGAATATAACCGTATAACTGTGGGAACTCAGGAACAAATGGAAAAATTTATTACTGCGGTAAGAGAAATTCTGGAGGAGAAATAAATGAGAAGAAGCGAAATCAAAAGAGATACAAATGAAACACAGATTACCCTTTGTCTTAACCTTGACGGAACCGGCAAAGGTGAGATTGATACAGGTTGCGGTTTTTTAGACCATATGCTGACGCTGTTTGCAAAGCATGGTAAATTTGATTTAGACGTAAAGTGCAACGGCGACACATATGTTGACGACCACCACACCGTTGAGGATGTAGGTATTTGCCTTGGTCAGGCATTTAAGGAAGCGTTGAGTGATAAAAAGGGAATTGTACGCTATGGAAATATGATTTTGCCGATGGATGAGGCACTTATTATATCAGCAGTTGATATTTCGGGTCGTTCGCTACTTTCATACAATGTAGAAATTCCGACTGCAAAAGTGGGCACATTTGATACTGAACTTGTGGAAGAATTCTGGCTTGCATTTGTAAGAGAGTCTAAAACTACGCTTCACTTTGTTGAGCTTGCAGGGACAAATTCACACCACATCATTGAGGCTGTGTTTAAGTCAGCAGGCAGAGCTTTGCGTCAGGCGGCAGCATTTGATACAGGTTTTGAAAACGAAATCCCTTCAACGAAAGGGGTACTTTAAAAATGGTAGCAATTGTTGATTACGGCGTTGGTAATCTGTTTTCGCTTAAAAGTTCTATGGAGGTAATAGGTGCTAAAACTGTGGTTGCTGGTGATGCCGATGTTTTGCGTTCGGCTGAAAAAATAATCCTTCCCGGTGTCGGTGCCTTTGAAGATGCTATAAGAAAACTTAAGGAAACAGGTCTTGATGCAGTAATTAAAGAAGAAGCCGCCAGGGGAAAACCAATTATGGGTATTTGTCTTGGTATGCAGATGTTGCTTGATAAAAGCTTTGAATATGGTGAACATCAGGGACTCGGACTTATTAAAGGCGAGGTTCGTCCCATTAGTGAAGTTATTCCAAAAGGTTTAAAAATTCCCCATATCGGCTGGAATGCATTGAAATTTAAGGGAAACAAGCACGAGATTTTTAAACATATTAATTCAGGTGATTTTGTTTATTTTGTGCATTCATATTATGGTACAAAATGCGAGGATTCAGTTATTGCAACTGCAGAATACGGTGCTGACCTTACTGCAGCGATTGCACAGGGTAATGTGTGCGGATGCCAGTTCCATCCCGAAAAAAGTGGTGATGTAGGGCTAAAAATTCTTAAGGCCTTCTGTGAGATGAAAGGAGAGTAGTGTATGTATATTTTTCCTGCGATAGATTTATATCAGGGTAAGGCGGTGCGTCTTCTTCGTGGTGAATATGACAAAATGACAATATACAGCGAAAATCCTATTGAGATTGCGTATGAGTTTGAAAAAAATGGTGCAAGTCATATACATATGGTCGATTTAGAGGGTGCAAGAGATGGCGGAACACCTAACATAGAAATCGTGCGTCAGGTTGCCGAAAAAACAGGACTTTTTGTAGAAATCGGCGGCGGAATCCGCAATATGGATGTTATTGATGCATACATCAGTGCGGGTATTGACAGAGTTATTTTAGGTACAGCTGCAGTACAGGACAAGGAGTTTGTCAGGGCGGCTGTTGAAAAATACAGTGAAAGGATTGCTGTTGGTGCAGATATAAAGGACAGATATGTTGCAATCAAGGGTTGGACAGAAAAATCACAGTATACCTGTTTTGAATTCTGTGAAGAAATGCAGCGTCTTGGCGTTAAAACCCTTATTTGTACAGATGTTTCAAAAGATGGTGCAATGCAGGGTACAAACCGTGAATTATACAAACAGTTGTCTGAAAAATTTGATATGCAGATTGTGGCATCCGGTGGTGTTTCAACCATTGACGATGTAAAAGCTTTGGCATCAATGAATCTTTACGGTGCAATTGTAGGCAAGGCATATTATACAAATGCAATTTCGTTAAAAGAGGCAATAGAGGTGGCAGAATGATAACAAAACGAATAATTCCCTGTCTTGACGTTCGTGACGGCAGAGTTGTAAAGGGAGTAAATTTTGAGGGCGTGTCGGATGTTTCTCATCCGGTAAAGCTTGCAAAGTATTATAGTGACAGTGGTGCCGATGAGTTGGTTTTTTATGATATAACTGCATCTTTTGAAGGCAGAGCCTTGTTTACTGATATACTTAAAGAAGTTGCAAAAACCATTTTCATTCCACTTACTGTTGGCGGAGGAATTAACACTTTAGACGATTTTGACCGTGTACTTAAATGCGGTGCCGATAAGGTAAGTGTAAACTCGGGTGCAATAAAAAATCCCCGCCTTATTTATGATGCGGCAAAACGCTATGGTGATCAATGTGTTGTAATTTCTGCAGATGTAAAACGCGTTGATGGCGTGTTTCGCGTTTTTGCCAAGGGTGGCAGAGAAAATACAGGAATGGAAGCTGTTGAATGGATAAAACGCTGTGTGGCAAATGGTGCCGGTGAAGTGGTGCTGAATTCAATTGATACCGACGGCGTGAAGGGCGGCTTTGATTTGGAAATGCTTGATGCTGTGTGCAATGCGGTGTCTGTTCCTGTAATTGCTTCGGGTGGTGCAGGCCAGATTTTCGATTTTGTGGAACTTTTCAAAAAAGTACCAAAAGTTGATGCAGGTCTGGCAGCTTCAATTTTTCATTTTGGTGAGGTTGCAATCAAAGATTTGAAGGCAGAACTTCGTGCCAATGGAATTGATATGAGAATATAGGAGGATAAAATAATGCTTAATATCGACGAACTTAAATTTGATGAAAAAGGGTTGATACCTGCCATAGTGGTAGACTCTGTAACAAAAAAGGTACTGACCCTTGCATATATGAACAGACAAAGTCTTGAAATATCAATGCAAAAGGGGCTTACTTGCTTCTGGAGCCGTTCAAGACAGGAGTTGTGGCTTAAAGGTGAAACAAGCGGTAATTATCAGAGAATTGTGTCAATTACCGCAGATTGTGATAAAGATGCTCTTGTTGTTATGGTTGAAAAGGAAGGTCCTGCCTGCCATATGGGTACAGATTCCTGCTTTACAAATGAACTGTGGCAAAGCGACGAATTGCAAGAATTTTCACTTCAGGGGCTTATGGATTTGCTTGTTGGCAGAAAGATTGAAAAGAAGGAAGGCTCTTACACCACATATCTTTTTGAAAAAGGTATTGACAAAATTCTCAAAAAGGTGGGCGAGGAAAACACGGAGGTTATTATTGCCGCAAAAGCAGATGACAAAAAAGAAACCGTTTATGAAATTGCCGACCTTTGCTATCACATAATGGTACTGATGGTCGAAATGGGAATTTCAGTGGAGGATATCCACAGAGAGCTTGCATCACGTCATATAATAGACCACAAAATTAAACAGGAGAAAATGACAAAATGATTGCAGAGGATTTTCATGTTCACTCGACATATTGCGATGGCAAAAACACCCTTGAAGAGATGGTACGGAGTGCAATTGATTTAAAGATGACACGGATTGGCTTTTCGGGACACGCATATACTCCATTTACAGATGAATACTGTATGTCCCCTGAAGATACGCTAAGATATGCACAGGATATTGCAGAACTGAAGGAAAAATATGCAGGTAAAATTAAAATTCTCTGCGGGCTTGAGATGGATTATTTTTCAGATGAACCACAGATAAAGACAGATTATCGCATCGCTTCTGTGCACTATGTAAAAAAGAACGGAAAATATATTGACGTCGATGCCGGTGCAGATAAATTTAAAAGTGCTGCAGAAATGTTTTTTGACGGTGATTACTACGCCTATGCCAAGGAGTATTTTGCCCTGGTAGGTAATGTGATAAACAAAACCTGTGGGGATATTGTCGGGCATTTTGACTTGTTTTGCAAGTTTAACGAGGGTAACAGATTTTTTGACACACAAAATCCCCAATATGTTACGGCTGCAAAAACTGCTATAGACAAGTTGATTTTATGCAAAAAACCCTTTGAAATCAATACCGGTGCAATTTCACGCGGATATCGAACGGAAGCATATCCCCAAATGCAGTTTCTCAGATATATTGCCCAAAAGGGTGGAAGAGTAATTCTTTCCAGCGACAGTCACTCGGCTGACACACTTTGCTATAAATTTGAAGAATATGAGCGTATTGCAAAAGATATGGGCCTTACGGATTTGATTTTTTAGTAAAATTTTATCCAAGTGTAATACAATCAAGTCCGAGGTTAGCCCCATTGATGATTTTTTGCCGAAATTTCTGAAACTTCTTCATTTGTATATAGCCGGCAACGGCAAGGTTTTTGAGAGGTGATAATATGTATGATGTTATTAATGCAATTGCAATGATTCTGATTTTTGTGTGTTGGATTTTAATTATTAGAAAAATTGTTATCAGTAGATATGCACCTGTTAAAACAGTTAAAGCAAAAGTGGTTGACAAGTATAAGCCTGATATGGTTTCTAAATATCATGGAACATTTAAACAAGAGCGTTATATAGTTATTTTTGAGACAAAGCATAAAAAGCTTTCGTTTGATGTTTCGGAATTTTCATATTGTAACTATAAGATTAATCAAAAAGGAACGTTAAAATATAAGGGAACAAAAATTATAAGTTTTCAATGATTTTTTAGCCGGTCTTGACACGAGTGAGAATTTTGTCGAATTATGTGTAAAGATGTGATAATATAAAGAAAAAGATTGCTTTTTGGTCTTAATTATATGAGTTATCACTAGAAATCGGTGCTTGAATTGTACAGTGTTCATATTAGTTACGACATTTTGCGACAAAACCTACTAATAAATAGTCTTATAGAAATAAAGAAGATTGCGATTAGAAGTTTTTGTAGAAATATGGTGAAATACTTGAATTTTATGTATAATAGTGATATAATTTAATTAGAAATCTTTGTTAATTATATTATGAAAGAAGATAAAGCAAATGGCAATAACATACGAACGAAAAAAACAAAAACAAAATAATATTTTATATACAATTGTTGCTGCAATTTTAATATGTGCAGTCTTTTTTGCAATGGTTATATCTTTCTTTATTAAGGCTGAGGACGATGCTTATGAAATGCTTCATATTCAGACAAAACAGATCAAAGACGACCTTACTTTGCAATTAAAATCAGACAGAGAAAATCTTGCTACGATGGCACATTTTGCGGCAAATTTATATGCAGACGGAGAAAAATATGACAGAATGTTTTCTTCGTTTGAGCCAATCGGTTTGTTTTCAAGAATTGGTATACTTAACCCGGACGGCACATTTATCACAAAGGACGGAGTCTATGATTTAAGCGGACAAATTTCATTTGAAGAGCAGGCACTTCTGGGAGAACATATTACCGGTAGAACTTATAGCTATTCAATGCCCGATGATCAGGTAGTCCGTAGCTCTGTTCCGATTCAGGTGAACGGAGAAACTGTCGGTATTATGTATGGCATTATTAAAAT
>JAZOCK010000067.1:0-4538 GCA_045596445.1 Congzhengia sp. | reverse complement strand
TTTTGACCACATGTTATCCCACAGTTAGCTCTGGAGTATATGGAAACAGTGGAGATAAGATGTCCAAAGAGTATGTTTAATGTAGCCAAAAGGGCTAAAAAAAGCAAAAACCGCTATATATCAGGCTTTAGAGCGTTTTCGGGACGAAGAGGCCGCAGGTTCAAATCCTGTCATCCCGACCATGTCGGAGCAAAGTTCGCTTTGCTTCGGCTTTTTTATATAAACAAAGCCTCACTTGCACATTTTACAAGTGAGGCTTAAAATACTTCTATACACAGTTTTATAAAATTCTAAAACTCACTCGTTAATTTTCCAATAAATTTTTCAATAGCAAGATAAGCATAGTTAAAATAATAAACTACGCTAAAGCCATAATAATATTTGTTTGGATTTAATAAAACTGAGTTCATAATAGTTACCTTCTGAATTTGTATTTTTATATCTTTTTTGAAAGCATAACCTTGTCGCTTGCAAATTCACTTCCGCTTGCTTTTTCAAACAGTTCAAGAAGTTCGGGAATTGTTAGCTTTTTCTTATCTTCACCCGATACATCTACAATCACTTTACCTTCGTGCATCATAATTAGGCGGTTGCCGTATTCGATTGCATCGTGCATATTGTGTGTAATCATAAGTGTTGTAAGATTATCCTTTGAAACAATTTCATTGGTGATTTCCAAAACCTTTTTCGCAGTTTTAGGATCAAGTGCCGCAGTATGCTCATCAAGAAGCAAAAGCTTTGGTTTTTTAAGTGTTGCCATAAGAAGTGTAAGTGCCTGTCTTTGACCACCCGATAAAAGACCAACCTTTGCTGTAAGCCTTTCTTCAAGACCTAAACCGAGGATTTTAAGAAGCTCTTTGTATTCTGCTCTTTCTTTAGCTGTAATACCAGCCCTGAGAGTTCTTCTTTTTCCGCGTCTTGCGGCAAGTGCAAGATTTTCTTCAATCTGCATATCAGCCGCAGTTCCTGTCATCGGGTCCTGAAAAACTCTACCCAAATATTTTGCTCTTTTGTATTCAGGTAAATGTGTAATATCTACACCGTCTATCACAACATTTCCGCAATCTACGGGATATACACCAGCAATCATATTAAGCATTGTAGATTTTCCTGCACCGTTACCGCCGATAACTGTTACAAAATCGCCTTTTGCAAGATGAAGGTCAATACCATTCAACGCCTTCTTTTCATTTATTGTGCCGGGGTTAAAGGTTTTTTCAACATTTGATATATTAAGCATTTACTTTACCCCCTTTATGTTTTCTCATATGCTTCCCAGTATATTGTCCTTTCCAATATGGAACTGCAAGGAAGATAGCAACAATTGCTGCTGAAAGAAGCTTTAAGAGATTTGCATCCATTCCTAAAGTGATAACTGTTTGGATAACAATATAATAGATAATTGAACCGAACGCAACAGACAAAAGTCTTAATGCAAAGTTCTTGAAAATCTTACCAAACAATGCTTCGCCTATAATAACTGCAGCAAGACCTATAACGATAGCGCCTTGTCCCATTTTAACATCGGCAAAACCCTGATACTGAGCAAGAAAAGCTCCTGAAAATGCCACAAGTCCGTTTGAAAGCATAATACCAAGGACTTTGTTGAGGTTTGTGTTAATACCTTGCGCACGGCTCATGTTAAGATTTGTTCCGGTAGCTCTGATACCACATCCCATTTCGGTTCCAAAGAACCAATACAAAAGACCAATCAAAATAATTAAAACCACGCCCACTGTTATAAGCGGATTATGGAAAGCAAATTCCTTTACCCAACGAAGTGAAACAAGAAGGTCTGTCTGATTTACATTTACAGATTGATTCGCTTTGCCCATAATTTTAAGGTTTATGGAATAAAGTGCAAGCTGCGTAAGTATTCCGGAAAGAATCGCGGGAATACCCATGCATGTATGTAAAAGTCCTGTAATCGCACCTGCCAAAAGTCCTGCAACAAATGCAAGAAACATTGCAAGCCACAAATCACATCCGTTTAAAATAAGCATAACAGCAACCGCACCGCCTGTTGCAAAGGAGCCGTCAACAGTAAGGTCTGCTACATCTAAAATTCGGTATGTAATATAAACACCGATAGCCATAATGCCCCATATAAGTCCTTGCGAGAAAGAACCAGGTAGCGCATTAAAAAGTTGTCCTAAAATTTCCATTTTATTTACCTCTCTAAAACTTCATTAGCCGGAGAGAAACATATTCCCTCCGGCTGAAGATTTCAATAATTAATTTTCTTCAATAGCTGTATATCCTTCAAGAGATGTAATACCTAAAGCTTCGCAATTCTGCTTGTTGTATTTAGGTGTTTGCTTTTCTGCATATTCAATAGGCATTGTAGAGATATCAGCACCGTCTCTTAAAATCTTAACTGCCATCTTACCGGTTGTGTATCCAAGGTCATAGTAACTGATAGAAAGTGTTGCAATACCACATCCTGAACAAATACCTTCTTCGCCTGCAACTACAGGAATCTTTTTAGGTTCGCAGATATTATCAATAATTCCTGTATTTTCTGCTACTGTGTTATCTGTAGGAACATAGATTACATCAGATTTATCTGCTGCTGTTGTGCAAATCTGAGCAAGGTCGTTAGAGTCTGTGAACGGATATAATGTTGCAGTGAGACCTTTCTTTTCAAGCTCTGCCTTAACAACATCTACTTGATACTGGCTGTTTGCTTCTTTTGAGCAATAAAGAAGACCAACTTCTTTTGCATCCGGACACCATTCGGTAATCATTTCTGCCTGCTTGTCAAGAGGAGCAAGGTCAGATGTACCTGAAATGTTTCCGCCTACAGTTCCGTTGAAGTTCTTAAGTTCAAGAGCTACACCATATTCTGTAACTGATGTACCAAGTATCGGAATATCGCCTGTTGCTGCTGCCGCTGCCTGAAGAGCAGGAGTAGCGTTAGCCATAATTAAATCCACATTATTGGAAACAAACTGATTTGCGATGGTTGAACATGTATTTGGATCATTCTGGCCATTCTGAAAGTCAAACTCAACCGCGTCTTCACCAAGCTCGTCAATAATTGCCTGCTTGAAGCCTTCTGTTGCAGCATCGAGAGCCACGTGCTCAACAAGCTGAACAATACCGATTTTATACTTTGCACCATCCGAACTGCCACCTGAGCAACCGGTGAGCGATAAACAACCCACGCACATAACAAGTGCCAACATTAGAGATAATACCTTTTTCATAATAAGAACTCCTTACACTAAATGAATTTAAAAATAACAAGTTTTTAGAATACTTGCTTTTTTCTGTAACATAGTATATAATACTTTTCAGTATTAGTCAAACGAATAGTTTTGATGTTTGCTATCGAAAAATTCGATACAGGAGGAATATAATGGAATTACGGAATTTAATAACCTTTATACACGTTGCAGAACTTGGCAGTTTTTCAAAGGCTGCCAAGCAACTTGATTACTCACAATCAACAATTTCATTTCAAATAAAACAACTTGAGGATGAGCTTGGTTGTCTTTTGTTCGAGAGAATAAATCATACTATAACACTGACTGAAAGAGGACGAGAGCTTGTTTCTTATGCTCATCAGATTCGTGCTTTAACCGATGAATTCAGAGAAAATCTCGAAGAGGAAGAATGTAAAGGTCATATTCATATTGTGACTCCTGATTCTGTCTGTGATGGTATGATCAGCCGAAACTATATGGATTTCCACCAAAAATATCCTTATGTTTCTATATGCTTCTCAACAGGAGATTCAGGCGTGATGCTCGATATGCTTGACCACAATGAAGCAGATGTTATTATAACTCTTGACGGTCATATATATAACAAGGATTACATAATAGCAAAAGAGGAACAAATTCCCATGCACTTTGTTGCAAATTCCAATTCTAAATTTGCAGGGGTTAAGAATTTATCGATTAAGGATGTTATAAACGAGCCTTTTATTCTGACTGAACACGGACAGGGATACAGAAGAGTATTTGACAAGGAACTTGCCAAGAAGTCCTTGGAGATTGATCCCATACTTGAAATCGGAAGAACAGATATGATAACAGCCCTTATCGCTCAGGGTGATATGCTTTCATTCCTTCCTGATTTTGTTACAAAGGATATGATTGAATCAGGTCATTTATGTTATCTTGATGTATGCGATATGAATATAGAGATATGGAAACAGCTTATATATCACAAAAATAAATGGATTTCAAAAAGTTTTAAAACATTCATTGACTACATAAAGGAAAATGAATTTTCCAATTGATATTAAACAGGGCGTGTCTCAGTTTTCGAGACACGCCCTTGTCTTAATGGTATTACTTATGAATTAACAGAATAATCTTTCTTAAATCCGTGAGCACCAAAGATTTGCCACTTGCCAACGCCAAGTCTTTGCATAATTGCTTTTCTTTCTTCCAAGCACAGTTTTGAGTCAGTATCAACAGAAGTCATAAGTATCGGTGCATATTGATTATATTCAGCTTGCTCTGCTGTAAGACCATGTGTGTTGATATAAATATCACCTGTGATTGCAATATGCTTTGCATAGTCTA
>JAZOCK010000066.1:0-84409 GCA_045596445.1 Congzhengia sp. | reverse complement strand
TTAGAAAACTCAAACTTAGATGATGTTGTAACGGTATCCAAAAGAGCAGCCGGAGAAGAAGGCACAAGCTTGTATCTTTCGGCGGGACAGAAGATAACAATGCATGATTTACTTTATGGGCTTATGCTTCAATCGGGAAATGATGCAGCAATTGCTATTGCCGAGGGTGTGAGCGGGTCAGTAGATAAGTTTGCTGAGCTTATGAATGAAAAATCAAAGAAAATCGGAGCTGTCAACACGTCGTTTAAAAATCCTAATGGATTAGATGAGGAAGGACATTTTACCACAGCTTATGACCTTGCTTTAATTACACGCGAGGCAATGAAAAATGAAACGTTTGCAGAAATTGTTGCAACAAAATCAAAACAAATTTTAAACGGCACACAAACCGTTTCAAATCACAATAAAATGTTGAGAATGTACGACGGCTGTATTGGTGTAAAAACGGGCTTTACAAAAAAATCAGGCAGATGTTTAGTGACATCTGCTAAACGTGGGGGAGAGCAAGTCATTGCGGTAACGCTAAATGCACCGAATGATTGGAATGATCACACAAATATGCTGAATTTTGCTTTTGAAACAACGGAGTGTTTTCCTGTTATTCTCTCGGGTATGACAGTAAATGCCGTGACAGTTAAAAACGGAAAATCAAAAACAGTAGAATTAACCGCAGAAAAAGATTTTTATATAACGGAAAACAAGGATGCAAAATTTAAAAATATTACTGTAAAATGTGATATTCCAAAGGAAATTGTGGCACCAATATTTAAAGGCGACAAAATAGGAGAATTGACCGTATACTATAAAGATGTTGAGCAGACCAGAATAAATCTTATTGCGTCTGCAAACGTAGAATATCAGGAATACAAAAACGACAAGTTTTGGGAAAATTTCAAAAAGTTGCTTACTTTCGGTTGCTAAGTTTAAAAAAGTGTAGTAAAATAATCTTATTAAAAGCTACGGAGGAGAATATGGCAAAGCCTGAAAGATTACAAAAATATATAGCCCGCTGTGGTATTGCGTCCAGAAGAGAAGCAGAAACCATCATACTGTCGGGGAGAGTAAAAGTAAATAAAAATGTGGTTACGGAGCTGGGAACTAAAATTGATGAGAATAATGACAAAGTCTTTTTAGACGGCAAATTGATTAAACCTGAAAAAGAGCTTTTATATATTATGCTCAACAAACCAAAAGGCTATGTAACAACAGTAAAAGACGAATTTGGCAGAAAAACTGTTTTAGGCTTATTAGGCGATGTTGATGCAAGACTATACCCCGTAGGCAGACTTGACTATGATAGCGAGGGCTTGTTGCTTTTAACAAACGATGGAGATTTTGCTTATAAAATGACGCACCCGACCCAGCATATTTCTAAAAAATATCATGCTGTGGTTGAGGGTGTGGCTGATATTGGACATGCTATGAAGCTACGTCAGGGAGTAGAAATTGACGGATATGTTACAAAACCTGCCAAGGTTGAAATAGGAGAAGTCAGAGAACGTACAACACAGCTGAATATTACGATTTCAGAGGGTAAGAACCGACAGATAAGAAGAATGTGCGAGGCGGTCGGGTTGCCCGTTATAAAGCTAACACGTGTAAGCATCGGCAGAGTGCAATTAGGAAATCTTCCAAAGGGGAAGTGGCGACACCTAACTGATGCTGAGGTAAAATTATTAAACGGCGGTGAAGGCAGTGCTAACGATAAAAAAAGAGGAACAAAACGATAAATTACAGTCATTTTTAAATAGCTTAGGGTGTCATAACAATTTAGATGGCAAAATTATTATGTCTGCTAAAGACGGCGGTAATTACCTAGGTGCAGGAACGTTAGAACTTAAGAAGGACAAGGTTTATTTAAATTTTTTAGTAACACGAGATGACGATTTATCCTTAAAATTAGGAATTTTAAAGTCGCTTTTGAACTTAGCGGATTTAAGAGGAATTAAAACCATATACGGCAACGAATACAATTTAAATAGCTTATATAAAATGGCACGCTTTAAAGAAGAGAACGGCGAGTACATACTTGACCTGGAGGGTTATTTTACTTGCGGATGCTAGGAGGGAATATGGCTGATATAATTTGTGAAAACTGTGTAAATTACACCTATGATGATGAATACGAAGATTATGTGTGTGATGTAAATGTAGATGAAGATGAAATGATGAGAATACTCTCATCAAAATACAAAAAATGTCCATATTTCAGAGATGGAGACGACTATAAAATTGTGCAAAAACAAAAATAAGAGATTGCATAAGCAATCTCTTATTTTTTGCCGTAAAAGAAAAATGACGATATTTTATTAAACATTCCCAATGGATTTTGAGCTTTTATATCTTCCTTTGCTACAATATCGCATTTGCCGACGCTTTTGCCGTCAGAAAAAAACTCTACATATCCCACCTTGTGATTTTTGGAAATTGGTGCATTAGCACTTTCGCTTAATGTTATTTTCTTTTCCATATTTGCAATTTCGGACTTTTTCATAAGCAATGAAAAGCCGTCGGCTAAGCCAATAGAAACGTTCTCTTTAATGCCTTTATTCAGCTTTAATGGACGAAGCTCATCCTCTTTGACCAATGCGTTACAAATACCATAGGTAGAAAAGCCGTAGTCTAACATTTTAGAAGCATCTGCAAATCGCTCCTTAGAGGTCGGTGCCCCCATTACAACGGCAATCAAATCCATTCCGTCACGCTTGGCGGTTGCCGAAATACAAAATCCTGCAATACTTGTAGAACCTGTCTTAAGTCCTGTTGCCCCCTGATAAAAACGCACGAGTTTGTTTGTATTTACCAGTCCAAAAGCACCATCACGCAATGAATCCATCCAGATAGTAGTGTACTCAAAAATTTTGGGATGACGCATCAATTCTCTTGACATTAATGCAATATCGTTTGCCGATGTTACGTGACCGTCCTCATCTAAACCGTTGCAGTTTATAAAGTTAGTATCATTCATACCAAGCTGCTTGGCACGTTCATTCATTTTAGCGACAAATCCTTCGTGTGAACCTGCGGTGTATTCTGCTAATGCTACTGCAGCATCATTTCCTGATGCGACTGCAACGGCTTTTAACATATCGTGAACCGACATCTGCTCATTAGGCTCTAAGAAAACCTGTGAACCGCCCATTGATGCAGCAAATTCTGAAACAGGAACTAAATCATCTAAAGTGTATTGACCATTATCAAGGGCTTCCATAACTAAGAGCATAGTCATAATTTTAGTTACGCTTGCGGGTGGTAATGGTTCGTGAGATGCCTTTTCATAAAGAATTGTACCTGTTGACGCTTCCATTAACAGAGCAGATTTTGCAGACAGCTCAAGCGGTGCCTCGGCATTAACCGTTAATGGAAAACATAACAAAAGACACAAAAATAAAGATAACAACCTTTTCATAAAAAGTTTCCTTTCTGATTATCAGTTGTTATCTATATTATTATTTGATTTAGTAAAACATTCCCTTTATTGCACGTTTTGCAGCAGCACCTTTTTTTAAAGCGGTTGCTATGGCTAATGCAAATTCTTCAGTTACGCCTGCAGCCTTGGCGGTTATAAAGTTTTTGTCACAAACAAGACGCTTGTGAGTAACCCTAGCACTAAAAAGTCTTGCTTCAAATCCGGGATAACAAGTAGCTTTAACACCTGACAATAACCCCAAAACTCCCGGGATTTTAGGAGCGGCACATATGGCTGCAATTATCTTTCCTTCTTTAGAAACATTTATCAGTAAATCTGTTACAAATTTACAATTTTCTAAATTATCAGCACCCGGTAAACCGCCGGGCAGTACTACCGCATCTAAATCTTCCTCGCTTACCTCGTCTGTTTTAATGTCTGCTAAGACTTTAATGCCGTGTGTACCTACAACCTCTAAGGTTTCGTTGATTGAAACTGTTTTTACCTCCAACTCACTACGACGCAAAATGTCAACAGTTGCCAAAGCTTCAATTTCTTCAAATCCATCTGCCAAAAATACATATACCATTTTCAATCACTCCGGTTGATTTTTTAAAAATTTACTGATAAAATAATTATACTACATCAAAATAAATAAAACAAGAGGTAAATATGATAATAATTGATGCAAGATTTTTAAATATAGCAAAAAAAATATGGGGTAAAAGACATGAAATAGTGCCTTCCTTTACCCATCCGAATTTACAAAATCCGGTGTCTGCTCATCCTGATATGACACTAACCCAAATAGAAGATATCTTTGTTTGTTGTCCTGAAAGCTTTGAGTATTATAAAAAATATTTAGGAAATAGAGTAGTAGCAGGTAAAACCACTCTTTCTTCTCACTACCCAAATGATATTGCATATAATGTATTGATATACCAAAATTTAGCTATTGCAAAAGAAAAATACATAGATGACACAGTAAAGGAACAACTTCAAAAGAAAAAAATAAAACTAATTAATGTTAATCAGGGATATGCAAAATGCTCATCTTCTGTGTGTAATAGTGGAGTTATAACAGCAGATGACACTATTTTTGATGCACTTGTGAAAAATAATATTAATGCCTTAAAAATAACTCCCGGACACGTTAAACTCTCGGGGTACACCTATGGGTTTATAGGAGGTGCGTCTGGATTTATAGACGGAAAAAACACATTTTTTGGAAATTTGAAAAAACATCCTGATTTTGATAAAATAAAGCAGTTTTGTGAGATAGATTTTTTTGAGGAGTTTCCTCTTACTGATGTTGGAACAATATTTTGTATTTAAATTTAAAAACAGCAGATAATATTTTCGGAACAAAATTTAAGAGGTGAAATTTTTGAATGACCGTATAATGGTAGGCTTCAGAAATGACAACGCTTTAAAGCGTGAGAGAATAATATCCGAAAGAGAATTTCCTGTAAGGAGTATATTCTATGACAAAAATCACACATATACTGTTGTAGATTTAAGTGATTACAATGAATTTGAACGATATATAAAGGCATTGACGGATTTTATAATAAACAAATACGAAGCAAAAATATTAAAGCGAATAATAAACAAAAACTATCCTGAAATACCTAATATTATGATGGGCGAAATAATAAAACTAAAGGATGAAGAAAGTCCGAACGAGAGAAAAAAAGTAGTAGAGGAAATACTAAGGGGATATTTTTCAGAAAATGACAGTGCGATAATAGAGGGTATAGTAAATTTCAGGTTGCATAAGTATAAAAAGCTTCTAAATGCAACCGCAGAAAACCTTGTTGATATTTACTATTTAAACAGAGAATATGAAGATTTTATAGAGCTTTTAAGATATTTTATAAGTGTGCAAAGTTCACGGGCAGAGCTTATTTATATAATAGTAAATGAAGACTCGATGTACACTGTATTAGATGATAAAAAATGCGATATAACAAAAGAAGTGTTATCAGAATTAGTACCTTCTGAGGAAGTAAAAAATGTCGCTTTTGACGATTTATTGATAAGTATATTGATTAGTGTTGCACCGAAAAAGATAATTGTAAAAAATAAAAAAATGATTAAAAACAAGCAGCTTTTTGAAACGATAGAAAAGGTATTTGAAGATGTTAAATATAAGTAAACGGCGGCAAAACACCGCCGTTTACTTATATTATTTTAGGAGATGTTTTAAAATCCAATCCTAAAGCATTGTTTGAGATGATAGAATAAATATCTGTTGATAAAATATCTTTATCTAACATTAATTCAAAATCGGAATTAGTAGGCTTGGCATCAGCCAGCTTTGTAATTATTGGTATGGAAGATGTTTTCTTCATTTTAGAAAGCAATTCCTGCCCCTTTTTATTAAATGCTAAAACACGGGCATATTGAGGCTCGATTTCCGTGTGGTTATCACAGATTTCCAGTAGAGAATTTACGATAATACGGTCAATTCTTGTGCGTGTGTAGCGTTTTGACTTTACAGCATCTGCCAACTCATCACACGTACTTACATTCTGTAAAGCTTTTTTAAATTTATTTTCCAGCCCCTCTGCCATATCACAAATATTGTGTAAAGCCTTTAAACTTTCTTTTTTGAAATGATATATAACAAGCTTGTCAAACACCTTTACATCGTAAGAAGTGCGAACTTTTATGGGCGTTAAAGCAGATACATTCTCATCTTTGGCTATTTTATCTCTTATTTCAGACGCTGATTTAAAATTAAAATTTCTTAATAAAGGTTTAGGTTCTATTGTGCTTTTAATGTTTTTTAGAGCATTTAGATACTCTATTGATAGAATGTTGTTAGGGGAATTGAGCAGGCTTTCGTCAATTTGAGGGTAAATTTCTTTTAAGACTTTACTACGTGCAGATGGGTAGCTTAGTCCTGATTTTAATTCTTCTTCCAGAAGATTTTTGAATTGGTCGGAAGTAATTATATCCGCACATTCTTTAAGCAAGTCGATATCTCCGCACTCACTTCCAAAGGATAAAAAATCTACAATTCCGAGCTTGTCTAAAAGCTTTACCGCACCTGTTGCAAATCTTTGTGCAGATTGAGAAGAGTAGACAACAGGAAGCTCTAATACCAAATCAGCACCGTTATTTACAGCGTCTGTTGCTCTCGACCATTTATCATATATGGCTGGTGCACCACGTTGAACAAAACTTCCGCTCATAAGACATATAACGGCATCGGCACCAAGTGCTTTTTTATGGACTTCCAGCTGGTATTTATGTCCATAATGAAAAGGATTATATTCGCATATAACTGCCATTGTTTTCAAGCTTCTCAACTCCTTATACAAAAAATCTCCGGAACAATCTTCCGGAGATTTTACTTTTACTTTAAACCAAAATTATTTAACCATGTTTGCAACTTCTTCAGCAAAGTTGTCTTCTTTCTTTTCAATACCTTCGCCTTTTTCAAATCTTACAAAGTTTGTAATTTTGATTTCTGTACCCAAATCGCCTGCAACCTTCTTTGTGTATGCAGCAACTGTTAACTCGTCATCTTTAATGAATGCCTGGTCAACAAGACAAATTTCCTTGAAATACTTATTAATTCTTCCTGCAACCATCTTTTCAGCAATGTTTGCGGGTTTTCCTTCATTCATAGCCTGAGCCATTAAAATTTCTGTTTCTTTTGCTACAACGTCAGCAGGAACACTGTCGCGTTCTAAGAATGAAGCATTAAATGCTGCAATCTGCATAGCTACATCACGAGCGAATTCTTTGAATTCAGGAGTATCTGCTTTAGCACTGTCTGCAACATCGAACGAAACCATAACACCGATTTTACCGCCGGCGTGAATGTAAGTTTCTACAATGCCTTCGTAGCGGGCAAATCTTCTGATTGACATATTTTCGCCGATTGTAGCAATTTTGTTAACTAGAGCGTCACGAACTGTACCTTCGCCTGTAATAAACTTTTCTTCTAAAAGTGTATCTACATCGGCGGGATTATTAGTATTAATCTGCTTAGCAACGTCTGCAACGAACTGTAAAAATTCGTCGTTTTTAGCAACGAAGTCTGTTTCAGAGTTAACCTCTAAAACAACGCCAACATTGTTTGAAACTGCGGCGTAAACAATACCGTCAGCGGCAACTCTGCCTGATTTTTTCTCGGCAGTAGCCAAGCCTTTTTCTCTTAAAAATTCTATAGCCTTTTCCTGGTCACCATCGGTTGCGGTTAAAGCTTTTTTACAATCCATCATACCGCAGCCTGTGATTTCTCTTAAAGTCTTAACATCAGCAGCTGTAAAAGCCATCTTTGATTTCCTCCAATCAATTATTCGCTGATTTCTTCAGCATTTTCTTCTGTTTCAACAACAGGTAAAGCGTCAACGCCCTGCTTACCTTCAATAATAGCATTAGCTATTGTAGAAGCAATTAGCTTAACGGCACGGATAGCATCGTCATTACCCGGAATTACGTAATCAACATCTTCAGGGTCACAGTTTGTATCTACGATAGCTACAACAGGGATACCGAGTTTCTTTGCTTCGTCAATAGCGATTTTTTCTTTTCTTGGGTCAACTACGAACAGAGCACCAGGTAGTTTATCCATATCTTTGATACCGCCTAAGTACTTTTCGAGTTTTTCTCTTTCAGCTTTTAAGTTAATAACTTCTTTTTTGGGTAGAAGGTCAAATGTACCGTCTTCTTCCATTTTTGTAAGCTGTTCTAATCTTTCGATTCTCTTTTTGATGGTTTTGAAGTTTGTCATCATACCGCCGAGCCAACGAGCGTTAACCCAGTACATACCAACACGCTCAGCCTCTTCTTTAATAGAATCCTGAGCCTGCTTCTTTGTACCAACAAAGAGAACGTTTTTGCCTGATTCAGCTACTTCCTTAATGAAAGCATAAGCTTCCTCAATTTTCTTAACGGTTTTCTGCAAATCAATGATGTAGATACCGTTTCTTTCTGTGAAGATGTATTCAGCCATCTTAGGGTTCCATCTTCTTGTTTGATGTCCGAAATGGACGCCTGCTTCAAGCAGTTGTTTCATTGAAATTACTGACATTTAAGTCACCTCCGGTTTTATTTGCAATCCTCCACACAAGTCATATTTTACGGAAACCTTTATAAAAAGGCACCGTCCGTAAAATCATTGCGTGTGCGTATTTTTGCCTTAAATACTATACCACAAAAAAAAATAAATTTCAAGTACTTTTTTATATTTTTTTCAAAAACCTCAAACTCCCCATAAATACAAGGTTTTTTCAAAACTTTAATCAGCTGAAATGTTGACAATTCCTGGGTATTATATTATAATAATTTAGATGTATAATATAAATTAAGGAATTTTGTGATATGGACAGAGTAAAGAACACTGTAAAAACAGCAGGCTTTATGGTTATTGCAACGCTGCTCGCTAAGTTTATGGGAATGTACAGGGATATTATATTTGCAGCTCTTTATGGAACAAGCGAGGCGGCAATTGCATATCAGACAGCATCTCGTATACCGCTTTTGTTTTTTGATATAGCACTGGGTACAGCTATATCCTCGTCCTTCATACCCGTTTTTAATGAATATTTAAGCAATGGCGAAAGAGAAAAGGCTACGGAGTTCTCAAACAGCTTTTTAAATATCATCTTTTTAATTACATCGACAATTTGTGTAATCGGTATAATTTTTCGAACTGTAATTGTGAATTTACTGGGAAACGGTTTAGGGGACAATGTAAAACTCTTAGCTTCTCAGCTCGTTGCTATTATGTTTCCGTCTATGATATTTACGGCTTTGGCTTATTCTCTAACAGGCGTGCTTCAATCATACGGGGAATTTAACGCACCTGCTGCAATAAGTCTTGTATCTAACGGTATAATGGTTCTATACCTTGTTGTAGCTAAGAATAGTTTAGGCATATATGGTGTGGCTTTTGCGAGTCTTATAGCATGGGCGTTTCAGCTAATAGTTCTGTTTCCGTCGCTTGTGAAAAAGAAATATAATTATAAGCCCAAGATAAACTTTAAAAACAAGGGACTAAAGAAGGCTTTGAAATTAGCCGTTCCAATACTTATAAGCTCGTGGGTTCAACCGATAAACACAATGGTAAATATGTTTTTGGCATCTTTTTTAAACGACGGACAAGCCGTATCAGCCTTAGAATATGCAAATAAGTTGTATATTATTTTTGTAGGAGTAATAACGTATGCGGTTTCTAATCTCATTTTTCCGTCAATTTCAAGACTTGCTGCAGAAAAAGATAAAAAAGAGTTTACTGATGTTTTAAAAACCGCAATAGGAAGTGTTATGTTTATACTATTGCCGATTATGATTATATTTGTATTAAAGAGAACAGAGCTTGTAAAGCTTATTTATGAAAGAGGAGCATTTGGTCAGGAACAGACATCTCTTACTGCAACGGCTCTTTTGTGGTATTCTTTTGGTATGTTAGGATATGGCTTACAGGAGATGCTCAACAAAGCCTTTTATGCAGAACAAGACGGAAAAACACCTATGAGAATATCAGTGGTAGGGATAACCTTAAATATCGCCTTAAGCTTTGTTTTTGTCCGTGTTTTTAAAATGGGTATTGCAGGTCTGCCTTTGGCGGCGTCTGTGGCATCAATTTTTATGTCGTCTGCTTTAGGAGTATTGTTGAGCTTCAGAGTCAAAATTTTTGACAAGGAATTTGCAAAAAATTTTATAAAGCTTATAATTTCTGCAACAATTATGATTGTTGTTATGATACCGTTGTCAAAAATACCTTTTACAGATAATTTTACGGGAAAATTTTTGGCCTTAGCCATTCCATCGGCAATCGGCTTTGCAGCATATTTGCTTGTTGCATTTTTATCAAAATCCAATGAAACAAATATGATTTTAAAAATGTTAAAAAAAAGGAGTGAAATTGATGAATAGTGTTGTTGTAAGGCTTTTTATGAAGTTCTTATCATGGTTAAATATCTGCTATAATAAAAGCTTTTTCGGCAAAATGTTTAATAGACTTCTTACCAGTGCAGGAAAAGCCTTTTCAAGCTCCTTTTTATACAGATTTTTTTCTGATAAAAACGATAGATATGACGTGTGGCAGAACAGTATATTTGGAAAAATAGTCGGATTACCGCAAAAATTTATTTTATTTTTGCAGAGTAAGGTTGCTCCTGTTCTAAGTAATATTATAAACGACAGTTTGATTTGCAGTGCATTTTCTAAGTGGAATACTGTTTCTGTAAGAATTTATGGAGTTACTGTGCTTGTATTTTCTATTGCGACAACCTTTTTAAGAGAAAATTCAAGGTTTACATTAGCACTCCTGATTATTTTGGAAATCATAGGACTTGTGCTTGTATTAATAAACAGAAGTGTAAATCAGCTTGTATCCGGAAGCACAATTTTTAAAGGAATTATTAATTTCTTTACAGAATTTGACGATACAGATTTACCTGTTTCACGAGTGAAAATAAGTCATTACATAATGGCGTTCATTATAGGTCTTTTAATGACGTTTATTTGCATATATGCCGACGCTTTGATTTTGGTGGCAATTATAGGTGTTATTTTATCATTTGCATTTTTGATGAAATATTTATTGTTGGGGGTATTTATAACAGTAGCGTTGTCCCCGATACTTCCTACTATGGTACTTGTGGGATTAAGCTTTATTTGTGCGGCTGTTTTGTTAATTCACGCAATTACTGATAAAAGCTTTACCTTTGCGAAATATCAGTTAAATGCTGCGGTTGTATTTTTTGTAATTTCATTAATCTGGGGAGTTATAAACTCATTTGCAGTTTCATCATCCTTAAAGCAAGTTATGGTACATGTTTCATTTGTACTTTTCTATTTTGTTATAATAAACGTAATAAGAACAAAAAAACAATGGCTTGCTTTGGTTAAAACATTTGTATTTACGGCTTTTGTGGTTGCACTTTACGGTGTTATTCAAAACTTTTTTGGTGCTTCTTCAACAGAAAGCTGGATAGACGAAGAAATGTTTGAGGATATAAAACTGCGAGTATATTCATTTTTTAATAACCCCAATGTTTTAGGTGAATTTTTAGTACTTACTATTCCGATATCTGTTGCTCTTTTGTGGAACAGGGTTAAAGATACACACAGGGTTTTATTTGGGGTTATTTTAATATTTATGTTAGCGTGTATGATTTTTACTTGGTCAAGAGGGGCATGGCTAGGTATGCTTATAGCCATAGCACTGTTTTTGGTTATATCAGACAGACGATGGATGTTTGCAGGCATTTTGGCTGTACTTTTAATTCCTGTTACCTTGTATGCTACGGGTAATTCGGCGATAATCGAAAGATTTATAAGCATAGGGAACACCAATGACACATCTACAGCGTACCGCGTTTCAATTTGGCAAGCGTCAATTAATATGATTAAGGATTTTTGGATAGGCGGTATCGGTATAGGCTCAGATGCATACACAACAATTTATCCTTCGTATGCTTTGCCGGGGGCACGATTTGCACTACATTCACACAATCTCTATCTTCAATATTTGGTTGAAACGGGAATTTTTGGTATAATTTCGCTTTTAGCAGTTCTTTTAGGTTTTTTAAAGACAACATTTAAGACAACCGTACTTAAAAGAATAAAGAGCTCAGATATTGCAAAAATTACCGTTGCTTTAGGTACTGGATTTGTAGGCTTTATGTTCCAGGGGTTGACCGATTACGTTTGGTATAATTACAAAATTTTAATGATTTTTTGGATTGTGCTTGCCTTGGGTGTAACGGGGGCAAAAATCTTAAATGAGGATAAGGAGGAAACTCTTTGTGATTAAAGTTTGCCAAGTACTTACCGATACAAATATAGGCGGTGCAGGGAGATATTTACTTAACTATCTGAAGTATTTTGACCGTGAAAAATTCAAAGTGTCGGTAGTAATTCCGGAAAATAGCGATTTACTTGAATTTATATCAGCATATCAGGATGTTGACATTTATGAAATGCCATATATGGCAGATAAATCGTATGATAAAAGATGCGTAAGTGCTCTTTTGGATTTATTTAATGAACACTCATTTGATATTTTGCACACACACGCATCACTATCTGCACGAATTGCAGGTAAAAAAGCAAAAATTAAAGCGATAATTTCAACAAGGCATTGTATAGAGTCTAAAGACAAATTTCCATTATCTTTAGTGAAAAGTTTTATAAATAATAGGCTTTGCGATTATTATATCGCTGTTTCAGATGCAGTTTTTGACAATTTAAAAGAATGCGGTATCAGACAAAGTAAAATCAAAAAGATTTATAACGGCGTAGAGCCTGTCGAAATGCTGGATGCTGAAAAAAAGAAAACCATCAAACAGCATTATAATATTGGCAATGTTACTGTATTCGGAATTTTTGCCCGTTTAGAAGAAGTAAAAGGACATAGATATTTTATTGAGTCTGCAAAGGACTATTTATCAAAAGGCAATGAAGGAATATTCTTAATTGTTGGAGAAGGCTCATTAAAAGAAGAACTTGTTGAGCTTGCAAAAAATACACCTGAGATTATATTTACAGGATACGTTAAAGACACAAAAGAGCTTTTAAATGTAGCAGATATAAATGTAATTTCTTCAAGCTCCGAGGCGATGAGCTTAGCAATACTTGAAGCGATGAGTTTAGGCAAACCAACAATTGCTACTAATACAGGTGGCAACCCGCAACTTGTAAAGGATAATGAAAACGGCTTACTTGTTGAATATGCAAATGTAAAACATATGTCTGAGGCTTTTTGTAAAATGTCCAACGACAAAGAAATATATAAACAATTTTCAAAAAACGCAAACGAAATGTTTTATCGGCAGTTCACGGCAGAAACAATGGTCAAAAATCTTCAAAAATTTTATCAGGAGGCTTTAAATGAAAAACACTAAGAAAAAGATAAACATAATAGATTTAATTTTTATAATACTTATAGTAGGCCTTGTTGTATTTTTGATATCGAATGCTTCGGATATTAAGAATATTACAAATTCACCTACTGCAACAAAGGTTGCTTATGTTGTAGAAATACAAAATGAAACCCCTGAAATTTTAAAATATATTGAGGTTGAAGATAAGGTTTATGAGGATGAAAGCTTAAAAGCACTCGGAACTGTCACGGATATAACATGGCGTCAATATAAAATTATTGCTGAGGATAAGGAAAACAAAAAAGTTATAGAATCTGAAATGCCCGGAAAAATTTCTGTAGATGTCGAGATAATGGCAGATGCAGAAAAAACTAACGGAAATCTTAGCGTTGACTCAATAAATATTCTTGTAGGAAAAATGATTGATTTAAATATCGGGGATGCATATGCTAAGGGCGTAATTGTCGATGTGAAAGACTTAAATGAAGCAATGGAGGTGCAGGAATAATGTTTATTGATAAGAATGGTAAACTCTTCGGTAAAATAAGCATAGTTGATATTTTAGTTATTATTGTTATCTTAACAGGTGTTCTGGGAACATATTTTACTGTATCCACTTTAAACAGCGGAAAGCTAAACGACAATTCTAAGCTTGCATTAAATTCTTCTGCACCTCTTAAAGAGGCAACGGTAACATTTTATTTAAAAGGTGTACGGAGTATGACACGCGATGCTTTGTGCGAGGGCGATGATGTATACGAAACAGAGGATAATAAATTTATAGGAACTATAAGCGAAATTTCTTCGAAACCCTCTGTGAGCGAATATGTGGCTAACGATGGCTATGTTTACTCTGCAGAAATCCCTGAGCGATATGATGTAACAATTACTGTAAAAGCAAATGGAAAAAGTACAGAAACAGGATTTCATACCGAGAGCGGATTGCAGATTTTGTACGGAAAAGAAATTGAAATTAAAACATCTAATGTTAAAACAAAGCCAAAAATAATCGGCATCGAAATTAAAACTACGGGAGAAAACAATGAGTAAAAAGAGAGTTGTAATAAAGGTAGGTACATCTTCTCTTACCTACGATACAGGAAAAATCAACATAAGACAAATTGAGCTTTTAGCACAAGTAATATCTGACCTTTGCCATAGCGGATGTGAGGTGGCGTTGGTTACCAGTGGTGCTATTGCAGTAGGGGTAAGCAAGCTTGGCTTTAAGGAAAGACCTAAAAAAACGCCCGAAAAGCAGGCGGCATCTGCAGTAGGTCAAAGTGAGTTAATGAGCCTTTACGGAAAATTTTTTGCTGAGTACGGAAAAGATGTTTCGCAGCTTTTATTAACGAAGAATATATTAGACAACGAAGAACGCAAGGAAAATGTTGTTAATGCCTTTAACACGCTTTTCGAGTGGGGTGTTGTGCCTATTATAAACGAAAACGATGTAATATCTACTGCAGAAATTATGTTTGGTGATAATGATACGCTTTCAGACGTTGTCGCAGAACTTATAAATGCTGATATTATAATCATTTTATCGGATATCGATGGCTTGTATGACAAAAATCCTGCAAAATACAAAGATGCAAAGCTTGTAGACGTTGTAACAGAAATAACAGACGAAATTATGGAGTCTGCAGGTGGAGAAGGTACATCTCGTGGTACGGGCGGTATGGTAACAAAGCTTATTGCCGCGAAACACGCAATGGAAGCAGGAATTGAAATGGTGATTGCAAACGGCAAAAATCCTAAAATTATTTACGATATTTTAGAAGGAAATGCTGTTTGTACAAGATTTAAACCTAAAAAATAAAGAGGGATAACTATGTGCGATTTAAATTTACTTGGCAAAAAAGCAAAAAATGCAAGCTTTAAGCTTATAAACATTAAGAGTGATATAAAGTCAAAGGCACTTAATGCTATTGCTGATGAACTGATAAAAAATACTGAGGAAATCCTAAAAGAAAACGAAAAGGATTTAACAGCTCTCCTTAAAAATAATGAAAAAGCAGGCTTTTATGACAGACTTAAGCTGACAAAGGAACGTGTGGAGCAAATTGCAGAAGGTGTACGCCAGGTGGATTTGTTACCTGACCCTGTTGGAGAAATTACTGAAATGGTTAAAAGACCTAATGGGTTAATTATTGGAAGAAAGCGTGTACCTTTGGGAGTAATCGGAATTATTTATGAAGCACGCCCTAATGTTACTGTAGATGCAGCAACACTATGCCTGAAGACCTCTAATGCGTGCATTCTTCGTGGCGGAAGTGAAGCCATAAATTCAAATAAAGTATTAGTTAAAATAATGAAAAAGGCACTTTCAAGCGTAGGTGCACCTGAAGACGCGATATCTTTGGTGGAAGATACATCTCGTGAAACAGCCGCAGAAATGATGCGTTTAAATGATTATATTGATGTGCTCATTCCAAGAGGCGGAGCAGGACTTATAAAGACTGTTGTAAATACAGCGACTGTACCCGTTATTGAAACAGGAACAGGAAATTGTCACATATATGTAGAGCAAAGTGCAGACATAAATATGGCTGCAGAAATTATAGAAAACGCAAAAACAACAAGAGTTTCAGTATGCAATGCCTGCGAGTCGCTGTTGATTGATAAAGAAATAGCGGAAACTGCACTTCCTGTAATTTTCGAAAGGCTAAAAGCACATAATGTTGAAGTTTTTGGTTGTGAAAGAACGTGTAAAATTTTAAAAGAAGCTACACCTGCTACTGATGACGACTATGAAAAAGAGTATTTAGATTATAAAATTTCAGTAAAAGTAGTTGACGATACAGACGAAGCAATAGAGCATATTAATAAATTCAGTACAAAGCATTCTGAGGCAATAATAACAACAAATTATGAAAAGTCACAGAGATTTTTGGCAGAAATTGATTCTGCGGCAGTTTACATTAATGCATCGACTCGCTTCACAGACGGGTTTGAATTTGGTTTTGGTGCAGAGATTGGTATCAGTACACAAAAACTGCACGCAAGAGGACCGCTAGGACTTCGTGAGCTTACAACCTCAAAATATATAATATACGGCAATGGACAAATAAGGTGATTTAATGTTAAAAACAGAAAATTTATTTTACTCCTATGATAATGGTGTCAAAAAGATAGACACAGTTTTAGACAGCTTAAATTTAAATATAAAAAAAGGCGAGTTTGTTGCGATTTTAGGTCATAACGGTTGTGGAAAATCAACACTTGCCAAGCATTTTAACGGGCTTTTAACGCCTTTAGGCGGAAATGTCTATGTAGATGGCATAAATACGAAGGACGAGAAAAAAATCTGGGAGATAAGACGTCATGTAGGTATGGTTTTTCAAAATCCGGACAATCAAATTGTTGCAAATGTTGTTGAAGAAGATGTAGCATTCGCACCTGAAAATTTAGGAATTCCGTCAGATGAAATAAGAAGAAGAGTAGACGAAGCACTAAAAACTGTGGATATGTACCATTACAGAAAACACGCACCACATCTTTTGTCGGGCGGTCAAAAGCAACGTGTTGCCATTGCGGGTGCAATTGCTATGGAGCCTGAATGTATAGTTATGGACGAGCCTACTGCAATGCTCGACCCTATGGGCAGAAAAGAAGTCATTGAAACTATTTTAAAGCTTAAGGCTAATAAAAATATGACAGTAGTTTTAATTACGCACTATATGGACGAGGCAGCTCTTTCAGACCGAGTGGTAGTTATGGACGATGGTAAAATTGTAATTGATGATGAACCACGCAAGGTTTTTTCTCAGGTAGATATATTAAAAAACTTAGGGCTTGATGTTCCGCAGGTTACAGAGCTTGCGTATGAGTTAAATAAAGCTGGTCTGGATATAGATTATGATGTTTTAACTATAAATGAATGTGCAGATAGATTAATGGATTATGTTAGGAGCGTAAAGAGTGGCAATTAAAATAGAAAATCTGGAATATATTTATATGCCGGGAAGTCCTTTTGAAAAAAAGGCCCTGGATAATATAAATTTAGAAATTAAAGATGGCGAATTTATAGGTTTAATTGGTCACACAGGCTCAGGAAAATCTACTTTGGTTCAACATTTGAACGGACTTTTAAAGCCGGATGCAGGTAAAATTTATGTAAATGAACGTGACACCTCTGCAAAAGGAGAAGAGCTAAAACAACTTCGCTTTAATGTCGGACTTGTATTTCAGTATCCTGAGCATCAGCTCTTTGAGGAAACTGTGTATAAGGATATTGCATTTGGACCTGCAAATTTGGGTCTTTCTAAAGAAGAAATTGATGTTCGTGTGCGTGACGCAGCACGTTGTGTAGGATTAGACGAAGATGTGTTAGAAAAATCTCCTTTTGACCTGTCAGGCGGTCAGAAGCGTAGAGTTGCAATTGCAGGTGTTATATCGATGAATCCTCAGGTTTTGATACTTGATGAACCGACAGCGGGATTAGACCCTGCAGGCAGGGAGGAAATTTTATCTCAGATAAAATCAATCCATAGCGAGGGTAATATGACTATTATTCTGGTTTCTCACTCTATGGAGGACGTTGCACGATTAGTTGACAGACTAATCGTAATGAACGAAGGAAAAATCTTTTTAGATGGCACTGTCGATGAGGTTTTTTCAAGAGGCAGAGAGCTTCGTGATATAGGATTAAACGTACCGCAAATCAGCAGTTTAATAGATGAGCTTATTAAAAGAGGGCTTTGTATAAACAAAAACATTTACACAGTAGATGCGGCAAAAAAAGAATTGCTTTCGTATTTTGCTAAGTTAAAGGAGGAGAGGGAAAATGCTTAAAGATATAACCTTAGGGCAGTACTTTCCAATTGATTCTTTTCTCCATAAGCTCGATCCAAGAACGAAAATACTACTGTTTATTTTAAATATCATTGTTATCTTTGTAGCACGAACAGCATTTAGCTATGCAGTTTTGGTGCTTTTTACACTTTTTGTAATGATAGTCTCTAAAGTGCCTGTAAAAATGTATTTAAAAGGCTTAAAACCGATACTTTTTATAATTGTTTTTACATCAATTTTAAATATGTTTTTAACAGATGGCAGAGATTTGCCAATTTTAGGTTTTTCAATTGGTATTACTGTAGAAGGTGTAATTATTGCTGTAAAAATGGCAGTAAGATTAATTCTTTTAATCATCGGCAGCAGTGCCCTTACTTATGCTACATCTCCTATGGCTTTAACAGATGGTATAGAAAAACTGTTAAAACCTTTGTCGAAGATAGGCTTTCCTACACACGAATTAGCCATGATGATGAGTATTGCAATTAAATTTGTACCTACTTTAATTGAGGAAACTGATAAAATTATCAAGGCACAACAAGCAAGAGGAGCATCATTTGATACAGGCTCTGTTTTTAAAAGAGCTAAGTCTTTAATACCTATGATGGTACCGTTGTTTATAAGTGCTTTCAGACGTGCAGATGATTTAGCAGTCGCTATGGAGAGTCGTTGCTATATGGGTGGAGAAGGAAGAACAAGACTTTCGCCTATCAGATTTACTTATGCTGATGCATTAGGAACATTAATAACCTTAGTGTTTTTAACGTGTGCGATAACACTTGATATTCTCTTTTAATTTAAGGAGTAGCTATGAGTCAAAATCACAAAATAACCCTGATGTATAAAGGAACTGAATTTTCCGGCTGGCAGACACAAAAAAACGCCGTAACAATACAAGAAGAGGTTGAAAAAGCATTTTCTGTAATATTAAGACAACCGATTGAAATTGTAGGTGCGAGCCGAACTGATGCAGGAGTTCATGCTGAAAATTACGTTGCACATTCTTTTTTTGATACAGATATTGACAATGAACGCATAATGCTTGGCGTAAATGCGATTTTACCCGATGATATAAAAATCAAGTCTATTGAAAATTGTACTCAGGATTTTCATTCGAGATACAGTGCAAAATCAAAAACCTATATTTATAGAATAGATGCTTCTAAGTATGGGGATGTATTTAAAAGACCTTATGTATGGCGTTATAAATATCCTTTAGATCACAATGAAATGGAAAAGTGTCCTGAGTATTTTTTAGGAAAACATGATTTTTCTGCATTTATGTCAAAGGGAGGACAAGCTAAAACCTTTGAACGCACCATATACGAGTGTACGATATCTTTTGAAAATGGTTTAATAACGATAAAAATAAAAGGCGATGGTTTTTTATACAATATGGTAAGAATTATTGCCGGAACTATATTAAGCGTCGGAAAAGGAAGTTTAAAAGCTTCGGACATTTCAGATATAATATTGTCAAAAGAACGAAAAAGAGCAGGCATAACGGCACCGCCTGAAGGACTTATGCTTTATGAAATAGAATATTAAGGGAGAGCATAAATATGAAAAACGACATTATAAAAAAAATTGTAATAGCTGTTATAATAGTAATAGCAATATTGCTTTTACTTTTTATAGGTAAAGAGGTTGCTGTAAGATTTTTTGGAATGAAAACTCCGTCGATTTCAAAAAGTACACATGTCAATTCAAAAAAAATAGATATACCACTTGGGGAAAATACAACCTACAAGCACGTATCAAATGATAAATATATCTATTTTGTGACAACAGACAAGGTAATAATAATAGATGACAACGGAAATGAAAAAGCAACCCTTCCAATATCCGTTGAAACGCCTTGCTTATCTGTTGCAGGCAAATATGTTGCACTTGGAGATTTGGGCAAAAATAACGTATATATTATTAATGATACTGAAATTCAAAAAAAAATTGAGACAACAAAGCCTATTAAGAACATATCAGTAAATACATCGGGAAATTGCGTAGTTGTAACAGAGGGCGATATGCATAAAAGAGATGTAATTTTATATAATGAAAAAGGCGAGGAAATGTTTGTATGGACCTCTGGAACAAAACTTGTGTTTGATGCAGTTGTTGCAAATAACAACAAAAATATCATTATATCTTCTCTTGATACACAAGGAAGTACTGCAAACACCGTATTAAGCTTTTATAACATTTCTAAAGAAGAACCGATTTCAATCGTGAATTTTGAAAATGAGATAATAGCAGATTTAACAGTATATGAAAATTATGTGTATTGCATAGGAGAATCAAAAACAGAGATTTATGCAGTAACAGGAGATAAAAAAGGAGAAATTCCATACAGCTCGGACACATTACTTTCATACAAAACAACAAAAAGCGGACTTGTTATGACCTTCGAAAAAAATACTATTGATAATAAAAGATATTCACTTTCTGTATATAATAAAAACGGTTCTTTGATTTCGACACACGATTATGATTATGTTTCGAAATCCATAGACGCTACAAACAACCATATAGTTATGAGCAGAGAGGGTTTGATTAATATATTAGACTACAACGGAAGAGAGCAAAAGCTGATTGATACAGGATTTGATATAACTGATGTATCTTTTTTTGGTAACAGTAATAAAATACTCGGTTTTACGGGTAATGTGGGATATATTATAGGAATATAATTCGTGAGGTGGTTTACATATGGGAGATATAATTTTATTGATAATACTTGTCGGACTTACGTTTTTAGGGTACAAAAAAGGATTTTTACGCACGTTGACAGGTATTATTTCTATTATACTTTCTTTTGCTTTGGCCCTTACATTTTGCCCACGGGTTGAAGAATACATAAAATCAACTCCTGTATATGATAAAATATACGAAAACATAGAAAAGAAAATTGGAACAGATGATAAAAAAGAAGAAAGTATTGTATCTGAGCTTAATCTGCCACGAGAGATGCTTAATAGTGTAAAAGAAAACGCCGAAGAAGTGGAGAATAAGGTCATAAAATCCCTGGCTGAAAAAATTGGAGATTTGGCGGTTAAAATACTCAGTATAGCCTTGATTTTTATAGCAGTACGAATTTTAATAATGCTTTTTATGTTTGGCTTTGGTTTTATAAAAAAACTGCCCTTTATAGGCTGGTTTGATAGACTTTTAGGTGCACTTTTTGGATTTTTGAGAGGCTTGTTAGTCGTTTATTTGCTATTGATTGTTGTAATGATTTCGGCAACCTTTAATGCAGATAATATAATTGTAAAATCAGTAAATAACTCGGAATTTGCTAAAGTTATGTATAATAATAACGTTTTTTTTGATTTTATCAAGAATGATTGACACATAACAAGAAATGTGTTACAATTTTAGTTGAAAAAAATTTGGAGGCGACAAAAAAATGGAAATTACAGTGACAAAAACAACAACACCAAAAGCTAAACCTGACGCTTCTGGCTTAGGTTTTGGTAAAATTTTTACAGACCATATGTTTGTTATGGATTACAGCACAGAAAAGGGTTGGTATGACGCAAGAATTATTCCTTATGGTCCTTTCGAAATTGAACCTTCATGTACAACGCTTCATTATGGCCAGGCAATTTTTGAAGGTTTAAAGGCTTATAAGGGTGAAAATGGTGAAATATTCCTTTATAGACCTGAAAAGAATATGCAAAGAATTAATCAGTCAAATGACAGACTTTGCATACCGCAGATTGATGAGGAATTTGCAGTAGAAGCCATTAAACAACTGGTTTTGTTAGAACAAGATTGGATTCCTGAGGGTGAGGGAACATCGCTTTATATCCGTCCATTTATTTTTGGTACAGATAATGCTTTAGGAGTACATCCTTCAAAGACATACAAATTTGTTGTTATTTTAAGCCCTGTTGGTTCATATTATAAGGATGGTTTAGCACCTGTTAAAATTTGGGTTGAAGATGATTATGTACGTGCGGTACGCGGCGGTATGGGCTATGCTAAAACCGCAGGCAACTATGCTGCAAGCTTAAAGGCTCAGGCGGTTTCTGAGGAAAAAGGTTATTCACAGGTTCTTTGGCTTGATGGCGTAGAGAGAAAATACATTGAAGAAGTTGGTGCTATGAACATCTTCTTTAAAATTGGCGATGAAATCGTAACACCTGAATTAAACGGAAGTATCTTACCCGGAATTACAAGAGATTCTGTATTAAAAGTGCTTAAAGCTTATGGTTATAATGCTACAGAAAGACGTGTATCGATAGAAGAGGTTGTTAACGCTTATAAAGAGGGCAAATTAGAAGAGGTATTCGGTACAGGAACAGCAGCTGTTATCTCTCCTGTTGGCGAGCTTTGTTACAAAGGCGAAAAAATGATTATTAACAACAATGAAATCGGTAAAATTTCACAATTCTTATATGATACAATTACAGGCATTCAAAAAGGAACAGTTGAAGATAAACTTAATTTTACATACAGAATAAAATAATTTTATAATCTTTATTACCGCAGTGCATTCTGCACTGCGGTAACTTAATTTTTTTTCTTACAAATTTTCCCTATTTATTTTAAAATTTTATATCAGAATGGAGATTTTTTATGGATTTATCATCTAAAAAAATTCAAGAATTGCGTGAAATTGCAAAAACACTTGACATTAAAAATATTACGAAACTAAAAAAAGATGAACTTATATCAGAAATCGAGAATAAAAACAATAAAAAAGCAGAAACTAAAAAAACACAAGAATTGACACTGAATGAAGGCGACAATCTGGTTTCGGGTGTTTTAGAGGTACTTCCTGAAAACGGCTTCGGTTTTTTACGTGGGGAAAATTATTTGTCGACACCAAAAGACGTATATGTTTCGCCGACACAAATAAGGAGATTTAATTTAAAAACAGGGGATAAGGTATCAGGTATTGCACGGGCACCGAAGGAAGAGGAAAAATTTCCTGCATTAATTTATGTTCAGCACGTTAATGACGATACGCCTGATAAAGCAATAAAAAGAAAACCGTTTGAATATTTAACACCTATATTTCCTGATGAGCGAATACACTTAACGTCAAAACAAAATGATTATGCTATGCGTTTGATGGATTTGTTGACACCGATAGGCAAAGGTCAAAGAGGCTTGATTGTAGCACCTCCAAAAGCAGGCAAGACAACACTTTTAAAGAATATAGCAAATAATATTGAACAAAATCATCCGGAGATTACTTTGATAGTTCTTTTAATAGATGAACGACCCGAGGAAGTCACAGATTTAAAACGTTCAATAAATGGTGATGTTGTATATTCGACCTTTGACCAGGTTCCTGAGCATCATGCTAAAGTTGCAGAAATAGTTTTAGAACGTGCACAGAGATTAGTTGAGCAAAATAAAGACGTTGTGGTTTTACTTGACTCCATAACAAGATTGGCACGTGCTTATAACCTGATAGTTCCACCATCGGGAAGGACATTATCGGGCGGTTTAGACCCTGCAGCACTTCACAAGCCGAAAAAGTTTTTCGGAGCGGCAAGAAATATTGAAGGCGGCGGAAGTCTGACCATTTTAGCAACTGCGTTAATAGAAACAGGAAGTAGAATGGATGATGTTATATTTGAAGAATTCAAAGGCACGGGCAATATGGAGCTTCATTTAGACAGAAAATTACAAGAAAAGAGAATTTTTCCCGCTGTTGATATTAATAAATCAGGCACAAGAAAAGAAGAGCTTTTGCAATCGAAAAAAGAGTTAGAAGCTGTTTGGAGTATCAGAAAAGAACTTTCATCTGTTACATCTGTTGATGTCGTTGAAAATTTAATCAATAATTTAGTCAGAACAAAAAGTAATGATGATTTTATTGACCTTTTGATTTTTAATGATAAAAAAATAAAATAGGTTGAATAAAAAAATGTTTTGAGTAAATACTATTCTTGTGAGCAAAAGCTCAAAAAATATTGTAGTTAGTGTGGAGGGTATTATGGATAACAGAAATCAGAATAACAACAATAATAACAACAACAATAACAACAACCAGAACAAGAATAATCAGAATAACAACCAGAATAAAAACGACAACAACAACCAAAACAAGTACGACAATAAAAACAATTTCTAAAAATCATAAGATGGGGGTTGTAGCTAAATGCTACAACCCCTTTGTTTTAAGCATCAAAGATTACAGTGTGAGGATATTCTGTGTAATTCATTCTTTCTAATTTGCACTTCTGTCTGAAATTTAAAGGAGTAATACCTTCGTGTTTCTTAAATATATCATTAAATCTTTGTTGACTTGAAAAACCGACGATTTTAGCAATATCTGCAACCTTTGTATCAGTATTCTTCAAATATTCTTTAGATGCCTCGATTCGCACCTTTAGAATATAGCTCTTAGGACTTATGCCAAATCTTTCTTTAAAGGAATGTGCAAAATAACTGTCTGAGAGGTATATGTATTTTGCAACTTGTGTTAAGGTCAGCTCTTTATCATAGTTGGTATCTATATATTCTTTGGCAATGTTTAAAAGCTCATGCAGTTTTAAGTTTCTGTTTTTTGCACTTTGCTCCCACTCCTGTTTCAATGCTCTTGAGAGTAAAACAAACAGCTCAATAATTAAAAGACAGCTTAAAAAATCGCCACAAACCTGAGTTTTAATCCGCTCTCTTAAAATTCTGTTCATCACGTGTGCGATGTCATTTTTTTTATTAAGAGGCAGGAACAGAAAATCTCCTGTCGCGTCGTCTTCTATGTATTCTATAAAATCTGTCAAAGAAACGTGACTGTCTAAATTATCTGTTTTTGTCTTAAATGTAAAGCTTAAAACAATAAGCTCGCATACATCAGATTTTACAACAAATTTATGTGCTCTTCCTGGTTTTATTATTACGATTGAGTGGGGTGGCATATTTACATCAATACCTTCAATTTGAAAAAAAGCACTTCCTTTTTTGATATAAACCATCTCAAAGTGGTCATGGCGATTTACGTTCATTGACCAGTTAATATCGTATATTTTTTCAATCGTCTTTACAATTGCCGGCATAAAGGATAATTTTTCCACCAAATCGTCCCATGCGTGCGGTAGATGCTCGTTATTAAACACAATATCACCTCTAAAATTAATGTTTTCTGTTATATAATATCACAAAAACATAAAATTGTAAATAAAAAACTTGTAATGTTGACTTTTTTTTTGAAATATGGTATACTTTTATATTATTTTGTGGAGGGAGTGGGCTTGTTTTTGAATATAAATTCCTTTATGACACCAAGACTTCTAACTGTTGCTAAAATGGTGGAAAAATCAAGTATCATTGCAGATATCGGTACAGACCATGCCTATGTCCCTGTGTATTTAGTATTAAATAATATTGTGAAAAAAGCACTTGCTATGGATATTAACGAAGGTCCGTTAATGAATGCAGATGAAAATATTAAAAAGTTTAATTTAGAAGATAAAATAAAGACACGCCTTTCTGACGGATTAAATAAATTAGACAATGGTGAAGCTGATACTGTCATTATTGCAGGAATGGGCGGAATTTTAATTAATAATATTTTAAGGATTAATAAAGACCGCCTAACATCTGTAAAAAAATACATTTTACAACCGATGACAGCAATTGAAGAAACAAGGAGATATTTAGCCGAAAACGAATTTGATATAATAGACGAAAAGCTCGTGAAAGAAGATAACAAAATATATACCATAATTTCTGCAACCCGCGGAAATATGACGATTGATAACGAAATAAACTATTACATAGGCAACCGTCTTATAGAAAATAAAGATAAGTTCTTACCTGAGCTTTTAGACAGAAAAATTTATGAGTACGAAAAAGCACTCGACTCTATGAAAAATACAACGAATCTTAAGATAAAAGATAAATATTTACAGTTTGACTATTTATTGAAAGAATTCAAAAAAATAAAAAAGGAGTGTGCGAAATGGTAGAATTAAATAAAATATTGGAATTTTTAACTTGTTTTGCACCATTAGAATATGCCGAAAGCTATGACAATGTGGGCTTGCTTGTAGGAGATAGGAACAAAAAAATAAATAAAGTTTTAATAACCTTAGATGCAGATGAATTGGTAGTAAAGGATGCAGAAGATAAAAATTGCGACCTTTTAATATCACATCATCCACTGATATTCAAGCCGTTGACAAGAGTGGTAAATGAAGATTCTACATCAAGAACAATTATGAAGCTAATAAAAAACGAAATATCTCTCATTTCGATGCATACAAATTTTGATGGTGTAAAATCAGGGCTTTGTGATTTGTTTTTGGATAAAATAACAGATACAAAGGATAGAATTTCATTAGAAGGCGATAAAACGAATGGTTGCGGAAGAATTGCAACTCTTACAAAAAGCAAAAAGCTTTGTGAAATTATTGATATTGTAAAAGAACAGTATAAACTTGAAAACGTAAGATATATTGGCGATTTAAATAGCGAAATATCTAAAATCGCTGTTTGCAATGGCGGTGGTGCTGATTTTATATATACTGCAAAGGAAATGGGTGCACAACTTTATATTTCGGGTGATATTAAGTATCATCATGCACGATTTGCATATGAAAGCCCTATATCATTAATAGAGGTTCCGCACTATAATGCAGAAATTATATTTTGTGACTATATGAAAGAAATCTTGCAAAAACAATTTGGAAATGATTTAGATATTTTGATAACCGATAAAAACACAGATGTTTGGAATAACATCTAAAATTTCGGTTTTGTGGAGGAAAAAATGGATAATACAACTATAAAACGAGCGACAACATTACCGACCCTGCCTGTTCGCGGTTTGGTGGTTTTTCCAAATACGCTTGTTCATTTTGATGTGGCACGTGAGAAATCTCTTATGGCATTGGAAAACGCTATGGTAAACAAACAGATGGCTTTTGTTGCAATGCAGACAGATCCTGCAATTGAAAACCCCAAGTCATCTGATATTGAAAATGTAGGTACTATTTGTAAGATAAGTCAGGTTGTAAAAATGCCTAACAACACAGTAAGAGTACTTGTTGAGGGTATCAAGCGTGCAAAAATATGTGAGGTTTTAAGCTCTAAGCCGTTTTTTGTTTCATTAGTTAGTGAAATTGAAAATGACGGCTATGATGAGAGTTCTATTGAAAATGAAGCTCTTCGCAGAAGATTGATAGATGAATTTATGAATTACCGTGACTATAATAATAGAATCAGCAGTGATTTTGTGCTTTCTTTAGAAAATACAGAAGACACATCTCGTCTGGTAGACAGCATTGCATCGAATATGCCTTTAAAACTTTTAGATAAGCAGGAAATTTTAAACATTGAGGGAACTCGTGAGCGTGCAGAACGCTTGCTTGAGCTTTTGATGCGTGAAATTCAAATAGCTGAAGTCGACACAAATATCAATAGAAAAGTCAAGAAAAATATTGATAAAAATCAACGTGAATATTTTTTGCGTGAACAGTTAAAGGTTATTCATGAAGAGCTTGGTGACGAGGGAGAATACGAGGTAGAGGAGTACAGAAATAAGATTAAACAACTTTCTTTGCCCGAAAAAATTGCCGAAAAGTGTGAGAAAGAGTTAGTACGTTTATCTAAAATGTCATCAAATAACCCTGATGCAAATGTAATCCGTACGTATCTGGAATGGATTTGTGATTTACCTTGGAATAATTACACAAAAGACACTTTAGAAATATCTAAGGCTAAAGAAGTTTTAGACCGCGACCATTACGGTTTAAAGGAAGTAAAAGAACGTATAATGGAATATTTGGCGGTCAAGAAAATAACAAAGAGTATGGCGGGACCTATTCTTTGCCTGGTTGGACCTCCGGGTGTCGGCAAAACATCTATTGCAAAATCTATTGCCGAAAGCATGGGCAGAAGTTATGCCAGAATTTCTCTAGGCGGACTGCGTGACGAAGCAGACATAAGAGGACACAGACGTACCTATATAGGTTCAATGCCTGGTAGAATTATAACAGCACTAAAGCAATCGGGTACAAACAATCCCTTGATGTTGTTCGATGAAATTGACAAAATGGCATCTGATTATCGTGGTGACCCTGCGGCTGCACTTTTGGAGGTACTTGATTCTGAACAAAACACAAAATTCCGTGACCATTTTATGGAAGTGGATTTTGACCTTTCAGACGTTTTGTTTATCGCAACTGCAAATACATTAGAGACAATACCCGGTCCGCTTTTGGACCGAATGGAAATTATAGAAATTCCCGGTTATACATCAGAAGAAAAATTTCAGATTGCAAAAAAACACTTACTAAACAAGCAACTAAAAAAACACGGTTTAACAAAGAAAAACGTTTCAATAAACGATGCTGCCATTAAGGGAATTATAGCTCATTATACCAAAGAGGCAGGCGTAAGAACGCTCGAGAGAAAAATTGCCAATGTTTTGCGAAAAACAGCACTAAAAATAGTAGATGAACCTGAAAAACAAGTTAAAATAACAGGAAAAAATTTAGAAGATTTTTTGGGAAAAGAAATATTTACAGATGATATTGCTTCTAAAAAAGATGAAATCGGTGTTGTTACAGGGCTTGCCTGGACGCAGGTGGGCGGAGATACCCTTTCTGTAGAGGTTAATATTATGGACGGAACAGGAAATCTTGAGTTAACGGGACAATTGGGAGACATTATGAAGGAGTCTGCAAAAGCAGCGGTTAGCTTTGTACGCTCTAATTCAGATAAGCTTGGTATAGATTCAGAGTTTTATAAAAAATGCGATATACACATTCACGTTCCCGAGGGTGCTACACCGAAGGACGGACCATCTGCCGGAATTACTATTGCTACCGCTTTAGTTTCTGCACTTTCTGACAGACCTGTTAGTCATAAGGTTGCAATGACCGGTGAAATTACAATAAGAGGCAGAGTTCTGCCTATAGGCGGACTTCGCGAAAAAACATTGGCAGCATATCAGGCAGGTATTAAGACAGTAATTATTCCTTATGAAAACAAGAAGGATATCGATAGCTTAGAAGAGATTGTTAAGAAAAATATTAATATTGCACTTGTTCGTAATATGAGAGAGGTTTTAAAGATTGCTCTCGTATAGAACCAGAAAGAGGTAAGCTATGAAAGTAAATATACACAAGGCAGAGTTTTTGCTCTCTGCTGTTAAAAGAGAACATTATCCGGCAACTACTTTGCCTGAAGTTGCTTTTATAGGCAGGTCAAATGTTGGTAAATCTTCTATGATAAATAAAATTTTAGCAAGGAACAATTTTGCACGTGTAAGCTCAAAACCCGGCAAAACAGTAACTATAAATTTTTACAACATTGATGATAAGATTATGCTTGTTGACCTTCCCGGATACGGCTATGCTTCGGCAAGCCATAGCGACAGAAAGACAATGACAGAGATAATCGGAGATTATCTTTCGAACAGACGTCAGCTTATGCAGGTAATACTTTTGGTTGATTCAAGACATAAGCCCTCACAAGACGATAAGGATATGGCTCGGGCTATAAAAACATCAGGCGGTCAAATGGTTGTCTTTGCTACTAAGTCTGATAAGCTCGGTAAAGTTGCTCTTGAAAAAAATCTTGAAATGATAATTGATGAACTCGAATTAGAAGAGGGGGATATTTTAATTCCATTTTCTACTCGGAATTTTGAGGGTGCAGAAAATTTTTGGGATTATATTTATGATTTTATTTTAGACGACGAGGAATGATTTTGTTATGGCAATGAATATTGTTTTGCTTGAACCCGAGATACCGCAGAACACAGGGAATATAGCAAGAACCTGTAAAGCAACAGGAAGTATTTTGCACATTATAAAACCTATGGGATTTTCCATAGATGATAAAAAACTAAAACGTGCAGGACTTGATTATTGGTATGAGTTAGATATCAGGTACTATGAAAACTTAGACGACTTTTTTGAAAAATGTCCTGGTAATTACTATTTTTGCTCGACTAAGTCGAAGAATAGACACTCGGATGTAATTTTTTTAGACAACGACTATTTGTTCTTTGGCAAGGAAACACGCGGTTTACCTGAGCCGTTGCTTAAAGAAAATTACGATAAGTGTATCCGTATTCCTATGAGTGAGGGCTCCAGGTCTTTGAATTTATCAAATTCCGTTGCTATTGTTTTATATGAGGCATTACGACAATTAGACTATGTTGGATTATGCGAAGAGGGAGAATTGACGGGAAGACCCGATTAAAAGTAATAAAAAAGTGAAAAATTATGTTGAAATAAAAGGTTATGACGAGGATTTTACACCGCAACACATTTTCGAGTGCGGACAGTGCTTTCGTTTTAAAAAAGAACAAGACGAAAGCTACACAATTGTAGCTAAAAACAGAGTAATTAACGTATCTAAACAAGGGAAAAATATTATTTTAAAGAACACAACAGATAATGATTTATCAGACATTTGGTTTGATTATTTCGATTTAGGTACTGATTATGCTAAAATTAAAAACACCCTGTCATCTGATGAACACCTAAAAAAATCTATAAAATACGGAAACGGCATTAGAATATTAAACCAGGACCTTTGGGAATGTATAATATCTTTCATTATTTCTGCAAATAATAATATTCCAAGAATACAGGGGATTATTAAGAGGCTATGCGAACGTTACGGTACAAAAATTTCGGCATTCGATAGTACATATTATTCGTTTCCGGATTTCGGAAGGCTAAAAGAGGTGTCGAAAGAGGAGTTGTCATTTTTAAGAGCCGGCTACAGAGATTCATATTTGATTGACGCAATATTAAAAGTTTCTGAGGGCATAGTCAACCTGGAAAATATAAAAACAATGCCGACCAAGGATGCTAAATGTGAGCTTTTGAAAATTAAAGGTATCGGAGATAAGGTTGCAGACTGTATACTTTTATTTGGCAATTCAAGATGTGAAACATTTCCTGTTGATGTTTGGGTAAAACGTTCTGTCAGCACACTTTATAAGGATGAAATAAAAGATTTAACAATATCCGATTTTGCAAATAAAAAATTTGGCAATTTAGCAGGTTATGCACAGCAATATTTGTTTTATTATATGAGAGAAAACTCATAAAAGGAGGGAGTCATATATGGCAAACGCAAAGACTTTTGAAGAATCTATGACAGAGTTGGAAGAGATAGTTGCCTCATTGGAAAAAGGTGATTGTCCTTTAGATGAAGCGGTTAAGCTTTTTGAAAAAGGTGTTAAGATTTCTAATGAATGTAACACTGCTTTGGATAAAGCTGAGCAAAAGATAAAGATTCTCACCAAAACTGACCAGTTAAATGGTGTTGAGGAGGAATAGCTTTGGATTTTTATAGAGAATTAGAAGAAAAGATAATAGAAATTAATAAAAGCTTAGAAAAGTACATTGAAGAAAAAGAGGCACCGCAAGGCACAATATACAGGGCGATGAAGTACAGTATAAATGCAGGTGGAAAGAGAATTCGTCCCGTAATAATGTTAGCAACCTCTGAACTTATATGTGGTACACATGATGGCGTTATGCCTTTTGCGTGTGCTTTAGAAATGATACATACATACTCCTTAATTCATGACGATTTGCCTTGTATGGACAACGATGATTTAAGACGTGGCAAACCTACAAATCATAAGGTTTTTGGCGAAGCAATTGCGGTTTTGGCAGGAGATGCACTTTTAAATAAAGCATTTGAAATTATTCTTAAAAACTCGCAGCTTTCTCCCAATATGACGCTGGCTGCAATGAATGAAATTGCAACTGCCGCAGGCACCGAGGGAATGATAGGCGGTCAGGTAATTGATATAGAGTCTGAAAATAAGCAGATTGATGCAGTAACGCTAATGAGCTTACATTTAAACAAAACCGCGGCACTTATTATGTCTGCGGCTAAGACAGGTGCACTTTTAGGCGGCGGCAGCAGAGAAGATTTGCTTTTAATGGAGGAGTTTGCAAGATATTTAGGAATTGCTTTTCAAATAAAGGATGACATTTTAGATGTTGAAGGAAAAGAGGAATTTTTAGGCAAAAAAACAGGTGCAGACAAGGAAAATGATAAATCGACTTTTGTAAGTATTTACGGACTTGAACAATCCAAAAAGGTTCTTGATGACTATACGAAAAAGGCGATTGATTGTCTTTCTTCATACGGCGATAAAGCAGCATTCTTGACAGAACTTGCAAAATTTTTATTAAATCGTGAGAATTAAATTTTTATTAAGATTTGAAAATTATCTTTACTATTTTATAAAAATATGTTATATTAATTTGAGGGTAAAGTGTAAAATTTAATAAATTATAGGTGGTGCAGTATTCTAGTCAGAACTGCTTGCTCCCAGGACGGACCTAAAAAGCCGTTAAAGGGCACATCGATGAAGTTTCTGGTGCTAGCTTTCGATGCCAGTCGGGGGTTGGTGCTGGAAGTTAAGGTTTAGGGGCACTTTACAATGGCATGTAAATGAGGACCCTTTTACCGTGGAGACCTGTTATTGTGCTTTATATGCTTCTTGCGATACTATCTAATGGGACTTACTAAGGTACGAAACAGGGTTAAACCTGTTGCTTGGTGCGAGAGTTGTATTTCAACTCGAGTGCTGTGGACAGCGTAGCCTGCCTTGAGTGGTTATGAGGGATAGTTGTTAAAACCAGATGTCTTCGGCCAAAGATATTTGGTTATTGCTTCTTGAAATCATAATTGCAAAAGAGGATAAGAGCAAGTGTGACTGTTTGGGAAAACCTCTAGACTGTTTTTTAAAGATACCATGGGGATTGTAGTGTGGATTTAAGTGGTGATTCGGTTCTGTATTGGGAAACCGTACAGGATTGGCTTTAAAAGGAAACTGCTGTTTCGGCGACGATTCAGTAGCCAATCGGGAAATCCTACCGGACCTAAACCGCAAAATTTACCCATAGTATTACCACCTGTTTTTATTTACATTTTACAATTAATTATAAAAGGTTGGTGCAAAAATTGTCTGACGATAGTAGGGACAAACGAAATTTGAGCAAAAAAAAAGAAAAAGAAAAAAAGGGCCGTAGGTGGGTTATTACCGTTATTCTCATGAGCTTTATTATCTCTTCGTTGATGCAGATGATTCAAGCGGGGTTAATGAGTAAGGTTAATCTTGCCATGGCTTTTGTTATTTTAATAGTGTTTATCTTAATAGGTATAGTGTTTGATATTGTCGGTGTGGCTGTAACTTCTGCAAGTGAAATACCATTTCATTCTCTTTCCTCACAAAAAATAAGAGGTGCAAAAGAATCAGTACGACTTATCAGAGCGGCAGACAGGGTAGGCTCGTTCTGTAATGATGTTATTGGAGATATCGTCGGCATTATTTCAGGTAGTGCTACAACTGTTATTGTGACAATGATTGTTTATTTTGGTATAAATATCAGCAATTTTGTGCTGACAACTGTTATGACAGCGATTGTTGCAGCTCTAACAATCGGCGGAAAAGCAGCGGGAAAAAGAGTAGCTATTGAAAAGTCTAACGATATTGTATTTTTTGTAGGTAAGCTAATCAGCTTTATAATGCCTGTAAAATAATGGAACTGGCAGAACTTTTAAAAGAATTTAAAATATAAGGTGAAAATATGTTGAATCCAAAGGAAATAAAAATAGATGACAAAAAGCTTTTTTTAAATTACATTGGAAAAAGTGAAAATTCAACCTTGAGCTTTACTACGCTTTTCACTTGGTCTTTTGATGGTCGTATTAAATATGATATAATTGATGATTGTATGGTTTTGTTTTTTTGCGGTAAAAATAATTGTCTATGTACGTTTCCGTACGGAAATGGCGATAAAATATCGGCCCTGACAAAAACCTATGACTATATGAAAGCTACAAAACCACCTGTCTTCGCCTTGATGACAGAAGAGCAATCAAGGATAATAAATGAATTATTTCCTGATGAATTTGAATTTGTTGCGGATGAAAATAATGCGGACTATGTTTATTTAACAGAAGATTTAATAAACCTTAAAGGAAAAAAATATCAACAAAAAAGAAACCATCTAAACGCATTTTTAAAAAACTATAAGTACGAATATGAGCGTTTGACAGTTGATGATACCGATGAAATCAAAGAGCTTTTCGCCAGGTGGCATGGCGGACAAACCAATCACGATTTAGGCGATTCATATAAGGCTACAATGAGATTTTTAGACAATATGGACAAGCTTGGAGTTATAGCAGGCGGTATCAGAGTAGACGGAAGGCTTGTTGCGTTTTCGGCAGGAGAAGCCATAACAGACGAAATGGCACATGTTCCTATGGAGTTTGCAGATATGGATTATCGGGGAGCATTTAACGTTATAAATCGCGATTTTTGTGCTAACGAGTGGAAAAACTATAAATATATAAATCGTGAAGAAGATATGGGTGTTTCGGGTATGCGATATGCAAAGCGTGCCTATAACCCTGTTAAAATGGTTGAAAAATACAAAACAATTTATAAAGGAAAACAAATATGAAAGCAACGGTAATAGGGGGCGGTCTTGCAGGTTGTGAGGCAGCCTGGCAATTAGCTAAGAATAGAATAAATGTTACACTTTACGAAATGAAACCGAATAAAAAAACTCCTGCACACCATATGGATTTTTTGGGAGAACTTGTTTGTTCAAATTCTTTAAGAGCAGATACACTCGAAAACGGTGCGGGGCTACTAAAGGCAGAAATGCGTCTTTTGGGTTCTTTGGTTACTGAATGTGCAGATAAAACAAAAGTCCCTGCAGGCGGTGCGTTAGCAGTCGACAGGGTTGGATTTGCACAGATGATGACAAATAAAATTAAAGAAAATCCATATATAACAGTTGTAAATGAGGAAATTACTGAGATTCCTGAAGATGAAATTGTAATAATTGCAACAGGGCCTCTCACAACTGATACATTATCCGAAAATATAGGTAAATTTTTAGGAAATAATTATATGTATTTTTATGATGCTGCGGCACCTATTGTTACCTATGATTCTATTGATATGTCAAAAGCATATAAAAAAGCACGTTACAACAAAGGTACGGCAGACTATATAAATTGCCCTATGAATAAAGAAGAGTATATGGCTTTTTATGACGCCTTAATAAATGCTGAAACAGCAGAGCTTAAGGAATTTGAAAACAATAAAGTTTTTGAGGGTTGTATGCCTGTTGAAGTTATGGCGAAAAGAGGAGAGGATACACTTACATTTGGACCTCTAAAGCCGGTAGGCCTAAACCATCCCGAAACAGACGAAAGCTATTATGCAGTTGTTCAGTTAAGGCAAGATAACAAGGAAGGAACACTGTATAATATCGTTGGCTTTCAAACGCACCTTAAATTTCCGGAGCAAAAACGTGTATTTTCAATGATACCCGGACTTGAAAATGCTGAATTTGTGCGTTTTGGTGTAATGCACAGAAATACATATATACATTCTCCGGGAGTGCTCACATCAAATTATGAATCGATAAAATGCCCCGGGCTTTACTTTGCAGGACAGATGACAGGAGTAGAGGGGTATGTAGAATCTGCATCGTCAGGTATTGTAGCAGGAATTGCAGCATCACGTAAGTTGTTAGGAAAGGAAAGTGTTGATTTTCCAAAAACTACTGCAACAGGAGCGTTAGCACATTATATTTCAGAATTTAACGGTTCTGATTTTCAACCTATGAATATAAATTTTGGAATAATAGAGAGTTATCCTGAAAGAATTAAAAATAAGCGTGAAAGATATACAAAAATTTCTGAACGTGCAATTGATGTAATGAAAGAACTTATTGAGGAAAAGTTATGATTTTAGACAAATTTAATGATAAGCAAAAGGAAGCAATTTTAAAAACCGATGGGCCGTTGCTTATTCTAGCCGGTGCAGGCTCAGGAAAAACTACGGTAGTAGTAAACAAAATTGCTTACATATTGGAACAGAATCTGTGTGCTCCGTATAGAATACTTGCAATTACTTTTACTAACAAGGCGGCTCAGGAGTTAAAAACTCGCGTGGATGCGATTTTAGGAGAAAATAGTGATGGAATATGGATTGGAACATTTCACTCAATCTGTATGAAAATTTTACGAAGAAATATTGTGAGGTTAGGGTATCAGCAGGATTTTTTAATTTATGATTCAGCTGACCAAAAGACTCTGATTAAAAGATGCTTAAAAGAGCTTAAAATGGATGAAAAGGCTTTTCCGCCCAAGAATGTTTTATCAGAAATTTCTCAAGCAAAAGACAACCTTATGGAGCCTGATGTATATTTGTCGGCACATCAGGGAGATTTTAGAAAAACACAAATAGGCGAATGTTATAAAATCTATCAGCAAAGACTTTTTGAAGCAAACGCTTTAGATTTTGATGATATTATAGCCTTAACAGTCAAGCTTTTTTCTTGCGACAATGAGACGTTAGAATATTATCAGGAAAAGTTTAAATATGTATTTGTTGATGAGTATCAGGATACGAATAATGCTCAGTACATACTCACAAGTATGTTGGCAGGTAAGTATAAAAACATTTGTGTGGTTGGTGATGATGACCAAAGTATCTATAAGTTTCGCGGTGCAAATATTAACAATATTTTAGATTTTGAAACTGACTACGAAAATGCTGCTGTTATTAAGCTCGAACAAAATTATCGTTCAACACAAAACATTTTAAGTGTTGCCAACAGCGTAATATCAAACAATATTACACGCAAAGGCAAGGAGCTTTGGACGAGCAACGGAGATGGAGATAAAATTACGCTTTTTGAGGCGAATAACGAATACGAAGAAGCAGATTTTATAGGCAAAACAATTGAAAAATCTGTAAAATATGGTGATAAAAAATATTCAGAGATTGCAATTCTTTACAGAACAAACGCCCAATCCCGTGTGCTTGAAACAACACTATCGGGCTTTGGTATCCCGTATCGCGTTTTGGCGGGATTGAGATTCTATGACCGTAAAGAAATCAAAGATATGCTTGCATACTTAAGACTTGTTTTTAACCCTAATGACAATATTTCATTAATAAGAATTGTAAATGAACCGTCGAGAAAAATAGGTGTTGCGTCAGTTGAAAAGGTAGCAGCAGTAGCGGCAGAGAATAGTGTCAGTATGTTTGAGGTTATGAAAAATGCTGATAATTTTGCAGAACTTTCGAAGGTTGCTGTAAAATTAAAAGAATTCACAAACTTAATTGAAGATATTCGCAAAAATTCGGATATGTCAAGTCCGTCAAAAATTCTGGAAACACTCTATTTGCGTAGTGGTTATGAATTGATGTTAATGGCAGAAAACACAATTGAAAATCAAACAAGAATAGAAAATATCCACGAATTTATTGTGTCTGCTCGTGAATACGAAAAAGCAGCAGAAGAACCCTCGCTTTTCGAATTTTTAGAGAGTACAGCATTGGTTGCAGACATAGATAACTACGACGAGGAACAGGAGAGTGTCGTTTTAATGACTCTGCACTCTGCAAAAGGTCTTGAATTTCCTGTGGTGTATATGTGCGGTATGGAGGATGGACTTTTTCCAAGTCAACGCTCTATGTATTCTGAGGAAGAAATTGAAGAGGAAAGGCGGCTTTGCTATGTTGGTATAACAAGAGCAAAAAAAGAGCTTTACCTTACATATGCAGAACGCAGGTCTATGTATGGTGGCTCTACGTATAGTAAAGCATCAAGATTCTTAGATGAAATCCCGAAACAATACATAAATATTATTGAGCAGCCTAAGGCAACAAGGATTGCACACGGAACAACAACATCGCAAAGTGAAATGTTTGATAAGATTTTTGAACGCAAAAGAGCATCTGCACCAACTGTAGAAACTCCAGCAATATCATTTGAATTTAAATCGGGTGATATGGTTATGCACCGTAAATTTGGAAAGGGTATGATTTTGTCTGTAACACCTGCAGGTAACGACGTTAAGCTAGAGATAGTGTTTGACGATGTAGGAACAAAGTCACTTATGGGTTCGTTTGCAAAATTAAAAAAAGCAAATTAAAGAGTGTGCTATGCACACTCTTTAATTTATCAGTAAATCTATATCTTCAAATGTAATGTTATCGTGCAGTGCAAAGTTAATACCGTTTGCTACAATGTCCGCACATTTTTTAACTAAAATATCAATTTCCTTCGGGGTAGTTGTAAAATTTGAAATTTCTTCCGGTATTTTAGTAATTTTAAAGATATCCTCTCTGTTATAAGACATCATTTCTAATGTATCTCCTGTAATCGTTAACGCATCTACTACTGTCGGCACGCCAATGGCAATTACAGGTATACCTAATGTTTTTTCGGAAATTTCACGCCTGTTGTTACCAATTCCCGAACCGGGATTAATTCCTGTGTTGCAAATCTGAACTGTCTTTGTAATTCTTTTTATACTTCGTGCTGCTAATGCGTCAACAACTATTACTGCAGAGGGTTTTACTTTATCACATATAGAGGTTACTATTTCTTCTGTTTCAATTCCGGTAATTCCTAAAACACCAGGTGCCATAGCACATACCGAGGCAAAATTGTCAGATAAAACTTCAGGTGCGTGTGTGAACATATGCCTGGTTACAATAAGCTTATCAATTACATCAGGCCCTAAAGAATCTGAAGTAATAGCACGATTTCCTAAGCCAATTACTAAAATCGGTTTATCAATATCATCATATAACAATTGATTTATTTCTAAAGATATTTGCTTGATTAGCCTTTCATAAACCTTTTTGTCTATATATCTTAAATCGCTGAATTCTAAAGTAATGTATGTGCCTATCGGCTTTCCCATCTCTTTTGCGGCTTCTTCGGTTTCTATTTCTATCTGCGTGACCTTAATATCCTTCATAGATTTATTGTATACAGAAACACCGGGGAGTTTTTCTGCTGTTTCTGTAAAATACTCGTGGTTTTCTAATGCCAAATCCGTTCTTATATTTTGCATTTTATACGCTCCTTTTTCAAAATTTTCTTATATTTTGCCTTAAAAAACCATATATTATGTGTTTTATTGAAAAAAACTTAAAAATTTTCCAAAAAACTCTTTAAAAACTTAAAAAAAAGTGATATTATATAATGTATATTATTATGCAACGGAGGAGAATTAATGGGTAAAGAAAAATTTTATATAACCACTGCTATAGCTTATACATCAAGAAAACCTCACATAGGCAATACTTTTGAGGTTGTATTCACCGATGCAATTGCACGATTTAAAAAGCAGATGGGATACGATGTGTTTTTCTTAACCGGAACGGATGAACACGGTCAAAAAATCCAGGAGGAAGCAGAGAAGGCTGGGATTACACCCAAACAATATGTTGATAACGTAGCTGGAGAAATTAAGAAAATCTGGGACTTAATGAATGCTGACTATGATAAATTCATAAGAACAACTGATGATTATCACGAAAAGAGTGTTCAACATATTTTTAAAAAGCTCTATGACCAGGGGGATATCTACAAGAGCGAATATGAGGGTTGGTATTGTGTGCCTTGTGAATCCTTCTTCACAGAAACACAGTTGGTTGATGGATGCTGTCCTGACTGTGGCAGACCTGTTAAGAAAACAAAAGAAGAAGCATATTTCTTTAAAATGAGTAAATATCAGGAAGCTTTAATGAAGCATATCGAAGAAAATCCTGACTTTATACAGCCCGAAAGCCGTAAAAAAGAGATGATAAATAATTTCTTAAAGCCCGGTCTTCAGGACCTTTGCGTGTCAAGAACATCATTTACCTGGGGTGTGCCTGTTGAATTTGACCCCGGACACGTAATTTATGTTTGGGTTGATGCGTTATCTAACTATATTAACGCACTAGGCTATGACCCCCAAAAAGAACCCTCAGAACTGATGAAAAAATATTGGCCTGCCGATGTTCATATTATCGGTAAGGACATTTTACGTTTCCATACAATTTATTGGCCTATATTCTTAATGGCATTGGATTTACCTTTGCCTAAGCAGATATTTGGCCATCCGTGGCTATTATCAGGCAACGATAAAATGAGTAAGTCAAAAGGAAATGTAATGTATGCTGATGACTTATCAAAACTTTTTGGTGTGGATGCGATAAGATACTATTTGTTAAAAGAAATGCCGTATGCTCAGGACGGAACAATTACTTACGAAAATATTATATCAAGATATAATACAGACCTTGCAAACACTTTGGGTAATTTGGTAAATCGTACCATTTCTATGATGAACAAGTACTTTGACGGTGTTATTCAGCCTGTATGTTCGGGTGAATTTGACGATGAATTAATTGCAACTGCTACAGCTTCATACAAGACAGTTACAGAGAAAATGAACGAATTTAAAACGTCAGACGCATTAGAAGAAATAATGAATCTTGCCCGTCGCTCGAATAAATACATTGACGAAACAATGCCTTGGGCATTAGCTAAAGACGAAAGTAAAAAAGCAAGACTCGGCGGTGTGTTATACAATCTTTTAGAATCTATACGATTTATAGCTGTTTTACTACAACCGTTTATGCCTGAAACTGCAAATAATATTTTTGCCCAGTTGAACTCAACAGATACATCTTGGGACTCACTTGAAGTTTTTGGAAAAACAAAGTCAGGAAATAAGGTTGGTACAGCCACACCTTTATTTGTAAGACTTGATGAAAACAAAAAAATGGAAGAAATCGAAAAGAGTTTAGAAAAACCTGAAGAACCTGAGAAAGAGCCTGAAAACTTAATTTCAATAGAGGATTTTGCGAAGGTTGAAATTAAAGTTGGTAAGGTTTTAGAATCGGCGTATGTTGAGGGAGCAGACAAACTTTTAGTATCAAAAATTAAAGTCGGCAATGAAATAAAGCAAATAGTTTCAGGTATTGCCAAATTTTATCCGCCTGAAGAATTTGTAGGCAAGAGTGTTGCGGTAGTTACAAACTTGAAGCCTGTTAAATTACGTGGCGTGTTATCCGAGGGAATGATTTTAGCAGCTAGTGATAAGAAAATACTTTCTCTTTTAACACTCGATAAAGAAATCGCAGACGGAACTGTTATTGGTTAATTAAAAATTTTAATATAAAATGGGAGGCGTATGCACAATGAGTAAATTCTTAGACAGAATTAAAGAACGTGCAAAAATGGACAAAAAAACAATTGTATTGGCAGAGGGTGAAGATATTCGTACCATTAAGGCTGCTGATATGATTCTAAAAGAGGGGATTGCAAATCTTGTTATTTTAGGTAATAAGAGCAAAATTCAAGAGCTGGCTATCGGATTAGATATTTCTGCCGCTACTGTTTTGGACCCCGAAACTGACGAAAAACGTCAAGAATTTGCAAATGAATTTTACGAGATGAGAAAAGCCAAGGGAATGACACCTGAAAAGGCTTACGAAACAATGGGTAATGCGTTGTATTTTGGTGTAATGATGGTAAAACTGGGTTATGCGGACGGACAAGTTGCAGGTGCCGTAAATTCTACATCAAATGTGCTTCGTCCCTGTTTACAGATATTAAAAACTGCTCCGGGAACAAAGCTTGTAAGTGCTTTCTTTGTAATGGTTGTTCCTGATTGTGAATATGGTCATAATGGTACATTTATTTATGCCGACAGTGGTCTTAACGAAAATCCCGACGCTGATGCAGTTTCAGAAATTGCAATTTCCTCTGCGGCATCATTTAAATCGCTAATTGAGGCGGACCCTGTAATTGCAATGCTTTCATATTCATCATACGGAAGTGCAAAGAGTGATTTGGTTGATAAAATGCAATTGGCAACAAAGCTTGCAAAAGAAAAACGTCCTGATTTAATGCTTGACGGGGAGCTTCAGGCTGACGCTGCAATTGTTCCTGAAATCGGAGCTTCTAAAGCACCTGGTTCAACAGTTGCGGGCAAGGCAAATGTATTGGTGTTCCCTGACTTAAACGTTGGTAACATTGCATATAAATTAACACAGAGATTAGCTAAAGCAGAAGCATATGGTCCTATCACACAGGGTATTGCAAAACCTTGCAATGACTTGTCACGCGGATGCTCAGCAGAAGATATCGTTGGTGTTTGTGCCATTACTTGTGTACAGGCACAAGCTCAGGATAATAAATAAGAAAGAGGTTATACATAATGAAAGTTTTAGTTATTAATGCAGGCAGTTCATCATTAAAATACAAACTTATTGATATGGATACAGAGGTTGTTTTAGCTAAAGGCTTATGTGAAAGAATTGGTATAGATGGCTCTAAGCTTACACATACACCCGAAAATAGTGATAAGGTCGTAATTGAAAAGGATATGCCAAATCATAGCGTTGCTATCAAATTGGTTTTAGATGCTTTAACAGATAAAGACCATGGTGTAATTTCTGATATGAGCGAAATTTCTGCGGTTGGTCATAGAGTGGTACACGGCGGAGAATTCTTTAGCGGCAGTGTTCTAATAACAGACGAGCTTAAAAAGGTTGTTACAGAATGTAATGCTTTAGCACCACTTCATAATCCTGCAAATTTAACGGGTATTGCAGCATGCGAGGAGGCTATGCCGGGTATTCCTAATGTAGGAGTATTTGATACAGCTTTCCATCAGACAATGCCTAAAAAATCTTATATGTACGGTATTCCTTACGAATATTATGAAAAGTATAAAATAAGAAAGTACGGTTTTCACGGAACATCACACAACTATGTATCACACAGAGTTGCTGAAATGATAGGCAAGCCTATTGAAGACTTAAAAATCATTACTTGCCACTTAGGTAACGGCTCATCAATTGCGGCTGTTGATGGTGGAAAAGTTGTTGACACATCAATGGGCTTTACTCCCTTAGATGGTTTGGTTATGGGCACACGTTCAGGTTCCATTGACCCTGCAATTATTCCTTTTTTAGCTAATAACGAGGGACTTTCTGTAGCTGAAATAGACTCTATTTTAAACAAAAAATCAGGCGTTTTAGGTGTTTCCGGTGTTTCTTCAGATTTTAGAGATTTAGAAACTGCTGCAGCTGAGGGTAATGATAGAGCAGAGCTTGCACTTGATATGTTTATCCATAGTGTTAAAGGATATATAGGAAGATATGCTTCCATTATGGGTGGTGTAGACGTAATTACATTTGCAGGTGGTGTTGGAGAAAACAGTACAACTGTTAGAGGAAAAATCCTTGCTGGTCACGAATTTATGGGAGTCAAAATCGATATGGATAAAAATAAAATCCGTGGAGATGAGGCAGAAATTTCAACTGCTGACTCAAAGGTTCGTGTATTCATTGTTCCTACAGACGAAGAATTGACAATAGCAAGAGATACAAAGAAAATAGTTGAAAATAAATAGAGGAGATAAAAATGGATAAAGAAAAAGTAATTACTCGAATTTGCGATGCCGGTATTGTTGCAGTTGTTAGAGCAGAGAACGCTGAAACAGCAATGAAAATTACAGATGCTTGTATTGAAGGCGGAGTAGCGGCAATTGAGCTTACATTTACAGTTCCTGGTGCTCACAAAGTTATAGAGGAACTTGCAAAACGCTATACACCCGAAGAAATAATTTTGGGTGCAGGTACAGTATTAGATCCCGAAACAGCAAGAATGGCTATTCTTTCGGGAGCACAGTACATAGTAAGTCCATATTTTAACTTGGATACGGTAAAGCTTTGCAATCGATACAGACTACCTTGTATGCCGGGTGCTATGACAATTAAAGAAGTAGTTGAGGCAATGGAAGCAGGTGCAGATATTGTAAAGGTATTTCCGGGAGAGGCTTTTGGTCCTAAAATAATAAAGGCTATTAAAGGACCTATTCCTCACGCTAAAATGATGCCTACGGGTGGCGTAGATGTAAATAATGTTGGCGAATGGATTAAAGCAGGAGCGGTTGCAGTTGGTGCGGGCAGCTCGCTTACTGCGGGTGCGAAGACAGGAGATTACGCACAAATCACAAAAACAGGTCGTGAATTTATAGCTAAAATTAAAGAAGCAAGAGGCTTATAATAACAGTTTGGAGGAAATACATATGGCAAAAATAGTTACAATGGGCGAAATTATGTTAAGATTATCAACGCCCGGAAACGAAAAATTTATTCAAGCAGATGAATTTGATGTTTGCTATGGTGGTGGAGAGGCTAATGTTGCCGTTTCTTTAGCAAACTATGGTCACGAAGCGTCTTTTGTTACAAAGGTGCCTGATAATCCAATCGGAGAATGTGCTGTTGCAGCTTTACGTAAGCATAATGTATGCACAAAGCACATTGCAAAGGGTGGAGAAAGACTCGGTATATACTTTTTAGAAACTGGTGCAGCAATGCGTGCTTCAAATGTTGTTTATGACCGTGCACACTCTTCAATTTCTACAGCGGTAGCTTCTGATTTTGACTTTGATGAAATTTTCTCTGATGCAGATTGGTTTCATTTTACAGGTATTACCCCTGCAGTTAGCGATGCAGCTGCAGAATTAACAGAAAAAGCATTACAGGCAGCAAAAAAACACGGGGTTAAGGTTTCTGTTGACTTAAACTTCCGAAAAAAGCTTTGGACAAGTGAAAAAGCACAAAAAATAATGACAAATTTGATGCAATATGTTGATGTGTGCATCGGCAATGAAGAGGACGCTGAAAAAGTATTAGGCTTTAAGCCAGGTAATACAGATGTTACAAGCGGCGACTTGGAATTGGCAGGATATGAAGACATATTTAAGCAAATGGTTGAAAAGTTCAATTTTGAATATGTAATAAGTTCACTTCGCATAAGCCATAGCGCATCGGATAATGGTTGGTCCGCTTGTATCTATTCAAGGGATACAAAAGAGTTCTATCACTCAAAGGAATACAGAGTTTGTCCGATAGTTGACCGTGTAGGCGGAGGAGATAGCTTTGCTGGTGGTACAATTTGTGGCTTCTTAGATGGCAAAAACTTCAAAGATGCTTTAGAGTTTGGTGTTGCGGCTTCTGCATTAAAGCATACAATTCCCGGCGACTTTAATCTGGTTTCAAGAAAAGATGTTGAAAATCTTGTTGGTGGCGACGGCTCGGGAAGAGTACAGCGATAATAAAAATATAAGGTGCCGAATTATTTCGGTACCTTATTTCTTGGTGATTATATGAAAAGAAAAATTGTTGATGTCCATGCTCATGCGTTTGACGAAAAAATTGCTATAAAGGCAACCGAAAATTTACATCACTATTATGGGATAAAGCCTGCTGCAGACGGACGATTAAAAAACCTTATAGAGAGCTATAAAGAAAACAAAATAGATAAACTTGTATTATGTGCAACCGCTACTAAACCAGCACAGGTCCAAATGATAAACAACTATGTTTCAAAGCTTTTGTGTGAAAATATTGTAGGATTAGGTACGTTGCATCCCGATTTTGATGATATAGACGCAGAAATTGAGCGTATAAAGTCGTTAGGACTGTCTGGTGTAAAGCTTCATCCTGTATTTCAAAATTTCAAAATTGACGAAGAAAAAGCAATAGAAATGTTTAGAAAAATAGGTTCTAATTTCCCGATTTTAATTCATTTGGGAGATAAAAACACTGATGCTTCATCGCCAAAACGTTTAGCTAATATTATGGAGATGTATCCAGAAATCACGTTTATCGGGGCTCATTTAGGAGGATATAGCGAATGGGACGAAGCGAAGAAATACTTGATTGGTAAAAACCTATATTTAGATACTTCGAGCTCTACAAGATTTATGGAACCTGAAGAGGCAAAAGAAATTATAAGACTTCATGGTGCAGATAAAGTGTTATTTGGTACGGATTATCCTTTATCTAATCATAAATTTGAAATCAATTGTTTAGAAAAACTTGGACTAAGTGATGAAGAATACGAAAAAATATATTGGAAAAACGCATACAAACTATTTAACTTAAAATGAGCTGTAACAATATTGTTACAGCTCATTTTAAGTATTTGGAAAAAATGTAGCAGATACAACTTTTCCTAAAATTACTGCATCACAGTTATCGCGTGAAATTTTATAAATTTCAGAACCGTTGTCAGAAATTAACTCTATTTTTTTGTCTTTAAATTTCACACGGCGGATAAAAATTCGTTTTTTCGATTTTATAAACACAGCCGCTATTTCACCATCTGAGACTTGCGTTGCTGCACTGAATACTGCAATGCTTTCTTCAGCAAAACCATAATTTTTCATAGAGTTGTCATAGCACTTTACAGCATAACAATCGTGTTCTTTCTTTGTAGGGATTGGAGAAGTTATAATGCCAATGTAGTTTTCATTTCTGTAAACAATTTTGTCAGAAAGCAAATCCTTACAAAAAAGCGGTATTTTATATACAAGCTTTCCTTCTTCATTTAAACCTATTTCAGTTTCGTCTGATTTTTTGCTTATTAAGTTCTCGATATTTACATCAAAATAAGAAGCAATTTTAAAAATTGTTTCTGTTTTAGGAACAGAGCCTGAGATGTAATTGCTTATAGCAGATTTTGAAATCCCAAGATAATTTGCCAGGTCTACGTTTCTTATATTGTTTTTTTTGATTAGATGCTTTAAATTTTTAGAGAAGCATTCTAGGTTCATGTTTTGATTCAACATAATTTCTTCCTTTAAATTTATTTAATATTGCGGTGTTTTCTTTTATTAGTTTCTTTAAGCTTTAGAGCAAAAATTGCTATAACAACAACACCAAGGATAGCTATAAACCATCCGTTTAACAGAAACGACGACAACATTTTAAAGTAATTTCTCGCAACCGAACGACTCGCATAGAGTGGTGAGTCAGCAACAAGCTCATTGTCGTAGAAAAACTTGACAGTTCCTAATTCTTCGCCTTCTTTTATAGGTGCGGTTATTTTATCTTTGATGGTAATTTCGCTCTTTAAAAGCTCCTCAGCATAATTATCTCTGGGAAGTATTGTTTTGACATCTTTGTTTGTTTTTAGTACCAGGTGTTCTTTGCCCCATGCCCATCTGACGTTACATGTAGAGGCAAGCTCGTCGCTTTTTATTACTGTTCTCATACGATATTTCGAGTAAGCATGCTCAAAAAGGTTTTTTGTATCAATAAAAGCCCTGTTGTAGCTACTGGATTTAAATACTACTGAAATTAAATCCATATCATTTTTTACCGCACTGCCTACAAAGCAATATCCTGCATTTGATGTATGTCCTGTTTTTATACCTGTTGCAAATCTGTATTGCAGACTGATATCACTGTAAGGATTTATAAGAGCATTTCGTGTGCTAAACACTCTTTCGGTACTGTATTTGTTTGTTGGTGGTATTGTAAGCCTTCTCATTCCTACCATCTCGACAAAAACGTCATTTTCCATAGCTTTGCATGCAAGCAATGCCATATCACGAGCGGTAGTGTAGTGATTGGACGAATGGTATCCGTGAGGATTTTCAAAGTTTGTATTAGACATTCCAAGCTCTTTGGCAGTAGTATTCATCAGATTAACAAATTCATCAATAGAACCTGAAATTTCTTCGGCTAAAACATTTGCAGCATCGTTTGCAGAATGGATAACCAAAGAATCAATTAATTGTCTGACAGTTAAAATTTCTCCTTGAGAAATTCCCATATTAGAACCGTCGCGGTCTATATCTACAGCAGTAGCACTTGCTGTGCATTCTTTGTTTAAATCCAGCTTTGACAATGCAAGGTAAGCAGTCATTATCTTGGTCGTAGATGCGGGAAACATATGCTTATCTGCATTTTTTTCGTAAATTATTACGCCTGTACTGGGATTTATTAAAAAAGCAGCTTCTGCATGAATATCAGGTCCGGCTATGTCAATTGGGGCTTCAAGTGGCTCTTCTTTGGGATTGGCTGCTTCTTTTTTTTGCTCTGACTTGTTTTCGGCAGTTTCTATGGGAGCGGGTTCTTTTGTTCGGTTATTTGTAGCATAAATATCAACATATGTACATGAAAAAACAATCACTGTTGCAATTAAAAGCGAAAATAATCTTTTCATAAAAAACTCCTATATGATTTAATGTATTTATTATATTACAATTTTCTTCAATGTTCAACAAAAATATATTTTTTTTTGAATTTTATTTATTATAATTGACATATTAAAAAAAATAAATTATAATATATTATGTTGGTTTAGATATTTTTTTGTAATATACTTGTTTTTATCAATGGAAAATAATACACGAGAAAGGGTATTAAATATGGACAGAAAAATTTTAGTTGTCGACGATGAAAAACCGATAGTTGATATTTTAAAGTACAATCTTGAAAAAGAGGGCTTTGAGGTTCTGACAGCAGATAACGGTGTTAGTGCATTAGAATGTGCCCTAACTCAAAATCCTGACCTCATTTTACTGGATATTATGTTGCCTAAGATGGATGGCTTTGACGTTTGCAGAAAGGTTCGTGAAAAGCTAAATGTTCCAATTATCATGATTACCGCTCGTGACGAAGAAGTGGACAAGGTTCTGGGTTTAGAGCTTGGTGCTGATGACTATATAACAAAACCATTTTCTGTTCGTGAGTTAATTGCAAGAGTAAAGGCTAATATGCGTAGAGTAAGTAACGATATAGCAGCCGACACAGATGAAAAAATCAGTGTTGACGATAATTTTATTATAAATGCAACACGTTATGAGGCTGTAAAAAATGACGAAGTATTAGATTTGACTCTTCGTGAATATGAACTTTTAAAATTTTTGGTTACACAGCCTAATCGTATTTTTACAAGAGAAGCGTTACTTTCAAGTGTTTGGGGATATGAGTTTTACGGGGATGTCAGAACAGTTGATGTTACTGTAAGACGTTTGCGTGAAAAAATAGAAGACGATTCAAGTAATCCAAAATACATTTTAACTAAACGTGGTGTAGGCTACTATTTTAAAAAATAACTAAAAAGGAAAATATAGATATGTTTAAAAGTTTACAACTGAAACTGATAACCATATTTGTACTTCTTGTGCTTGCGATTATGACAGTTGCAGGCACATTTTTAGTACTTCGACTTTATGTTTATCATTGTGATTTATTTTATGACGATATGTCAGCTGTTTTTACGGATGAATTTGTTAAAACACTTGAAAATTCTTCGGGAATTGGCGACATAAACAACAATCTTACATACAAATTCTCATTGTTGGGAATTGATGAAAACAGAAAAATATTAACTATTGAACAGAACAAAAATGTATCATTGGATGATGTATATACAGAGTCTTCAAATTACATATCCGCACAATCAGGTAAGGTGGGAAATCAAATTAATTACGGCAAAAGGTATATGGATTTTGCTGTGCCGATTAAAAATAATAATACGGAATTTATCATATATATAAACGATACAAAAAAAGAGTTATATCTGGAAATTAATGAATTAATTCTTACATATTTACAACTCACAGGTTTGGGAATTTTAATTTTGGCAACTGTTACTATTTCTGTAGCGAGAAAAATTTCTAACCCGATTAAAACACTTACAAAAAGTGCAAAACAAATTTCAGAGGGTGAATTTGATACAAAAATAGAGCCTTTAAAAACTAAAGATGAAATAGGAATGTTGGTTGATGCTTTTCGAGAAATGTCAGGAAAATTCAGAAAAACAATTTCTGATTTTTCAACTGAAAAAAGCAAAATCGAAGCAATCATTCAAAATATGGCAGATGGCGTAATTGCGTTTGATACTAAAGGCAAAATTATTCATATAAATTCTAAAGCACGCAAAATGCTTGATATAGAAAAAATTGAAAAGTATAGGTTCGACAGGTTGTTCTTTGAACTTAAGGCAAACATAAAAATAGGTGATTTGTTATATCTTGATGACAATCGAATCTTCGAACGTGAAATTAGAATAGATGATACGACATTAAGGGCAAATTTTGCAGCCTATAATAACGAACGAAAAAAATACGATGGCGTATTGGTAATGTTGCGTGATATCACAAAAGAACAACAGCTGGAAATGTCAAGACGAGAGTTTGTAGCTAACGTTTCTCACGAACTTAAAACACCACTTACAACCGTAAAATCGCACGCAGAAACGCTTTTAGACATTATTGGAGATAATAATAAAACAGCAGAGACTTTTGCAAATACAATACTTAACGAAACCGACAGAATGACCCGCTTGGTTAAGGATTTGCTTTTAATATCCAGTTTGGAAGGCAAAATGATACTAAACCGCACCATGTTTTCTTTAAAGGAAATGATTAATGATGTGGTTTCTACTATGACCTTGGTAGCAAATGAAAAGGGGCATAGATTAAATTTTGAAGCGATAGCTGAAATTCCTGATTTTTATGGCGACAGAGATAAGTTAGAACAGGTATTGTATAACATAATTTCGAACTCAATTAAATACACACAAAACGGCGGAAAAATAAGCATAAGAGCCGGAAAGCTTTATGGAGATTTTTTTGTAGAGGTAAAGGATAACGGCATAGGAATACCGAAAAAGGATTTGGAAAGAATTTTTGAAAGATTTTACAGAGTAGATAAAGCACGAAGCCGTGAATTAGGTGGTACAGGTCTGGGACTATCAATTTCAAAAAGTATAATAGATGCCCACGGTGGTACTATAAAGGTAGAAAGTAAAGTAGGAGAAGGCACAAAGGTAATAATCTTTTTACCTGTTACAAAGGAAACAAACAATTAAATTCGGAGGATAATATGTTTGCAGATACAGCGGTAATAACAGTTAAATCAGGAAATGGCGGGAACGGGCTTGTTTCCTTTCATCGAGAAAAATATGTTGCTGCGGGTGGCCCTGACGGTGGAGATGGCGGTCACGGAGGTAATGTTGTTTTAACAGTTGACCCTCAGATGACAACGCTTTATGATTTTAGACACAAGAGAATTTATAAAGCTGAAAACGGCGAAGATGGAAAAGCGAAAAAATGCTTTGGCAAAAATGGAGAATCATTATATGTGAAGGTTCCTGCCGGTACTTTAGTAAAGGATGCAGAAACCGGAAAAATCATTGCTGACTTAAAAAAAGCGGGAGATGAGTTTGTTGTTGCACGTGGCGGTAAGGGCGGATTTGGCAACACACATTTTGCGACGCCCACAAGACAAGTGCCTAAGTTTGCAAAGCCCGGACAAAAGACAAAGGAAAGGGAAATTGTTTTAGAATTAAAACTACTTGCTGATGTAGGGCTTGTAGGATTTCCGAACGTGGGAAAATCAACACTTTTGTCATCAGTGAGCAGTGCGTGTCCTAAAATTGCAAATTATCACTTTACAACGCTTGAACCGAATTTGGGTGTTGTTAATGTAGGAGATGCAGGAAGCTTTGTTATGGCAGATATACCGGGTATTATCGAGGGTGCTAACACAGGCGTTGGCTTGGGGCATGAATTTTTAAGACATATAGAAAGAACAAGACTATTGCTGCATATTGTTGACGTTTCGGGAATAGAGGGAAGAAATCCAATCGAAGATTTTGATATAATTTGTAATGAGATGGAGAAATTCAATTCTGAGCTTCCCAAAAAGCCTCAAATAGTTATAGGTAATAAAACAGATATTGCATTAGATTTAAATGTAGTGGAAGAATTTGAAAATGAAATAAAAAGCAGAGGCTATGAGGTGTATATGATTTCAGCTGCAACTCATAAAGGCACAGATAATCTAATGAAAATTGTAGCAGGCAAGCTTAAAAACATTCCTGTTCCTGAGTTTGATGTGGAAGAGGATGATTTTGAAAGCATTAAAGAATTGGGCGATAATTTCAAGGTTTATAAACGCGAAAAAGAGTATTATGTCGAAGGAGAATTAATACTAAAGATTATCGGAAGCACAAATTTTGATGATTATGAATCGTTACAATTTTTTCAAAACTCTCTTCGTACAAATGGAGTAATTAAAGCATTAGAGGATGCAGGAATAGAAGAGGGTGATACTGTAAAGATGTATGATATTGAGTTTGACTTTGTATTTTAGGAGCTTGCTATGGATTTTAAAGCATACGGAAAAATCAATTTATCTTTAGATATAACGGGTGTTTTACCAAATGGATATCATAGTGTGTCGATGGTTATGCAGTCTGTTGAGCTTTGCGATATTGTATCTATAGATAAAAGAAACGATAAAAAAATCACGGTATTGTGTGATAACCCGCAAGTCCCAAGCGACAATAAAAATCTTGCATACAAAGCTTGTGAATTGATGATTAATGAGTTTGATATTCCTCACGGATTTGATATCAAAATTTTAAAAAATATTCCAATTGCAGGCGGAATGGCAGGCGGCAGTACCGATGCAGCTGCAGTTTTTCGCGGTATAAATCAGATGTGCGATATAAATGCCGATATTAAAAAACTGATGGAATTAGGTGTTACCTTGGGTGCAGATATTCCTTTTTGTATTCAGATAAAGCCTGCGTTAGCAGAAGGTATAGGAGAAAAGCTTTCTGCTGTTAGTGGACTGAAAAAAGAGCTGTATATACTTTTGGTTAATCCTAATATTTTAGTAAGTACAAAGGAAATATATAGTCGTATTGATGCCAATAAAACATATAACATTTTAAATAATCAGTCTCTTATTTCGGCACTTGATAGTGGAAATTTAGACGAAATGCGTGTAAATATGAAGAATGTTATGGAAGAAGTAACAAATGAAGTTTGTCCTGAAATTTCAAATATTATAAATAAACTATATAATAATGGTGCAGAAATTGCCGTTATGAGCGGAAGCGGAGCTACTTGCTACGGAGTATTTAAAGACTTAAAAAAAGCCCTTGAGGCACAAAATGCGTTTTCAGGCTTTTTTACTGCTATAACAAATCCCATAGAATAACCTGAAAGGAAAAAATATGAAAAAATTAAAAATTATTACATTGCTAATTTTCGTTTTTATTATGTCAATTGCAATTTGTGCTTGCGGTAAAAACGAGACAAATAATACAGAAAATGAGGTTGTTAAGAAAATGGAAAACACTTTAGTAAAAATTACTATGGAAGATGAAAGAGAGATTGTTATTGAATTACTTCCGGAATATGCACCTATGTCAGTTGAATTTTTCTTGGAACTGGTAGAGGATAAGTACTATGACGGACTTGTGTTCCACAGGGCGGTTGAAGGTTTTATGATTCAAGGCGGTTCTCCTAACGGCGATGGTATCGGTGGTTGCGGAAGGACAGTCAAAGGAGAGTTTGCAAGCAACGGAATAGAAAATAATCTTTCGCATAAAAGAGGAGTGGTTTCGTTTGCCAGAACAAATATTAAAGATTCGGCGAGCGGACAGTTTTTTATAATGCATGATGATGGAGACTTCCTGGATGGAAATTATGCAGCGTTTGGCAGAGTTACTGAGGGTATGGATGTTGTAGATGAGATAGCAACACGTGCCACTTCAAACGAAATACTTATTGATAAGCCTGTTATAAAAAGTGTCAGAGTGCTTAAATAAACAGGAAAATTTTATTAAAAAATGAATATTTTTAATAAAAATGAAAAAAATACTTGAACATTAGTAAAATTTAGTGTATTATATTATTTGATAATTAAATATCAATATTTTTAGGAGGAATTCCAATATGTCAGTAAAAGTTGCAATTAACGGTTTCGGCCGTATCGGTCGTCTTGCATTCAGACAGATGTTTGGTGCAGAAGGTTACGAAGTAGTAGCTATTAACGACTTGACAGACCCTAAGATGTTAGCACATCTTTTAAAGTATGACTCTTCACAGGGTAGATACGATGGTCACACAGTTGAGGCAGGCGAAAACTACATTGTAGTTGACGGCAAAAAAATCATTATTTATTCAGAACCTAAGGCAGCAGATCTTCCTTGGGGTGAAATCGGTGTTGACGTTGTTTTAGAGTGCACAGGTTTCTATTGTTCAAAAGAAAAGTCACAGGCTCATATCGATGCAGGTGCAAAAAAAGTAGTTATTTCTGCTCCTGCAGGTAATGACTTAAAGACAATTGTTTACAGTGTAAATGAGAACACTCTTACAGCTGACGATACAATAATTTCAGCTGCATCTTGTACAACAAACTGCTTAGCTCCTATGGCTAAGGCATTAAACGATTACGCCCCTATTCAGTCAGGTATCATGTCTACAATCCACGCTTACACAGGCGACCAGATGATTTTAGACGGTCCTCACAGAAAGGGCGACTTAAGACGTGCAAGAGCGGGTGCAATTAATATTGTTCCTAACTCAACAGGTGCTGCTAAGGCCATCGGTCTTGTTATTCCTGAACTTAATGGCAAACTTATTGGTTCAGCACAGCGTGTTCCTGTTCCAACAGGTTCAACAACAATCTTAACAGCTGTTGTTAAGGGAACAGATATAACAAAAGAAGGCATTAACGCTGCTATGAAGGCTGCTTCTTCTGCATCTTTTGGTTATAATGAAGAAGAAATCGTTTCATCTGATGTTATTGGTATCACATATGGTTCTTTATTTGATGCTACACAAACAATGGTTTCTAAGGTATCTGATGACCTTTACGAAGTTCAGGTTGTTTCATGGTATGATAATGAAAACTCATATACAAGCCAGATGGTTAGAACAATCAAATATTTTGCAGAATTAAACTAGTTTTAATTTTAAAAGGCTGTAGCAAAATGCTACAGCCTTTTTTATTTGCTTTCAAAAACTACTTGCTTATTTTGTATTTTTATAATATAATATATTAAAAGTATGCATAATTATAAATTTTGGAGTGAGGCATATGAATATACTTTTGGTTACAAATGAGCAAAAGGATAAAGATTTCGTACTAACCAATAAAATAATTGATTTAATTGCCGGAAGAGCATCTGTTTATACAGAGGATGCTTCTGTTTTGAATGCTTCTCATTTATCAGAAGAAAACTATGCTAAAATGGATATTTTCTTAGTTTTGGGCGGCGACGGTACATTGCTTTCGATTTCCAGGCTTGCAGCGAAGTTGAATATTCCAGTAATTGGCGTAAATCTTGGAAGATTGGGATTTCTATCAGAAATCGAGAAGGAAAACCTAGAAGAAGATATTGAAAAGCTTTTGTCGGGAGAATTTAAGATTCAAGAGAGAATGATGCTTTCTGCTGAGGTAAATGGTGATGATAATACCTGTGCCTTAAATGATGTCATAATAACACGCAAGAATTCGCTTTTAAAAATATTGGAATTTGACGTATATTTAGATGACGAATTTGTAGACCACTTTATGGCAGATGGAATAATAATTTCGACACCCACCGGCTCTACTGCATACTCTTTGTCGGCAGGCGGACCAGTTGCAGACCCGTCTATGAATATTATGATAATAACACCAATTTGTCCCCATAAAATGTATTCAAGAACAATTATTGTCCCATATGATAAAAAAATTACAATTAAAAATCGCTCTACTGATAAATCAAAAGCTGTCGTTGCGGCAGACAGTCAGATGATAGGCGAAATTTCAAGCGGAGAAGCTGTGGTCATAGGTGCAGCAAAAGAAAAATTCAAGCTCATAAAACTACATGGCTTCAGATTTTTTAGTGCACTTCACAACAAGCTTGTAAAAAAGGAGAACTGATATATGAAATTAAGCAGACATTCTAAAATTCTTGATTTAATTACAAAATATAATATTGATACACAGGAAGAACTAGCAAGAAGATTATCTGATGATGGCTATAATGTAACACAAGCAACAGTTTCTCGTGATATAAAGAACCTGAAACTTATAAAGGTTCTAGACGACAGTGGAGTTTATAAATATGCACAAAGCAGCGGAAAAGACGCTACTGCCTCTGAAAAAAATCTCAATTCGATTCTGGTAAATTCTGTTGTAAAAATTGACTATGCTCTAAATACTGTTGTTGTAAAAACGCATTCAGGTATGGCACAGGCAGTAGGTTTTGTGATTGACTCTTTTGGATTTGATGAAATTTTAGGTTGTGTTGCAGGAGATGACACAATACTTTGCGTCACGAAAACAGAAAAAACAGCCGAGCATTTAGTTGATAGGATAAATTTATTGCTAAAACGCTGATTTATGAAAGGAATGTCTTATTATGCTTTTTAATTTAAGCATCGAAAATGTTGCATTAATTGAACAAGCGAATATAGATTTTAATAGTGGTTTTACAGCTTTAACCGGTGAGACAGGTGCGGGTAAATCCATGCTTATTAATTCTGTGAATATGCTTTTGGGAGAACGTATCGGAAAAGATATTATAAGGCATGGTAAGTCATATGCTTGCGTCGAGGGGATTTTTTACGTTGATGATGCTGTAAAGAACGAACTTCTAAATGAAGATATAGATGTTTGTGAAGATAATTCCTTAATTGTTTCACGAAGACTCTATGCAGACGGAAAAAATGTTTGTAAGGTCGGCGGAAAAGCAGTAACGGTAGCGAATTTGCGTGATATTGGAAGAAGCTTAATAAATGTTCACGGTCAGCATGACAATCAGGCACTCTTAGACAGTAAATGTCATATTTCTTTTTTGGATGCTTTTTGCAAAAAAGAAAATTGTGATATTTATTCAGAATATGAAAAAAACTACTCAGAACTCCAGGAATGTAACAAGCTATTAAACGAATTAAATATTGACGAAAATGAAAAAAACAGAAAAGTCGATATATTACAATTTGAAATAAAAGAAATAAGCAACGCAAATATAAGCGTTGGAGAAGAAAATGTCTTAAAATCTAAAAGGAATTTCATAAAAAATAAAGAAAATTTTATTAAAAATTGCAGCGGAGCATTATCTGTTTTGTCTGATAACGAAGATGAAACGGCATATGGTATGATTTCTTATGCGTTAAAATTTATCGAAAAAATCCCCGATGACTCATTGAGTAGTATTTCGGAGAAGCTTAACGATATTTTGTTTGGTATTGAAGATGTATCGAGTGATATAAGAAAAAAACTTGATATGATTAATTATGAAGATGTTTCTTTAGATGATATTGAGGAAAGATTGGATATTATATATAGACTTAAACGTAAGTACGGAAACAGTGAAGAGGATATCTTAAATTATTGCGATAATGCTCAAAAGGAATTAGACAGAATTAACTTTTCAGATGCAAAGAAAGCGGAACTAGAAAAGCAGCTGAACTTTTTATACAAAAAGACTCACGAAACAGCACAAAAACTCAGTGCGATTCGCAAGAAAAATGCACTTTTAATCGAGCGTAATATAAATTCCCAACTTGCTGAGCTAAATATGACAGGGGCTTGTTTTAAGATTAATTTTGAAGATTGTAAACTTTCATATAGTGGCGTTGATAATGTAGAATTTCTCATTTCTACAAATATCGGAGAACCGCAAAAACCACTTTGCAAAATTATCTCAGGCGGAGAATTGTCGAGAATAATGCTTGCTATGAAAAACGTTCTGACAGATGGTGATACTGCCGGAACCTTAATATTTGACGAAATTGACACCGGAATAAGTGGAATTACCGTAGTTATGGTAGGAACTAAGCTTGCTGAAATTTCAAAGAAAAAGCAAGTGCTTTGTGTTACACATTCACCTCAAATTGCAGCACTTGCAGATAACCATTTTAAAATTTCTAAAGAGAGTGATAAAGAAAAAACCAACACACATATTGAAGTTTTGTCCGATGCTGAAAGAATAAAACAAATTGCATATATGATAAGTGGAGATGAAAACTCTGAAACTTCCTTAATGCAGGCAAAAGAAATGATGAAATAGGAGTTGTAGCAAAATGCTACAACTCCTTTAGTTTTCGTTAGTTGAAACGGTTTGAACTTTTAATAAATCTGTAGAATTGTCAGAACCTGCGGTAATGACTACACAGTCATTAGCAGAAACATAGCCATAACGTTTTGCACAGGCTATCGAATGGTCAAATAAATCCTCTGCATTTATTTGATATAAGGATTTAACAGGATGCACACCCCAAGAAAGCGATAGTTGATGATATGTTTTTTCGCTCGGTGTTGTAGCTATAATTGGTTCCTTGGGTCTGAATTTCGACACCTTTCTTGCGGTATATCCTGATTTTGTAACGGCAATTATAGCCTTGGCCTTAATATCACGTGCAGTTGTACAAGCCGCGTCGCAAATTGCGTTTGTAACATCTGCAATATTGTTAACATATTGAAAATTCTCATAAAAATTAAGCTCGAAAGCATCTTTTTCTGCCTGACGTGCTATCTTTGCCATTGTTTTAACTACTAAATCAGGGTGATTGCCAATTGCCGTTTCTCCTGATAACATGATAGCTGATGTGCCGTCAAATACTGCATTTGCTACATCGGTGATTTCAGCTCTTGTCGGTGTGGTATTGTGAATCATAGATTCTAACATTTGCGTTGCAGTAATAACCATTTTTCCCGCACGATAACATTCTTTTATAAATTTCTTTTGAAGTCCCGGAAGGCGTTCAAACTCAATTTCAACACCCATATCGCCACGTGCTACCATAATCCCGTCAGAATGATTTAGTATTTTTTCAAAGTTATTAACACCTTCTATATTTTCAATTTTAGATATGATTTTTATATTGTATCCGCCATGGTAGTCTAAAAAATTTCTTAATTTAATTATATCTTCTTCAGAACGAACGAATGATGCTGCAATAAAATCCGCATCCTGCTGAACGGCAAAAATTAAATCTTTTTGGTCTGCTTCGCTCAAATAAGGAATTTCCAAATGCACATTTGGAATATTTACTCCTTTTTTGTCAGATATTTCTCCTCCTGAAACAACCTCGCAGATTATATCAGTGTCTGTTAAATCCGTTACTTTTAAATTGATATATCCATCATCTATCAACAACGTATCGCCTGTTTTTAATTGTGATGGCAAATCCTTATAGGATACAGAAACTATCCTGTTGCTGCCATCAACAGCATTAGTCGTGATTGTAAAAGCTTCACCTTCTTTTAAAAACTCTTTCCCGTTTTTGAATTTTCCTATTCTTATTTCGGGACCCTTTGTGTCAAACATAACGGCTGCGGGAATATCTAAATTGTCACGCACTTGTCTGAATAGCTGTATTGTGCTTTTGTGCTGTTCATGCGTTCCGTGTGAAAGGTTAATACGTGCTACATCCATACCTGCCTTTAACATTTTTGTAATTACCTTTTCATTGTTTGAAGCCGGTCCTAATGTACACACAATCTTAGTTTTACGCATTTTATTAACCTCCGTGGATTGAATCTTATATTTTGTTCTAAAATTGGAATAATTATAACACGGGAATAATATAAGTGTCAAGAAAAAAACAATCAATAACAAGAAAATCTACATTATTCGATTGACTATCAAAATAAAATATGTTATACTCATTTTGTACGTTTATCTAATATTTTACAACAGCAAAATAAAAATATTATTAAAAAAATACACAAATTTGTCAGTCTTAAAATCTCGGAGGGATTAGGTTGAGCATATTTAACATTTTAAGTCTTATTGGTGGTTTGGCACTTTTCTTATATGGTATGGACCTTATGGGAGATAGTTTAAAAAAACTGGCAGGCGGTAAGCTGGAATCAATTTTGGCTAGTCTTACTTCTACAAGATGGAAGGGCTTTATGCTTGGTCTAATTGTAACTGCCGTTATCCAGTCGTCCTCTGCAACAACTGTTATGCTTGTTGGTTTTGTAAATTCAGGTATTATGAATCTCGGACAAACAATCAGTATAATCATGGGTGCAAATATTGGTACGACTGTTACAGCCTGGCTTTTGAGTACTGCTGATATTAACGGTACCGCGACAATAATTAAACTCTTTAAGCCTGAATCATTTACGCCAATTTTGGCCATAATTGGTCTCTTAATGACAATGACAGCTAAAAATGATAAAAGAAAAAATACCGGTACAATTCTAATAGGCTTTGCAATTTTGATGTTCGGTATGGAAATGATGAGCGGGGCAGTTGAGGTGCTTCGTGATAACGAAACTTTTGCAAATATGCTTATAATGTTTTCAAATCCTGTTATGGGTATTTTGGTCGGCACATTATTTACTGCTATTATCCAATCCTCGTCTGCATCTGTCGGTGTTTTACAGGCATTGGCACTAAGTTGTCCAATACCTTTTTCTACCGCTATACCGGTAATATTAGGTCAAAACATCGGTACTACAATCACACCTATAATATCTGCTATAAGCGGTAATACGGAATCTAAACGCGTTGCAATGACATGCCTGTATATAAAAATGATTGGTGTAATAGTTGTAGCAGGTGTTTTCTATTTATTAAACGCAATTATCGGATTTGAATTTTTAAACCAACAGTCCTCAGCTTTTAGCATCGCAGTAATTCATACACTTTTTAATATTCTTTCTACAGCGATTTTGCTTCCTTTCTGTTCATTTTTCGAAAAGCTGGCAATAAAAACTGTTAAGTCCAATAAAAAAGAACGTGAAACAGATGTATTTGATACCTTGGACGAAAGATTTTTATCCATTCCCACATTTGCTGTAGAGAAATGTAAGGAATTAGTTTATGATATGGCAAGGATTTCGGTTGAAACTTTCAAAAAAGCAACAGGACTTTTGGATGATTATAGCGACGAAACATTTAATGAAATAAAAAGGCTCGAGTCTAATGTAGATAAGTATGAAGATAAGACAAGCACATACCTTGTTAAGATTGCAGCAAATAATATATCGCCAAATGACAGTATGATTGTTACAAAACTGCTGCATTTTATCGGTGATATTGAAAGAATTTCAGATCATGCTTTAAGTATTGCAGAAACTGCAAGAGAAATAAACGCAAAACAAGTTTCATTTTCGGATAAAGCAAAATCTGATATTACAATTATAAATAATGCAGTAGCTGAAATTTTAGTTCTTGCAAAAGATGCTTTAGTTAATGATGATATTTCTTCGGCTAAAAAGGTTGAGCCTTTAGAACAAGTTATTGACAGATTAAAGAGAAAAATTAAGAATAGTCATATTGAGAGATTAAGACATGGCGATTGTACGATGGAACTCGGTTTTATACTTTCTGATTTATTGACAAACTATGGAAGAATTTCTGACCATTGTTCAAACATTGCAGTTTGTTTTATAGAAATTGCTAATAATTCATTTGAAACTCATGAATACCTAAATCAACTAAAATCAGGAGATGTAAAGGAATTTAGCGACATGTATGAATTTTATAAGGAAAAATATTACATTTAGTTGAGTGTTTGGAGAATTTTATATGAAGAGAAGAAACACAAAATCAGTTAAAATTGCCGACATATGCATAGGAGGCGACAGCCCGATATCAATCCAGTCTATGCTTAATACTAAAAACGGAGATGTCAAATCTGCTGTTGAACAAACAGTTGCACTAAAGAATGCCGGATGTGATATTGTTCGTTTAGCCGTAACAGATGAAAAAAGTATAGACGTTATCAGGGCTTTGAAAAAAGAAGTAGACATACCCTTGGTTGCGGATATTCAATTTGATTATAAAATGGCAATTGAATCTATAAATAACGGGATAGACAAGGTGCGTATAAACCCAGGAAACATAGGGAATGAAAACCGTGTAAAAGAAGTGATTTCTGCAGCAAAGGACAGAAATATCCCCATAAGAGTTGGTGTTAATACAGGCTCTGTTTCTTTGGATATAGCAAAAAAATATGGGAGATATAGTGCTGAAGGACTGGTTTTTGAAGCAACACGAAATATAGAAATGCTTGAAAAATACAATTTTGATGACATTGTCATTTCGCTTAAAGCTTCGGATGTTAACACGATGATAAAGGCGTATAGATTAATGGCAGAAAAACGCGATTATCCGCTTCATTTAGGCGTAACAGAGGCAGGTCCTACATATTCAGGCACGATAAAATCAGCTATTGGAATAGGTGCACTTTTAGCTGATGGTATAGGAGATACAATTCGAGTGTCTTTAACAGATGATCCAACTGAGGAAATCCGTGCCGCTAAGGAAATTTTAAATGCATTGGGACTTCGCGAAGGTGAAGCTAAGCTTATATCTTGTCCTACTTGTTCACGATGTACTATTGACCTTGTAAAGATTGCAACCGAGGTAGAATCACACTTATCAAAGCTTGATAAACCTATAACTGTTGCAGTAATGGGTTGTGTTGTAAATGGCCCCGGAGAAGCAAGTAATGCCGACATAGGCATCACAGGAGCTAATGGAGAAGGATTGATATTTAAAAATGGCGAAATATTTAAAAAAGTTAAAGAAGAAGATATTATTGATGAATTATTTTATGAAATAGATAGGATGTCTTAAGGAGAAAAAATGTCAAATTTATTGGCTGAATTAGCAGGTGTTGAGTTTGCTGAAAAATATACATCTGTTAATGTAAGAGGATGTAAAATTAAAAAAGATGATATGTCTATGAGCGTCGACTTGGAGTCTGACGCTTTTCCTTGTGCACTTCCTTTTGCAAAATTAAGAACTGCTATTCGTACTAAATTTGGCGTATCAAAAATAACATTTGACATTAAATATTTAAATTTTAAAATTACAGACAGCAACAAAACAGATTTTTATGACAACGTACGTGAGTATGTTTGCTTTAAAAATGCAAGTATTGTAAAGGTTTTGACCGGCAGCACAGCAGAAATTTCAGACAACACATTAACGATTTTTGTTCGTTTTGGCACAAACGAGTCTTTGTTGAACGAAAATATCATTACTTTAATAAAGGACTATATTTTAAAAAGTTTTGGTCTTTCGATGGATGTAAAAGTCAAAACTTCAACAAGAAAAGAAGATTCACTTTTGAAAGAAATTGAAGAAACCAAAAAAACAATTATTGCAGAAATGCCAATTGTAACAGAAGTTAAAAATGTGCCAAAAAAGAAGGAAATCATCAAAAAAACAGAGAGTGAAGAAGAAAAGGATGCAAATCTTATTATAGGCAAAGATTTTTCCGGAGAGGTAATTACAATCGCTGATATTACCGAATACAGCGGAAAAGTTATAGTAACAGGAAAAATAATAGCAACTGAAACAAGAGAAACAAGAAACGGAAATCATATTCTGTCAGTATACATAACAGATGATACATCTTCTATTACCTGTAAATGTTTCGTGAAGCCTGATAAAATAAAAGAGGTATCATCTGCGCTTAACGATGCTAAAGCCGTAATTATAAAGGGAGATACTGTATATGACCAGTATGAACATGAAGTAACAATTAAAATAAACAATCTCAAATTAAAGGAAATAGCTTTTCGTGAGGATAAGTCCGAAGTAAAGCGTGTAGAGTTGCATGCACATACAGTTATGTCCGCTATGGACTCAGTTGCTAAAACCGATGAGCTGATTAAAACAGCAGCAAAATTTGGCCACAAAGCAATTGCAATAACAGACCACGGTGTTGTACAAGCGTATCCGGATGCTTGCAGTGCGGGCAAAAAGAACGATATTAAAATAATATATGGTATGGAAGGCTATTTAATGGGCGATGATGCAAAAATAGTCTATAATGAAAAGGAAATGGGTTTGGATGGAGATTTTGTTGTCTTCGATATAGAAACTACAGGACTTAAGGCGAAATTTCATGAGCTGATTGAAATTGCAGGTGTCAAGGTTTCAGGCGGAAAAATTGTAGATAGATTTTCTGAATTTGTAAAGCCTGAAGCACAAATATTGCCCCACATTACTGAACTGACGCGAATTACCAATGATATGGTAAGCGATGCTGATAATATCGAAAATGTTCTGAAGCGTTTTATAAAGTTTGCAAAAGGTACAATTTTAGTTGCTCACAACGCAAGGTTTGATGTCGGTTTTTTAAAGAGATATGCAGAAAAATATAAAATTGACTTTGATTTTTGTTATATAGATACCTTAAATTTAAGCCGTAAGCTTGTAACAAATATTAAAAGACACAGATTAGACAGAGTAGCAAAATCACTTGGTATAAATTTCGAGGGACATCACAGAGCCATAAACGATGCGGAGGTCACAGCAAAAATATTTATGGTTTTTTGCGATACCCTAAAACGCAAGGGTATTGAAAATGTTTTATCAATTAACAGTAAGCTTGTAGATAATTCTATAACACAGTATACTGACCTTTATCACATTATTCTTCTTGTGAAGAATATGACAGGGCTAAAGAATTTATATAAGCTTGTTTCAACCTCTCATTTAGATAATTTTTACAGAAAACCGAGAATTACAAAAGAGATTTTAAATGCACACAGAGAAGGACTTATCATCGGAAGTGCATGTGAAGCAGGGGAGCTTTACAATGCTGTTTTGTCAGGAAAAACAAAAGAAGAAATAGAAAATATTGCAAGTTTTTATGATTACCTTGAAATTCAACCTCTGAAAAATAACGAATTTATGATTCGAGATAACACTGTTGAATCCTTTGAAGATTTAAAATTAGTTAATAAAGAGATTGTTGAGTTAGGAGATAGACTTTCAAAACCTGTTGTTGCAACCTGCGACGTACATTTCATACATCCTGAAGATGCAATATACAGAGAAGTACTTATGGTAAGTCAGGAATATGATGACGCAGAATTTCAACCGCCTTTATTTCTGCGAACAACAGAGGAAATGCTAAACGAATTTAAATATTTAGGCAGCAAAAAAGCGTTTGAGGTTGTTGTTGAAAACACTAACAAAATTGCCGACATGATAGAGGAAGTAAAGCCAATTCCGGAAGAAACATATCCACCTGAAATGCCTGGTGCTACTGAAGACATCCAAAGAATGTCTAATGATAAAGCACACGAAATTTACGGCGAGGTTTTGCCTGAAATAGTAAGCCAAAGGATGGAAAAAGAGCTTGTCCCAATCATTAAATACGGCTTTTCTGTTATGTATATGATTGCACAAAAATTAGTTACAAAATCATTGAGTGACGGTTATTTAGTAGGCTCAAGAGGCTCTGTTGGTTCATCATTTATCGCATATTTGATAGGAATTACAGAAATCAACTCATTGCCTCCGCACTATATTTGTCCCAAATGCAAAAATGTAGAATTTTTCACTGATGGCTCTGCAAGCTGTGGTGCGGATTTAGATGATAAAGATTGTCCGGTTTGTGGCCATAAATATAAAAAAGAGGGCTATGATATACCATTTGAAACCTTTTTAGGATTTGATGGAGATAAAGAGCCTGATATAGACTTGAATTTCTCGGGTGAATACCAAAGTGTTGCCCATAAATACACAGAAGAGCTTTTTGGTACAGGACATGTTTACCGTGCTGGAACTATCGGTACATTGGCGGAAAAAACTGCATTTGGATATCTTAAAAAATACGCTGAAATAAAAGGTAAATCCTTAAATAAAGCGGAAGAAATGCGGCTTGCACAAGGCATAGTAGGAGTTAAACGCACAACAGGTCAACATCCCGGTGGTGTAATGATAGTTCCCAAAGCAAATGAGATATATGAGTTTTCACCTATACAACATCCGGCAAACGATAATGACACAGATATAATAACAACTCATTTTGATTATCATTCTATAAGCGGAAAATTGTTAAAACTCGATATTCTGGGACATGATGACCCTACAATGATAAGAATGTTAGAGGACTTGACAGGACTAGATGCTACAACTATTCCAATTGACGACAAGCTAACTATGAGTTTGTTTACAACAACTGATGCCTTGGGCGTGACAGCGGAGGACCTGGGTACAACCGTTGGAACATTTGCTGTTCCTGAATTTGGTACTCGTTTTGTTCAACAGATGCTCATAGAAACAAAACCAACAACATTTAGTGAGCTTATAAGGATATCCGGACTTTCTCACGGTACAGATGTTTGGACAAATAATGCTCAAGAGCTGGTTCGTGATGGCGTTGCGACCTTGTCTGAGGTTATTTGTACACGTGACGATATTATGCTTTATTTATTACAGCATAACGTACCGCCGTTATCATCTTTTAAAATTATGGAAAAGGTCAGAAAGGGAAAAGGACTATCCCCTGAAGACGAGGAATTGATGCGTGAAAATGATGTTCCTGAATGGTATATTTCCTCTTGTAAAAAAATAAAGTATATGTTCCCGAAAGCACATGCCGCTGCATATGTTACGATGGGATTTAGAATAGCTTATTTTAAAGTGCATTATCCCATATCTTTTTATATTGCTTATTATACAGTACGTGCAACCGAATTTGATGCAGATTTAATGCTAAAGGGACGCGAAAGAGTAATTTCAGCAATTGCTGAGATAAATTCGTTGCCAAATCCAACGCAAAAAGAGAAAAACCTTGCTACAATTTTAGAAGTTGTAAATGAAATGTACGCAAGAGGAATATCGCTTTTACCTGTTGATTTATACAAATCTCACGCAACGAAATTTGTAGAGGAAAATGGTGCTATAAGGCCGCCATTAAATGCAATTAATGGTGTTTCGGATGCGGTTGGTCAAGCTATTGTCGACGCAAGAGAGAATGGAGAGCCATTTATATCATCGGAGGACCTTATGCGTCGCGCTAAAATAGGAAAGGCTGTTGTAGACAAGCTTAAAGAATTCGGTGTTTTAGAAAAAATTCCGGATACAAATCAAATTACATTTTTTGACTTCTAAATCACAGAAAGGATATGATTTTGTTGATTAAGAGACCATTGATGTGCATATGTGTGTCTTTTGTTCTTGGAATGTATGTCCTTTCTGTTTTTAACTTTATAAGTGTATTGTATGTATCACTTGCTTTGCTGTTCGTTTTGTCTTTGATGCTTATACGTAAGATAAAAACAAAAAGAACAATTTTGTTGTTGCTTTGTGTGTTAATGTTTTTATCTGGTGGCACCTTATTTGATTTAGAAAACTCCGTTTCAGGAAAAAAGCTTAATGATTACATAGGCAAAACAGTATGTTTTAAGGCAGAGGTTTTAGAAGAACCTATAGTTTCTAAAGAAAATATTTCATTTATAGCTAATATAATTTACATAGATTATAACAACGAGCTTATTAACATCAACGAAAAGGTTAAATTTTTAAAATACAACGAAAAAGAAAATGATGACATAATTAAAGCTTTGAAAATTGGTGACACAATAAAATCCAAGTGCAAAATAACACTTCCTAGTGAAACAATGAACAACGGAGGCTTCAATTATGCCAACCATTTAAAATCAAGTGGGATTTTCTTTCAGTGCAGTGTTGAAAATGCAGATATTGAGTTATGCGAACGTATTAATCGTCCTGTTTTACTAACGTGGACGACATTCAGGAAGAAGTGCATCAGCTTTTTTGATGAAAGTTTTCCAAGTGAGGAAGGCTCGATTTTAAAAGCATTTATTACAGGAGATAAATCAACAATTTCAGAAGAAATCTCTACGTCTTTTTCTAACAGCGGTCTGTCGCACGTGCTGTCAGTTTCGGGTTTACACGTTTCTGTATTTGTTTCGCTGATTGCATCACTTTTGAAATTGTTTAATGTGTCAAAAAGAAACGAAATGCTTTTTTGTTCAATAGGTGCAATATTCTTTGTTTTCTTTACCGGTGCATCCGTATCAGCTTTGAGAGCGGGAATATTATGCGTTTTTTCATTTATTGCAAAGCTTATATACAGAAAATCAGACCCTATTACGACATTATCTTTAGCTGCGGTGTTCTTGTGCCTTTTTAATCCGTGTGTAATTTTTAGCGTGTCGTTTATGTTGTCCTTTGCAGCTACTGCTGGAATACTTGTTTTTTATAAGCCTATTTCTGATTTTTTTGCAAAGATTTATATGAACAAAGACACAAAAACTGTAATTTACAAAGTATCACGAAACATTTGTGATTCAATAGCAGTAGGACTTTCTGCACAAATATTTGTAACACCGCTATTGGTATACATTTTTAACGGTTTCTCCATAATGTCACTTTTGTCAACTATGCTGGTAACACCATTTTTGAATTTTCTACTTGCAGGTGGAATTTTATTTATAATATTAAGCTTTATAAGCAGTTCGATTGCATTACCCGTAGGAGGATTTATATTTTTATTGGCAAAAACTATGCTTGCTATCTCAGATTTTTTAGGTGGATTTTCGTTTTCAAAAATTCTTTTTGGCAAAATATCACCCTTTTTAATTTTAATGTATGCTTTAATAATATTTACGCTATACTACGCAATTAGAAAAAACAAATTTAAATATCTTGTAGGAATTCTTTCGATAACAATACTTTCTGTATTTTGTTTGATAAATACATGTATTAACTACAATACAGCAAGCGTTTCTTTTATAAATGTAGGGCAAGGAGATTGTGCACTTTTTAAAGCACCCGGAGATTGCGATATTCTTTTAGATGCAGGAGGATATTCCCACAGTAAAAATACGGGTAAATATATTATAGCACCATATCTGATAAAGAACGGGGTAACAGACATAGAGTATGTTCTGGTGTCCCATATGCACTCAGACCATATTATTGGTCTTACAGACCTGATGGACATTATCAAAATTGAAAATATCATAATCCCCTACAGGCAGATAGATACAGATGATGGAAGAAGTATTGTAAAAAAGGCGAATGAAAAAGGAATAAAAATTACATGCTTTACGGCAGGTGATGTATTAGAGGTCAATGAATATATTAAAATTACAGCTTTATCACCAGACGGAGAACAGAGCAAATACTCAAAAGAGGATAATAATATGGGAATTGTTGCAAGAATTGATTACGGCGAAAGTTCATTTATGTTTACAGGGGATATAGACTCAAGTATTGAAAAATATTTAATCAAAAAATACCCCGACAGACTTAGTGCAGATGTTCTAAAGGTTGCACATCACGGCTCTAAATATTCAAACTGCAAAGAATTTATCAACGAGGTAAATCCGAAGTATGCATACATTCCCGTGGGAAATAACACCTATGGACATCCAACGAATGAGGCTATTACAAATTTAAAAGATAACGGAACAGATGTCTACAGAGCAGATATTCATAGGGATGTGACCTTTTATTTTGACTCAGAAGCGATAAAAGGCGTGGTATATTACAATTAAAGGAGTGCAGATAGTATATGAATTATGACGAATTTAAAAAATATGTAAAAAACGAGCATATCGAAAACAATATATTTGTGCTTTTTGGAGAAGAAACGTTTTTAAAAAACTACGGCAAAAATGAGTTGTTATCGAGAATAGAACCTAAAGAGATGCCAGAATTTAATGTATTTGTCTACGAAGGAAGGAAGTATGATTTGGCGTCTGTAAAAGAGGCAATAGATGCTCTGCCTGTTTTTTCGGACAAAAAGCTCCTCCTTTTTTATAATAGTGGACTGTTTCAAATAAACGGCAAGGATGCTGCAACAAAAGAATATAGGGAATTCTGGGATGAATTAATTGACAATATTCCTGAAAATGTCTATATAGTATTTGATGAATATACAGTAGATAAAAGAAGCGGGTTGTATAAAAAACTTTTAAAAAGAAATGCTATTGTTGAATTTTCTTATCTTTCAGAAGAAAAAATGATAAACTGGACAGTAGGTCTTTTTAAAACAATGGGAAAAACTATAACTGCTCAAGATGCAAAGTACTTAATAGAAATAACACAAGACGGTATGACCTCAATCAAACGCGAGGCGGAAAAAATATCGGCATATACAGAGGGAAAAACAACAATAACGCGTCAAGATATTAACGATGTTACAGTACCTGTGGTGGAAAACAGGGTATTTGATATGGTAGATGCATTACTTTCTAAAAATGTTACAGATGCACTTAAAATGCTAAATGACCTCTTGGTTTTAAAGGAAGAGGAAAGCAAAATTTTAGGTGCTATATCATCTAATGTCGAAAAGCTGTTAACAGTTAAGCTTATGTGTGATGATAAAATTAACCGGGAAGCAATAGCCTCGAAAACAAAAATAGCTCCATTTATCATTAGTAAATATATAACTATAAGCTCTAAGCATAAGACAGATGATTTAAAAAATCTTTTAAGCAAATGTGTTGAAACAGACGAGATTTTTAAATTAAAGCGTTGCAATAAGTCTGTAATTTTACAGAGATTTATAGCAGATTTTGCAACAAAATAAAACTTAATAAAAAGTTCACAATTTAGCACTTGACATTCTTAATGGAAAGTGCTATTTTTATATTAGCACTCAAAGATAACGAGTGCTAATAACGAGGTGAAGGTATGGAACTTAACGAAAGAAAGCGTAAAATTCTTAATACTATTATAAACGAATACATCTCTTCGGCTGAACCTATTGGTTCCCGTCATATTGCAAAGCATGCAGATTTAGGTCTTTCAAGTGCCACCATAAGAAATGAGATGGCAGATTTGGAGGATATGGGTTATTTAGAACAACCTCATACCTCTGCAGGTAGAATACCATCTGATAAAGGTTACAGGTTTTATGTTAACGAGCTTATGGGAGGGTATGAGGCAACTCAACAAGATATTGATATGCTTGCGGTTGCAATGAAGGTTAAAATCGGTCAGTTTGATAAAGCTATAAAAGAAGTATCAAAGTTGCTCTCGCAAATGACTAATTACACAGCCTTTTTAATGACACCGGAAATGAAACACGGTGCAATAAAAACAATAGAACTTATATCTATTGACGACAATTCTATCCTTATAGTTTTGGTAACAAACGAAGGAATAATGAAAAACAAACGTGTAATTATTCCAAAGGGCATAGATAAATCCTATATTCCTGAGATATCAACAATTTTGAAATCAAAGCTTTCAGGATTATCCCTTGACGAGATAGGCGTTAAGGAAATCAATGAAATAAAAACAGTTTTAGGAGAAAATGGCGAGCTTCTTTTTCCGATTATAGAGTTTATCTCTGAAATTATTGATGATATTCAAAAGGAAACCGATGTTTATTTAAGCGGAGTATCTAATATTTTTAATTTCCCTGAGTATCGGGATATAGACAGAGCCAAAAAATTCATTGAATTTTTAGACGATAAAACATCAGTAAAACAAGTTATTGAAAATTCAAATGATGATGATGGCAGAGTTATTAATATCAAAATCGGCAAAGAAAATGATATGGATATTATGCAAAATTCAAGCTTGGTAACTGCGAACTATCGACTAGGTAATCGCACTGTGGGCAAAATAGGAATTATTGGTCCTACACGTATGAATTACTCAAAGGTGGTGGCAAATATAAATCAAATATCAAAATACTTAGAAAAACTGCTTGAAGAAATGTATTTTGACGACAACGGAGGTCGATAAGATTGGCTAAAAAAAATATTGATGAAAATAAAGAAAATCTTAATGAAGAGGTTGTTGAAGAAACAACAGAAAATCTAAAAACAGAGGAAACTGAAGAAGCAGAGCCTGTAGAAACAATTGAAAAGGATAAATACGACGAGCTTTATGATAAACATTTAAGACTTATGGCCGAGTATGACAATTTCAAGAAAAGAACACAAAAAGAAAAAGAAGAATTATTCGGCTTTGCTGCATCTGATACGATTGAAAAGCTTTTGCCCGTAATAGATAATTTAGAACGTGCAATAGAAAGCATAAAGGAAGAAGAAAAAAATACATTTTCTGATGGTGTCGAAATGGTTTTAAGACAATTACTTGAAATTTTTGATAAGATGGGAGTTTCTGAAATCGAAGCCGTAGGAAAAGAATTTGACCCTAATTTGCACAATGCCGTAATGCACATAGAGGATAGTGAGGCAGGGGCAAATATGATTGTAGAACAATTTATGAAGGGTTATAAATACAAAGATAAAGTTATAAGATATTCAATGGTAAAGGTAGCAAACTAATTTTAGTTAACAAATATTTCTTATATATTAGGAGGAAAAAATTATGGCAAAAATTATTGGTATTGACTTAGGAACAACAAATTCATGTGTAGCGGTTATGGAAGGCGGCGAAGCCGTTGTAATTCCTAATGCCGAGGGAGGAAGAACCACACCCTCTGTTGTAGGTTTTTCAAAAAACGGAGAAAGACTCGTAGGTCAGGTAGCAAAAAGACAGGCAGTTACAAATCCTGAAAATACAGTTATTTCAATTAAGAGAGAAATGGGTAACTCTACAAAGGTTCAGATTGAAGATAAAAGCTATTCACCACAGGAAATTTCAGCAATGATTTTACAAAAGCTAAAGGCAGACGCTGAAAGCTATTTAGGAGAGCCTGTAACACATGCAGTTATCACTGTTCCTGCATATTTTAACGACGCACAACGTCAGGCGACAAAAGACGCAGGTAAAATTGCCGGATTAGAGGTACAAAGAATAATCAACGAACCAACTGCTGCAGCACTTGCTTATGGTCTTGATAAAGACAATGACCAAAAGGTTATGGTTTATGACTTAGGCGGTGGTACTTTTGACGTATCTATCCTGGAATTAGGCGATGGTATTTTTGAAGTTTTAGCAACAGCCGGCAACAACAGACTCGGTGGCGATGACTTCGACCAAAGAATTATAGATTATATGGCAGCTGAATTCCAAAAGGAAAACGGCATTGATTTAAAAGCTGATAAAATGGCTCTTCAAAGATTAAAAGAAGCAGCAGAAAAGGCTAAGATTGAATTGTCAGGTGTAACATCTACAAACATTAATCTTCCCTTTATTACAGCTGACGCAACAGGTCCTAAGCACTTAGATATGAATTTAACACGTGCTAAATTTGACGAGTTGACACGCGATTTGGTTCAGGCTACAATTGAGCCTACCAAAAAAGCAATGGCAGATGCAGGACTTTCATCCTCTGATATTGATAAAGTTCTGTTAGTCGGAGGTTCATCACGTATTCCTGCAGTTCAAGAGGCTGTTAAAAACATTACAGGTAAAGAGCCTCACAAAGGCATTAATCCCGATGAATGTGTAGCATCAGGTGCAGCAATTCAGGGTGGTGTATTATCCGGAGATGTAAGTGGTATCGTTTTACTCGACGTAACGCCATTGTCATTAGGTCTTGAAACCTTGGGTGGTGTATTTACAAAGCTTATCGAGAGAAACACAACAATTCCTGCTAAAAAATCTCAAATTTTCTCAACAGCAGCAGATGGACAGACAAGTGTTGAAGTACACGTTTTACAAGGAGAGAGAGAATTTGCCGCAGATAATAAAACTTTGGGACGTTTCCATCTGGATGGTATTCCCTCAGCTCCAAGAGGAGTTCCACAGATTGAGGTTACGTTTGATATTGATGCTAACGGTATTGTTCACGTATCTGCTAAGGATATGGGTACAGGCCACGAGCAGAATATTACAATTACCGCAAATACAAACCTTTCTGACGAAGAAATTGATAAGGCTGTAAAAGAGGCTGAACAGTATGCTGCTGAAGATAAGAAAAAGAAGGAAGCAGTTGACACAAGAAACAATGCCGATTCTTTAGTATATCAGAGTGAAAAGTCTATCGAAGAATTGGGAGATAAAATTGATGCCGCTGATAAAACTGCTTTAGAAGGCTTAATAAACGACCTGAAAGAAAAACTCAAGGGCGAAGATACAGATGCAATAAAGACCGCTTCAGAAGACTTATCAAAGAAATTTTACGAAGTAAGTGCTAAAGTTTATCAGGCTGCTCAAGCACAGAATCCGCAAGCTCAAGACCCAACACAAGCAACTCAGGGAAATACTAATGATAATGTAGTGGATTCAGATTTCGAAGAAGTAGAATAATTTATTTTAATATCATCAAAACCCATAGCATAAGCTATGGGTTTGCGATAGTTTATAAAGGGTGAAATTTATGGCAGACAAGCGAGATTTTTACGAGGTCTTAGGTGTAGCAAAAGGTGCATCTGACGACGAAATAAAAAAAGCATACAGAAAGCTCGCAAAAAAGTACCATCCGGATTTAAATCCGAATGACAATACAGCAGAGCAAAAATTTAAAGAGGTAAGTGAAGCCTACGAAATATTATCTGATAAGGAAAAACGTGCAAGGTATGACCAATTTGGTCACGCAGGTGTTGACCCCAACTTTGGTGCAGGCGGTGCTGGAGGTTACGGAGGCGGTTTCGGCGGCTTTGATATGGGAGATATATTTGGGGATATTTTTGGTGGTTTTGGTGGTTTTGGCGGAAGTCGCAGTACACGTCGAGGACCACAAAGAGGCTCAAATGTTTCTACTGAGGTAACAATTTCTTTTGAAGAGGCTGCATTTGGTTGTGAAAAGGAAATAAGCATTTATAGAATAGAGCAGTGTCCTGATTGTAATGCTTCAGGGGCAAAACCTGGAACTGAGGTTACAACTTGCTCCGTTTGTGGCGGTCGCGGTCAAGTGACAACTACACAACGCACAATTTTAGGAAATATGCAATCGGTTACAACTTGTTCTGCCTGCGGCGGCAAGGGTAAAGTAGCTAAAGAACCCTGTCTTAAATGTGCAGGAAAGGGCAGAATCAAAAAAAGCAGAAAAATAAAAGTTAAAATCCCTGCAGGTATCAACGACGGACAAACAATTTCCTTGAGCAATCAGGGAAACGCAGGAGAACAGGGTGCACCGAATGGAGATTTATATGTATCCGTTTACGTAAAACGAAGTCAAATTTTTGAAAGAAATGGATACGACATTTCTTATAAAATGGATATAAGCTTTGCAGAAGCAACTCTTGGTGCAACTGTTGAGGTTCCGACACTTGACGGCAAAGTTAAGTACGAAATACCTGAAGGCACACAGCCAGGAACAGTTTTTAGATTTAAAGGAAAAGGTATACCATATCTTAAAAGATCAGGTCGTGGTGACCAGTATGTTATGGTTAATATTACAGTTCCTAAGCATCTAACCAATAAGCAAAAGGAATTATTAAGGGAATTTGCGGGAATGACTAATACAAAAGGAAAATCAAAAGGAATATTTGATAAGAAAAATTAGTAAATGGAGAAACGCTATGTCAATTTTACTCAAAGAAAATAAAAATGGTTGGGAAACTATAACAGACGCTCAAAAAGAGGATTTGTTTGATTTTTGTGAGAAATATAAGACTTTTATCGACAAGAGCAAAACAGAACGCCTGGCTGTAAAAAATGCGGTTGAAATCGCAAAAAAATACGGGTTTGAGGATATCAACAGTAAGGATACTTTAAAAGAAGGCGACAAGGTTTACTTAATTAACAGAAACAAGTCGGTTTATTTTGCTGTAATCGGTAAAGAGGATATAACATCAGGTATAAACTTCATCATAGCACATTTAGATGCACCGCGTATTGACATTAAAGCAAATCCTCTATATGAATCGAATGATTTAGCTCTTTTTAAAACACACTACTACGGCGGTTTAAGAAAATACCAATGGATAACAATTCCGTTGTCACTAATTGGCGTTGTTTATAAAAAAGATGGAACTTCTGTTGAAATAAACATTGGAGAAAACGAAACTGACCCTGTTTTTTATATAAGTGATTTAGCACCACATCTTGCAAAAGACCAAGTGCAGAAAAAAATGGGCGAATGTATTGATGGTGAAAATTTAAATATTATACTTGGGAGTATTGCTGCAGATACTGAAAAGGACAAATTTAAAAACTCAGTAATTAAAATTTTAAATGAAAAGTATGGTATATGCGAAGAAGATTTCCAAAGTGCTGAAATCGAAGCGGTTCCTTCCTTTAAATCACGTGATGTTGGTATTGACAGAAGCTTAATTGGTGCGTATGCACATGATGATAGAGTATGTTCATATTCTGCATTAATGGCAATGTGTGAAACTAATAATCCCGAAAGAACAATTGCTTGCGTTTTAGTTGACAAAGAAGAAATTGGCTCAATGGGCAATACAGGTATGAAAGGTGCAGCGTTTGAGTATGCAACTGCTACATTAATTTCAAAAGTTAAACCAGAATATAATGAGTTGATTAAAATGACTGTATTTAGAAACTCATATTGTATTTCAGCTGATGTTACAACTGCGTTTGACCCGAATTTCCCTGAGGTTAACGATGGCTTAAATGCAGCATATATAGGTTATGGTGTAAACGTATCTAAGTATACAGGTTCAAGGGGAAAGTATGACACATCGGACGCTAATGCTGAGTTTGTTTCAAAAATCCGCAGGTGCTTTAATGAGAATGACGTAATTTGGCAAATGGGAGAGCTTGGTAAGGTAGACCAGGGTGGCGGTGGCACAATAGCACAATACGTTGCAAATCTTGATGTGGATGTTATCGATTGTGGTACGGCACTTTTGTCAATGCACGCACCGTTAGAAATTGCGTCAAAATTTGATATTTATATGACTTATAAAGCATATAAGGCTTTTTATGGAATGAAATAATATGTTAAGCATTAAATTAAGACAGGCAACAGAAAAAGATATACCGACGCTTAAAAACCTCTGGCAGATATGTTTTGGCGACAGAATGCGATATATAGATGTGTTTTTTGATAATATGTTTGAAGCCCGCAACACACTGATTGCAGAAGTTGGCGGAAGAGTAGCAGGGGTTGTATATATTCTCAATCGTACACTTAACAACAAGAGATTTATGTATGGGTACGCCATAGGTGTTTTTCCTGAATTCAGAGGAAATAAAATCTGTGAATATATGCTTAATAACATAAAGGAATATGCTCAAAAAAATGATGTTTTGTTTGGACTGCATCCTGCAAACGAGAAATTATCGCTATTCTATCAACGCATAGGCTTAAATGAAATGTATTATTTAAAGGAAATTGACGCCTCTGATTTTACTTCGGGTAAAAAATATATTTTAGAGGACTTGACGTTTGATGAGTTTTATAAAATGCAAAACACTTCGCATTCAAATTCTGTTAAATGGGATAAAAAGGCACTTGAATACATTTTTTTAAACGGCGAAATTGTAAAGAAAATTACTTTACAAGAAAAAAGCATATATATGGTTTTAAATGTTGATGACAATCGCATATTTGTTAAAGAAACCAACGCAACAGATGATGAGGTTATAGAGATAAGTGAAAGCATTAAGTCACACTTTAATAAAAAAAGGCTGATATTTTTACTGTCAAGCAAAAGCACTTTACACGGTGTTGTTAAGCCTATGATTTATGGTTTTTCTGAAAAAGATACTGACGTATATATGAGTTTATTTTTAGATTGAGGTATTTATGAAAGAAAAAAGAGTTTCGGATTCTTATGCAGAGCAAGTGCAAATCTTGACACAAGCAAATCTTAACGGATATTCAAGACTCTTTGGCGGACAGTTGATGGAGTGGATTGATATAGTTGCTGCAGTAGTTGCCAGACGCCACTCTGAATGTAACGTTACAACTGCAGTTGTTGATATGCTGGAATTCAAAGAGCCGGCATACGCTAACGACACCCTTATTGTATCCGGCAAAATTACCTATGCCGGAAAAACATCTATGGAAATTAGAGTTGATACATTTGTAGAGGAATTAAATGGCGATAAAAAGCTGATAAATACTGCTTATATAGTTATGGTAGCTTTGGATGAGAATGATAAGCCAACATTAGTGCCTAAGTTGGTGTTAGAAACTGACGAAGATCATCTGGAATATGAGCGAGCATTAAAAAGAAAAATAAGAAGAATAAATTTCAGGAAAGAAACTGTTTAACAGTTTCTTTTTTTATGTTAAATTTATCTAGAAACCTTTACAATTTTAAAATTATGTAGTAAAATATAAAAGTATTAAAAAGCTCAATGGGAGGCGAAAATCATAAATAAAAATCAATTTAAACAGATTATAAAATCGAATGTGTTGCTTCCTGCTTTCATTTTCGATAAAGATGCAGATATTTATGATGTTTTCAGTCAACAAGCAGAAGCAGGTGCCAATATATTGGTTGCACCGACATATTTATTTAACGGAGAAAAAGAGAAAGAAAAAGCATTTAAAGAAACAGTAAGTGCTTCGAAAGACAAAATTTTTGTAGCGGGAGCAGTTTATGCAAATCCTGAAAAAACTGTATTTTCAGGTGGGAAATTATCCTACGATACATATTATAATATCATAAAAGAAGAGGTTAAATTCATACATCAAACCCAACCCGTATCACTTATCTTTCTTTTGGGCTTTGATTCTTTAGCCGAAGCAAAATATGCTGTATATGCTACTAAAGAGGTTTGCGATTTACCAATTTGTCTTTGTCTTGATTTTAAGGATAAAAACACTCTTTCAGACGGATATGACATTCCTGCTTCTGTAATCACTTTACAGAGTTTGGGAATAAGTGCCTTAGGCATTCAAGGAAATGACCCTGATTGTGTGTATGATGTTTTAATTTCTGCAAAGGAATTCACATCTGTTCCGCTTTTTGCAATTCCTGATGCAAATAATTATATTGCCCCTTTTGAATTTGCAGAATATGCACATGATTATGTTAATAATAAGTGTGTTATGTTTGCAGGAGGAAAGAATACCGATGCGAGATTTACGGCGGAAATTGCAAAAGAATTGTGGCAATTAGAGCCGTTTATGCCTGATTTTCCTACTGTCAATGCGATTTGCGGCAAAAACAATATTTTCTTTATGGATTTCCAAAATAATGTTATAGGCAAAAATAAAGAGTTTATAGAGATAAGTTTAGATGGAATTACAAACGATATCCAAATTGACAATATGATTTTAAAAATAAAAAATGCAGGATATCCACCCGTATGCTTTAAATCTAAAGAATTAGGAATTTTAGAACGTGCTATTAAGGTATATCCCGGTAGAGTTGCAATCAAGTCAGATGAATATGGCGAGCTGGCAGCAAAAGAATACGGTGCGATTATTTTAAATCAAGGAGAAGAGTAGTATGTATCCACTTCCAATTGCAAGATTAATAGAGGAATTTTCAAAATTACCAGGCATCGGTAAACGTTCAGCTGAGAGATTGGCCTTTTATATCTTAAAACAACCAAAAGAAAATGCACAACGTTTTTCCGAGGCACTTATCGAAGCCAAGAAAAAAATAACTTTTTGTCCAATTTGTCAATCGTTGACTGATACTACACCATGCTCTATATGCTCAAGTCCCAAGCGTGATCATTCTGTTATTTGTGTAGTAGAAAACCCCAAAGATATATTAGCAATGGAAAAAACAAAGGAATTTTCAGGTGTATATCATGTTTTGCACGGTGTTATTTCCCCAATTGACAATATTGGTCCTGATGACATAAAAATAAAAGAACTTTTATTAAGGACCAAAGACAATAATGTAAAGGAAATTATCATGGCTACAAACCCGTCTATTGAAGGAGAGGCAACTGCTATGTATATTTCAAATCTATTTAAAAATTTCGGTATAAAAGTGACAAGAATAGCACACGGACTTCCTGTAGGCGGAGAATTAGAATATGCGGATGAAATCACTCTCACAAGAGCATTAGAGGGAAGACGCGAGATATGAATATAATTTGGATAAAGAGGTACTTATGGAACTGAAACCAAACGAAGTAATCGAAGATTTAGGCGAGGGTTTTAAAATAATACAGGATAAAACTATGTTTTGCTATGGTACAGATGCAGCAATGCTTGCAAATTTTGTTGTAGCAAAGCCTAAAGAAAAACTGATAGATTTGTGTAGTGGTAATGGAATTATACCTATTCTTTTGTGCAAGTCAACACGATGTTCAAATATAACCTCATTAGAAATCCAAGAAGATGCGTGTGAACTTACCAAAAGAAGTGTAAAGTTGAATAACTTAACAGATAGAATCAAGGTCATTAATGCTGATTTAAGACAAGTAAAGGACTTGTTTTTATGTGGTAGCTTTGATGTTGTTACCTGTAATCCACCTTATATGCCCGTCGGCACGGGGAAAATCAATCTTAGCGATAGTGTTAACATTGCTCGTCATGAGATAATGTGCACATTAGAAGATGTAATAAAAGCCTCGTGTCATCTAATAAAAAATGGCGGGCGGTTTTATATAGTGCACAGAGCTGAAAGGTTATCTGACATCATATATTTGATGAGATGTAATAATCTTCAACCTAAAAAAATGACAATGATAATGGCAAATCCGGAGGCTGTACCTTCTTTGGTGTTGGTAGAAGCCCAAAAAGACAGAAAAAGCGGTCTTATTGTAACAAAACCGATTTATGTAAATATGGAGGCATGAATGAACGAAAATTATGGGGTTTTATATCTTGTTGCAACTCCTATTGGAAATCTTGAAGATATCACTTTTAGAGCATTAAGAATTCTAAAAGAGGTGGATTTTATTGCAGCAGAAGATACGAGGCATACAATTAAATTACTTAATCATTTTGAAATTAAAAAACCGATGATAAGCTATTATGAACATAATATAAGAGAACGTGGTGAAAAAATCGTTGCCCGATTAAAAGAAGGAAAGTGTGCAGCGTTAGTTTCTGATGCAGGAACTCCTGCAATTTCTGACCCCGGTGAAGATTTGGTTAGGCTATGTATTGAAGAGGGAATACAGGTTGTTCCTATCCCTGGTTGTGTTGCGGCGATTAATGCTTTAATTTCCTCAGGTATATCTACTAAAAGATTTTCATTTGAAGGCTTTTTAAGCGTTAATAAAAAGAGTAGAATAGACCATTTGGAATCTGCAAAGGATTCTAACTATACACTTATTTTTTACGAGGCACCACATAAATTATTAAATACGCTGAAAGATATGCTTAAATATTTTGGCAACAGAAAAATCACAATTGCACGTGAAATAACTAAAAAATTCGAAGAATTTTTATATACCAACTTAGAAAGTGCGATACTTCATTTTACACAAATAAATCCTAAAGGCGAGTTTGTCTTAATTGTTGAGGGTAAAAACGAAGAAGATAAGTCCTCTCATTTTGATAAAATGACAATTTTAGAGCATATTAATTATTATATGGAATCAGGCTTAGATAAAAAAGAAGCTATAAAAAAAGTAGCTTTAGACCGCGATATTCCAAAGCGTGAGGTTTACACAGAAACAATCAAGGAGAATTAGAATGAACAGTGTTAAGTGCTTTAATTTAAAACAAGGGATAAATGTGTATTATATTCCTGAAACTAAATTTAAAACAAACTATATAAGTATAAATATTCATAATGAATTAAAAAAAGAAACTGCATCACTCGTTGCACTATTAAGTGATGTTTTAGGTCGTGGCTCAAAAAAATATCCCTCAGAAACCTCTATTTCTCAATATTTACAAGAGCTTTATGGTGCTGGCTTTAAAGCAGATGTTAAAAGAAAGGGTATAGACCAAATTTTAACATTATCAGCAACTTGTGTAAACGATATATATTTAGAAGAACATATTTTTAATAAAGTTTTAGATTTTCTTTTTGATATGCTTTTAGAACCAAAAATTTCAAATGATGCATTCGATGAAATATATGTAAATCAAGAAAAATCAAACCTTATTAATGACATACAGGCTATGATAAATGATAAACGGACCTATTCCGTTTGGCGTTTGACAGAGCTTATGTTTGAGAATAAACCATATTCAGTCTACGAATTGGGTAGCGTAGATGAAGTAAAAGCCATTACAAGTCAAAAACTTTATAAATTTTATTCTGATATGCTTTCGAATTCTCCAATAGATATATTCATTGTTGGTGATGCAAATATAAGTGAAGTTTTGTCTTACTGCGAGAAAAGGCTTGAAAATATTAATCCTAAGATCCACAAGTATCCAAAATGTGAACTTTATAATGATAATTTGAATGAAAAAGAAATAATAGAGCGTTTTGATGTTACACAAGCAAAGCTTTGTATGGGATATAAAACCTCGATTGATTGCACTGATGATGATTACTATAAGCTTATGGTTGCAAACGGAATATTAGGTGGCGGTGCACACAGCAAGCTTTTTAATGAGGTCCGTGAAAAGCTGAGCCTTGCGTATTATGCAGGTTCGAGACTTGGTCGGTATAATGGTACTTTAATAGTGTCTGCCGGTATTGAAGAAAAAAATAAAGATATGGCAATTGCAGAAATTAAAACACAGGTAGATTTATTAAAGCAGGGTAATTTTACAGATGAGGAATTTAATGCAACTATAAAAAACATTACCAGCTCTATTCGTGTTTTGGGGGATAGCATAGGATATCTGTGTGATTACTATTTAGGAAATTCAATAACAAACACTCTTTTAAGTCCTGAAGATTTTGCAAAAAAAATCGAAAGCGTTACTCGTGAAGATGTTGTTATTGTATCACAGAATTTAGAGCTTGAAATGGTATATTTCCTTACAGGGAAAGAAAGTGAGGAAAAATAATGAAATTTTCAAAAATTTATTATGATAAATTCAAGGAAACTCTTTATTTTGGTACACACAAAAGCGGACTTAGAGTGTATGTTATGCCAAAAGAGGGATATAGTAAGTGCTACGCTGTAATAGGCACTCGTTTTGGCTCCATAGATAGTGTCTTTACGGTTGCTGGAGAAAACACACAAACTGTTTTACCTAACGGTGTTGCACACTTTTTAGAGCATAAGATGTTTGAACAGCCTGATGGTGGCAATGTTTTTGGAGAGTTTGCTAAATTTGGTACAAATGCAAATGCTTTTACCAGCTTTAATATGACAGCATATCTTTTTGAATGCACAGAAGCACCCGTTGAGAATTTGAAAATACTTTTAGATTATGTCACCAAGCCTTATTTTACAGATGAAAATATAGCAAAAGAGCAGGGCATAATCGGTCAGGAAATTAAAATGTACGACGATGAACCTGATTGGAGATGTGTTGTAAATTTCTTGGACGCGATGTACCAAAATCACCCCGTAAAAAATGATATTGCAGGTTCTGTTGAATCAATTTCTAAAATAAACAGAGAACTGCTTTATAAGTGTTATGATAATTTTTACAATATGGCAAATATGGTCCTGTTTGTTATTGGTGACATAAAAGAATCTGATGTGGGTGACTGCGTTGATGAAATGATAAAGGACTATAAGGTCTTATCTGAACTTCCGTTAAGAGATTACGGCACAGAACCTAATTCGGTAAACAAAAATACTGTTCGTCAAAGTATGGATGTATCGGTTTCTTCATTCATTTTGGGGTACAAGGATATGTCAACAGGATACGATGGTATAGAATTGCTTAAAAAAGCTACTGAATATTCTGTAATTTTAGAATTGGCATTCGGAAAAACAAGCAAAATTTACAACGAATTAGTTGCAAAAGGTTTGATTATGGGATTTCTAGATTTTGATGCAGAATGTGAGAAGAGTTATTGCCATATTATGCTTTCAGGGGAAAGTAATAATCCTGAAGGTGTCAGAGAAGTTGTATTTAACGGAATTAAGCAGTTAAAAGAAAGTGGCATCAATTCATCTGATATAGAAAGACTAAAAAAAGCGTATCATGGAAGATTTTTGAAGCAATTTGACCAAATAACATCTGTTGCTCATGCGTTTTTAGCAAATACGTTTAACAATATCGGCATTTTTGATTATATAGATGTTATATCCAATCTTACAACAGAGGATGTAAACAGACGATTAAAAGAAGGGTTTATAGAAGAACTCTCTGTCCTTTCTATAATAGAACCGAAATGACACAATAAAAGGCGATGATTTTATGACAAATACGATTTCTTTCCCCAGGCTCAATATTGGACCTTTCAACATTAATGAGAGCATATCTGTTTTTGGTTTTAATATGCATTTCTATGGCTTAATTATAGGACTTGGCATAATAGTTGCGTATACTTTTGCTATGAAAACCTGTAAAAAGCACAGCTTAACGCAAGACAATATAACTGATATATTACTTTACGGACTCCCTTCTTCAATTGTTTGTGCACGGCTTTATTATGTAATATTTGAGTTGGACCAATTTAAAAATTTCTGGGATATCTTTAAAATTTGGAATGGCGGTATTGCAATTTATGGTGCAGTAATAGGTGCAGTTATTTCTACTTATGTATATTGCAAAACAAAAAGAATTAATGTATATAATGCTTTTGATATAGGTGCATTGGGACTTTTAATAGGTCAAATATTCGGACGATGGGGAAATTTTGTAAATGCTGAGGCGTTTGGCATTCCAACTACGTTGCCGTGGGGAATGATGATATCCAATATAAGCGACAATATTTGTTTCCATCCGACTTTTTTATATGAATCTCTATGGAACACAGGTGTATTTTTAATTCTTCTTAAAAGACGTGATATGCGTGCTTTTGACGGCGAAATTTTTTTCGGTTACATCACGCTATATGGTCTGGGAAGATTTTGGATAGAAGGTTTAAGAACGGATAGCTTGTATTGGGGGCCTGTAAGAATTTCACAGCTCATTGCACTTTTGTGCGTTGTTGTCGGAATTGCTCTTATAATCTGGAAGAGAAATAAAATCAAAAAAGCGACTAGATAAGTCGCTTTTTTGATTTAAAAATATTTACACACATTTTAGATTTTTTCTGCAATTATAACTCTGTTAAGACCTGCCAAATCATTTAATATTCTAATCTCTTTAAATTCGTGTGAATCTTCAATAATTTTTTTAACACTTTTTCCTTGGTCAAAACCTATTTCAAAAGCTAGTATACCGCAAGATTTTAGCTTGTTTTTTGCATAATTCACAATTTTTCTATAAAATATTAAACCATCACTGCCACCATCTAACGCATACAAAGGCTCATATTCTTTAACGTCAACAGGCAAAGTAGAGAGTACATCTTCTTTAATATAAGGCGGATTTGAAACGATACAATCAAAATCTCCATATATATCAAAAGGTTCTAAAACATTTGCCGATATGAATTCGATTCTGTCATTCACATTATTTATTACAGCATTTCTTTCGGCTGTTTTCAGGCAAATTTCATATTTATCTACTG
>JAZOCK010000065.1:0-12876 GCA_045596445.1 Congzhengia sp. | reverse complement strand
CTTCAAAAGACTGTATGAAGATAATGTATTCCATCGAATTACAGACGATCAATTTCAGATGCTATCCGGTAGTTACATATCAGAGCAAAAGGATATAGAGTTGAGGATACCTGAGTTGGAAGATGAAATCGAAGCACTCAAATCTGCTACCACAAACACGGACAAGTTCATTGCACTGGCTAAGAAGTATATTCACATCAAAGAACTTACACCAGAAGTATTATTGACCTTTGTATCCAAAATCGTTATACACGAACGAAGTGAAAAACGATCGAAAAGCGCAACACAGCAAATCGATATATATTTCACTCACATAGGAAATGCAGGTCAAATTTAAGGCAAAGGAAAAGGATGAACAGCCTAAACTGTTCACCCAACTTCCGCACCGTTACAAGTATTTCACTAAACATCCCTTAGAGAAACACCCCTAAGCAATCTTCTTTATTTTATGCAGTTTCGATTGAATTTGCTTTTTGTAAATTCAACAGTTCTACCGCCCATTCACGCATTTTGTATTTTAGTATTTTGCCTGCAGCATTCATTGGAAATTCGTCAACAAAAGCAACGAAGCTGGGCACCTTGTGTTTAGCCATATTATCAAGTACGTATTGCTTTATTTCGTCCTCTGACGAAGTCATACCCGGTTTTAAAATTACACAAGCCATAATTTCCTCGCCATAAGCCTCGCTTGGAACACCTATAACCTGTACATCCTGAACCTTTTCATGTGTGTATATAAAGTCCTCAATCTCTTTAGGATAGATATTCTCTCCACCGCGGATAATCATATCCTTTATACGCCCCGTAATTTTATAGTTACCATCGGGTAGTCGACGTGCTAAATCACCCGTATGAAGCCAACCATATTCATCAATGGCAGCTTCTGTTGCTTCGGGCATCTTATAGTAGCCACGCATAATATTGTAGCCTTTAGCAACAAATTCTCCGTCAACATTATCGGGCAATTCCTCACCTGTTTCAGGGTCTACTATTTTACACTTGACGCCGTATATTGAACGACCTACTGTATTTACTCGTGTTTCAATAGAATCGTCAGTCCAACTCATTGTACAAGCGGGAGATGCCTCTGTTTGACCATAAGTGATACAAATTTCTTTCATATTCATTTTGCTTATAACATTTTCCATAACCTTAATAGGACAAGGAGAGCCTGCCATAATACCTGTTCTCATATAAGAAAAATCTGTTTTGTCAAAGTCCTCGTGTCCAAGCATTGCAATAAACATTGTAGGCACGCCGTGAAAGGCAGTGATTTTTTCTTTGTTTATGCAAGCAAGTGAGCGACGAGGAGAAAAGACAGGCATAGGTGACATTGTAACACCATGTGTTACCGATGCTGTCATTGCTAAAACCATACCGAAGCAATGAAACATTGGTACTTGAATCATCAATCTGTCTGCTGTTGACAAATCCATACAGTCGCCAATAGCTTTTCCATTATTTACAACGTTGTAGTGGGTAAGCATAACGCCCTTTGGAAAGCCCGTAGTACCTGATGTGTATTGCATATTACATACATCATGGATGCTGATTTTTGAACGCATTTTATCAACTTCAGATTTATCAACTGTATCCGCTAAAGCATCTGCCTCTTCCCAAGAAAAACAACCATTCTGCTTACTATCTATTGTAATTACATTCTTCAGGCGGGGAAGCTTTTTAGAATTAAGCTCTCCGGGTTTGCAGCTTTCAAGCTCGGGGCAGAGCGATTTGATTATTTCGATATAGTTTGAGTCTTTGCAGTTATCAACCATAACTAAAGTATGCGTATCTGACTGACGCAACAGATATTCTGCCTCATGAATTTTATATGATGTGTTTACCGTTACCAAAACAGCACCGATAGTAACCGTCGCCCAAAAGGTAATATACCACGCCGGAACATTTGTTGCCCATATTGCAACATGGTCGCCCTTTTTAACACCCATAGCAATGAGTGAGCGTGCAAAACGATTAACGTCTTCGCGGAATTCTGTATAGGTTCTTGTGTAGTCAAGCTCAGTATAGCGAAACGCATATTGATTTGGAAATTCGGTACAAATCCTATCCAACACATCAGGGAATGTGCAGTCTATGAGATGTTCCTTTGGCCATGGGTATTTTCCGTTGCCACGCTTATCATCGTATAGCTTATTAGGTGTGCCGATTAGATAATCCGACATAAAAGTAGCAAAGGCAGGAAATACAACCGCAGCGTCGGTCAAGGTTTTATTCCATCGTTTTACCCATTCTAATGAAACGTAATCATCATAGCCTGACGTACGAAGTAAATCAAGAGTCTTTGTTACGGGAATATCACCATCACCTAAGATTTTATACTGTACCGTGCCATTCTCCATAACAGAATCTTTAATATGCACATATTTTAAATATTTACCAATATTTTTATAAGTTTCCTCGGGGTCCTCATTCATAAATCTATATGGATGATGAATATCCCACAAAACTGCAACGTTAGGGCTGTTTACTTCTTCTATAATTTTAGCGAGTCTTTTAGTGTCCGAATAAACGCCTGATGTTTCGACCAATAAATACACATCTTTTTTTCTGGCTTCAACATCTAATTTATTCAACAATCGTACAACGCGTTTATCATCAACAGGCTCTTTTGGTGCGGGATTTTTGTCGCCTAAAATCCTTACGTATTTACAATTGATTTTAGAAGCTAACTCAATATATTGAAAACCTTCCTTTAATGCTTCATCTTCATCATCTGTTCCGCCTATAAAGCATGACGATGCAAGACAAGATATAGAAAGATTTACTTTTTCCAGTTTTTTTACGGTTTCATTCAGATGGGTTGCACTAAATGGACGCGTATTAAGAAGATTTAGTTCATTTTCAAGACCGCGTAGCTCTATTCCGTTAAATCCAAGGTCTTTAGCCATAATATAGATGTCGGTCCAGGACCACTCAGGACAACCGACGGTTGAAAATGCAATTTTCATAGCGTTTAATCACTCCAGATAAATTATATTTAGCAGTATATATCTTAACATTTAAAAGGGAAATAGTCAACACTATTTTTGTCAAAAGCAAGAATAATGAACCCCAAAAAGCAAAAAATGATAAATATAAAAACGGACTGTAGCAATTGCCACAGTCCGTAGAATGAATTTATAAAATCTGTTCGTTGTTGTCAGTAAAAATTAATGATAGCTGACCTGTTAAAATGTCTGCATAATTGAGGGACACCGCTCGCTGTGTTTCTGCAAATTCTGAGATGTTTTCCAACAGAACATTAAAGGTATAAGGGTACACGGCCTTAAGCGTGCCAAAACGAATAGTTACACGTTTACGCCCCTTTTTTACAGTTATTTTTACACGTTTTCCGATATTGTTTTCAATTGTAGTTTTGATACGGGAGATGTCGCCTTTAGTAATCACGATAAACACCTTCTTCATATTAATTCCAAGAAACCAAATTAATACCTTGTATATAATATCATAAAATGGTGTATTTTGTCAAGTGTTTAACTTTACATATAAAAATGGGATGTAACATATGCTACATCCCACTAAATATCTATTGTGCTAATTTTTCCAGTTTGTCTTTTTTATTAAATAATGCCTTTAAAAATATTGGTGTCAATACTGATGAAACGACAATTAAAATTATTACAGGTGTAAAGTATATCGGGTCAAGCAATCCGACGGACAAGCCTTTTTGTGCAACAATCAGTGCAACCTCACCTCGTGTCATCATACCTACACCAATAATCAAGCTATCAGTATTGGAATTTTTGCAAATCTTTGAAACAAGACCGCAACCGATAATTTTTGAAATCAATGCGACGACCACAAAGCATAGTGAGAATAACAGTATCACAGGTGTAATGCCGATTATATCAGTTTTTAAACCAATACCTGCAAAAAATACAGGACCAAACATCATATATGAGCTGATTGACATTTTGCGGTCAATATACTCAGCATCGCGAATATTACAGAGAATAAGACCTGCAAGATATGCCCCTGTTACGTCTGCTACGCCGAAGTATCTTTCTGCACAATATGCAAGTGACATACAAAGTGCAAGACCAAAAATCGGAATTTTTTGTGTATGAACGTTCTTGCCTTTATCGAGCCATTTAAATATTTTATAAAATATAAGACCGACAACAATTGCAAATACAAAGAACAGAAGGGTTTTAAACAAAACTGTAAAAATTTCAGCAGTACCACCTGATGAATTACCGCCAATACCTACTACAATTGTCAAGACCATAATACCGATGATATCATCAATTATTGCTGCACTTACGATAGCAGTGCCGAGTGGCGATTTTAATCTTCCAAGCTCTAAAAGTGCTTTAACTGTAATACCGACAGATGTAGCGGTCAGGATTACACCGATAAATACTGCTTTGTAAAAATGCAATGTGCCAATTGCGGCAAATCCGTAAAATGCCATATATAAAAGCGTACCGCATATTAAAGGAAATACTACTCCGCATACTGCAACCAAACAGGCGAATGGACCTGTTTTTATCATATCACGCAGGTCAGTTTCAAGTCCTGCAGAGAACATAATAAGCACAACACCAATTTCAGCAAAATATGAAAGATAATCAGTATGTGTAACCAGCCCAAGAACACTCGGACCGATTAAAAGACCTGCTAAAATTTCTCCCACGACCTGAGGAACCTTACACTTTTTTGCTAAGAGCCCCATTAGTTTTGCTGCAGTTATAATAATTGCTAAATCCTTAAAAATCTCGTATGCATGCATAGTAGTTATATTCCTTTCTGTGTATTTGGTATAACGATTTTTTTCCATTTACCTGTTGAGTAAAATATTAAACATAAAACAAGTGAAGCTATTGAAGCGACGGGAGCCCCCAAGCCAACTCCATTAAGCCCTAAGCCCATAACCATACCAAAAAAGTATGAAGCGGGTATTCTAAACAATATTGAGGACAATACGCCATTAACCAAAGAAAACGTAGTGTGTCCGGAGCCTATAAAAAGACCATTGATACAGAAGAAAATCGGTGCAAACAAATAGTCATATTTAAAGGCTTTCATATAATCTATACCACATTGTAAAAATACAGGGTCATCGCCAAAAAGTCGCATACAGCTCTCAGGGAACACACCAACTAAGATAAAAATTAATATACTTATTGATAAAGCCACCGCAATGCCTGTAAACATTGTGTGTGATGCACGTTTATATTCTCCTGCACCTATATTTTGTGCACTCATAGCTGAAACTGAGGTACTCATTGCAACTCCCGGAAGTATTGCAAATCCGTTTAGTTTTCCTACTGCACCGACTGCGGCTGACGCCATAACACCCATTGTATTAACAAGAGTAGTCAAAAACAAAAAAGATAGTCCTGATGCCACATTTTGAATTGATGTAGGAATACCGATTTTTAAAATAAGTATAAGCTGTTTTTTTGAAAATGCTTTAAATGATTGCAGGCTGAAATCAAAAATAAAATTATTTCGGGCTAAATATATAATACATAGAATCATACTTAATGCCTGAGAAATAACCGTAGCCCATGCAGCACCTGCAGCACCCATATTAAATTTTGCCACAAACAGCAAATCTAATACAATATTTGTAATACAAGCTAAGCTTACAAACAAAAGAGGGTTTTTACTGTCGCCGAGACCACGCATTAAAGCACTTAATGCATTATATCCAAAAATAAATACTGTTCCATACATACTTATAATAAAGTAGCGTTTTGCTTCTTCATAAGACTCAATTGGTGTTTGAATTATTTTTAAAATGGGGTCAACCAACAAAATCATAACAAAGGTTAATATAAAAGCTAAGGCAGTCAAAGAGGCGAGAAGTGTGGCAATAACCTCGTGCATACCCTTTCTGTTATCGGCACCTTTGTATTGACCTATTAGCACCGTAGCACCGACAGATAGCCCAAATACCATATTTGTAATGATAAACGAAACCTGGCCTCCGATATTTACACCGGACATAGCGGCTTCGTTTGCAAACTTTCCAACTATAAGCATATCTACAGTGCTGTATAGGGATTGTACTATGTTAGAGATTAATACAGGCAGGGAAAACAGTATAAGCTGTTTTACAACATTTCCCTCTGCTAAATTTTTTTCAAATTTTGCCATAAATCAACCTATTCCTCCATTTTATTACATCACCAAACATTCTAACATCAAAAAGGTAAAAAAGCAATAGTTTTTTTGCATAAATCGGCGATGTTTTTCATGATAGCTTTTGTATATTAAAATCAATAATACAGAACAAATGTTTGCATTTTTAAACAAAGTATGCTATACTGTAAAAAATGAGGTGTTCACTATGGAATTGGTAAAAAAAGAAAAAGAGGTTTATGAGTTTATAAAGAAGCAGATTGACGAGGAGGGATATCCTCCTTCAGTTCGTGAAATATGCCTGGCCGTAGGGCTTTCCTCTCCTTCAACTGTACAAAGATACATAAACAGCTTAGAGGAAAAAGGTTATATTTTAAAAAGCGGCTCAAAAAAAAGAGCAATTAAGCTTTCAAAACAGGAAAATGGTGTGGATATACTAAATGTTCCTGTTGTTGGTTCAGTTGCCGCAGGACAACCAATATTAGCCGAGGAAAATATTCAGGAATATTTTCCACTACCTATAAATTATGCAGCAAAGAATGATATGTTTATGCTGAAGGTTCGTGGCGAAAGTATGTTGAATGCCGGAATTTTAGATGGCGACTATGTAATAGTAGAACAACAAAAAACTGCCCGAAACGGAGATATAGTTGTAGCTTTGCTAGAGGACAGTGCTACAGTTAAGACGTTTTATAAGGAAAAAGACCATATAAGATTACAGCCTGAAAACGATAACTATAAGCCGATAATAGCAAGTGATATTCAAATTCTGGGCAGAGTAACAGGCGTTTTTAGAAAATACTAGAGGTGTCATATGAAAGAATTTATAAAATCAATTATTGAAAGTGAAAAAGAGCATCTTATTTTTTTAAGAAGAGAGCTTCATAAATCTCCTGAGCTTTCAGGTGAAGAGCATAAAACTTCAGAATTTATTGAAAACTATTTAATTAAACTAGGTCTGACTCCTAAAAGACTCGCTAAAACTGGCGTTGTTGTATATTTAGATTGTGACAAAGAAGAAACAACACTTTTGCGTGCTGATATTGATGCACTTCCTATTGAGGAGAAGAGCAATGTAGAATATAAATCCGAAAATCGCGGCGTAATGCACGCTTGCGGTCATGATGCCCATGTCGCAATGTTGCTTTGTACAGCTAAAGTATTATGTTCTAATAGGGATAAGTTAAAAACAAATGTTTTATTTGTTTTTGAACCTAGAGAAGAAACAGATGGCGGAGCAAAGGATATAATAAATGATGGCATAATTAAAAAGTACAACGTGACATCAGCATTTGGATATCACGTTATGAATGATGTGCCCGTTGGTAAAATAATGATTAAAAAGGGTGCTTTAATGGCATCTCCTGACGATTTTGAAATCAAAATAATTGGTAGTGGCGGTCATGGAGCATTGCCTGAATTATGTGTCGACCCATTGAGAACGGTAGTTGAAATCACACCGAAAATAAATAACATAACAAGCACAATTATAAAAAACGACGAAAAACAGGTTGTTCAGGTCTGTCAAATTTGCTCAGGTACATCATCTAATATAATTCCGAGCGAATGTTTTCTAAGCGGAACGGCGAGGAGCTTTGATGAAGAAGTAAGACGAAAAATACCTGAATTAATAGAAAATATTATCAAAGAAGAATGTAAAAAAACAGGTACAAGTTATGAGTTTTCATTTAATTTTAGATATCCTCCCCTTGTAAATGACAACGAATTGGCGGATATGGTTAAGAAAATTGTGGAAAAGAACTTTGGTAATATCGTTTTATCTTGGGAAAAGCCATCTATGACGGGTGATGATTTTTCATATTTTGCAAAAGAAATTCCTTCACTCTATATGTTTTTAGGAACAGGAAATATTGAAAAAGGAATTAATATGCCTTTGCATGATGAAAATTTTATGATAGATGAAGACGGATTGTTACTTGGTTTAGGTGTATATTTGTCAATTTTATTCGCATAAATCTAAATTATAGAAAAAAATATTTTTTTATCTTGACAAGCAGTTTGTTTTATAGTATAATGACTCTTGTCGCTGAGAGACAAAGAATATGTGGGCGCATAGCTCAGCTGGGAGAGCATCTGCCTTACAAGCAGAGGGTCACAGGTTCGAGCCCTGTTGTGCCCACCATATTTTCTTTTATGGCTCGGTAGTTCAGTTGGTTAGAATGCCAGCCTGTCACGCTGGAGGTCGTGGGTTCGAACCCCATCCGAGTCGCCATACGCCTCTGTAGCTCAGTCGGTAGAGCAGGGGACTGAAAATCCCCGTGTCGGTGGTTCGATTCCGCCCGGAGGCACCATTGACTTAATTTAATATTTGCGGGAGTGGCTCAGTGGTAGAGCGTCACCTTGCCAAGGTGAACGTCGCGAGTTCGAATCTCGTCTTCCGCTCCATAAAAAGACATCCATCGGATGTCTTTTTTAGTTATATTTATTAAAATGCAATCTGTTGACAAATATAATTAAATGTGATAGTATAGTAGTAATATTATGCAATAGTTTTATTCATTAGGACATCTACGGCGAAAATATATTTATATGGAGTTGAATTATGAACAATCAAGAAAAAATATCGGGAGTAAATACCGAGAAAACTTCTAATCAGCCAAAGGTATCTGGTAAAATCGAAAAAAAGACTTTGTTAAAAAATTTAAATACCAGGATTACTGCTTTATTAATTCTGCTTGATGCTATTATGGTAAACGGAGCATATTTTTTAGCTCTTTGGGTGCGTTTTGATTGTAATTATGCTGAGATTTCATCAGAATACCTTGTAGCCTGGCGTGAATTTATTCCTGTTCAAACTATCATATGTCTTGCTGTATTTCAAAGACTGCATATGTACCGAAGTCTTTGGAGATTTGTAAGCTTTACTGAGATTGAACGAATTTTTGAATCTACGGTTATAACCGCAGTTTTACATACTGTAGGAATTACCTTGCTATTTTGTCGTATGCCTATTTCTTATTATATTCTAGGTGCAGTAATTCAGTTTTTGTTGATAACTGCCATTCGCTTTTCTTACAGATTTATCTCATTGGAAAAAAGAAAAATAAAGAACAATCGCGAAAATATACCTGCAAACCGCGTTATGTTGATTGGAGCAGGCTCCGCAGGACAGATGATTTTAAGAGATATACGTACTGCAAGTGAAGTTAATGATGTGGTGTGTTGTATAATTGATGACGACCATACAAAGTGGGGATGCTTTATTGATGGTGTCCCGATTGTAGGCGGAAGAGATGACATTCTTTTAAATGTTGAAAAATATAAAATTGAAAAAATTTATATTGCAATTCCAAGTGCAAGTGCTTCTGCAAGAAGGGATATTATAGACATTTGCAAAGAAACAGATTGCGAGCTTAAAAATCTACCCGGAATGTATCAATTCTTGACCGGAAACATATCTGTTTCTTCGATGAAAAAGGTAGATGTAGAAGACTTATTGGGCAGAGAACCCGTCAAGGTTGAAATGAATGAAATATATCAGTTCTTAACAGGAAAGGTTATTTTGGTAACAGGCGGTGGAGGTTCAATTGGCAGTGAGCTTTGCAGGCAAATAGCAAGTCATAACCCCAAAAAGCTGATTATTTTTGATATTTACGAAAATAATGCCCATAGTATTAAACTGGAACTAAGTGATAAACATCCTGATTTAGACCTTGAGGTTTTAATCGGTTCAGTGCGTGACAGCAGGCGTATTAATCAGGTTTTTGAAAAATACAGACCTGAAATTGTATACCACGCTGCTGCACATAAGCATGTTCCGCTTATGGAAGACAGTCCGTGCGAATCTATTAAAAATAATGCAGTCGGTACATATAAAACAGCATATGCCGCAATGATGAACGGATGTAAGCGTTTCGTGCTTATCTCAACAGACAAGGCGGTAAATCCTACAAATATTATGGGTGCATCAAAGCGTCTTTGTGAAATGATTGTACAGTCATTTGACAGAAAAGTAAGAAACGGAGAAGCATTTGAAATTTCTCCTATGTACGTACATATGGAAGATGCTGACGGAAATATGCTTGGTATGCAAAAGAATATAGACTATCCTAAAACTGATTTTGTTGCGGTTAGATTTGGAAATGTTTTGGGAAGTAATGGCTCAGTTATTCCGCGTTTTAAAGAACAAATAGAAAAAGGCGGTCCGATTACAGTAACACACCCGGATATTATAAGATATTTTATGACAATACCCGAGGCTGCCTCGCTTGTTTTGCAGTCAGGAACATATGCTGACGGAGGCGAAATATTTGTTTTAGATATGGGTTCTCCAGTAAAAATAGATACTCTTGCAAGAAATCTTATAAAATTATCAGGCTTAAAGCCCGACGTTGATATAAAGATAGAATATACAGGCTTACGCCCAGGAGAAAAACTGTACGAGGAAAAGCTTATGTCTGAAGAGGGTATGAAGACAACGCCGAATAAATTAATTCACATCGGCAGGCCTATACCATATGACGATGATGAATTTTTAAAACAACTGCAAACACTTATGGAAATATCTTACGATGGAGATGATGAGGGCATACGTAAGCTTGTTGAAAAGGTTGTGCCAACATATCATAGAACATAAAATAAATTTATTGGAGACATTAAAATGTACAAAAACTTTGTTAAGCCTATTTTTGATTTTACAATTGCCTTGTTTGCTTTCATTGTTTCGTCACCAATACTTTTGCTCGTTGCAATTGCGATAAAACTGGATTCTCGCGGTCCTGTGATTTTTAAACAGAAAAGACTCGGGAAGAACGGTAAAGAATTTAATATGTATAAATTCAGAACTATGGTAGTTAATGCTGAGGCTGGGGGAGTTTATTCTGATAATGATGACCCCAGAATTACAAGAGTCGGAAATATTTTGCGTAAGACCTCACTAGATGAATTGCCACAGTGTATAAACGTACTAAAGGGGGATATGAGCCTGATAGGATTCCGCCCTCCGCTTACATATCATCCATGGAGTTTTGAAGAATATACCGATGAGCAGAGAAGAATGTTTGATGTCCGCCCTGGTATAACCGGTTGGGCTCAGGTAAACGGAAGAAAAGAAGTCGAATGGAACGAACGAATAAGGCTAAATGTCTGGTATGTTGATAATATTAAATTCTTTTTAGATGTCAAGATATTCTTTATGACAATTTTTAAAGTGCTGACAAATTCAGACAATGAAAATATTGGCGAAACCGTTGTAAATACTTCTAAAAATGAAATTGGAATTTCGTAAAAAGGAGATGGTTTTGTGTCCTTGAAATTGATGTACATAACAAATAACCCCGATGTTGCATATATTGCACAAAATGCAGGGGTTGACAGAATTTTCATTGACCTTGAATATATTGGCAAAGACATAAGACAAGGCGGAATGGATACAGTTCAGTCACGGCATACCTTAAGTGATGTAAAAAGGATTTCTGAAAAAATCAAAAAATCAGAAGTTTTAGTTAGAATAAATCCGATTCACGAAAAAACCGATTTGTATGGCTCGTCGGCAGAAGAGATAGACCACGCAATAGAAAACGGGGCGGATGTGTTGATGCTTCCCTATTTTAAGACAGTTTCCGAAGTGGAAGAGTTTGTGAAATTGGTCTCTGGCAGATGTAAAACCATGCTCTTGCTTGAAACACCCGAGGCAGCTGCTGCTGTTGATGAAATATTAAACGTCCAGGGAATTGACGAGATATTTATAGGACTTAATGATTTAAGTCTGGGTTATGGTAAAAAGTTTATGTTTGAACTTCTTGCTGACGGCACGGTTGAAAATTTGGTAAATAAGTTTAAAGCAAAAGGGATACCATACGGATTTGGCGGGATGGCATCATTAGAAGGAGGACTTTTGCCCGGAAAGCTGATATTAAAGGAGCATTACAGATTGGGTTCTGGGTACGTTATATTGTCCAGAAGTTTTTGTAATACAAGCAAAATTACAGATCTTAATGAGATTGAAAAGGTTTTTGAAGGGGTAAAAAACATCAGGAAGTACGAAGAACTTTGCAAAGAGGCAACTGATTTTGAAGAAAATAAGCAAATAATCAAAAATGCCATTTGCAAGATAGTTGGAGAATAGATATGAACGTGCTTGTAACAGGTGATTTAACAAACAACAAAAGAATAATGCAAGATCTCGAAGACTTGGGACATACACTTATTAAAATGCCTAGTGAAAATGATGGAATGCCCGTCTCTTACGACGAGATAGAGGGTGCTATATGCAATGGTTTGTTTTTGTATCACGATATAAAAAAATTCAAAAATCTTAAATACATTCAGCTGACAAGTGCGGGTTTTGACCGTGTGCCGATGGAGTATGTGCGTGAAAACAACATCGAGATTTTTAATGCCAGAGGGGTGTACAGTATCCCTATGGCAGAGTTTGCAATATGCGGAGTTTTGCAATTATATAAGAACGCCGGATTTTTTTTAGATAATCAAAAAGAGCATAAATGGGAAAAGAACCGAAAACTAACCGAGTTGTTTGGCAAAACTGTTTGCATTGTTGGTTGCGGAAGTGTTGGCACAGAATGTGCAAAAAGATTTTCAGCTTTTGGCACAACAATACTTTCGGTAGATTTGGTGAATCCCAATTGGGAATATGGAGAAGAATTTTATCCGATAGACAGGCTTGAGTACGCACTGGAAAAGGCTGATGTACTTGTTTTGACTTTGCCCCTGACGGACGAAACGCATCATTTGTTCAACAAAGAGCTTTTGGAAAAATTGAAAAATGGTGCCATTGTGGTAAAT
>JAZOCK010000064.1:0-20546 GCA_045596445.1 Congzhengia sp. | reverse complement strand
TTTAGATGCCAATCAATTTTGATGAATTGACAACTTCGTCGTCATGAATTGGCTAAAGCCATGAATTGTTGCTATCGCAACATGAATTGAATTGCCTTAATGCACGAAGTGCAATTCATGAGCCGCAAGGCTCAATTCATGAAATCTCTGATTTTAATTTACGCCGAAGGCAATTCATTGATTTCATCTTCGATGAAATCATTATACCATGTAATCTTAGAGTTTTCAATCATTATATCAGCTTATTTCTGCACAATTTTATAATTGTAGTTATGTACATAAGGCATACAAACAAAACAGGCTGTAGCAAATGCTACAGCCCATTATTTTTGTTTTACTTCTTAGCTACGTTAAGCTTACTGTTATGTTTTTTGAGATATTCTTCAACGTTTTGAATATAGTCTTTGTTTTCAACATTTACCCAAACATTGTTTATCTCAGCCAAGGTTTCCTCTGTCATACCATTACGTCTTGCATTGTCAACCATTGTCTTCCATAAAGCATCAAATTCAGCATCGTTCTTAGCTGTTAATACCTTTGTGAAATCAGTTTCAAATGCTGTTCTCGCACTCCAGAAACGTGCTACATCAGGAATTAAGCTCTGGAATTCTCCGCTATAAATTCTTGCATATTTACTCTGTACCAATTCCATTGGATCAAATAAAGCTGTTGTATAGAAGTTATGGTTCATTTGATTTAAGTTTGGTTTAAGGTCATAAATCAAACGCGGATCCCACTTATTTGTTCCTGAAGGATATCCAGGCCATTGGTTATTAGCAAGACCATATTTTAGAACTGCGTCATTTGCCTCACCGTATACTGCACATTGTTCAATCTCTTTAACAGTATAACGTCTGCCGTTTTCTGTTTCTTCAAACAAGCCAGCACTTCTTGGTCCCCACCAATATAGCTTCTGTCCTACATCTGTAAGCATAAAGTCGAAGTATCTTAATACCTGTGCAATTTCATCTTCTGAAATTTCAGATTTTACAAATGCATAACCAGTACCTGAAGAAAATTGGTCACGCATCGGTATGAATTTATTTTCGTTATAAGGAACGTTAATGATAACCTTTCTGTACTTATAACCTTTTGAATTTTCATTAAGTGTGTTTATGTTAGGTGCTGTTCCGCCATAAAGAACTGCATACTGACCTGTTTGACATTTTTCCTGGAAGGAAGCTGTGTTATCAATTAAGGAATCCTCAGATATTACACCCTCCTGAATAAGTGTTAAAAGCTCTTTAACAGCTTCTTTATACCATTCCTGTTCGTACATTATTTCTATCTTGCCTGTTTCTACATCAAAATATGTGAAATAGTCATTCAATGAACCCGTTGGGAAAGCACAGAAGCCATTAAGTGTACCTGCTAAATTTAACATGAAATCCCAGTTATCTGAACCGGTAAATGCGTATGTAGCATAAACCTCACGATTACCTGATTTAAGTCCTAATGCCTTTACATCACGAAGGAATTGATAAAACTCTTCCTTAGAATTAAATGAAGCATTTAACACTTCTTCTTCTGTAAATCCACCATTAGCATTAAACTTTGCAATAAGCTCGTCTTGTGTATATGCTTCAGGCTTAATCATTTTTAAAATATCGTCTCTTACATAAACGCAACCTGTTTTTGAATTGTTAGGAGCAGATATACGAGAGAGAAGTGCCGGGTCAACCTCAGGAAATGCGTATGTAAACGGAGCAGCTAATCTAATCTCGTATATTTTGCCATCTTCTCTTTTGCTCTTCATAAATTCGCCTTTTTCCATTAAAGCGTGAAGGTTAGGCATATATGCAGGAATAAGCTCTGTTAAATCCCAAAGCATATCCTCATCTATTAACTGATTTATTACGTTAGCCTGACCACCCCAGATTACATCGGGCAATTCTTTTGTTGCAATAATTTTTGCAATTTTTGCATCCATCATATCGCCGTTATTATCAAACGAGTCCTCTGAGAACTGAACACCTGTAACACGTTTGATTTCGGGTGTTACAACGTCATCTGATGATATTTTGTTTTTCTTGAGTGAATATGAGCCTGTAGCATACCACATTGTAAGGTCAATCTCTTTTCCTGTCCAATCCGGAAGGTCTGATGAATCTGAAACCTTTAATGCCTCTTCGTTGAACTTATAGTCAACGTCAGTTATGTTTGCTGTCGCACTGCTTGTTGGTTTTCCACAACCTACAAATGTGGTCGCAACAACTAAAATTGCGAGCACAAGCGATAACATTTTTTTCATATTTTTTCCTCCTTATTTTCCTTCACAGTGGAAGGGTTTTTATAATGTTTTATTTATAAATGGTTAACCCGCGCCTTTAAAAAATAAAAGCACGGATAAAAGCCATATTATAACATTTTTATATGTGACATTTTTTGCAAACATCCATGTTTTTCATTGTTAAAAGCATACTAGTCTGCTCTTCCATTATTGTAACATATTTACAAAGTACAGTCAAGTATAATATCATATTTTGTTATAATTTTTTCGTTTTTGTTATATTTCCCTTTATTTGACAAAATCATCTAATGATTTAAACGTATATCCCTGTGCCTTCAAGTCCTTTAGTACCTTGTCTAAAATCTCAGCGTTATCACATGAAACCGCGTGTAAAAGCAATATTGCACCATCGTGCACGCCATCCATTATCTGATTATACGCATATCCCGTTCCCTTCTGGTTTTTTGTTTCCCAGTCTTTATAGGCAAAGCTCCAAAAAACGTTTGTATATCCCATTTGAGATGTTATTCTTAACGTTCTTTCGGAGTATTCCCCCATGGGTGGTCGGAAAAATTTCATTTCCTTTCCGGTTAAATCATAATAGCTCTTTGATAAACCAGACAGCTCTTCTTTTATTTTTTCGTCGGATACATCAGGCACGCTTGGATGATTTATTGTATGATTTCCAACTATATGCCCTTCATTCGCCATACGTTTAACTAACTCCTCCTCTTTTTTTATGTATGGCCCGGTTACAAAGAATGCAGCAGGCACTTTATTTTCCCGTAGAACATCTAAAATTTTCGCAGTATAGCCGTTTTCATACCCCTCATCAAATGTAAGATACAGTGTTTTCTCCTCATTGCTTTTATAAATTCCACCGTATTTTTCTAAAAGCTCAATCGTTTCTTTCGGGACTTCAGGCGGTGCATTTTTGTTTTTCTTTAATCCCCAGCCATGCTTCGTGTTTTCTGAATTTACAGTATTTGCAGCAACTGCAATACTTTCTGTGATTTCGTTTTTGAAAACACTCTTGTAACCACATCCGCTAAAAAGCATAATTACGCACATTATTACACAAAATATCCTCATATTGACCTCCGTGTTTTTTTTACTAATTTAGTTGTTTTTTTATAAATTTATTACTTTTTAAAACAGATTTAATCTTTATGTAATATTTTTGTTGTATAATAAATTAGGAGGTGGTTTTTATGTACATAAGAATCAATGGAAAAAGATACAAATTCACTCCAAACAAAAACACTTTCAAGCTTTTGCTTTTCATTGTGCTTTTTGTAGTCTTGGTTTTTTCTGTGCGTTCCTGTACTAGATACAACCCTAAAATACGAGGAGCGAAATACGAAAATATTTATGTAGCTCTGCCTCTTTACGAGGTCAAGCCGTGCATAGCACCCGATGGTACTCCTACTTGTGATTATTTTTCGATTTATCCGCCCGAGGAAAATGATAAGGTAATGTATCTTACCTTTGACGACGGCCCTTCATCTAAGCTCACTGAACAGATTTTAGATGTTTTGAAAAAATATAACATAAAAGCGACTTTCTTTGTATTAGGCACAAATGTGGACAAGCATCCGGAAATCGTGGCAAGAATTGCAAGAGAGGGGCACTCTATTGCAAATCACTCATATACTCACCATATGAGTTACATTTACGAAAATCCCGATAATTTTCTTAACGAGATTAATAAAACCCGTGACGCTATTATAAATATAGCAGGAGAAAAGGCATATGCCGGTGTGTTTCGCTTTCCAGGGGGAGCATTTCGTGAAGAACGTGCAGAATTTAAAGATATTTTACTTGAAAATGATATCCCTTATGTAAACTGGAACTGTATGACGGGAGATTCTGAAACTAAAAATCCCGTGTCATCAGATCTTTACAACAGGGCAATTCGTACAGCAAACGACTCAGGAAGGAATTCACTTGTTTTGCTTATGCATGACGCCAATTCAAAGCAGGCAACAGTAGATTCATTACCTGCAATAATTGAGTATTTTAAGGACCAAGGGTTCAGGTTTGACACTATTAAAAGACGATAAAAAACAGGAGCATTGCTCCTGTTTTTTATTATTATTTTTCTTCAATAATTTCTTTTCCGCCCATGTAAGGCTGTAATGCTTTAGGGATTTTAACACTGTATTTATTGCCGTCAAACATCAGGTTGTTCTCTAAGAATGCAATCAACATTCTAGGCGGTGCAACAACCGTATTATTAAGTGTGTGTGCAAAGTATTTTTTGCCGTCCTCACTTTTTACTCTTATTCCTAATCTTCTTGCCTGTGCATCACCAAGATTTGAACAAGAGCATACCTCAAAATACTTCTGTTGTTTCGGCGACCACGCCTCCACATCGTATGATTTAACCTTTAAATCTGCCAAATCGCCCGAGCAACATTCAAGTGTGCGTACGGGAATATCTAAAGAACGGAACAGTTCTACACTGTAGCACCACATCTTATGGAACCACTCCATACTTTCCTCAGGCTTGCAGACAACAATCATCTCCTGCTTTTCAAACTGATGAATACGATAAATTCCACGTTCCTCGATACCGTGAGCACCCTTTTCCTTACGGAAACAAGGAGAATAGCTCGTCAGCGTCATCGGAAGCTTTTCCTCAGGTGTTAAGGTGTCGATAAATTTACCAATCATAGAATGTTCGCTCGTGCCTATTAAATATAAATCCTCGCCCTCGATTTTATACATCATGGCGTCCATTTCCTCAAAGCTCATAACACCTGTTACAACGTTACTTCTAATCATAAACGGCGGAATACAATATACAAACCCTTTGTCAATCATAAAGTCACGGGCATAAGATAGCACCGCACTATGAAGTCTTGCAATATCGCCCATTAAGTAGTAAAAGCCCTCGCCCGCTACTTTGCCCGCTGAATCTTTATCTATGCCTGAAAATTTTTCCATAATGTCCATATGGTAAGGAACTTCAAAATCAGGCTTTGTCTGTTCACCAAACTGCTCTACTTCAACATTTTCTTCGTCATTTTTACCTATCGGAACAGAACTGTCAATAATGTTAGGAATTGAGAGCATTATCTTTCTGATTTTTTCTTCTAGTACTGTTTCTTCATCAGCTAGGGCTTTCAGCTCTTCTGCTTGGTCCGATACAAGCTTTTTCATTGACTCAGCTTCATCACGTTTGCCTTGCCCCATTAAAGCACCAATTTCTTTACTGATTTTATTTCTGTTTGCACGAAGTGCGTCAGCTTTTTGTGTGATTTCCGTTTTTTTGTCATGAAGCTCTATAACCTCATCAACCAAAGGAAGCTTGTGGTCTGAAAACTTCTTTTTAATATTTTCTTTTACCAAATCGGGATTTTCTTTAACAAATCTTATGTCTAACATTTTTATCTTCTCCTCGTCAAAATCTCATACAGTATAATATAACACAATTACATTTAACTTTCAATATTCTTTTTAGCATTTTTTTGTTTTTTATTCCCTATTATTTTCAAAAGCTTAAGCATAACAGGTCTTATAGGAAACGTACCCGTCCAAAAAAGTTTATAGAACTTATAAAGAACACTGTCGCACGAAATATAACTGTTTTTTCTGTAGAAACCCTTTGCTTTTGCGACTATCTGCTCGGGATATATGGGATATTCTATTCTTTGCTCATAATCACCGCAAGCAGAAAACGCACCGTCTTTTATACCTACAACTCTATGTAAAATAAAGCTTCCGTCTGCTCTTTTAAAAAAAAGAACATCGCCTTTTTTTATATTTTCCGCCTTGGTTAAAACCACGCTGTCACGCCGATTCGCAATAAGCGGATACATACTAAAGCCCGAAACCTTCAGATTAACACTTCCGCCCCTTAAAACTATCTCTTCTATCAAGGGATAAAGGGTTTTTATATCGGTTTTTTTTACAACACTCATTTATCCCTCTCCTCTCTTATTTTTATAAAAAAATCCGTAAGAATTTTTTTGCACTTTTCTTCTTCTATCCCACCGAAAATTTCAGTCTTATAGTCAAAACAGTTCTCACGCAGAACGTCTGTTTTTCCTCCGCAGGCACCGCTTTTTATATCGTAGGCACCAAAGTACACCCTGTCGATTTTAGACAATGCACAAGCCCCTATACACATGGCACAAGGCTCTAGTGTCACATAAAGCTCACAGCCTTTTAAATCTTTTGTATTTAGCTTTTTTAGTGCTTTATTTATCGCTAAAATTTCGGCATGGTGTGTTGGATTTTTATTTTGCTCGGTCAAATTATGTGCACGTGCTACGATTTCTCCATCAAAAACCACAACTGCACCTACGGGTATTTCATTTTCATTTACTGCCAATTTTGCCTCGTTTATGGCTTCTTGCATAAATTTATTCACGGCTTGCTACCTCATACATAAGAATAGATGAAGCAACGCCTGCATTTAATGATTCAGCCTTACCGCTCATAGGGATATATGCAATCTCATCTGAAATATCTAATATCTCCTTTGACACTCCGCTTCCCTCGTTACCTATAACAAAAATCTGGTTTTTGGATATCTTAATGTCTTTTAATTTTACACACTCGCCATAAAGTGCAGTAGATGTTATTTTAAAGCCGTTTTGTTTAGAGATTTTTATATCTTCTATATCTGCGTCTCTTATAATGCTGATATTAAAAATTGAGCCTTGTGATGAACGAATAACCTTGGGAGAATACACATCTGCCGAATCCTTTGACAATATTACACCATCAAACGAAAAGGCATCAGCTGTACGAATTACAGTTCCCACATTTCCAGGGTCTTGAAGATTGTCACAGTAAATATATCTGCCACCCGCTATACTTTTATTATTGTCAGGCAACTTAACTACTGCCACAACGCCCTGAGGTGTCTTTGTATCGGAGATTTTTTCTAACAGACTGTCAGGCACTAAAATAATATCACAAGACAGCTTGTCTTGATTTTTTTCATAGTAGCTCTCGCTCATAACAACGTCATTTATCTCAAAATCAGACAAATTAAGCATTTGTAATAGATGCTCGCCCTCAGCTATAAAAAGCCCCGCCTCTTCTCTATGCTTTTTGCTTTTAAGCTTTGAAAGCGATTTTATATATTCATTTTGTGCCGACGTGATTTTTTTTACTTCCATTTGCTCTCCTCGTTAAGCTGTTTTCTTCTTTTAAAATTTATTTTATCACACATTTTTATCAATAACAAGATTTTTTCAAATATATAACAGAATAATTTGTTGATTTTCTTGTTTGTTTATGCTATGATTATTAAAAAGGATGTGAAAACTTGAAACCCGATTTAAATAATGTATATTACAGACTAAATGACCCCGCAGAGATTAAGCTTTGTATTCTTTTTTGTATAAGATATGCAGGTGAGCCTTTATCCGAGAAAGATATAAAACATCTGTTGCTTTCTGCTACAAGCATTGATTTCATAGACCTTTGTGATGCAATAGATAAGCTTTCGCCCGAAAATTACATAAAAAAAGTATGGCGTGATGAAACAGAAAAGTATGATTTGACATCTCAGGGAAAAGAAACAATTGATGTATTCGACGATAAAATTATGGCAAGTGTAAGAGCCTCAATTAAAACCACAATTGATGATTATTTCAAGCGTGAGGGACAAAAAGCACAGATTAAATCCGTTGTATCTCCAATAGCCAAGGACCTATACAATGTAGATGTAGAAATTATTGAAGGAAAAACAACCCTACTTTCAATGACTGTTTTTACAGGAAATAAAGAAAAGGCGGCTCGCTACGCAAAAGGTTTTAGAAAGAAGCCTATGGAATTTTACACAAGCGTCATTGAGTCGTTGTCACGTTTGGCTGACGAAAGCGAAAATGAAGACTAGTATATATCATACTAGTCTTCATTTTTTAATATTCTGTAATAAATATCGGTTTAAACCTTAAATAGTCAGAAGATGTAAGTCTATACTCAACTCCACCTATGTTTCCTCTTGTAACAGCACCAAATGTGCCTCCGTGAAGGTGACCATAAATGCAGAAGTCAACCTCGGCATCTTTTAAAATTTTTGCAAACTCCGTATTTGTTCCGGGCGGATAATGAAGCATAACTATTGTTTTTTCAGCACCCGTTTTTTTTGCCTCTGTTACCGCATTTTCAAGTCTTAAAATTTCTCGTAAATATAATTTCTTATCTTTTTCAGAATTCGGTATCCCTTCAGTTTCGGGATAGCCCTTTGTTCCGCAAATTACAGTATTTCCAAAAACTACATTCGTATTGTGCAAAAATTTTATTGTATTAAAGCTGTTTTCATCTAAAAATTTATTTAATTTAGAAAGGGTTTCCCACCAATAATCGTGGTTGCCCTTTGTAATTATTTTCGTGCCGTTAAGCTTGTTTATAAAGCTGAAATCTTCAATCGCGTGGTTTACGTAGGTTTCCCACGAGGTATCACCCGCAACTAAAACCACATCATCTTCTCCTACTGTTTCTTGCCAGTTGCTATATATTTTACTTTCGTGATTTTCCCAGTAATCGCCAAAAATACCCATTGGCTTACTGCACGAAAACCCTAAATGCAGGTCTGATATTGCAAATATTTTTGGCATTCTTTACACCTCACAAAAAAAGTAAAAAGCCCCGAGGTAATCTCGGGGCTGATAACCTAAAATTAAGCTGTAACGTCCTCGTAAACGCTTACACGCTTTTTGCCTGCACCAAACTTCTCGAATTTAACCTTGCCGTTAACCAAAGCGAACAATGTGTCGTCGCCGCCTTTGCCAACGTTGGTACCGGGATGAATCTTTGTACCTCTCTGTCTAACAAGAATATTGCCGGCGAGAACGTTCTGACCGTCTGCTTTTTTAACACCAAGACGTTTAGCTTCACTGTCACGTCCGTTTTTTGTGCTACCTACACCCTTTTTATGAGCGAAGAGCTGAATGTTAATATTAAGCATTACTACACCTCCATATCAATAATGGTTATATATTCTTTGTATTGTTCTTCCAAATTTTTAAAGGTTAAATACATTGCCTCTAATAAAATATTTGACTGCTTACGTTCTTCTTCCGAAATATTATCGGGAACAATACACTCGAAGTAAGCATCACGCACTTCATAGCCTACAGGAATTTTAACAATATCCGTAAGAGCGTTTAAAGTGTGAGTTGCAATGACTGATACTGCAGAGCATACAATGTCAAAGCCACTGTCTGCATATCCTGTATGACCGTCAACAACATATTTTACAATGCTTTTACCTTTTTTATAAACGCTTATTTTAGTCATAATTATGCGTTTATCTTTTCGATAACAACTTTTGTGAAAGGTTGTCTGTGTCCCTGCTTCTTGTGGTAGCCCTTTTTAGGCTTGTACTTGAAGACAATGACCTTTTTAGCCTTACCTTCACCAACTAAAGCCTTAGCTGTAACTGTAGCACCTTCAACTGTAGGAACACCTACTTTTAAAGAATCGCCTTCGCCAACTGCTAATACTTCGTTAAATGTAACAGTTTCATCGTCTGCCACGCCGAGTTTTTCAACGTAGATAACGTCACCTTCGGAAACCTTGTACTGCTTTCCGCCTGTCTTAATAATTGCGTACATAATCGCACCTCCTCCATCCTTGCTCGCTGCCGTTTAGGTAGGAATTTCACACTCCATTTATAACCTTACGCACGCGGCTAACATACATTATAGCATTTGTATATTGGAATGTCAACTGTTTTTTTCGTTTATTTATTACACGTTCAGCATTTTTCTGAGCTTATCCATTTTTTTATCCAAATCTGAGCTTAGCTTCGAGCAAATGTATAATTCCTCCGCCATTTCATCTGTAAATTCAAAGTTTTTCTTGTATCTTAGCTGGTGTTCTAAAGTTGCCCACGTATCCATTGATATCGTTCTTAATTGGATTTCCACACGCATTGTCCTTTTCTCATTAACAAGATAAATCGGAACCGCTATAATAAGATGCAGACTTCGATATCCGTTGCTTTTAGGATTTGCTATGTAGTCTTTTTTAGAAATCAGGATTATATCATCCTGGCTCAACAGAGCCTCCGCCAGCAAATACACATCTTTTTCAAAGGAACAAACTACTCTTACGCCCGCAACGTCATTCAGATTTTCTTCTATCGATTGTGGTGTTATGGGAAAATCATATCTGTATAGCTTTTCGGCTATACTTTTCGTTGTTTTAAGGCGTGTTTTTATAGCACTGATTGGGTTTCTGTCGTACTGCAACGAAAATTCCTCGTTAAGCACCCGAAATTTTGTTTCAACCTCCATCATTGCACATTTATAGTACGCCATCAGTTCGTTATATGGTTCCATATCGCTTTCTAAAATTAATTCAAGATTATCTTTTGATTTATCTGTAATTGCATTTTTCTTCAATTGTTACACCTCACTATGTTTTTATTTTAGCAAAGTTTTTTTGATTTTGCAACTATTGGATTAATGCTTTACAAATATTTAATTTTTACAAAATAAAAAGGCCCGAAAAGAGCCTTTTATTTTAAGTTTAGTAATTTTCTGCGTGTACTTCAAAGTATGCTTTTGGATGTGCACATACAGGACAAATTTCAGGGGCTTTCTCACCCATTACCAAGTGTCCGCAATTACGGCATTCCCACATAACAACGCCTGCTTTTTCAAATACTGCCATTGTTTCTACATTATTCAAAAGTGCACGATACCTTTCTTCGTGTGCCTTTTCTACAGCAGCCACACCTCTAAACTGTGCTGCTAAATCGTGGAAGCCTTCTTCTTCAGCATCTTTAGCCATTCTATCATACATATCTGTCCACTCGAAATTTTCTCCCTGTGCTGCGTGAAGAAGATTTTCTCTCGTGTCGCCCAGCTCACCTAATGCCTTAAACCAAAGCTTTGCATGTTCTTTTTCGTTCTCGGCAGTTTTTAGAAAAAGTGCTGCAATCTGCTCGTATCCCGCCTTTTTGGCCACAGATGCGAAATATGTATACTTGTTTCTTGCCTGAGATTCGCCTGCAAATGCCTCCCATAGATTTTTTTCTGTTTTTGTGCCTGCATATTTATTTGCCATAACTTCTCCTCCTTGATTTTATTAATATACAATATATGTTTATTCTAACACAAGATTTAATTTTTTTCAAACATTTTATTGCCGCAAAGCAAAATTTTATTGAAATTTGTCAAATTGTGTGGTATAATTCCGCACGTTATTAAAAATTTGGGGTGGCTTGTATGTTTAGATTTAAAGATAAAATATTGTCAATTCCATTTCCTGATACATGTATTGTCTGCGGAAATCCCGTTGGAAAATCAGAATATGCGTGTAAAATCTGTAAAAACAAAATACCATATATAAACACAAGCTTTAAGTGTAAAACTTGTTTAGGATTTTTACACAGCTCTCAAAACGGTATGTGCGGCACTTGTCTTGTCGAACAACCTCACTACACACGTTTTATATCCTGTTTAAAATATGAAGGGGATATAAAAAATACCTTAAGGGCGTTTAAATTCTGGAACAGACCTGACTATCATATAGGATATTCTAAACTTGCTTGCGACATTTTAGAATCAAGTGATATTTATTTCGATGCAATAGTCCCAATACCCCTGTCAAAAAAATCTTACAAAGCCAGGGGTTATAATCAATCTCAGCTTGTTGCAAACAGAATCTCTATGTATTTTGATGTCCCTGTTTTTGATGACATTCTCATAAAAATAAAAGAAACAAAGCGACAATCTGAGCTTGAACTTAAATATAGAAAGGGAAATATTAAAGGTGCATTCGGAGTTTATAAGCCCGAACGTTTAAACGGACTGCATGTTTTACTCGTAGATGATATCTTCACTTCCGGAAGTACGATGAGGGAAGCAGCCAAAATATTATCTCAACACTCATTGGATATAACGGCATTTACAATAGCACGTTCACAATTGAAATATTAATATAATGGGCTGTAGCAAACGCTACAGCCCATTTTTTAAAACAATCCTGTAATTGTTCCGTCGTTATCAATATCAATTTTTTCAGCTGCGGGCACTTTAGGAAGTCCCGGCATCGTCATAATATTTCCTGCATAAGCGGTCACAAATCCCGCTCCTGCATAAACCTTTACCTCTTTAATGGTTACTGTAAAGCCCTCAGGACGTCCCAGAAGCTTTTCATTATCAGACAGAGAATACTGCGTTTTTGCCATACACACAGGAAGCTCGCCGTAGCCCGTTGCTTCTAATGTTGCAATCTGCTTTTCTGCGGCAGGTAAAAACGTTACACCGTCGCCCCCATAGATTTCTTTTACAATTTTTTCGATTTTATCCTTTATGGGTAGCTTAACATCGTATATGGGTGCGTAGTTTGATTCCTTACTATCAAGCACAGAAATCAACTTTTCAGCCAATTCAATGCCACCATCGCCGCCCTTTGCAAAAACCTCAGCTAAAGCGAATTCAGCACCGAGTGATTTACAATATTCTTCAATTGTTGCAAGCTCAGCATCACTGTCTGTTAAGAAACGGTTAATCGCAACAACAACAGGAACACCGAATTTACCAATATTTTCGATATGCTTGCCCAGGTTTACAATGCCGGATTTCAGTGCTTCAATATTTTCTGTAGCTAAATCCTGCTTTGCTACACCACCATTATATTTTAAGGCTCTTACTGTTGCAACAATTACTACAGCAGACGGCTTTAAATCAGCCACCCTGCACTTAATGTCCAAAAACTTCTCCGCACCTAAATCTGCACCGAAGCCTGCTTCTGTTATAACATAGTCCGAAAGCTTAAGTGCGAGCTTTGTTGCCTGAACACTGTTACAACCATGGGCAATGTTTGCAAATGGTCCTCCGTGCATAAAGCAAGGGGTATTTTCTAATGTTTGCACAAGGTTCGGTTTTATAGCATCCTTTAATAATGCACACATAGCACCCTCTGCTTTAACATCCTTTGCCTTAACCTCTTTATCATCATATGTATAGCCAATGACGATGTTGGAAAGTCTTTTCTTTAAGTCTTCTAAATCACTTGCCATACATAAAATCGCCATAACCTCTGATGCTACAGTAATTGTAAAACCGTCCTGACGAACAATACCATTGATTCTTCCGCCCAGACCTATAACCACCTCACGAAGAGCTCTGTCATTCATATCTAAAACACGCTTGAACACTATTCTTGTAGGGTCAATTCCTAACTCATTTCCCTGTTTGATATGATTATCAATCATAGCACAAAGCAGGTTATTAGCCGCGGTAATTGCGTGAAAATCCCCCGTAAAATGAAGATTTATATCCTCCATAGGTACAACCTGAGCATATCCACCGCCTGCGGCACCACCCTTGATACCCATAACAGGTCCTAGTGATGGCTCACGCAGTGCAATGGCGGTCTTTTTTCCTATTTTTGACATTGCCTGACCCAAACCTACTGTAATTGTTGTTTTGCCTTCTCCTGCAGGTGTAGGGTTAATTGCAGTAACTAAAACCAATTTGCCGTCGGGGTTACCCTTTACTCTGTTCCACACATCAGAAGAAATTTTTGCCTTATATTTTCCGTAAAACTCCAATTCATCCTGGTCGATACCAATTTTTTCCGCTACCTCAGCTATTGGTTTCATTTTCGCACCTTGTGCAATCTCGATGTCCGTCAACATCTACTCCACCACCCTTGTTAGTATTGATTTCATTATACAAAAAATCAAGGGCACTGTCAAGACCTCCTTTTTCATCAATCAGACCAAATTTGACCGCATCGTCTCCTGATAGTATTGTTCCTACGTCGTTTGCCATTTCGCCTGTTTTCATCATCAGCTGAGTGAATTTTTCCTTAGAAATTTTTGAATTCTTGCAAACAAATTCCGTTATTCTTTCCTGCATTTTTCTGAAATACTCGTAGGTTTGCTGTGTACCGATTACAGTACCGTTCATTCTTACGGGGTGCACCGTCATAGTAGCAGAGCTTGCAATAAACGAACGACAAGCAGAAACTGCCAGAGGAACACCTATACTATGTCCACCGCCTAAAACCAAGGATACAGTAGGCTTTGTCATAGACGCTACCAATTCCGCTATTGCAAGCCCCGCCTCTACGTCGCCACCCATTGTATTCAGTATAAGCAAAAGTCCGTCAATTTCTTCGTTTTGCTCAACTGACACAAGCAATGGCAGAACGTGCTCATACTTAGTAGCCTTAGACGATGGTGGAAGGACATTATGTCCCTCGATTTCTCCTACTATTGTCAAGCAGTGAATATTCCCTCTGCTGTTTTTAATTTTGCTTGAGCCAAAATCTTTTATGTCCTCGTGTAAATTTTCTTTTGTGTTTTCTCCCATAAAAAACCTCCACATAATAAATTAATCTTATTATGTGGAGGAGCAAATATTTTATTCTATAATCCCATTTCTTTCAATGTTTCTAATATTCCGTCTGCTATGCCTTCTGCCAATTTTTCACGATAATTTTCATCAAACATTTTTTCACGCTCTTCTGTATTTGAAATAAAACCAACCTCAATTAAAACAGACGGCATAATTGAATGTCTCAAAACTGCAAGCGTCGTAGAATCCTTAACACCACGGTTAAAGCCACCAGTTTCTTTAATTACGGCTTTTTGTATATTTTCAGCCAAATCCTTGTCTGTTACACCTGCATAGGTCGCACTATACTGTAAAGTTCCCCACGTTTCTATACCGTAAGCTGTATCTGTAAAGAAGGAATTGGTATGAACACTTACAAAAAGTGTCGCTTGCCTGTTGTTTGCATCATTTGGTCTGTCTACTAGCTCAACTGTTTTATCGGTATCACGTGACATTAACACTTTAACGTTATTTTCCTTTAAGATATCGCGTACCTTGAGTGCTACTCCAAGATTTATATCGCTTTCTTTCCATATTTTGCCGTCTTCATCTGTAAATACAGCACCGGGGTCCTCGCCTCCGTGACCCGGGTCTAAATATACTGTTCTCGTAGGCTTATATGTTGGCGGGTCAGGTATTACAGGCTCTACAATCTCGGGTTCTTCAGTTTCGTCATCTGTAACAGTATCATCAACAGGCTCGTCTTTTATGTCCTTACCAACTTTAACTATAAGCTTTTTACCCGATAAAGCAACACTGTAATCCAGCTCCTCAGCTAAATCCAGCACAAAACGTACACCCTTTGTCTGTTGACCTAATCTTATGGCAGTAACGTCATCAAAGTCTGTTTCTGTCGATTTTAGCGTTGTAGGAAATTTGGTGTTTTCTGTATCTATTACTAACCTCGTTGGTTCCTTTAGTATAAAGTGTGAATACTTTACACTTTCCGAAAACGTAAATATAACACTTACAACATCATTTTCCTTGGAATATGTGTATTTAGTCAACGAAATATCGTACGCAGGCTTAGTTGACGCAGGGTTTGAAATCTCAGGGATTGGTTTTTGAGCTTTACCCGTTTCAATTGAAATAGTATCTGTCTTAGAATCAAAATTAACTGTAAACCCCAATGCCTCTGCCACAAACCGTACGGGAATCATTGTCTTTCCGTTTATGAGCTTAGGCGGAATAGGTGCCTCCTTTTTGGCTCCGTTTAGCTTTACTGTTTTTTTGTTTATGTAAAGCTCCACCATTGTATCGTCATATATTACGGTTACTCTTTGCATTTCTGCATTCCATTTAACACTGGCACCCATCGCTTCAAAAACATCTCTTGCAGGCACTACCGAATAGTCATCAAATACTATTGGGGGTACCTCGCAGTTAATAGTTTTTTCATCAACCTTTAAGGTAAAAATGTTTCCTTCGTATGTATGCCACGAGTCATCATAATATATCTGTGCAGCATTTACTGATACCACAGACGTTATAAGCATAAATGCCAGTAAAAAAGATAATATTTTCTTCATTTACTGCCCTCCTAACAAAGACCTTTTTTCTTCATATAGGTTTCTAAGATTAAGGCTGCAGATAATGTATCTACCGCACCTTTTCTTTTCTTTCCTCTTACATTCATTTCATTTAAAAAACCGTGTGCACTGACTGTTGTCAGGCGTTCGTCAGAAAAATCAATTTCTACATCGGTATAGGTTTTTAGTTTTTCCGAAAAAGCCATTGTTGCATCTGTGCGAAACCCTTGGGAATTGTCCATATTTTTGGGAAGTCCTATTATAATTTTTGTAACTTCTTTTTCTTTAATTATAGCTGCAAGTTCTTCAAAAAGTGTATCACTTCCGTCGTTTTTTATAGTTTTATAGCCCTGCGACATTATCATTAAAGGGTCAGATAATGCTACGCCTACTCTTGCATCACCAAAATCTATTCCCATCAATCGCATTGTCTTTCCTCCCCCCTAATAATTTCAATTGCAATTTCTGCAGTTTCTTTCGTTTTTTCTTTAAATTCTGCTATTTTTTGTGCCAATTCTTTCTTGATTTCTTCACTGCTTTCAAAAATCCTATCAGCCTCATCAATCAGTCTGTTTTTGCTAATCTCTTTTAAATCAACAGTTGTGCTTGTGCCGATATAGTCTAAAAATCCGCTTACCTTAGGGTCGTAAGAAACACCTATCGCAGGCACACCGCAAGCAGCGGCATAAATCAGAGAATGTAATCTCATACCGATTACTAATTCACATTCTCCAAAAATTCCAACAATTTCGCATGATGTGTACGACTTGTTTAAAACAAAGCTTTTGGTACTCATTTTTGCCTTCATTATATTCGATATCAAAGCATCGTCAGGCAGTTTAAGCGGAATAAATACAGGTGTTAATTCGTATTTTTTGCAAATTTCATCTATTCCTGATGCAAAGCTTGTCCAGAAATCACCATCGCATTTTTTCCAATCTCTTATGGAAATTCCTAAGATTTTTTTGTCAAGCGGGATATTCTCTTTAGCTAAAAGGCTCTTTGCATCTTTACTATCTATACCTGTCATACTTAAAGCAGGGTCAGCTGTTACCTGTGTTTTGACCTCAACTCCCATATTTTTGATTTCATCAAGGCTTTTTTCATCACGAAGTGTAATTATGTCTACCTTGTTTAAAATTTCTGCTACTTTTTTCCTGTTCTTTTCTTTATTTACAGGGCCAATTCCGTTTGCATAGAGCATAACTGGAATTTTAGCAGCCAGAGCCATCTTTAAAATTTTCAAATAAAACCACAGAGATTTAGTAGAGGTCACGTCTTGAATAAGACTTCCTCCACCAAAAATAAACAAGCGGCTCCTTTTTAATTCCTTTCTTATTCTTAAAAGATTGTAACGATTTATGGAATATACCCCGTAGGTTTGTGCAGTTTCTTTAGGAACCTTTGACAAAACCAAAAGTCTTGCATCGTCACATTTTTCTCTTAAATTGCTAATCATAGAATAAAGAAGTGTTTCATCTCCTGAGTTATTAAAGCCGTAATAACCCATTAAAATCGCATCCCATTTTTTGTTATCAGTCGCCGCAATATACATTTTAATGCAATCGCCCGCCATTTTCGAAAGAGAATAATTTTCTAATATAACCTTTCTCGAAAATGCACCTAATCTCTCATTTTCTTGTGTTTCATTTGTTAAAAGCGTCTTTAAATCCTGATATAACAACTCTGGTTTTGAATCGGTTAAGCCTCTGCAACAAAAATTCGTGTCAATCGCATTTCCCAGCTTGTCCTCATCAAAAATTCCCAAATATCCCTCATTACCAGCGACAATAACAGGCTTTTCACAAGCCATTGCCTCTAACACGGAACGGGAAACGCCTATAAATATATCTGACAACGCCGCAAATTTATAAATATCGGTTCTTGCTCCAGTCAACACTATGTAGCGTTTACCTAAAGATTCATTTATTGCGTCGGTTTTTTTCTTAAGCTCATCAAATACATCCCCATCACCCACAATAACAACTTCAATATCGGGATTTGTTTTTACAAGCTCGGGTACAATTTCCGCCAAGTGAAAAGCAACTAATGCACGGTCAGAATCCATCCTTGATATATAGACGATTTTTTTAGTATCTTGTTCCAAGGAAAATTCTTCTACTACATCAGAAGCATCTGCATCTCGCGAAAACTTAACAGTATCTATACCATTAATTGTCACATATATATCCGTTGGATTTACCTTGTAGTTATCCATTAAGTACGTCTTAATATCCTCACTTACAGCAACTACCTTTTCTCCCCAGTTTGTAATATATTTTAATCCGTGGGATGTATCAAATACCCAGTGTGCCGTCGTTACAAAGGTGAAGTCCATACATCTTTTTAAAATACCGCACAAAAACGCAGGAATTCTGCCATGTGCATGAACGATTTCGATATTTTCATCAATTATAATTTTTTTTAAAAGTCTCAGAGATTCACACACCTTAGAGGGCTTTTTTGAATTCATAGGAATCTTATAGTGTGATATACCCGCATCCTCTAAATTCTTTTCGTATACACCCCCGTTTGACGCAACTACAACGTGATATCCCATACGTTGCAATTCTAAAGAAAGCTCTAAAACATGGGTTTCTGCACCACCTATATCAAAGCGTGTTAAAGTCATAAGTATTCTTTTGTCTGTATGTTTATTCATGGCTACAAACTCCTACTCTATACCTATAATATCTTATAATAAAATCTTATCATATGAAAATACCTTTTTCAATGAATTGAGTCAAAATGTAACATAAATATTATATTTTCGAAAAATTTAGGACTGCGGTAATACCGCAGTCCTAAATTTCGTTATATACCCTTTTGCCGTTCATATCCAAATACACAACTATAACACGACTGTATTCTATATTGTATTCACGACAAATTTCTGTCAGACGTTTTACATCTTTACGATTTGCCTGCACCGCATACGAGCAACCGCCCATACTTATTTGCTTAGGTGTTTGCACTATTTTTGCGGCTATTCCGTTTTGCAAAGCAGCTTTTTTCAGCTTGTAGGCTGATGACTGTTTTATAAAAGTGATTAGAATATCTCCCATTTTCTCACCTAAAGTTTAAATTATAGTACATTTTATTCATAAAACAGAATTTTGACACTTTAATTTAGAAAAAAGGTTGAATTTTTAATAAAAAGGGTATACAATATATTTGTTGTTATTTTTTTGCTTTTGGTTTAAAAATCGATGCAAATAACAGTCCGGCAACTACGGCAGCGGTAATTCCGCCGGCGGCCCCGCTTAATCCGCCGGTCAGTACTCCGCATATTCCGTGCTCTGCCACACCTTTTTTTGCACCCTCTGCCAGCGCGTAGCCAAATCCTGATATAGGAATGGTAGCACCGCAACCTGCAAATTCAACCAAAGGCTTATAAACACCCAACACAGTTAATAAAGCACCCGCTACGACGTATATAACCAAAATACGTGCAGGCGTGAGTTTTAGCTTATCAATTAAAATCTGGGCGATTACACAAAGTATACCGCCTATAACGAAAGCTTTTACGTAATCCATGTTACACCTCTTAAATTAGTTTTCGTTAGTTTATGCAATTAATGAAATTTTATACAATGCTGAAAGGATGTAAATATAATGTCAGGACATTCCAAGTGGGCGAATATCAAACACAAAAAAGAAAAATCAGACGCTAAGAAGGGTAAAATTTTCACCAAATTAGGCAGAGAAATTACTGTTATAGTAAAGTCAGGCGGTGCGGACCCTGAGTCAAACTCTAAGCTTCGCGATGCAATTGCCAAGGCTAAAGCTAACAATATGCCCAATGATAACATAGAAAGATGTATCAAAAAAGCATCGGGCGAACTGGGTTCTGATAACTACGAGGAAATCACATACGAAGGCTACGGACCTAATGGTGTTGCAGTTATAGTTGAAACCCTGACTGACAACAGAAACAGAACCGCAGGTGACCTCCGCCACTATTTTGATAAATTCGGCGGTAATCTGGGACAAAACGGATGCGTTAGCTTTATGTTTGACAAAAAAGGTGTACTTATCATCGACAACTCAGAAAAAGAGCTTGATGAGGACACGGTTATGATGGACGCGTTAGATTCAGGTGCTGAGGATTTTAGTGCAAATGAAGACTGTTTTGAGGTTTTAACGGACCCGGATGCTTTCGGTGATGTTCTTTCCGCGTTAGAAGGCAAAGGCTACTCCTTTGCATCTGCTGAAGTTGAAATGATTCCGCAGACTACTGTTACATTAACAGATGAAAAAGATTTACTCTTTATGAATAAGCTAATCGATATGTTAGAAGATAACGATGATGTGCAAAACGTTTGGCACAACTGGGAAGAGTAATAAAATATTTTTAAAAGTATTGATAATTTGAACATAAGGTGTTATACTATTTATAGAACTTAATCCCTGGTATGTGCGTGATATTCGATTTTTATTTTACCAACACTTTTTATAAGGGAA
>JAZOCK010000063.1:0-3109 GCA_045596445.1 Congzhengia sp. | reverse complement strand
GGCAATATGTCAGCAGGCATACCTATAAGGTTTAAAATCGGAGAAAGAAGCTTTGATAAAAAATCTAAAACCCCGGAGGCTTTAATCATAGATACTGCAACTACAAGCCCAACAAGAGCAGGCAGTATTGAAAAACAAGATTTTGCACCGCGTGCAGCACCTCTTAAAAACGCATCAAAAATCGGCACTTTTTTAATCAAACCATAAATCAAAATTCCAGTAAATACCGTAGGAAATATGTAAGCGGTCACTTAATACTCCTCCTTGCACAAAGCTTTGCAGCAATTATAGCGGTTAATATTGAAATAATCGATACAATCCAAACAGGAAGCATAATTTCAAATGGTGCTTGTGAGTTATAGCTTGTTCTTAAGGTTAAAAGGGTAGTTGGAATTATAGTTACCGAAGCAGTGTTTATAACAACAAACATACACATTTCATCAGAGGCTGTATCTTTTATCAGGTTTCTTTTTTCTAATTTTTCCATAACAGATAAACCAAGCGGAGTAGCTGCATTAGACAGCCCTAACAAATTTGCGGTTATACTTGTGGAAATTTCGCCCGCAACGTCAGAATTGTTGTCTATTGTGGGAAATAACCAACTGATTATGGGGGAGAGAAGCTTTTGAATTTTTTTTACCAATCCTGAGCACTCTGCTATTTCTAAAAGTCCTGTCCAAAGGCACATCATTCCAAGTAACGAAAAAACAAGTGATACTGCATCGCCACACCCGTCAAAAACACTTTTTGTAACCTCATTGAGATTCCCTGTAAAAAATGAAAAAACATAAGATATTACAATCATAAATACCCAGATATAGTTCATTTTGTTCCCTCCATATTAAAAAATATTACCTCTTAGAAAAAATTATACTTATAAATATTGATTTTTAAAAAAAATTAGAGTATAATAATAAGGTATTTTATTCAAAATTAAAGGAGATGAGCTTATGGATACAACTAAACCTAAACCTCGAAGTCACAAGACAGCGGATATCTGTGAGCTTTTCTTTTGTTCTATCTAAAAGCTTTTTTAGATTTCCCTGTTTGTTTTTGCTATTAATTTTTGAAGGGGGAAATCTCAATGGAAATCACAGAAAATATCATTGAAACATTGACAGAAGACGCAATAGAGTTAATTGATAAGGATTGTTTTACTGACGCTCGTAAGCTTTTGATAAATATGAATGCGGCAGATATAGGTCTTTTGTTTGACGAAATACCCAAAGAGAAGTTTTTGAGGGTATTCAGAATGTTGCCGAAGACCTTAGCAGCGGATAGTTTTTCGTATATGAGGGCAGAACAACAGCAGTTTATTATAGAGTCCATAACTGACAGAGAAATAGTAAATATTGTAGATGAAATGTTTATGGACGATACGGTAGACTTTTTGGAGGAAATGCCCGCTAACATTGTAAAAAAAGTTTTAAAAATCACCGACCCGGAAACCAGAAAAATAATAAATCAAATATTACAATACCCTGAAGATTCTGCAGGCTCTATTATGACAACCGAGTTTGTTGATTTGAAAAAGGAAATGACCGTACGCGATGCAATTCGCCATATAAGAGCAACCGGGGTAGACAAAGAAACTATTAACACCTGCTATGTAATCGATGAAAAGCGTCATTTAGAGGGAAGCATATCTATACGAAAGCTTATTTTAAGTCCGTCAGACAAAATAATTTCGGATTTGATGATAGAAAATCCGATAAGCATCAACACCCACGATGACCAGGAAACGAGTGCACAGTATTTTAAGAAGTATGACTTTTTATCATTGCCCGTTGTAGATTACGAGGACCGCTTAGTAGGTATTATAACAATTGATGATATCGTCGATGTCATAGAACAGGAAACAACAGAGGATATCGAAAAGATGGCAGGTATGACGCCATCTGATAAGTCATATATTGAAGAGGGCGTTACAGAAACCTTCAAAAAGAGAATTATGTGGTTGTTGCTTCTTATGATTACTGCTACGTTTACCGGTGGGATTCTATCTACGTTTGAATCGGCTCTGGCTATGTATCCGGCATTGGTTGCTTTTATTCCTATGCTAATGGGTACAGCGGGAAATGCCGGAGGACAATCTTCAGTTGCAGTAATACGAAGCCTTGCACTTGAAGAATTTGAATTTAAAGACATCTTAAAAATTGCCTGGAAGGAAGCCAGAGTTGCCGCAATATGCGGGGTTGTTATGGCTGTGGTTTGCTTTGCTAAGGTTTTGTTTTTTGACAGCCTATATACAGATGGAATAAACATTGTCGTTGCACTTGTGGTGAGTGTAGCAATATTTTCGACAGTTATTTTAGCAAAAATAGTCGGTTGTACGTTGCCTATGCTTGCTAAGAAAGTAGGGCTTGACCCCGCTGTAATGGCAAGCCCGTTTATAACAACAATAGTTGATGCTTTGTCTTTAATTATTTATTTTGTTATAGTATCCTTGGTATTGATGTAAGGAGGAAAATGTGTTTTTTTACGATAGTTATTATTTAATATTGGTTATACCTGCCATTTTGATTTCACTTTTTGCACAGATGAAGGTCACAAGCACATATAAAAAATATTCGCAAATTATGTCCTCTAACGGTAAAACTGCCAAAGAGATAACACGAGAAATTCTAGATATGAATGGTTTGCAGAATGTAAAAATCGAGTCGGTGTCAGGAACACTTTCTGATCATTATGACCCTAGAGCAAACGTAATTAGACTGTCTGATTCTGTTAGAAACGATGTATCTGTAGCTTCAATTGGCGTTGCGGCACACGAGGCAGGACACGCCATTCAGTATGCACAAGGATATGCACCAATAAAACTTAGAAATTCTATTTTACCGATTGCAAATATCGGCTCAAGATTATCTGTACCATTAATTATTTTAGGAATCATTTTATCGTACGAGCCTTTAGTAACAATTGGAATACTGGCATTTTCATTGGTGCTTTTATTTCAGTTAATTACGCTTCCTGTTGAGTTTAATGCCAGCAGACGAGCACTTATGACTTTATCAAAAGAAGATATTCTTAATAATAACGAGCTTGCAGGAGCAAAGCAAGTGTTGTCAGCTGCAGCAATGACGTACGTTGCAGCGGTGCTTGTATCACT
>JAZOCK010000062.1:0-49614 GCA_045596445.1 Congzhengia sp. | reverse complement strand
CACAACTATAATCAGTACGCCCTAATATTAGAAACCGGGCTTCGTACCGGGGAATTAATTGGGTTGACGTGGGACTCGGTGAATTTCGAAAATCGTACAATAACCATTAATAAGACTTTGGAATATAGGCATAAACAAGGTTATTGGAGAGCAGGTCCACCAAAGACACCATCAAGTTATAGAACGATACCTCTTACCAATCGTGCTTACGAGATTTTACAAAGTGTGTATGCTACAAAGGATACCCGCAAGCAATCACCCACATTGAACCAAGTTCTGGAGTTTATGGATAGGCGTACAGGAGAAAAGTCTTCTCTTATAATGAAAGACCTTGTGTTTATAAATTGGCGAACCGGTGAACCTGCAAAAAACAGTTCTTATGATACCCATTTGTATAAGCTTTGTGATGAAGCTACGATTAAACGTTTTTGTATGCATGCCTTGAGACATACATATGCTACACGAGCTATTGAAAAAGGAATGCAACCTAAAGTGTTGCAAAAACTTCTTGGTCATAACTCGCTTCAAACAACAATGGATAGATACGTACACGTTACTGATGATTCATTGAGAAAAGGTGTGCAGCAATTTGAGAGAAATAATCAAGATCAAAATGGTGTCAAATTGGTGTCAGGCCAATAATGGAAAACACCTAAAAACCTTGAAATATAAGGATTTTTTAAAGGAGAATGAAGTATTATGAAACTTGGTATAGTCGGACTTCCAAACGTTGGAAAATCCACACTTTTTAATGCCATCACTCAAGCAGGTGCAGAATCGGCTAACTATCCTTTTTGTACCATTGAACCTAATATTGGTATAGTTTCTGTTCCAGACGAGCGTCTGGACAAACTTGCCGAAATGTATAATCCTCAAAAGGTAACACACGCAATTATTGAGTTTGTTGATATTGCAGGCTTAGTTAAAGGCGCAAGTCGGGGAGAGGGCCTTGGTAACAAATTCTTATCACATATAAGACAGGTTGATGCTATCGTTCACGTTGTACGTTGCTTTGATGATACTAATATTATCCATGTTGAAGGCTCTGTTGACCCCGTCCGTGATGTTGAAACAATAAATTTGGAGCTTATTTTTGCCGATTTGGAAATGGTTGAAAAGCGTATTGAAAAAACACGCAAAATGGCAAAATCAGGAGAAAAGAAGTATAAAATTGAAATTGAATTTTTAGAAAAGCTAAGTGCTCACTTAGAGTCAGGCAAGGCTGCAAGATCGCTTGAGCTTTCGGAGGACGAGGAAGAGATTGTAAAAGAAATCGACTTGCTGACAAAAAAGCCCGTTTTATATGCTGCAAATGTTGCCGAGGATGATTTTGTAAATGGTATAGAAAACAACGATTTTGTAATAAGATTAACCCAGGTGGCAGATGCCGAGGGTGCAGAGGTTATGCCTATTTCTGCAAAAATCGAGGAGGATATATCTGCACTTGAACCCGAAGAAAAGGAAGAATATCTAAAGGAATTGGGTATCAATGAGTCAGGTCTTGACCGCTTAGTTAAGAAAAGCTATAAGCTTTTAGGACTTATAAGCTACTTAACCGCAGGCGAACCGGAGGTTAGAGCCTGGACTATCACTCGCGGTACTAAGGCCCCTCAAGCCGCCGGTAAAATTCACACAGATTTTGAAAAGGGCTTTATTCGTGCTGAAGTAGTGGCGTATAACGATTTAATGGAGTGCGGCTCACACGTTGCGGCTAAGGAAAAAGGCTTGGTACGTTCCGAGGGCAAAGAATATGTCGTTTGCGACGGCGATATTATCTTATTCAGATTTAATGTATAAACGTTGAAAACTATATTAAAAAGCTACCGCCTGCGGTAGCTTTTATTTTTTATTTGCTTAAAAAATTAATATTTAAATACTTGTTTTGCGTGGTCTGTGCTTTTTTCAACGCCGTTTATCGAAATAAATCATCCATACAATAAAACCCCTTAGACTTACCTTTCATAAAGAACGCCGCCTTAACCGCACCTTGTGCAAACACCTCTCGTGATGCCGCAGAATGTGAAAGTGTGATAATTTCATCTGTTCCTGCAAAAATCACTTCATGCTCCCCGACTATTGTTCCACCACGTACTGCGTGGATACCAATTTCGTTTTTGTCACGTTGTTTTCTTACACTGTGACGTTCATATATATAATTGGCGTCATCGCTCATTGTATCAGCTATCGCGTCTGCAATTGCCAACGCAGTGCCACTTGGAGCATCAAGCTTTTTGTTGTGGTGTTTCTCGATAATTTCTATATCGTAGTCCTTTTGCAAAATCTTCGTTGCATCTTTAGCCAGCTTGATGAGTAAATTTATACCCAGCGACATATTTGCCGAAAAGAACACGGGGATTGAGTCTGCCGACCTTTTAAGCTCTTCTCTTTGCTCGTTTGACAGTCCTGTCGTAGCTATAACAACAGGAAGGTCGTTTTTCTTTGCATATGCAATAATCTTATCAAAATTTGATGGGTGAGAAAAGTCAATTATAACGTCTGCATCGATTTTAACATCATCATAGTCTTTATAAACAGGGTAACTACAAGTTCCCCCCACTACATCAAAGCCACACACTATTTGTGCATCAATTTCATTTTCTACGATTTGAGTAATAGCTTTTCCCATACGGCCCATACAGCCGCTCAAAATAATCTTTACCATAGCTTCACCTTAAATAAGACCGCAATCAGACATTGCTTTTTGTAATCTTTTATAATTTACGGGGTCCATCTCGCAAAGCGGAAGTCTTAATGTTCCCGCGTTAAAGCCCATCATATTCATAGCAGTTTTAACAGGAATTGGGTTTACCTCACAGAACAAAGAATTAATAAGCTCTAAATATTTAAACTGCATCGCACGGCTTCCCTCAATATCACCATCAAACCATTTCTGGCACAAATCGTGGGTTTCTTTCGGTGCAACATTTGACAAAACCGAAATTACGCCCTTGCCGCCCAATGACAAAATCGGCACTATCATATCGTCGTTGCCTGAATACATATCAAGCTCAGGACAAGAGCGGGCAACTTCTGTGGCATAGCTTATGTTACCGCTTGCCTCCTTAATTCCCACGATACGCTCTTCCTTTGCCAATTCACAAAGCGTAGGAACGGCGTAGCTCATACCGGTTCTTCCCGGAACATTGTATAGAATAATAGGGAGATTTGTATGCTCCAAAACCTTATCATAGTGCATAATTAGGCCCTTTTGTGTAGCCTTATTATAGTAAGGCGTGGTAATAAGCAAACCATCTGCTCCCAGATTTTGTGCTTCTTTGCTCAGCTCTATGCAGTGAGATGTATCATTTGAGCCTGTACCTGCAATAATCGGCACACGACCTGCAGCTCTTTTAATCGAAAACTCGATAACGCTTAAGTGCTCGCAGTCGGGCATTGTTGCAGCCTCGCCAGTGGTACCGCAAATAACTAAAGCGTCAATTCCGTTGTCAATCTGGTAATCTATAATATTACCAAGTGCTGAAAAATTTACGCCATTCTCATCAAAAGGTGTGATTAATGCCGTTGCTGCACCTGTAAAAATTGTTTTTCTGCTCATTGTACTCTTCCTTTCAAAAAACAAATTAGATTTCGCCTTTTTCTACCATTTCAATGTATTTCTGAGCAATCTGTACCGCATTTGTAGCAGCACCTTTTCTTATGTTGTCTGCAACAACCCAAAGGTTTATGCCGTTTTCAACACTTTCATCACGACGGATACGACCTACATATGTTTCATTCTTGCCAACGACATTGCAAGCCATAGGATATACGCAGTTATCTATGTCATCTTCTACTATAAGACCGGGTGCTGCCTCTAAGCATGCACGCAATTCCGCCAAATCAAAGGGCTTCTTAAGCTCTACATTTATCGATTCACTGTGGCAATCAAATACAGGAACGCGTACTGTTGTAGCTGTAATTTTCATAGTATCGTCGCCTAGAATTTTTCGTGTTTCATTAACCATTTTCATTTCTTCCTTGGTGTAACCGTTAGGCAAGAACACATCAATCTGCGGCAAGCAGTTTGAAAAAATCGGATGGTTAAACTTCTTGGGTGCTTCGCCATTTATACCATTCTTTAAATCGTTGTAACCGCCAACACCTGCACCTGATACAGCCTGGTATGTCGAATAAACTATTCTTTCAATACCATACTTTAACTGTAACGGACGAAGTGCTACCATAGCCTGAATTGTAGAACAGTTAGGGTTAGCAATGATACCGTTGTGTTTTTTGATATCCTCAGGGTTAACCTCAGGAACAACCAGAGGAACGTTAGGGTCCATACGCCATGCACTTGAATTGTCAATTACCAAACAGCCCTTTTCAGCGGCGATTGGTGCAAATTTTTCGCTGGTTGAACCGCCTGCAGAAAACAGTGCAATATCCATACCATCGAATGAATTTTCCGTTAATTCTTTAACTTCGTATTCTGTGCCCATAAAGGGTAATTTTGTGCCTGCACTTCTTGCTGATGCATAAAGCGTGTAGCTCTCTGCGGGGAGATTAACCTCCTCTAAAACCTTTAAAAATGTTCTTCCTACCATGCCCGTTGCACCAACAACAGCAATGTTGTACTTCTTCATAATTATATGAACCTCCTGTGAGTAAAATTTACATAATTTAAAAAAACCAAACCCCTAGTGACAGAGATTTGGCATAACTAACATTAAAACAAAGATTTAACATTAATAGCACTCCGCCATAGCACATCGCAACAGCGACAGTCATACGGATATTCTCCGCACACCCAAGAATAAAACCTCGGAAATTTTACCCTTTCGGCGACTTTCCCTTTCGCCCAAAATCATAAAATACCGATTTCTCCTTTGGGTTACTGATTAAAGACGCACCTCTATCAATATATAAATATTATCATTAAATAGCTATAATGTCAATATTTATTTGAATAAATTGTGAAAAATCAAAAAATAGCTTGCTTATTTTGAATTTTCCATATATAATGATATGGTATCTTATATTAAATATAAAATCGAAAGGGGATTTACACATGCAAGGTATGGAAGGTACAGCAGGTACAATAGTTTGGTTAGTTGTGATGATAGCAATTTTTTATTTTATGCTAATCAGACCTCAAAAGAAAAAAGAAAAAGAAACTAAAGCAATGTTAGACGCAATCAAGGTTGGTGACAGCGTTACAACAATAGGCGGTATTATAGGAAAAATTTTAAAGGTCAAGGATGATAAGGTGTGTATCGAAATCGGCGACAGAACCTCAAAGCACCCTATGACCATAAAGCGTGAAGCAATCGCTTCAGTTGTTCCCTGCAAAAAAGCAAAGAAAGAAAAGGAAAACATAGAGCTTATTGACGAAACCGAGGTTACAGCCGAGGAAACAACAGAAGAAACAGTAAGCGAATAATTCATATTTTTTGCCCCTGCCGAATATTTTAAATTAAAAGTATTCGGTAGGAGGTTTTTAATGTGTACGAAAATATCAAATCAGCAGAGGCAGGAGGATTTCCTTCTGTTGCATCAGGATTTTTTAAAGGCGTTGGTATTGCTGCCTTATTCACATTTTTAGCGTTTGCGGTGTTTGCACTAATCCTTTCATATACACCGTTGCCTGAAAGCACAATTCCATACATTGCCTTTGTATCTCACGCTGTAGGAGCAGTTATGTCAGGGTTTATACCCGCGAGAAAAGCAGGCACAAAAGGACTTTTAACGGGCGGGGTTTCAGCTCTTTTATATATGCTCGTCATCTGGCTTGTTGCATCATTAGTGTCTGACGGCTTTTATATGGGCAGACATATTCTTACTATGTTTGCCGTGTCACTTATTTTTGGTGCTATAGGCGGTATTTTAGGAGTCAATTTCAAGGCTTCTGACAACAACAAAAAGAAAAGATAACGCTTTCCTTGCGTTAACAATTAAACCAAAAAGTTTGTGTTAAGCGGAGGCGTAGGCTTTCGCTTATTTTTATTTGGAGGGATTTTATTGTTTAAGGTCGCAATTGATGGTCCGAGCGGTGCAGGAAAAAGCACAATCGCACGCAATTGTGCTAAAACGCTTGGTTTTGTTTATATAGATACAGGGGCAATGTATCGTGCTGCAGCGTTAGCTTGCCTGAATCGTGGTATATGTATAAAGAAAAATCCCGAAAATGCAGTTGAAATTGTAAATAATATATCTATTGATATTGACTATATAGACGGCACACAGAGAATTTTTTTAAATGGCGATGACGTGTCGGATAAAATCCGCACGCCTGAGGTTTCAATGGGAGCGTCAGACATATCTGCCATTGCTCAGGTTCGTGAAAAATTAGTTTCCTTACAAAGAATGTTATCAGGAACCAAAAACGTAATTATGGATGGTCGTGATATCGGCACTCACGTTTTACCTGATGCTGATGTTAAAATTTTTCTTACGGCAAGCCCTGAAATTCGTGCGGAACGAAGATTTAAAGAGCTTTTAGAAAAAGGTGTTGACACAACATATAATCAGGTTTTATCCGATGTTCTTGCCCGTGACGAACAGGACATGACCCGTGAGGCTTCTCCTCTGCGTTGTGCTGCAGATGCAATTAAGATAGACACCACCTGTCTTTCATTTTCAGAAAGTGTGGAGAATGTTTTATCTATTATAAATAACAAAAGAAAAGTGTGATGTAATGTATTCTTTGCTTAAATTCATCGTTAAGATTTTTTGTAAAATAGTGTTTTTTGTTACTGTTGAGGGTGAAGAAAATATCCCCGAAAAAGGTGCGGCAATTTTAGCAGCAAACCACACAAGTCTTTGGGATGCCCCTATAATTCTGACAGCGACTCGTCGTCGTATGCGTACAATGGGTAAGGCAGAGCTTTTTGAAAACAAGCTTCTGGCATTTTTTCTTCGCAAGGCGGGTGCCTTTCCGGTAAAACGCGGAACAAACGATATAGCCGCTATAAAAACCGCTATAAAAACATTAAAGGATGGCGAAATTTTTACAATTTTCCCCGCAGGCACAAGAGTTAAAGACGGAGAAAACGCCGACGCCAAAGCAGGCGTTGCACTAATTGCATCAAAAACGGGAGCTCCTGTTATTCCCGTTGCAATCCGCGGAGGGTATAAGCTTTTTCATAAGGTTACAATCTATGTTGGAAAGCCCTTATATGTTAAAAATGAAAACAACACCAAGCCCTCGGGCGACGAGCTTAAAATTTATGCGGATGCAATTTTAACAAAAATAAACTCCCTAGGAGCAGAATAATGGAAATTCGTGTTGCTAAAACGGCAGGGTTTTGCTTTGGTGTCAATCGTGCCGTCGAGATAGTAGAAGAGTGTACTCATGATAAGGAAAATAAATATCACACATTAGGACCTATAATACACAACAAGCATGTTGTAGATGATTTTGCTAAAAAAGGAATTTCTCCCGTCGATTCTTTAGACAACATTGCAGAGGGTGAAAGGCTTATTATCCGCACGCACGGAGTGGGCAAAGAGGTTTACAATAAGCTGAATGAAAAAAATATTGAAATTATAGATGTTACCTGTCCCTTCGTTAAAAAAATTCACAACATTGTTGAAAAGCACTCAAATGAAGGCTATAAAATAGTAATTATAGGTGATAAGAACCACCCCGAAGTTCAGGGAATAGACGGATGGTGCAACAATACCGCTCTCATCCTGGGAAATCTTGATGAGGCAAAGAGCGTAAATCTCGGAAAAAACCGTGTTTGCGTCGTTGCTCAGACTACGTTTGTGCAGGAAATTTTTAAAAAAATTACAACTTTTTTAAAAAAAGCTTGCAATGACATAGTGATATTTGATACAATATGTAATGCAACTGAAGAGAGGCAAAAGGAAGCCTATGAGCTGGCTCTTGAAAATGACGTCATGATTATCCTTGGCGGAACTGACAGTTCTAATACTCAAAAGCTTTATTCTATCTGCAAGAGCGTATGTCCTACCGCATACTGCTTAGAGCATATAGACCAATTGCCGAAAGGTTGCGATTTCGACTTTAAAAAAGTCGGAATTACTGCAGGTGCCTCTACTCCTGCGGTCATAATAAAGGAGGCTATTTGTAAGATGGAAAATTTTGAAAGCTTTGAAGCCTTGATGGAAGAGTCCTTAAAAACTCTTAACACAGGCGACATCGTAAAAGGCACGGTAATCGAGGTAAGACCCAACGAGGTTATCGTAGATTTAGGTGCAAAGCAGGATGGATTTATTCCCGCTGCCGAGATTTCAGACGACCCCAATGCTACAACAGACGCAATCTGTAAAGTAGGAGATGAAATCGAGGTTTTTGTTGTTCGCGTAAATGACGCTGACGGCAACATCATGCTATCAAAAAGAAAGCTTGATACTGTTAAAACTTGGGAAAATGTGAAGAAAGCACATGAAGAGGGCGAGATTTTAGAGGGCAAGGTAACAGAAGTAGTTAACAAGGGTATGATTATTAACTACAAGGGTTACAAGGTTTTCGTTCCCGCATCTCAGGCATCTGAAAAAAGAGATGCTGACCTTTCTGAATTTGTAGGAAAGGTAATGTCTTTCAAAATCATTGATATAAATGACAGGAGGAAACGTTTGGTTGGTTCTGTAAGAGTTGTTTTAGATGCTCAGAAAAAAGAGCTTGAGGACAAATTCTGGGCAGACGCTGCAGTTGGCAAGACCTACACAGGTGTTGTTAAATCAATCACAAACTTCGGTGCTTTTGTTGACATCGGCGGTGTTGATGGTTTAGTTCATATCTCTGAATTAAGCTGGAAACACATTAAGCACCCGTCAGAAGTTATTTCTGTGGGCGATTCAATCGAAGTTTATATCAAAGATATTAAAGAAGATACAAAGAAAATCTCTTTAGGCTTTAAAAAAGCCGAGGACAACCCTTGGGAAATTGTAAAGACAAAGATTACATTAGGTGAGCCCACACAGGCAAAAATCGTAAGAGTTATGCCTTATGGTGCATTCGCCGAAATCATCCCTGGTGTTGATGGTTTGATTCATATTTCTCAGATTGCTAACCGCAGAATTGATAACCCTGCAAAAGAGCTTTCGATTGGCGAAACAGTAGAAGCTAAGGTTACTGAAATCGATTGGGAAAAGAAAAAGATTGCTCTTTCAATCCGTGCTCTTTTACCTGTGGAGGAAGTAGCAGAGGAATCCGTTGTTGAGGAAACAGCAGAAGAAATCCCTGCTGAAGAAGCTGCAACTGAAGAAGAATAATTTTAAAGAACTTTTTATGGGTTGCGGTATAACCGTGACCCATATTTTTTGTAGGTGAAAAAATGATTAAAGGTGCTATATTCGATTTAGACGGAACAATTTTAGATTCTATGGGTATGTGGTTTTCCCTTTACGGAAACTACCTGAAGAAAGCCAACATACCGCTTACAGAAGAGCTTGATGAGTTTTTGCGACATGCCTCGATTCCCGTTGCAGCACAACGCTTTTCTGAAACGGTAATCCCCCGCTCTAAAGAAGCCATAACTGATGAGCTTTTTGCCTGTGTTTCAAGCTACTATTTAAATGAGCCAACAGTAAAAGCAAATGCCGACAAATTTATTCGCAAACTCTACGATAATAATATAAAGCTATGTGTGGCAACGGCAACGGAATCAAACCTGGCAAAAGAAGCCTTGAAACGCCTTGATTTGCTCAAATATTTTGACGGCGTTTTTTCTTGCAAGGATTTAAAAGTCGAAAAGAACAAGCCTGATATTTATCTGACGGCACTTTCTCATTTAGGAACAGATATCAAAGAAACTGTGGTATTTGAAGATGCATATTACGCAGTTAAAACCGCAAAAGAAGCCAATTTCTATGTAATAGCATTAGAAGAAGAAACCGTCACAAAAAAGGACCTGGTAAAAGAACTGGCAGATAAGTACATTAAGGATTACAGCGAGATTTTGGATTTGGATTTTCTTACAAATAATGAGTTATAGTTTAAGCTATTGACAATAACAATTAAAAAACATTTACTTTGAATAAACAAGGGCAGAAAATAACACTTTAGTATAAGCACAAACAAAACGCTCTTAGCAAAATGCTTGCGGGTTCGTTTTTACTGCATAAAAAAAGACAAGGTATAAAAACCTTGTCTTTTTTATTTTTATTATTTATCTTTAGGGTTAACAATATCTCTCCAGTCTAAATCCCCACGCTCTAAGCCTCTTACCAGGACTTCTGCCGTTGCAGCGTTTGTAGCGAGAGGCACATTGTGTACGTCGCAAAGACGAAACAGTGCCGAAACATCAGGTTCGTGAGGTTGAGCTGTCAGCGGGTCACGGAAAAATAAAACCAAGTCGATTTCATCATATGCGATACGTGCACCAATTTGTTGGTCGCCGCCCTGAGGACCTGATAAAAATCTATGAACATCAAGACCCGTCGCATCAGAAATAAGACTGCCCGTTGTACCGGTGGCACATAGCATATGCTTTGCTAGAATTCCCTTATAGGCTATGCAGAACTGTATCATAAGTTCCTTTTTTTTATCATGTGCAATGAGTGCAATATTCAAAATTTACCAACTCCTAACCAAAATTTTCTTCAAGTTGATTATATCATAAGATTTTTAGCAAGTCTACAATTTTTGTAAAAAAAGAGCAAATATTTAAAAAAACTTTGTATTATGTATACTGCTCAATCTTAATTTCCTCATCAAAGAGATATGCAATTTCAGGAGCACCCGGCAGAAATTTTTTCAGGGCACTTGTCTTAACTACCGCCTTCACATCTGAGATTTTAATTTCTTCGGGCATAAGACGCATAGCTACGATAACTGAATCTGTTTTCCCGTTTTTGCCTGCGTGTGCTGTGCCGAAGAGCGAGCCTAAAACAAAAATATTAGCCGCCGAGCAAACAGTTGCACCCTGTTCTACATCGCCAATTATAATAAGGCTGTGGCAGGACTCTAAAACCTCGCCTGCTTTAACAGTGGTCCTTACAAATTTTGTTATGCCTTCGTCGTCAAGCAATTCATCTAACAGGGAATGTTGTTTAGGTAAAAGCTTAGGTGTATGTTCAATAAATATAACCTCGGTGTTTGAAAGTCCCTCCGTAACAACAGGCCGAAGAGAAAAAACCTCGGCATCTGTTAAGATTGTGCTTGTTAAAAAGACCTCTAAGCTATCCTCGTTAAAAAACTGCGAACTTTCTATCAGCTTTGCCTTTAACTCCTCTGCGGCAATAGATAAATCCTCCTCATCTATTGTAATCATTATGCCCTTAGGCGAGCCTTTTAAAGTAACCATGCTTTTTCAAACCTTTCTATTGTATATTAAAGTAATATGATAATACATTTTTAGCGATTCCTGCCGCCAAATTTCCTGACCTTCCACCCTCTATTACAACACAAAACGCAATCCTGGGATTATCGGCAGGAGCATATCCTATAAAAAGTCCGTTTGTTTTTCCGCCAACCTGAGCTGTGCCTGTTTTTCCTGCTACTGTCAAGGGGAAATCCTTAAAAATTTCCTTTGCTGTGCCTGAAGTGGTAACTGCAATCATACCCTCTTTTATAGTTTGCATTGTTTTTGACGAAATGTCAATAGTATTTAAAATTTTAGGCTTAGTATATGTGATATTTTTGTTTGTGTCACGTATGCCACTTAAAATGTGGGTGCTGTAAACTGTACCGCCGTTTGCAAGCGTAGCGGCGTAGTTACAAAGGGCAACAGGTGTAAATCGGTTGTCACTCTGACCGATTGCTGCCTGCAATACATCGCCGGCGTACCATTTGCCTCCATATTTCTTTCGTATATCAGGTGTGGCGATAGTGCCGATTGCTTCTTCTGATTTAAGCTCTATGCCCGTAGATTTATTAAGTCCAAACTCTTGGGCATAATCAGAAATTGTGTCAATTCCAACCCTTCGTCCTAATTCATAAAAGAAGTAGTTGCACGAAACACCCAAAGCCTCACTAACATCTATTGTTCCGTGAGTTTTTCCTTTCTCTTTATAAATGTTACAACGAAATATTCTGTCAAAATATTCGTACTTGCCAAGTGTTTTTATAGTTTCACTTGGTTTAAGCTTTCCGCTTTCCAATGCGGCAATAGCCGTAATAAGTTTAAATGTCGAGCCAGGCTCGTATAATCCTGATAAGCTTCTGTTAAAAAGGGGCTTATTCTTATCCTGTAGCAATTTATTGTAATTTTTATTAAATTCATTTAAATTATAGCTCGGGTTTGATGCGAGTGTCAATACCTCACCAGTGTGAACATCAGTTACAACAACTGCTCCTCCAACTGCGGTTGAGTCCTTTGAAATAACGGCTTTTACCTCATCCTCTGCCTTTTGCTGCAGGTTTAGGTCGATAGTTAAAATCACATCTTTACCCGGGATAGGTGATACATCCCGGCTAAATTTTTTAAAGCCCGCTTTTGTGTACTTTTCCCTGGCACGAATTCCGTTAGTACCTCGCAAAATGCTTTCAAATGCCTTTTCTGCTCCTTGCTTTCCAACATAGTCGTCACGTGTGTAGTCTGTTGATTTTTCATATTCTTCCTTGCTTATTATACCGCATTTTCCAAGCAGATGAACCGCAGTTTCAGGATAAAAATACTCTCTTACAGGTTGAGTGACAATCTCTATGCAGGGATATTTTTCGGGCGTCTCTTTAATTTTTGTAATTATTTCAAAATCTGCATCCTCTAAAAAAACAAACGGATTGTTGTACGAAATATCTTGTTTTTTTACAGTAAAAAGCAGTTCTTCGTAGGTTGTCCCGCAAAGCTCAGCCAAATTTTTTATTGTTACGGCAAGGTTTATATCTGTGTCTTTTTTAATTTTTACAATATATCCCTTGCGGTTGCCAGCTAAGATTGTGCCGTTTCTGTCTAAAATTTCTCCCCTTGGTGCTTGGTCGCGTAAAGTCAACGACAAACGAGTATCTATCGTTTTTTTTGACTCTTCACTCACTGCAATCTGCAGATAAAAAACTCTTACCAAAGTAACCGCAAAAAATGCACACACAAAAATATATAACACAAAAAAACGTATGGAGTTCTTTTTAATTTTCAAAATTTCAACCTCTTAAAACCAAAGTAAATTAGTGGTGTATAGGCTGAGTTTACAAGCGAAAAAAGTATTGCACGAAAAACCAATTCCAAAGAAAATGAAAATTGGGTAAAGGTCAATATATTTACAACCTGGCACAATACAAAAAAGCTGATAAAGGATAAAAAACTCAAAAAAATTACTGTTTTTATCCGAAGCTCTAAAAACAATTCCCTGCACCATACACAACCTAAGGATATGTATAGATATAATAAGGAAAACGTCGGAAGTGTAAGGGTTACAACATCACACAAAAGCCCCGCCATACTTGATATAACTATTGCCTTGTCATTGTGAGCAAAAATCGAAAAGCAAACACAAAGGACTAAGGATGTGCGAAAAAGCTTGAAAACACAACTGTCCAGCAATACGCATACGGTCAGAACAGAAAGAAATAGGATATATTTTAAGGTTTTTTTCATAAGGAATTACTCCGAGGATATCAAAGTAAGGGTACGGATTTTAAAAAAATCCACCTCTGTTTTTAAAAATAAAGAATCATTTGATTTTAAGGCATTTCCAACAGTTAAGCCCTCAGGATATACATCGGATAAGCCCGATGTTACGATAACATCTCCCGTTTTTACAGTCACGCTATCTAAAAAAAACGAAAGCTCGCACATATTTTTGTAGGCTAACGAAAGTCTCCCCGTAATAAAACCCGCGTCAGATAAATCGTTCATAATCCCCGTCGTCACATCGGGTGCAGTGATTGGCGTTATAACAGAAAAATTATCAAAGCTCTCACGCACCCTGCCGACTAAAGCATTTCCGAAAACTGCCACATCGCCAGTATTTACGCCGTCATTTGCTCCCTTATCAACAGTTATTGCAAAATCGCCCACAGTAGTAAGTCTTAAAACAGTTGCGGCAATTTGCTTTTTTTTGGGGTACTTCTTTTTTAAGTCGAGCATTTTCGACAAGTTTTCGTTTTCCTTTTGTAAAAGCTTGTTTTCTGCCGTTAATGAACTAAGAGATGTCAGCTCTTTTTTCAGCTTCTCGTTTTCCTCTGTTAGTTTTTTGCCATATATAAGTCCGTTAAAGCCTGAGCTAAAGCTATTAAGCTGTGATTTTAAAGTTGAAAACGTGTTATGTGCCACCCTCATATATTGTGGTCTTAAAAACGATGAACAAAGGATTACAAAAAACGTAAAAACAAAAATAAAAATCCCGCACTTTTTCATCAGGATACGCCCCTTGTCATAAGAACATTTGCACCAAGGCATGCACACTCTTTGGGGTTTTCACACATATATGTGTGAATTCCAACGCTCTCTCCTATAAATTTATCCAGTCCCGAAAGCTTTGCACCCCCACCGCAAAGGCAAATCCCGTTTTCACAAATATCTTTTATGAGTTCGGGCGGTGTGTTTTCCAAAGTTGTTTTTATAACATCTATTATTTCTGAAAGCTCCGATTTTAAAGCCTCTTTAATGTCCGAAGACACAACCGTAATTTCTTTGGGCAGTCCTAAGACGTCATCTCTTCCCATTATGGAAAAAGCTTTGTTTTCATCATAGCACGAGCCGATTTTGATTTTTGCTTCTTCGGCAGTTTTTTTGCCGATTTTCAGCCCATAATTTTTCTTTATGAAGTTAACGATGGCTTCGTCCATTTTGTTACCGCCGCAAAAAGCAGTCGTTGACGAAACTACGCCGCCAAACGAAACAACTGATGCACATACCTTTCCTCCGCCTATGTCTAAAATCATATTTCCCATTGCAGAAAACACATCTATTCCTACACCGAGCGATGCCGCAAGCGACGAATGAAAAGTATAGTCACATTTGGCATTGGCACGCAAAACACATTCCAGAAGTGTTTTATTTTCAACATCTGTAATATCATGCGGTATGCAGAGTGTAGCTTTCGGTCTTAAAACACCCTTTGGATAACAGTTCAGAATAAAGCTTTTGAGCATAGCAGATGCTATTTCAAAATCAGCTACTACTCCGTTTTTTATAGGTGTGATGACACTTATATCCTTTGGCGTTTTATAAAGAAGATTTTTTGCCTCTTCACCCACCGCAATGAGTTGCTTTGTGTTTAAATCTACTGCCACAACCGACGGCTCATTTAAAATTACACCCGAGCTTGCTTCGGCAATTACCGTATTTGATGTTCCTATGTCAATGCTTATGTGTTTTACCATACATTTCCTCCTAAGAAAATTATGTAAACACACAAAAAATTAAAATATGTTAAACTCTTTTTTTAATACCTTGTAAAGTTTATTAAGAGGCAATCCTACAACATTAAAGTAGTCACCCGAAATTTCTTCTATAAATTTTGAGCCGCGACCTTGAATTGCGTAAGAACCCGCCTTGTCAATATGCTCACGAGTCTTTAAGTAAGCATTGATTTCATCATCTGTAATTTCGGCAAATTTCACCTTGGTTTCGACATAAAAGGACTCGCTTTTGCCGCTAACGCTATCTAAAACAGTAACTCCCGATATTACACTGTGCCACTTGCCCGACAGGCTCTTTAGCATATTATAAGCATCTGTGTCGTCTGATGGTTTTCCCAAAATTTTTCCCTCCGACACAACTATTGTATCTGCACCAATGATTAAAGCTTGTGTAGTTACATTTTTTGCTACTGCCGCCGCCTTTTTTAAAGATAAGGACTCCGCTATAAAGTAAGGCGGCAGGGTGTCGTCTACTGTTTCGTCTGCATCGCTTACCATTATTGTAAACGGCAAGTCTAAAAGAGACAGGATTTCTTTTCTTCTGGGGGAAGCAGATGCAAGTATAATTTCCATAGTGTTTATCTCCATTCCATATTTTGTGAATTTTAAAAAAATTTATTCAGCACCGCGATAAAAATGGCCGCGTGTGATTTTTTTAAATATACCTGACGGTGTTTTTCCCAAAAGTGCCTCTTTGTACGCGTTGATTATCTTTTTTGTTTCATCGGCAGTTTCGGTTGTAAATTTAAGCCTTAGTGCATCAACATTTAACGAAAGCAAATCCTCACCCTTATCCGCCATATAAACAGGAACACTGTTTAAAATGATATTTCGGCAGTTTTCACATACCAACGGAAAATGCTCTCCCATTCTGTCTTTGAGTTCAAACGTACCTCCGTCTTTTGAGCAAAGCCCCTGAGATTTAATTACACAGTTTTCCATAACCATCAAAGGAAGTCTGCCATATGCTATAACCTCTGTCGGAACACTTGTGTTTTTTGTGATTTCCTTAATTTCTTTTATATTCAATTCAGGCGATAACGTCACACGGCAAAATCCGTTAGAAGAAAGTGTTTCACACGTTGCTGAATTGGTAACATTTAGGCGTTCTCCGCCGAAAAGCTCTTTTTTATCATCAATTTGTCCCAGGTTTTGTACCATAATTTTTGATGCTTTGATGTCAGTTTTTTCGCCCTCTTTTTTGATGGCAGGACACAAAACAAAATCCGTATCAACCGATTTTGAAAGCTCATAGCTTGTTAAAATTTCTCCATCGTGCATACTGCGGGCGATATCTAATTGTTGCTTTGTCGAAACCTCAATGATAAGCTCAGGCACGCCTCGACGACGATATTCGCCTTTGAGCTTTTCGTACTTTTTAACGCTTCTTTTATAAGAATTGCAAATTTGCTCTTCAAGAAAAGAACAAACCTCACGCCTTAAGGCATTTATCATAGACACAGGAACAAAGGGATTGTTTTTATGATTTATTTTTATATTTTTGTCAATAAAAACTGTGTCGCCCAGCTTTTTTAGCTGTTCTTTAGCACGTAGCTCGTCAAATTCCTTTTTGGCAGGCTCAAGACATTCTCCAAAAGCCTCGCAAAAAAAGCCGTCGCATTGGGCGGTCAAATGAAGAGGCTTACCCGTATTTGCAGTTAAAGTAAAGTCAATTTCTCGTTTTTTTGCGAAATTCTCTTTTCTTAAAGCCAGAATATCGGTACGCTCTGCAGAAACCTTGCCCGACACCTCATAGTCCATCATTTTATCAAACTGTCTGCCGTAAAAATATCCGCTTGAGCTTCCGCCACGAGAAAAAAACGAAAGCGTTTTGTTGATTTCTTCTTGGGTAATTTCCCCTAAAATTGCTCTTTTATACAGTGCGGTTACAGATGATGTATATTCGGGTGACTTCATTCGCCCCTCAATTTTTAAAGAGTCCACATACGGTTCTAAAGCAGACAGCTTGTCTGCAAGGCAAATATCCTTTAAAGAAAGCAAGGGAAGGTTTTTATTTTTCTCTTTCCCGTCTTTTAAAAGTGTATAGTTTAGCCTGCAGGGTTGAGCACAAAGTCCACGATTTCCAGACCTTCCGCCAATAACAGATGACATTAAGCATTGACCCGACCAACACATACAAAGTGCCCCGTGAACAAAAGTCTCTAATTCTATATCTTCTGTGTTTTTGGCTATTGATTTTATTTCATTTAAGCTAAGCTCACGAGCCAAAACAACACGGTCAGCACCTAAGGCCTTTACCTGCCTTACCGCCTCTGTTGACGCTGCTGTCATCTGTGTTGATGCATTGATCGCAATATCTGATGACATTTTGCGAACAGCTGCAATCAGGCCTATATCCTGTATTATTATGCCGTCAACACCTGATTTTATTAAAAATTCGACGTATGAGCATGCTTTGTCCAGTTCTGATTCTTTAATTAAAATATTTACGGCAACGTAGAGCTTAACATTATGCAAATGGCAAAAATCGCAAGCCAAAATTACTTCGTCGTCGGTAAAATTTTTGGCATTTCTTCTGGCAGAAAAGTGCATTCCGCCAATGTATACTGCATCTGCACCCGAAAAAACAGCAGATTTTAAACACTCAAAATTTCCCGCAGGGGATAAAAGCTCCACAAAATCGCCTCCTTATATACACATTTGTAATTAGTTTATCACAAAAATATGAATAATAAATTACATTTGCTTTAATTTTAAATTTCAGCATACAAATGCTTGATTTTACAATAAAAATTTGTTATAATAATCAAAATAAATAAAATTACTGAAAATATATTCATATACACAAGAAAGGGGTAAAAATATGAACAAAGTTACAAAAGAAGGACTGACTTTTGATGATGTATTGCTGGTTCCTCAAAAATCAGAAGTTACACCTGACATGATTAATTTAAAAACACGCCTTACAAAGAATATTACCTTGAATATTCCCTTAATGAGTGCGGCTATGGATACTGTTACAGAATCGGCTATGGCAATTGCTGTTGCACGCGAGGGCGGCATCGGTGTAATTCATAAAAATATGACAATAGAGGCACAGGCAACGGAGGTTGACAAGGTTAAGCGTTCAGAGCATGGCATCATTACTGACCCCTTCTATCTTTCTCCTGACCACACCTTAGAAGAAGCAGACAAATTAATGGGTAAATACAGAATTTCAGGTGTGCCTATTTGTGAAAACGGAAAGTTAATCGGTATTATCACAAACCGCGACTTGCGATTTGAAGAAGATTTTTCAAGAAAAATCGGCGAGGTTATGACCAAGGAAAATTTAATTGTTGCACCCGAAGGCACAACACTCGATGAAGCTCAGGAAATTTTACGTCGCCACAAGATTGAAAAGCTCCCCATAGTTGATGCAAACGGTGCATTAAAGGGCCTAATCACGATTAAAGATATAGAAAAAAGTGTAAAATACCCCAATTCTGCCAAGGACTCAAACGGAAGATTGTTAGTTGCAGCGGCTATTGGCGTGACAAATGATATTTTAGAGCGTGCTTCTGCCCTGGCAAATGCTCAGGTAGATGCTTTCGTTCTAGATTCAGCACACGGCCACAGTAAAAACATACTAGAAGCAGTAAAATTAGTTAAAAAGACATTCCCGAATATCTCGTTAATCGCAGGCAACATTGCGACAGGCGAGGCTGCAGCGGATTTGATTAAAGCAGGTGCAGATGCAATTAAGGTTGGTATAGGCCCCGGTTCTATTTGTACAACACGTGTTGTTGCAGGTATCGGCGTACCCCAGATTACAGCAATTAATGATGTTTATGAGGTAGCTAAAAAATATGATGTTCCTGTTATCGCTGACGGCGGTATTAAATATTCAGGCGATTTGCCTAAGGCAATTGCTGCAGGTGCTAACGTTATAATGGTCGGCAGCGTGCTTGCGGGCTGTGAAGAAAGCCCCGGAGATGAGGAAATTTATCAGGGCAGAAAATTTAAGGTATATCGTGGTATGGGCTCTATGGCAGCTATGGAGGTAGGCTCTAAAGACAGATACTTCCAGACAAACACCAAAAAGCTCGTTCCCGAAGGCGTAGAGGGAAGAGTTCCATATAAAGGCCCTGTTGCCGACACAATATATCAGCTAATGGGCGGACTCCGTGCGGGTATGGGTTATTGCGGAACACCCACCATTGAAGAATTAAAAGCAAGAGGTAAGTTTATTAAAATTACAAGTGCAGGACTTATAGAAAGCCATCCGCACGATATTTCAATTACAAAAGAAGCACCCAACTACAGTCAATCATAATAGTTTTAAAAAAAGCCATTTAAGAAAGGGCAGTAAAGAATGAAAAAGTATAATGACGAAAGTATCAAGTCATTAAAAGGTGCAGACCGTGTAAGAAAGCGTCCAGGGGTTATTTTTGGCTCTGACGGCATCGACGGTTGTGAGCATTCGTTTTTTGAAATTTTGTCGAACTCTATCGACGAAGCCAGAGAAGGCTACGGCAAAGAAATAGAAATAACAAGGTTTTTAGACAAATCAATAGAGGTTAAAGACAACGGTCGTGGTATTCCAATGGGATATAACGAAAGCGAAAAGCGATATAATTGGGAGCTTGTGTTCTGCGAAATGTATGCAGGCGGTAAATACAATAACGACGACGGAGGAAACTACGAATACAGCTTAGGCTTAAATGGCCTCGGCACCTGTGCTACGCAGTACAGCTCGTCATATATGGACGTAACAGTTCTTCGTGACGGCAAAAAGTATACAATGCACTTCGAAAAGGGAAACCCCGTAGGAGAGCTTCAGACAGAAGAGGTGCGTGGTAAAAAAACAGGTACTACTATCCGCTGGCGTCCCGATACTGAGGTTTTTACAGATATAAATATCCCTGCCGAATACTTCGAGGACGTTTTAAAAAAGCAAGCAGTAGTAAATGCCGGACTCAAGTTTATTTTATATAATCAAACAACAGACGGCTGGGACATTAAGGAATTTTCGTATGACAAGGGCGTAATAGATTATATTGAGGAAATTGCCGACGGCAAATCATTTACTCCTACATTTTCCTTTGAAACGCAAAGGCGTGGTCGCGACCGCGATGACAAGCCCGACTACAACGTAAAGATGCAGTTCGCTTTTTGCTTTAATAATGATATTAATATGATAGAATACTATCACAACTCAAGCTATTTGGAGCACGGAGGCTCTCCGGACAGAGCAGTAAAAAGTGCGTTTGTGGCATCTGTTGATAAGTATTTGAAAAATACTAACAAATACAACAAAAACGAAACTAAAATCAGCTTTGTTGACATTGCTGACAGTTTAATTTTAGTTTCAAACTCGTTTTCAAATATAACAAGCTACGAAAACCAGACAAAAAAATCTATTACCAACAAATTCATTCAAGAGGCTATGACAGACGTCTTAAAAGAGCAACTTGATGTGTATTTTATAGAAAATAAAGACTCGGCAGAAAAGATTGCAACCCAGGTTTTAATCAATAAAAGAAGCCGTGAAAAAGCTGAGCAGACACGCGTTGCAGTTAAGAAAAATTTAACGGCAACGGTAGATATGACAAACCGTATTAATAAATTCATAAACTGTCGTACCAAAGATATTGACCGCCGTGAAATTTATATCGTTGAGGGCGACTCGGCATTAGGCTCTTGTAAAAAGGGCAGAGATGCAGAGTTTCAGGCGATTATTCCTGTTCGCGGTAAAATCCTAAACTGCTTAAAGGCTGACTACGGCAAAATCTTTAAAAGTGAGATTATCACAGATTTAATAAGAGTTTTAGGCTGTGGTATTGAGATAAAATCAAAGCACGCAACTAAGGATATGACAACGTTTGATTTAAATAATCTTCGTTGGAATAAGATAATTATATGTACCGATGCTGATGTTGACGGCTACCAGATTAGAACATTAATTTTAACAATGATTTATGTTTTAATGCCCACCCTAATAAAAGAGGGAAAGGTCTATATTGCCGAATCTCCGCTCTTTGAAATCACAAGCGGTAAGGATACGTTTTTTGCATTTAATGAACAGGAAAAGCAGGAAATTATTGAGAGTCTGGGCAATAAAAAATACAAAATCCAGCGTTCAAAGGGACTTGGCGAAAATGAGCCTGAGATGATGTGGCAAACAACTATGAACCCTGAAACAAGAAGGCTAATCCGCGTAACTTATGACGACGCAGAAAAAACCGCAGAGATGTTTGATGTGTTACTCGGCGACAGACTTCAGGAAAGAAAAGACTTTATAGCCGAATTTGGTCATAACTTCTTAGATTTGGCGGATATAAGCTAACAAAAACAGAGCTGCAGCACTGCTGCAGCTCCTTCTTATTTATATTACTTGCTTATTCTTCTCCTGTAATCCTTACCTCAGGCTCTAATTGTATCCCAAATTTTTCGAAAACCACCGCCTGCACGTGTTTAATCAGGCTACACACGTCTTCTGCCGTGGCATTTCCTGTATTTATTATAAAGCCTGCGTGCTTTTCCGATACCTGTGCTCCGCCGATGGCTGTACCCTTTAGCCCTGCTTGTTCTATCAGCGTTCCCGCAAAATGCCCTTCAGGTCTTTTAAAGGTGCTTCCTGCCGAGGGATATTCTAACGGTTGCTTTTCTTTTCTTCTGCTGTTCAAATCACGCATAACTGCTAAAATTTCCTCAGAATTTCCCTTTTTTAACGTCAATTTAGCAGAGATAATGATTTTTTTGCTGTCTTTAAATATGCTTTTTCTGTAACCGAAGCCACACTCCGCTCCCGATATAGTTTTAACTGTCCCGTCTTCGTCCACAAACGACACCTCAGAAATTACATCTTTCATCTCTCCGCCGTAAGCACCGGCGTTCATAAAAATTGCACCACCCAAAGACCCGGGAATTCCCGACGCAAACTCCAGTCCTGTAAGCCCTGCGTTTTTTGCTTCTGCTGACAATGCCTGAAGTGATACGCCCGCACCCGCTAAAATGTAATTATCCTTTGCATGAGCATAGTCAAAGCCTTCGCCAAGCTTAATTACCGCACCGCGAATTCCCTTGTCGGAAATAAGCAGGTTAGACCCCGCTCCTAAAAGAAAGTAGGAAGCGTCGTTTTCCTTTAAAATAGTCAGCACATTAAGCAGCTCCATTAAATTATTCGGGCAGACGTACAGGTCTGCTAAGCCACCTATTTTAAATGATGTATGTTCTTTTAACAGGAAGTTTGTTTTTACTTCCCCCAGGATTTTTTCGGATATTAGGCTTTTGATTTTTTCCACGAAATCTCCTAACCTTTCCGCTCGTTAAAATGAGCTTTATTTATTCAAAATCAGCCTGATTCATAATTCTTTCGTTTAACTCTTCAGCCGCGTTGTAGCCCATTTTGCGTTGACGTGCATTCATGGCGGCAACCTCTACAATCATTGCTAAGTTTCTGCCGGGCTTAATGGGGATTGTCAATGATGGAACTTCGATTCCTAAAATATCCATCTTCTGCAAATCAAGTCCCAATCGGTCGTATGCCTTGCCCTGTTGCCAGTTTTCCAGATTTATAACAAGGTCGATATTTTCTGTGTCCTTTACCGCACCCATACCAAAAAGTCTCTTCACATCTACTATACCTATGCCGCGAAGCTCAATAAAATGTCGTATAATTTCAGGTGCCGAGCCAACAAGTGACTTATTAGATACACGCCTTATTTCAACGGCATCATCGGCAACAAGTCTGTGTCCACGCTTAACCAACTCAATTGCGGTTTCTGATTTACCTACGCCGCTTTCGCCCAAAAGCAAAATACCCTCGCCGTAAACCTCGACCAAAACACCGTGAAGCTGTGTCATAGGAGCAAGTGCTACATTTAAATAAAGTATAATCGCACTTGTAAATCTGGACGTGCTGTAATCACTCACATACACCGCACGCTGATGTTTTTTAGCACACTCAACAAGCTCAGGAAAGGGCTCCATATCACGTGTGAGAATTATTGCAGGAATAGGCTCTTTTATCAATTTTTCTAAAGATTTATATCTATCCTCAGACGAAAGAGATTCCAGGTATGTATACTCAACCATACCTATTACCTGTATGCGTGATGCATCAAAATACTCGAAAAATCCTGCCAGCTGTAAGCTCGGTCTGTTTACATCCGCAACGCTGATTTCAATATCGCCGCAATTCTCAGGAGTTACGACAGGCTTTAAATTATATTCTTCTACTATGGAAGAAAGCTTAACTGAATGTTCCATTTTTATAATCATATCCTTTCAGTAAAATTCCATATAGAATTATTATATACTATTTTTTTCTATTTTTAAAGAGAAAAATTGATTTTCTCTTGAAAAACCATATTTTTTTGATATAATAGTAATAAGTTATATTGAAAAAGGAGATAAAATATGCGTGCAGTAGTTACAGTAGTAGGAAAGGACCGCACAGGAATAATCGCCTCAGTAAGCGGTTATCTGGCCGATAAAACAATCAATATATTAGATATTTCACAAACGATTATGCAGGATTTGTTTACAATGATTATGCTTGTAGATACAAAAGGAGCGTCAATAGATGCCTCTGTGCTTGCAAATGATTTAAAGGATTTAGGCGAAAAAATCGGCGTAGAAATCAATGTTCAACACGAAGGCTTGTTCTCTTCAATGCACAGAATTTAAGGAGAAGCGACCATGATTGAAAAAATAGATATTTTAGAAACTATAAGAATGATTTCTGAGGAACACTTAGACATAAGAACTGTCACAATGGGTATTTCTCTTCTGAGCTGTGCAGGAAATGATGTAGATACAGTATGTAAAAAGGTATATGATAAAATTACTGGAGCTGCTGCTGATTTAGTATCGGTTGCTGAGCAGATTTCAGTAGAATACGGCGTACCGATTATAAATAAGAGAATTTCGGTTACACCTGTATCTCTCGTGCTTCAATCTGAGAAAAGCGAAGATTTTGTGAAGCTTGCAATGACCTTAGATGACGCTGCTAAAAAGACAGGAGTAAACTTTATAGGCGGATTTTCTGCACTTGTACAAAAAGGTATAACGCCTGTTGAAAACGCACTCATAGAAGCTATTCCTGAGGCTCTTTTTAAAACCGAGCGTGTTTGTTCAAGCATAAACATAGGTTCGACTAAGGCGGGAATAAATATGGACGCCGTAGCTAAAATGGGCAAAATTGTCAAGAAAACGGCAGAAATCACAAAAGATGCCGACGGTTTTGGCTGTGCCAAGCTCGTTGTTTTCTGCAACAGTGTAGAGGACAATCCGTTTATGGCAGGAGCGTATCACGGAGTAGGTGAAGCAGAATTTGTAATAAATGTAGGTGTGTCCGGTCCGGGTGTTGTCAAATGTGCTTTGGAAAAGGTAAAGGGAGCAGATTTCGAAGTTGTTGCCGAAACAATTAAGAAAACTGCATTTAAGATAACAAGAATGGGGCAATTGGTTGCCCGCGAAGCATCAAAAAGACTTGGCGTACCTTTTGGCATAGTTGATTTGTCATTGGCACCAACGCCCGCAGTAGGAGATTCTGTTGCTCATATTTTAGAAGAAATGGGACTTGAGCAATGCGGTACTCACGGCACAACCGCGGCATTGGCACTTTTAAACGACGCCGTTAAAAAGGGCGGTATTATGGCATCATCCTTTGTAGGCGGTCTGTCAGGTGCTTTTATCCCTGTAAGCGAAGATGCCGGAATGATAGCGGCAGTTAAAGACGGAGTCTTGTCATTGGATAAGCTCGAGGCAATGACGTGTGTATGCAGTGTTGGTCTTGATATGATTTGCGTCCCTGGAGAGACTTCTGCCGAAACAATTTCTGCAATTATTGCAGACGAGGCAGCAATCGGTATGATTAACCAAAAAACCACTGCGGTACGTATAATTCCAGCACCTGACAAAAAGGTCGGCGATATGGTAGATTTCGGCGGATTGCTCGGGACAGGCCCTGTTATGCCCGTAAATGAAAAAAGCAGCAAAGATTTTATTGCACGAGGCGGAAGAATTCCCGCACCTGTGCATAGCTTTAAGAATTAAAATAATAACAGAGAATATAAGAAAAATCCTGCTCAAATAAGAGCAGGATTTTTTATTGCAGTGTTGCTTGCTGCGACGTGGTGACCCGTACGAGAATCGGACTCGTGTTACCGCCGTGAAAGGGCGGTGTCTTAACCGCTTGACCAACGGGCCATATAAAATTGGCAATAAAAAAAGACGTTTTTTAAAAATGTCTTTTCTTTGGTAGCGGCAGCTGGATTCGAACCAGCGACCAATCGGGTATGAACCGAGTACTCTAGCCAACTGAGCTATGCCGCCACACCGTCAAACTGACAGAATGTATTTTACAATACAATTCTTGGTTTGTCAAGCATTTTTTCAAATATTTTCTAAAATCGTATAAAAGGATTGATTTTTTAAACCGATAAATGTATAATCTAATATATGATGTTTGTTCATTGGAGGTAATACCTTGAAAAAAATATTTACGCTGTTTTTAATGGTTTTAATAACGCTTTCTTCCCTGACAGTCATCAGTGCAGACAGCATTAGTTGGGAAGACGCGGTTAAAAAAGCAATAAATAATTCTAATAGTTCTTCCTTTACGCTTATGGATGTGTCCGGCGACGGCGTGCCTGAGCTTTTTTGTCCAAGCGGCAACGGCGTTGTGTCGTACAGCTTTGACGGAAATGCTTTGGCAAAAGCATCAGATGATGCTTCAATTCCATATGAATTTGTTGAACGTCTCATTAAAGTTCGCAATACAGATACAAACGAACTTCACTATATGGGTCAGACTGTGCACGCAGGGTATATTACTACCTATAAAATAAGCTTTTTGAACTGTGCCCCCATTTTAGAGGTTATATCCCAGGAAAATCCATTAACAGGTACCGGCAAATTTAAAGGCGACGGCAATGCTCTTGTTGATTACGAGGATGTGGGCGAGAGGGTAACAGACTATTTGAAAGGCTTTACAAGAGAGCATCTGATGAAATGCTCTATGGAGCTTTCTGAGGTGCGACGCTACGGAAAAGCCAGAACAACTGAGCGTTTTTTAGGAAGATACCGTGTATTGTCAGAATTTCCTGACGACAGTTATCGTTTTTCCTCAAGCCAGCGTGAAGCTATGAAAAAAAATATCGGCAAGGGCAAATTTTTAGGATTTGATAAAATCAGTGTGTTAAATGATGATGTTATTTTTATCGAATACTTCACAAATAATACATCGAAGAATAAATTTGACTTTGCATATGACAAGCAGTATTCGCTCGTTTCGGGAAAATATGATATAATCGACACATACGAGCAAGAAAAAGATCTGGATTATGAGTATTTATGGTCCTTGCTCTCTCCTGACGCAAGACCATCAAATTTCAAACCCGAGTATTCAAAAACTTCAGATTTTCGCGGAATAGATGATTATGTAACATATTTTTCATCGTTGCTTCCTGACAACGACAAAATAAATGAAAAAGGAAAAAAAGAAGTCGCAAGCTTTATGGAGTTTGCAGTAAACAAGTGTTCACGCACGAAGCTTCGTGCTGTTGACAATGTATTGACGGTAAAAGCTTCAGACGTATCTATCATTTCCCAAAACGCATCAAACAGTATGGGGCAACTCAGGTCAGTTTGTAGTTCTAAGGGCATCGAGCAGATAAGAACAGCTAAAACAGTTCCGGAATTTGTTTGCGTAGGAGTTGATTTTTCAAAGCCTGTAAGGTGCGAATTTGAAAAGGGTGTGGCATCAGCTATAGGACAAGCCTCCGGCATAAGAATTATGTTGGACGATGGCCTCGGAATATACGTAAATTCCGCAGAGCTTTCGGTTTTAGAAAACGAAACAGATATCTTTGCCATAGAATTTATCAAAAACAAACAGGACTATTCAATAGTTTTTACAGATAAAACCAATGAAACCTTTTCTTCTGTTTCTGTGCCCGTATGGTTTATAGTTCCCGCTAAAAGCGATTATTCGTCAGTTTTGTCGAGCTTTGACGGCGGAACAGAAAACCGTGGCGGACAGTACGATGAGCTGTATCAGATTATAGAATTTTCAGCGACACGCTCGGGTAATTATCAGGTTTTGGAAGAAGATATTACAATAAATGATATCAATTCTACGTCTTTTATATCGGTGCAGGCAATTAGATTTTTGGTATCAAAGGGCGTTTTAGAGGTCGATAGAAACAACAATTTTTATCCGGACAAAAATATGAGCAGGTATGATTTTACTAAAGCATTAGTCAGTATGTTCTATACCATAAATGAAAACATCGAATGCTCATATACTGATGTTTCTTCAGAAAACCGCTACTTTCCCTATGTCGCAACCGCAGAAGAAATGGGAATGGCAAAACCCCTGTCCGACGGCACTTTTGGCGGAAAAGAGGCCGTAACAAACGAATATATACTTTCAATATGCGGAAAGGTTTTAGCCGAAAAAAAAGGCTACAAATTCCCTGAAAACTACGTGGAATATCTGTCCTTTTTAGATAAATCGAGTATTTCCGCCTCTGCTATGCCATATATCGCAGTAGCAGTACAGTGCGGTCTTTGGGAAAATGACGGAGAGCTTTTGCCTGACGATGCCGTTACAAGAGAAAAGGGTGCACAAATTCTTTATAAGACGTTCACTCTTTTATACGATACATCACCTGTAACAACATCGTTTTCTGCAGTAGTAGAAAGTAACAAGGCGACACAAACACTAAATGATTTAACTCCTGTGCAAAGGGTGGTTATATGTGCCCTCTTTACAGCATTAGTTTCTTTAGCTTTCTGGTTACTGTCAAAAAAAAGAAAGCCATATAAGGAAAATCAGCAGTGATAAAAAGCTGGCGGTGTAGATTTTACATCTACACCGCCACAATATATTGAAAAATGTTTTTCTCCCTCCACAAAACCTTGAAAACCTTAAAAATATCGCATTTTTTTGCAAAAAAACCTTGACTTAAGTGCTCAATTATGTTATACTATGGGGTACTTGGGTAAGTAGGTTCTTTTTTTTTGCTCAAAAAAAAACGTGCCTCACCCTCAAATACGTTTAAAATTTATTAGCTATAAATAAGGAGGCGTGAATAATGAGAACAAGAATTACTCTCGCGTGTTCAGAATGTAAACAAAGAAACTATGACACAATGAAGGAAAAGAAAAACACACCCGACAGAATAGAGCTTAACAAATACTGCAGATTCTGCAAAAAGCACACACTTCACAAGGAAACAAAGTAGTTTTCCGCAAAATAATTTTAAGGAGTGAAACGTCATGGCAGAAAATACACAGGCTAAAAAGCCAGGCAGAATTGCAACCTATTTCCGCGAGTTAAAGGCAGAATTCAAGAGAATTTCCTGGCCATCATTTAAGCAGGCAAGAAATAATACAGGTATTGTTGTTGCCTTTATTGTTATTCTTGGTGCTTTTATTGCACTCGTAGACCTCTTATTCAGCTGGTTGCTTTCGATTATCGGTTAATTAACAGGTCAATTTATAGGAAAAGGAGGCAAAAAGAGGCTTTGCTTCTTTTATAAGATATGGCTGATGCTAAGTGGTATGTAATCCATACCTTTTCAGGATATGAAAAAAAAGTCCAGACAGACTTGGAAAAAACCATAGAAAACCGCAATCTTCAAGACAAAATCTTGGAAATCAAGGTTCCTATGGAGGATGTCGTTGAACAAAAAGGCGACGAACAGAAAGTTGTTTCCCGTAAGCTGTTGCCAGGTTACGTTATCGTTAAGATGATTATGTCAGACGACACCTGGTACGTTATCAGAAACACACGCGGTGTTACAGGATTCGTAGGCCCCGGCTCTAAGCCCGTGCCTTTGACCGAAGAGGAAGTTCATGCAATGGGCATCGAAAGAAAAACTGTCAAGGTTGATTTCTCGGTCGGTTCTTCTGTACGAGTTACCGGCGGTGCTTTTTCAGACTTTGTCGGTGTTGTTGACGAAATCAGCATGGAAAAACAGACCGTTCGTGTTATTGTTTCTATGTTCGGCAGAGAAACACCTGTCGAGCTTGACTTCTCACAGATAGAGGTTTTAAATTAGTTTTTAAGTTTTACTTAAAATATAGAGGCGTAAGCCTCGTTTGTACGCAGTACTACACTGCGTGTGGGAGGACAAAGAGGGTCTTTGTTCGCCATTACCACATTTTTATTAAGGAGGTGCACGATAATGGCACAGAAAATCACAGGTTACATCAAGCTGCAGATTCCTGCAGGCAAAGCTACACCGGCTCCCCCGGTTGGTCCTGCTTTAGGTCAGCATGGTGTTAACATCGTTCAGTTCACAAAGGAGTTTAATGAAAAGACAGCTAAAGACGCAGGTTTAATTATTCCTGTTGTTATTACAGTATATGCTGATAGATCTTTCTCTTTCATTACAAAAACTCCCCCGGCAGCAGTTCTTTTAAAGAAAGCTGCTAAAATCGAAAAGGCGTCAGGCGTACCTAACAAAACAAAGGTTGCTACAGTTTCAAAAGACGATATCAAACAAATCGCTGAAACAAAAATGCCCGACCTAAACGCAGCGTCACTAGAGGCTGCAATGAGTATGATTGCAGGTACTGCAAGAAGTATGGGTATCGTAGTTGCTGACTAATTTCGGTTTTTTAAATAAGTGGGAGAGCGGAAATGCCGCTTGTTTGACCACAAAAGGAGGAAAAAATAATGTTTAGAGGTAAAAACTATCAGGAGAGTGCAAAACTCATAGATAGAGCAAAGCTTTATGACCCTGAAGAAGCCTTAGACTTAGTTGTTCAGGCTTCAAAGGCAAAATTCGACGAAACAGTTGAAGTTCACGTAAAATTAGGTGTTGACTCAAGACACGCTGACCAACAGGTTCGTGGTGCAATTGTTCTTCCCCACGGAACAGGTAAAACAGCTCGCGTTTTAGTATTTGCTAAGGGCGACAAGTTAGCTGAAGCAGAAGCTGCAGGTGCTGACTTTTTTGGAGGCGAGGAGTTAATTCCTAAAATCCAGAACGAAAACTGGTTTGATTACGACGTTGTTGTTGCGACACCCGATATGATGGGCGTTGTAGGCCGTTTAGGTAAAGTGTTAGGTCCTAAGGGCTTAATGCCAAGTCCTAAGGCAGGCACAGTAACAATGGACGTTACAAAGGCAGTTAACGAAATCAAGTCAGGTAAGATTGAATACCGTCTTGACAAAACTAACATCATCCACTGTCCTATCGGTAAGATTTCTTTCGGTAAGGAAAAGCTCGGCGACAACTTCCGTGCTCTTTTATCTGCTATCATCAAGGCTAAGCCTTCAGCAGCTAAAGGTCAGTACATCAAGAGCTGTGCAGTAGCTTCAACAATGGGCCCCGGTGTTAAGGTTAACCAGGCTAAACTTTCTGACTAATTTTACTTGACAAAAAGTAAAGCTTATGTTAGAATTGTTATTGCTTAATTGAAGTAAATATTTTTTCCGTAGACAGCAGGTGTGCTCTGGCACTTAATTTACCCGCCGAGGAAAGCTTGATATTAACAATTCAGGACTTTTCTCGTTTTACGTGAAAAGTCCTTAAATTTTTATTATTAGCGAGGTGAAATTAAAATGGCAAGTGAAAAAATCTTACAGCAGAAACAACAGTTAGTTGCTGAACTCGCAGAAAAGTTCAAAACAGCAGCATCAGGCGTCTTAGTTGACTACTGCGGCTTAACAGTTGCAGAGGATACAGAGCTTCGTAACAAGCTTCGTGAAGCCGGTGTAGAATATTCAGTTGTGAAGAACACACTCACAAAGCGTGCTGCAAACGAAGCAGGTTTTTCTGATTTTGATGAAATCTTAAACGGACCTACCGCGTTGGCTTTAAGCTTTGATGATGTTGTTGCTCCAGCAAAGGTTTTATCAGATTTTGCAAAAGACCATGAGGTTATGACTATTAAGGCAGGCTTTATGGATGGTAAGGCAATGAGCTTAGAAGAAGTTAATGCTTTGGCAAAAATTCCTTCAAAGAATACATTGTATGCTATGCTCGCAGGTGGCTTGAATGCTACAATTGCAGGCTTGGCTCGTGCTATTAACGCAATAGCTGAAAAGCAGGAAGAAACTGCTTAATCATAATTTAAGAATAGTTAAAACAAAAATTTAGACAAAATTTAGGAGGAAAATAAAATGAGTGAAAAAATCACAGCTATGATTGAAGAAATTAAAGCTCTTACAGTTTTAGAGTTATCAGAATTAGTAAAGGCAATTGAAGAAGAATTCGGCGTATCAGCAGCAGCTCCTGTAGCAGTTGTTGGCGGTGCAGCAGCTCCTGCAGCAGCAGAAGAAAAGACAGACTTTGATGTTGAATTAACAGAAGCAGGTGCAGAAAAAGTTAAGGTTATCAAGGTTGTTCGTGAAATCACAGGTCTTGGTCTTAAGGAAGCAAAAGATATGGTTGACGGTGCTCCTAAGGTTATCAAGGAAGGTGCTTCAAAAGATGCAGCTGAAGAAATCAAAGCTAAGCTTGAAGAAGTTGGTGCAAAAGTTACACTTAAGTAATTTTAATTTGATTTTAAAAAGACATTCCATATGGAATGTCTTTTTTTGTTTGAACGGAAAATGATATGGGAATTTTTTTGCATCATCCCGTTTGTCATATTTCTATCGTAGACTGAATTTTAAATCAATTGCTTTTTTCTTTAATATATTTGTCTATTGACTCGGCCGCGGTTTTTCCCGCACCCATTGCTAAAATTACAGTTGCGGCTCCAGTTACCGCATCGCCACCGGCATAAACTCCCTCTTTTGTGGTCTTTCCAGTTTCTTCATCAACGATAATTCCGCCCCATTTTTGTGTTTCCAAGCCATCAGTTGTAGCTTTAATTAATGGATTTGGCGATGTGCCGATTGACATAATCACACAATTTGTATCTATTATAAAATCTGAATTTAACTTTTCCTTAGGGCGACGGCGACCTGAAGCATCAGGCTCTAAAAGCTCCATTTCAACGCATTTCATACCAGAAACAAATCGGTTTTCATCTGCTATAATTTCTACGGGATTGGTAAGAAGCTTAAATTCTATACCTTCTTCCTTTGCGTGTTCAATTTCTTCTGCTCGTGCAGGAAGCTCCGATTCAGAACGGCGATACACAATATAAACCTCTTCTGCTCCTAAACGCTTGGCACAACGAGCCGCGTCCATAGCAACATTTCCGCCGCCTACAACCGCAACTTTTTTTGCGTTCAAAATAGGCGTCTGGCTATCGTCTTGATATGCCTTCATAAGATTTACTCGGGTCAAAAACTCATTTGCCGAATAAACACCCTTATAATTTTCTCCCGGAATGCCCATAAATCTGGGCAACCCCGCACCTGAGCCGACAAAAACAGCTTCAAAGCCATTCTCTAACAGCTCATCTACTGAAATAGCTTTTCCGATAACGGCATTTGTTTCAATCTTAACACCTAACGCTTTTAGAGTGTCAATTTCCTTTTGAACAATAGTTTTAGGCAAACGGAATTCGGGAATACCATAAACCAAAACGCCACCCGCCAAGTGCAATGCTTCAAAAATTGTAACCTCATAGCCTCGCTTAGCCAAATCGCCTGCACACGCAAGGCCGGAAGGGCCTGAGCCGACAATCGCAACTCTGTGACCGTTAGATATGGGCTTAACGGGGGCAGATGTTATATTTTCGTTGTGGTAGTCTGCCACAAACCGCTCAAGTCGACCGATTGCAACAGGCTCGCCCTTAACTCCGCGAACACATTTCTTTTCACACTGCGTTTCCTGAGGGCAAACTCTTCCGCAAACAGCAGGCAATGAGCTTGACTTTGTAATAATATCGTAGGCACTCTCAAAATCGCCCTCAGCTACCCGCTCAATAAATGAAGGAATGTCTATCCCAACCGGGCAACCGCTAATACATGGCTTGTGTTTACAGTTCAGGCATCTTTTTGCCTCGTCGATGGCAGCTTCAGGTGTATAGCCTAAAGCTACCTCCTTAAAATTTTTATTTCTGACCTCTGCCTCTTGATGTGGCATTGGATTTTTAACTAATGACATATTAGGCATATTAGTTTATCTCCTTTTTAAAGAGATTGCATTTTTTCTCGTGTTCAAACTCTTTATAAATAGAGGCTCTGTCTATCGCCTCATCAAAATCAACCAAATGTCCGTCAAACTCAGGACCGTCAACACAGGCAAATTTTGTTTCACCGCCAACAGTGAGTCGACAGCCGCCACACATTCCTGTGCCGTCAATCATTATTGGGTTCATTGAAACTATGGTCTTAATACCATATTCCTTTGTAAGCTTTGATACAAACTTCATCATAACCAAAGGACCGATTGCAACAACCTCGTCATATTGCTCACCTTCGTCAATAAGCTTCTTTAAAGCATCAGTAACAAGACCTTTTTCTCCTGCCGAGCCATCATCTGACATAATTATAAGCTTGTCACTGGCGGTTTTAAACTCTTCTTCAAGTATCAGTAAATCCTTGTTTCTAAAGCCGACTATGGCGTGTACCTCACAACCGTTCTCGTGTAGCTTTTTAGCAACAGGATAAGCTATTGCACAGCCAACTCCACCGCCGACAACTGCAACTTTTTTAAGTCCGTCGGTATTAGTTGCACGGCCTAACGGACCTACAAAGTCCTGTATAAATTCATTTTCGTTCTTTTGATTGAGCAATGCGGTTGTCGCACCGACAATCTGAAAAATAATTGTAACTGTGCCGTCAACTCTGTTGTAATCTGCTATTGTGAGCGGAATTCGCTCTCCGTTTTCATCAACTCTTAATATAATAAATTGTCCCGGTAGAGCTTTTTTTGCAACTAACGGGGCATATATTTCCATTAGTGTAACAGTCGGATTAAGTTGTTTTTTTCTCACTATTTTAAACACTAAAAAAACCTGCCTTTTAAATAAGTTGTGCCCTTGGCCACCAGTTTAAATTTTATCATATGTATCGATTTTTGTAAAGCGATTAAGTATGAAAAATTAAAAATTGCCCGACAGGTACGCTTTGCACACAATTTCACACTTTTTTATGCTAGTATATTTACGAAAGGAGAGATTAATATGCGAAAAATATTAGTAAAGCTTTGCGACTTTTTAGAAAAAAAGCTCTATGACGCTCCGACCTGGCGTGAGCTTGCGTTATCCTTAGACAGAACGAAATATCGTCTTTACGAGGCAAATTCTGAAATTAACAACCTTCAGGCGATAATTAAGCAAATTTTAACTAAGGATTAAAAAGGATTTTACAATAATAAAAAAGGGCTGTAGCAATTGATATGCACCTCTAAAAGTGTCTGGCTTTTGGGGTGTATATCAAATTTGGCCACCGCTCCTTTTTACTTGTTTGTTTTTTATTCCTCTGTCAGCTCTATATCAGGCGTCGCTCCTGCTTCATTAAATAAGATATCCCTTACTTCTTCTTCAATTTTTTCTAATATTTCAGGGTGTTCCTTTAGGAACTGCTTAGCATTTTCTCTGCCCTGACCGATTCGCTCTTCCTCGTAGCTATACCAGGCACCGCCTTTTTGCACAATGCCCGTTGCTACGGCAATATCTAAGATACATCCTATTTTTGAAATGCCCTCACCGTACATAATGTCAAATTCCGCCTCTTTAAACGGGGGAGCAACCTTATTTTTAACTATTTTAACCTTTGTACGGGCACCTATAACATCTGTGCCTTGCTTGATTAGCTCCTGCTTTCTTACGTCCATACGAACAGATGCATAGAACTTTAACGCACGACCGCCCGTCGTAACCTCGGGATTTCCATAAATTACCCCAACCTTTTCACGCAACTGGTTAATAAATATAGCAATGGTGTTTGTTCTTGCAATTACACCTGCCAATTTTCTTAACGCCTGGCTCATAAGTCTGGCGTGAAGTCCTACGTGAGAATCGCCCATTTCGCCCTCAATCTCAGATTTTGGAACGAGTGCTGCAACTGAGTCAATAACTATTACATCAATTGCGTTACTGCGAACGAGCATTTCTGCGATTTCTAAAGCCTGCTCACCTGTGTCAGGCTGAGAAACAATCAACTCTTCGACGTTTACACCAAGCTTTTTAGCATAAGCCGGGTCAAGTGCGTGCTCTGCATCAACAAATGCAACCTCACCACCACGAGCTTGTGCTTCTGCTATAACGTGGAGTGCTACTGTTGTTTTACCTGAAGATTCAGGTCCGTAAATTTCTATAATTCTGCCCTTAGGAAGCCCTCCGATACCCAATGCGTAGTCAAGCGACAGAGCACCTGTAGGAAGTGCCTCTACCTGCATATGGGCACGTTCGCCGAGCTTCATAACAGAGCCCTTACCGAAGTTTTTTTCAATCTGCAAAAGAGCTGCGTCTAATGCTTCTTTCTTATCTTTATCGATTTCAGCCTTTGCGTTTGTAACTGTTTTAGCCAATATGTATCCCTCCTTAGAACATTTGTTCGATTAAATTATACAGAAAATTTGATTTTTTGTCAAGGATTATTTTATATTTGTAATCGTTTTTTAACTTCTTTAAAAATTTCTTCTACGGTTTGATTGCGAACCGCGGTTCTGTCGCCTGAAAAAATCTTTTTCACAACAGTAGTCTTTCCGTCAAGGCAAACTCCCATATAAACCAGTCCTACGGGTTTTTTGTCAGTTCCGCCGGTAGGACCTGCGATGCCCGTTGAGGAAAGTCCCAATTGTGCTCCTGTTTTTTCACACACACCTGAAGCCATAGCATAAGCAACCTGCTCGCTTACCGCACCGTAGGTTTGCAGTAATTCATGAGGAACACCCAGATTTTTTTCCTTTGCTTCGTTACTATATGTAACATACCCCTCGAAAAAAATCTCCGATACTCCGCTAAAATCCCCTATTCGTGCAGAAATCAGCCCTGCGGTGCAGGATTCTGCAGTAGCGACTGTTATGTTGTTTTCTATTAAATACTTAATAATTTCATCTATCATAGGTTTATATTCCTTGGGTTGTACTTTTTCATATTTTCAAGGATTTTTTCAGGCGGCTGAAATAAAAGCCTTATTTTCTCACCATTAAGTGTATAATCAAGATAATATTTTCCGCGACGACGCTCGTCATAGATAGCGTTAATTTCTTTTCTTTCAGGCTCGTTCTGTGAGGTTAGCGGTGCCATATATTCGATATTCCTGCAAGAAACAGAAATTAAGCTTTTTCTTCTGGATTTTCCTTTTATTATGTCAATATCAAGCTGTCCATTTGTAAAAATGTACTCATATTCTATTGAAAAATTACGGCAAAGCAGAACTGTTCCATAGATTGCACCGCCCCATATTATTGGTATCAGCCACATAAATTGAAAAAATACCATACCTAAAAGGTAAAAGCTGGCAAGCAAAACCACACCGCATAAGATTTTTATTAAAAATCTTATCAGAGCGTCCTCCTTTGAATTTTTTTTAACAAGATATTCTAAAAAAATATCCATCATTTAAATCAGTCCCTTGCTGTAAATTTTTTCTTCTGTTATTATATAATCCAGACCTACGTCATTTTCTTCTTCTGCAAAGTCTGCTCTCTGCATTTCGTAGAAAAGCCCGACAGTTATAGCTTTTTTTCCTCTTAAAAATCTGTCATAGTACCCCGCACCATAGCCAATTCTGTGGAGCTTTTCGTTAAATGCAACTCCCGGCACTATTATTAAATCTAAATCCCTGGCAGTTAAGCCTTTTGGCTCTAAAATTCCATATTTGCCCTGCTTTAATTCCTGTAAACTGCTGAACATTTTCGCCTCTATGTCACACTCTGTGACACATTTTGGTGCTGAGAGAATTTTTTTGTCACAAAGCATCTTGTCTATAAGCCCTAACGTGTCGACCTCTCCATTATATGAGATGTATGTCATAACAGATTTAGCATTTTTATAAAATTCCTGCGACAAAAGCCGTGTGGCTATTAAAAGGTCCTTCCTTTCACGCTCTGTGACATTTTTACGCAGGGACAGGAGGTTTTGCCTTATTTCTTGCTTTGTCATATTTTCTCTCCCGGCAAAATGGTAAAATTTTCGACCGCCTCACATTTTCCGCTATTTTCATTTACAGTGAACACAGCACCGCAAATAGATGCAGAAGAGTCTGCAAATTCAAATCTCTGTTGGTTGCAATTCACAAATCTGTCAATTACAATCTGCTTGTCTACACCCAGACACGAATGGTGCGGTCCTGACATACCGATGTCGGTAATGTAGCCACAGCCACGAGGCAAAATCTGTGCGTCTGCCGTCTGCACGTGTGTATGAGTACCGAAAACAACAGACACAAGACCGTCTAAAAAAAAACCCATCGCACGTTTTTCACTTGTTGCCTCTGCATGAAAATCTACTATTTTAATGTCTGCATCTGTTTTTTCTATTGCTGATTTTAGTGTTCTGAACGGGCAATCTACGTTTTCCAGATAAACTCTGCCCAAAGCGTTAAAAACTGCTATTCTGACATTGTTTTTTGTAACAACTGTCACACCTTGTCCCACTGTTTCGGGCGGGTAGTTAATCGGACGGATTACTCGCTCGTTGTGAGAAAGTAAAGAATATGCGTCCCTTTGCCTGAAGGTGTGATTTCCCAAAGTTAAAACATCTGCACCTGCATCTAACAATGCTTCGGCTTTTTTTCTCGTAATGCCGTTGGCAGAGCAGGCGTTTTCTGCATTTATAATGCAAAAGTCAATATTATATTTTCTCTTAATCGCATCTAAATTGTCTAAAACCGCGTCAGTTCCTCTGTCGCCTACAACATCACCGACTGTTAAAATCCTCATTTTCTACTCCTGTTCTAAACACGTGTAAACCGTGATAGTTTTTCTGCTTCTTTAATTAAAATATCACAAAAAGCATTTACCTCGTCTATCGTATTATATACACTAAGGCTCACTCTTATAGTTTCTTCAATATGCTTTTTAGAAAAGCCCTGTGCAGTTAATACGTGTGACGGTGCAGGCTTGTTTGTTGAGCAGGCAGAACCCGCCGAAACGCAAATGTCATAAGCCTCTAACGCGTGAAGTATTACTTCTGCACGGACGTTTTGTACTCTTATGCTTATAATATGCGACGAATACTGTGTGCCTGCATTGTTTATTTTAATGCCCTCATAAGATGAGAGCCTGTCTATAATCGCTTCTTTTAGTACATACAGGTCTGCGATTTTTTGATTAAAGGTTTTGTTCATTATTTCTGAGGCTTTTGCAAAACCTACGATACCCGGCAGATTCTCTGTGCCTGAGCGAAGATTTTTTTGCTGATGTCCGCCCAGTATAAAAGGTAAAACTCTCACCTTATCACGAATATAAAGCCCGCCAACACCCTTTGGTCCGCAGATTTTATGGGCTGAGAGTGACACCGCATCAATGCCCCATTTATCAACTGAAATTTTAATATTACCCATTGCCTGAACACAGTCGGAATGGACTATAATTTCGGGGTTTTTTTCCTTTACCTTTTTTACGATATCTGCAATTGGATTAATTGCCCCAGTTTCGTTGTTTACCGCCATAACAGACACAATTTTCGTGTTGTCGCGAACAGCTTCTGCCACACTTTCTGCAGAAATAACACCGTACTCATTCGGGGCGATATAAGTCACCTCGCAACCTAAGCTTTCTAAAAATTTTACAGGCTCTAAAACAGACGGATGCTCTGTTTCAGAGGTTATAATATGCGGTTTTCTCTTGATTGCGTTTTTTAGCGTTCCGAAAAATATCTGGTTATTGCTCTCTGTTCCGCCTGAGGTAAATATAAATTCCCCCGACCTTGCAGCTATCGAGTCAAGGAGGGTGGCTTTAGCATCAGCAAGCTTTTTTTCTGCCATATAGCCCGCTAAGTGCATAGATGATGGGTTGGCATAAAAGCTTTTATTCATTTCATTCATAACCTCTATGACCTCGTCATAGGGTCTTGTTGTAGCCGCATTATCAAGATAAATCATACTTTTAATCTTTCTCCTAAATATTTCCAGACATACTTAATTACAATAATTTTTACAGGAATCATACACAGTGCATTAACGCCCCGCATCAAAAGTGCGGATATATACGGTGTTCCCATATAGTGATAAAACCACAAAGAGCCTAAAAGTGCGTCAACTATTACCGCCTGCAACACAATACACACAATTAAACGATATGTGGTAACGGGCTTTTTATAAAAAAACAAGCCGAACGATATTCCGTAAATTGCCGTGTTTATACAAAAACCCAGCCAGGGCATTCCGCCCGTTAAGAGTTGTCCTAAGACGTCGGCAACAAGTGCAAATATTGCACCCAGCCAAGGTCCGAACAAAAAAGAGCCTAGTGCTATGGGCAAAAAATTAAATCCAATCCTGACAGGTCCTATGTTTATTGACAGAAGCCTCGTCATTACAATGTTTAGTGCAATCAAAATCGCACCATAGGCAAGTATTTTGCCGTTTTGCTTTTTCATATCAATCATCCTTTCACATTTTGCCGCAAAAGAATGCTTGATATCATTTGCAGCAGCGGAATGCGGAAATGACACCGCAAGCAAATTTGCTTTTCGTGCAAACGACAACTTCCCGTTCGTTTGCCACTTAACGCGTCAGGTCCTACTCTGCCTAATTTGGCTTAATTAATATTATATATTTTTTGTGGGTATTTGTCTAGATTTTTTATCAAAATTGTGATATCTTTTTAAAAATCTCATTATTGACAAAAGTGATTTGTTATAGTATTATGATAAGTAGCAGATTATGTATAAAAGATGTTTTGGGGAGAATAAAAATATGATAAATCTTGATATTGTTCGCTACCTTAATTATGTTTTTGCACTGGTGTTTGTAGCTTGTATTGGTTATCAGTTTGTATATATATTTATCCCGTTTTTAAAAGGTGCGAGAAAATACAAAGCAAAGAAGATGTGTAAATATGCCGTTTTGATACCCGGCAGAAATGAAGAAAAGGTCGTACCGCATCTAATCGCAAGCATCAAAGGGCAATCCTACCCGTCGGAGCTTATTGACATTTTCGTTATTGCAGACAACTGCACAGACAACACTGCAAAAGTTGCCCGTGAGGCTGGTGCTTACCACGTTATTGAGCGTTTTGATAAAAAGAAAATCGGCAAAGGCTATGCTTTGGACTATGCCTTGAACCTTATAAAAAAAGAATTTCCTGACAATAAATACGAAGGCTTTTTTGTATTTGATGCAGACAATCTTTTAGACGAGAATTACATTGCCGAAATGAACAAAATGTTTTCAAACGGCCACAGAATTTTAACAAGCTACAGAAATACTAAAAATTACAGTTCAAGCTGGGTTTCTGCGGGCGGTTCTTTGTGGTATTTAAGGGAATCAAGATTTTTAAACCATCCGAGAACAATTATGAATACGAGCTGTGCCATTTCAGGAACAGGCTTTTTAGTTCATCACGAAATATTGGACAGAATCGGCGGTTGGAAGTTCTTTTTACTCACTGAGGACATTGAATTCTCATTGCAACAGGTCTTAGATGGCGAAACAATTGCTTACTGTGACAAGGCAGTTTTATATGACGAGCAACCTGTTTTGTTCTCTCAGTCCTGGCGTCAGAGAACGAGATGGACCAAAGGCTCGATGCAACTCACAAGAAAGTACTTCTTTAAGATGGTACGCGGTATCTTTACAGGCGGTGGTTTTGCGTGCTTTGACCTGGCAGTGTCCACCATGATACCTTTAATGCTTACAATCATTTCAGGCTTCGTGCTTTTAGCCTTTACAATTTTAGGCTTGGTGTTACGCCTCGATTTGACGGTAATTTTCAGAACGCTTTTTGATACAGGTATTAATTCATACTTTATGTTACTTGGTATCGGTGTCGTGTCAACAATAAGCGAATGGGATAAAATTTATGCACCCATTTCTAAAAAAATCCTATATACGTTTACATTCCCAATATTTATGTTTTCGTATATTCCGATTACATTTGTGGCACTTTTCTCACGCGACCTCAGCTGGAAGCCAATAACCCACGACCAGATAAAGACCTTAGATGATGTAAGATAATAGATAAATAAGGAGCTGTAGCATAATGCTACAGCTCTTACTTTCTTTTGGGCTATTTTTAATTGTTTTTTTCATTTATGTGCTCATTAAACGTTGTACTGAAGTGATGCTCTCCGTCACTTCCCATAACAAAGAAGTAATAATTTGTATTTGCCGGATTTAGCGTTGCCTCTATTGACGCCTCACCGGGAGATGCAATAGGCCCGATAGGAAGCCCCTTATTTATATATGTGTTATAGGGACTGTCAATTTTTGTGTCATCCAGCGAAAGCACCGGTTTTCTCTCTTTTAAAACATACTGCACAGTCGCACATGACTGAAGATAAGGGTATTCGTTGCTTGCCAGTCTGTTGTGAAACACGCTTGACACAAGGTGCTTATCTGCCGAGCCCGCCTCTCGTTCAATAATGGAAGCCAAGGTTATAAACTGGTCCATATTAAGATACGAGCCTTCAATTTCTGTCCTGTATTTTGAGTAAATCTCTTCAAAACGCTTAAGCATCTCGTTAATTATGCCATATTCATCATTTGGCACAAAATCGTAAGTATCAGGGAACAAATATCCCTCCAGTCTCATTTCCCTTTGCGGAATATCCTTAATAAAGTCGTAATCAAAATTTCCGTTGTCAATTAAATAATAAAATTTATCCTTATCAATTAATCCCTTTTCTTCAAGCAAATCCGCAACCTTATAAATTTCATAGCCCTCAGGGATGGTTACTCTTATGCTCTCGATTACATTGCCCGGAGAAGTCAGAGTCTTAAAAATTTTACTATACCCACCTGCTTTTGCAATTTCAAATTTCCCGTAGTTATATTTGCCGTCCATTCCGCTGATACGCGACACAACCTTAAAGAAAAACTCCGAATGAATCAGGTTGTTCTGTTTAAGCTCTTTTGCAACTCTGCCAGTGCTTGCACCCTGCGGAATTGTGATAACAATTGTACCCTCTATGCTTCTTGGCATAACATCCACCGCTAAATATCCGCCAAACATAACCACCGCTACAACCAAAACTGCTAAAATTGCACGAATAAAAAGTGAGCGGTTTTTTCTTTTTATCTGCTCCTCATACTCAGCATCAAGCTTTTCCTTTTCCTCGTCAGTCAATGTCGTGTGAGTAAGCATTTCGATTTCTGTCGTATTGTTTTCGGGGGTTACGGTTTTTTCGTCTGCATCCGGCATCGGCTTTTCTTCTGCTTTGTATGCCTCGACCTTTTCAAAAATATTCTCCATCTGTGCTACTGCAGCTCTTTTTGCAGTTTCCTCAGGGGAGATTTCGCCACTTTCTATGGGCTCTTGGGTTAGATTTTCTTTATTTTCCATATTGCACTTCCTTTCGGAGATGTTTTTTAAAGTTTTAAATTTGCGACTGCGTTTAAGCTTGAGTCAGCAAACTCTCCTTTTAAAAATTTATAATAACCTGCACATCCAATCATTGCCGCATTGTCTGTGCAGAGGATAGGCTGAGGATAGTAAAGCTCTAAATGATTTTCGTTCGCGGCTTGTAAAAACGCCTCTCTTAATGCTCCGTTTGCACTTACACCTCCTGCTAAAACTACCTTTTTTACATTTTTGTCAAGGCACGCACGGATTGTATGAGCAACCAAAACATCAGTTACTGCCACCTGAAAGCTTGCAGCAATGTCAGCAGGAATTATATCTTCTCCCTTTTGTCCGGCATTGTGCAAAAAATTTATAACCGAGGTCTTAACACCGCTAAAGCTGAAATCATATGGTGCATTTTCAAATTCTACTCTTGGAAATTTCATAGCCTCAGGATTTCCCGAACGTGCCAGTGCCTCTATTTTAGGACCTCCGGGGTAACCCAAGCCGATAACACGTGCTATCTTGTCAAACGCCTCACCTGCGGCATCGTCACGAGTTCTTCCTAAAATTTCAAAATCCATATAATCACGAACGTAGAGTATATGACTGTGACCGCCTGATGCCACTAAGCACACAAAGGGCGGTTCTAAATTCTTGTGGGTAATATAATTTGCCGCAATGTGCCCGTGAATGTGATTGACCGGAACCAGTGGCAGCTTATGTGCCGCCGCCACACCCTTTGCATATGACACGCCAACAAGCAAAGCACCAATTAAACCGGGGCCATACGTTACTGCTACTGCAGACAAGTCCTTATAGGTTACCTGTGCTTCCTTCATAGCTTCATCTACTACTGAAGAAATGTTTAAAATGTGATTTCGTGAAGCCACCTCCGGTACAACTCCGCCGAATTTTTTATGGATATCTATCTGCGACGAGATGACGTTTGACAAAACCGTTCTTCCGTTTTTTGTTACAGCAGCAGACGTTTCGTCACACGAGGATTCAATTGATAAAATAAGCTTGTCCATATTTTCGCTCCAATTATACTTTAAAAAATTTAGTTAAAAGATATGCGTCCTCCACATTTTCGTAGTATCTTTTGCGGATTCCGACCTGTTCAAAGCCAAACGACTTATAAAGGGCAATAGCGGCAACATTTGACGCTCTTACCTCCAGAGTCATAAATTCTAAGTTTTCTTTTTCTGCGATGTTGATAAAATGGGAAATAAGTGCTTTGGCATAGCCTTTTCTGCGGTGATTAGATGCGATTGCCACATTTGTTATATGCCCCTCTCCCGACAAACACCACATTCCCATATATCCTATGGCGTGGTTGTCTATCTCTGCAACGCAATAGTGAGAAAACTTGCCCGAAATCTCTTCTTTAAACATTTTTTCACTCCAGGGGGAAGAAAAACATTCTCGTTCCACTTCTAAAATATCTTGCAAATGTCTGGGTTCAAATTCAACTATTTGCATAATTTTACATTGCCTCCGCACGATTTATAAATTCTGTTAAAAAGGGCGGTAGCAATTCCGCCTGCCTCAAAAGGAAGCTCCGCAAAAATTATATCTGCCCCATCGCCGTCAGCACATCTTAGTGCGTCAAAAAGATTTTTGGAGTATTCCTCAGGAGTTTCGCCACAGTTTATAGTTTTAACGTTTTGATAAGAGGCTTTTCCTGCGGTAAGTATATATATTTTTTCTTTATTGTAAGAATTTATTGCTTTTTCTATTTCTTTTCTGCAGGCAACACCCTGATAAACTGTCATTTTTGCTCTAGGTGCATAGTGGCGGTATTTCATACCGGGACTTTTTGGTGAGGTCTGCATATTATCGCCGTTTTTATAACCGACGACTTCGCCTATAAGCATACTCAGTTCCTCGTGTGTTACACCGCCCGGGCGTAAAATTTGAGGCGGGGTGACTGTTAAATCTAAAACAGTAGATTCAAGACCTACTCTGCAAGCCCCTCCGTCAATAATATATTCCACCTTGTCCGACAAATCCTCATAGACGTGCTTTGCTTTGGTGGGGCTGGGTTTTCCCGATGTGTTTGCAGATGGAGCGGCTACAGGCACGCCCGCTCTTTTTATAAGCTCTCTTGCGATTTCAGACTCGGGAATTCTTATTGCAACCGTTTTTCCGCCTGCAGTAACAGTTAGCGGCACGATGTCGCTTTTTTCTAGAATAATTGTTATAGGTCCGGGGGTTAAGTTGTCTAAAATTTTTGTTGCTGCCTCGGGTACTGAAACTACAAGTGAAAAGATATCGCTTTTTTCTGCAATATGCACAATTAACGGATTATCCTGCGGACGCCCCTTTGCCAAAAATATTGACTTTACTGCCTCTTCGTCAAGTGCGTTTGCTCCCAAGCCATATACTGTTTCAGTAGGAAATGCTACAAGCTTGCCCCGTTTTATAGCTTCGGCTGCGACATTTAATTTTTCATAATCCTCTTTGCTTTTTACTGTAATTATTTCGCTCAAAGCACTTTCCTCCTAAACCTTATAATCCTTCGATGTTATTATATCACTAAAATTGTAAAAATCATAGTTTTTTTTGTATATTTTATTGAAATTTAATAAAAAATAGTATAAAATAGAAGGTGTCACAGAATGTGAACAGAAAAAAGGCTTATTTTTTGGTCTTTTGCCGCTTAAATTTAAAACAAAAAGGGGGGCAAATTTTATGAAAAAAGTTATTTCCTTGATTTTAATTGCTATAGTTAGCATTTTATCTATATATTCAGTAACCGCCGAGAGCGGATATGTAGTTATGAGAGAGCCTGTTTACAATATGGCTGATTCTTTCTACAGTAATGTGACAAAAGTTTCAAAGGATTCTCTTTGGGCCATTTGCGACACGAACGGATATCTTTTAACAGACTACAATTGGGAAGCAATGGGCGAAATTACAGATGAACTTATTCCTGCAAAGCAGAATGGCTTGTGGGGGTATATTTCTGTTTCAGGCGATTTAAAAATTCCTTATCAGTTCCAAAAAGCAGAAAATTTTTCAGGTGACCTTGCTCGTGTCTTAACGGCAGATAATAAATACGCATACATAAATCGTTTGGGCGAAATAAAACTTGTTTCGCCGTTTGACTATTCATTTAAGTTAAGTGAAGGTATGATTTGCGGTGTATCGGATGGTCGCTACGGCTACTGCGATACAGACGGAAATATCATCATAGCTCCTCAGTTTGATATGGGGTTAGATTTCCACGACGGACTGGCTTCGGTAAAATTCGGCGAAAAGTGGGGATATATCACAGGCGATGGCGTATATAAAATTACTCCTACATATAATTATGCAAGCGATTTTACCGGTGGCTTTGCTGTCTGCTCGCTTGAAAGCGGCTACGGTATAATTGATACAAACGGCAAAAGAACCTCGCCGTTTACCTTTGACTACATAGGCACTTGTGATAAAAGCGGTCGCTTTCCTGCAAAATCCGGGGATATCAGCGGATATATCAACAGCAAAGGTGATTGGATTTTAAAGCTGGAGTATGATTTTTGTTACAGCTTTACAGACGGCGTTGCAAGAGTTTTTAAAGACAATCTCTGGGGTTATATAGATGAGCAGGGAAAAGAGCTTGTTCCGCCTGTCTTTTTAGATTGCGGAGAATACAGAAACGGAAGAGCGTTTTATTCGACGGACGGCATATCTTACGGCTTTTTGACCTTAGATACCAAAAATTATAAAAATGAAGAGATTGTACTTCCTACAAATCCCGCACAAGCAACAACGAACGGCAATGCCCCGTCATTAGTGGAGGAAGACACCTCAATAGGTACATACGAAGAAATTATCGATGTTGCAGATGTTGGCAATATTCCGACATTTCCTACTGACAAGGATTGCATCTCGATGAAAATAGGAAGCCCTTACGCACTAAGGCTTAACGATGCAAAGAAATTGTCCGCTATCCCTAAGCTTATTGATGGCGTAACTATGGTACCTCTTCGCGATGTGGTTGAGTATATGGGCGGCAAAATCAGTTGGGATGACAAAACTAAAAGAGTGAGTATTAATCTAAACAGAAATCAGATTATGGTAACAGTTGGAAGTAAAATAAGCTTTGTAAACGGAACTCCCCAGTCGGTGACTGCCGCACCCGTTCTGCTTGATGGTGTGACAATGATTCCCGTTCGCAGTGTTGCAACAAGCTTAGGCTGTGAGGTTACATGGATTCCTGAAACACAGAATATTCACATTAAGTATTAATACAAAAACGAGGTTGCAGTAAAATAATTTTACTGCAACCTCGTTTTTTCGACGGGCAGAAAAAGATACAGAATGAACAAACTCAACCAAGGCTTTGCTTTGTGCTGCCCGACGGCATACAGGAGTACGTCGGGAGGAGGGGTTTGTTCGTATCGCTACTACAGCCCGTTTATCTATCTATTTTATCTAATACTAATGAATATCCGTCCGCACCATATTGTACACCCTTGTTTACTCTTGCGATTGTAGCAGAAGACATTCCCGTAGCTTTTTCAATTTCTGTAAAGGTTTTTTTGTCGCGTAAAAGCTTTGCAACAGTAATTCTTTGTGCCATCGAGGAAATTTCACGCACAGTGCATAAGTCCGTTAAGAATTTTTTACATTCTTCAAGATTCTCTAAAGATAAAATCGCATCAGATAAAATCTTTAAATCCTCATCTAACTTCATATGCCCACCTCCGTAGTTTGTGAAAATCCCGTTATAAACTCTTTTGTTCTCGGATTTTGAGGATTTGCAAAAATCTGCTCGGGAGTTCCTGCCTCTGCAATAACTCCGCCATCCATAAATATAACCTTGTCGGAAATATTCTTCGCAAAATTCATTTCGTGAGTTACTATAATCATCGTCATACCCAGGTCTGCAACAGATTTTATAACCTTTAAAACCTCGTTTGTAATCTCAGGGTCTAAAGCTGATGTCGGCTCGTCAAACAACATAATTTTAGGCTTCATCGCCAAAGCTCTGCATATTGCCACACGCTGTTGCTGACCGCCTGATAGCTCGCATGGGTAGTTATGGATTTTGTCGAGTAATCCTGATTGTTCTAAAAGATTCATTGAATATTCTTCAATTTCTTTAAAAATTTTCTTTTTATTCTCTTTAAAATCAGGCCTTTCACGAGCTAAAAGTTTGGGAGCAAGTGTTATATTTTCTATAACATTGTATTGTGGAAAGAGATTAAACTGCTGAAAAACAAAACCAAACTTGGACTGCTTTTCTCTTATTTCCTTAGGCGTTAAGCTTTTTTGTGAATTTCCGTCAAAAATAACGTCACCGTCACAAATGACAACACCGCTGTCTGCTCTTTCTAAAAAATTTATACATCTTAAAAAGGTAGTTTTGCCACTGCCAGAAGAGCCGATTATAGATACTACCTCGCCTTCTTCCATAGTGAAGTCTACGCCCTTTAGCACTTCAGTTTTACCGAAGCTTTTTGTTAAATTTTTAATCTCCAGAATTGCCATAATCGTACCCCCTAACCTTTGTAATAATCGAGCTTTTTCTCAATATAGCCAAATATTAGTGTAAGTATTCCGCAAAATGCAAGATAGAATACACCCGAATAAAACAAGGGCCATAAAATGTGTGCACTATTCATAAATCTCTTTGCATTCCAGGTTATTTCGTATATCATTATTGTGTTTGCTAAAGAGGTATCCTTAACCAATGTCAAAAACTCGTTGCTCATCGGCGGAATTATGCGTTTTACTACCTGCATAAGTATAATCTTAAAAAATATCTGCGTTTTTGAAAGTCCCAAAACAGCACCTGCTTCATATTGTCCTTTTGGTATGCTTTCTATACCGCCACGGAATATTTCTGAAAAATAGCAGGCATAGTTTAAAACAAACGCTATCATTACCGCAAGAAAGGTGTCCATTCCGTCTATACCGATAAGCCCGGGGCCAAAACCAAAAACAATCAGCTGAAGCATTAAAGGCGTACCGCGAATAACCCATATTAAAAGCTTAATGGGCCATTTAATAATTTTTATTTTACTCATTGAACCAAAGGATATAATCAGTCCTAATGGCAACGCCATTAAAAGCGTAAGAGCAAATATTTTAAATGTGGTATACAAGCCTTCTAAAAGGCTCAACGTTACTGTAATAAACATTGGCATCCCCATTAAAAGTGTAAGAGCAAATGTTCTAATTGTGGTATACAAGCCTTCTAAAAAGCTCAGCGTTACTGTAATAAACATTGACATAATTTTTACCTTTACTTTTCTGATTTAAACACCCAAAAAGGCAGATTTATATCTGCCTTATGGGTGAGGTATTATTTTTTTGTTTCTTTAATTAAAATGCAAGATTTAACTCATACTTTTCTGCAAGTGCAGGAAGTGTACCGTCTTCATTTAATTCATCAATAATAGCATTTACTTTTTCTGTAAGGTCAGAATCCTTTCTAAAGCCTATACCATATTCTTCTGATGTAAGCTCTAAAGAGTAACCAAGCTTGTCGTAGCTTGTGCCGTCTGCTGTCATTGATTTTGCCATTGTGATATCAATTACGCAAGCGTCTGCCTGACCGCCCATTACTGCCATTAAAGCATCTGTCTGTGCAGCTACAGGGTTGTAGTCGCCGTCAAGACCGTTTTCTTTAATAGCCTCTTCACCTGCTGAACCCGCTTCTGCAACAAATTTAAGTCCCTTCATGCTAGCAACGTCTTTGAAATCTGCGATTTTATCATCTGCCATAACTACAACCTGAGCATTTTTAACATATGCTTTAGAAACGTCACAGTTTTCTTTTACTTCGTCTGAAATTGTCATACCATTCCAGATACAGTCGATTTTTTTAGAATCTAATGTTACAAATTTTGTATCCCAGTTGATTTCAACAAATTCAGGTGTAACGCCTAGCTTTTCACATACAGCTTCTGCAAATTCTGTGTCAAAGCCTGTTAACTTGCCTGATTCGTCCATAAAATTCATAGGCTCGTAAATTGTGTAGCCGATAACTAATTTTTCAGCGTCCGTTGATGCAGGAGCCTCATTACAAGCGACAAAGCATGTCACCGCCAATGCTAATGTTAAGATAAGTACTAATAATTTTTTCATTTTAAACATCTCCTTAATTTTTTATTTTACCTGGTACATTTTCTACTTTAC
>JAZOCK010000061.1:0-3391 GCA_045596445.1 Congzhengia sp. | reverse complement strand
AACGTTAAAGAATTGCATCAATTCATCAAGAGAGAGTTTTCTTAAAATTTTTCCTACTCTTGTTATTCTCGGATCTTCTTTAATTTTAAAAACAGGCCCCTCCATTTCGTCTTTTTCTTTCAACTGCTCCAAAAGTGCTTCTGCATTAGGGCGCATTGTACGGAATTTGTACATATAAAATTCCTCTCCATGTCGTCCCACTCTTTTTTGTTTAAAGAATGGTCCTGCGCTTGGATCATCAATACATATAACAATCGCAATTATTATCATAAGCGGAAGAAAACCAAGCAAAATTATCGTCGCAAAGAATATATCAAAGAGTCTTTTCTTTCTCCAATATCCCAAATAGGACTTTTCGATTAAAGCTTCCAATTTTACTCTTGTTTTCTCGTCAACTTTCTCGCTATCAATGTAGGACATTTTCAAATCCTTCTTTCATTTATTCATAGTTAAAACTCAAAAGTGTATTGTACTCTGTATTACGCCAGGAAGAATAATAAAACTTACTAAAATCTTGTCTGCTTCCGTCAAGCAATTTCTCCCCGTCTTTTATATATCCCGGATGGAATCCGATCTCAATATTTTTATTATATTTATTTGCAAGTTTCAGGTAATGTGGAAGTAACTTTTTTATTCTCGATTCATTTAATTTACCTGAAAACAAAATTCCCATAAAATATGCAGATTGTATTTTTGATTTTGCAAGTTCCCTTCGGTTTACCAAGGCAAAGGTTTTTAAAAGCCATTGTTTTATCAAACCTATGAGGTTATATTCAAAATATAACGATGGTGTAAAAATGTATGGCAAAATCGGCTCTGCAGGAATACGAATACTTGACACATTCAAACCTTCATCACGAATCACACGCATTAAGATTTTGAAAATAAGGGGTATCATATGGGTGTGCTGATGACTATCTATTGAAATAGATGTGTTCTCGCCCATAGCCATTTTCCAAAACTTAATCTGATTTTGTATTTCTATATAAATTTGCTTTTCAAATTCCTTTCTTTTATTTGACATAGAAAGGAAAAGCAAACCAACAAATGAATACTTAAAGTATCCGTTATCCGATATCAGCAAATCAACATCATTTAAATTGGAAAGCGGACGTCCCTCTACCAAATTGATATGTAAAGAAAGTGTCGTATCGTTGTCTGATAAACGCTGTTTAAAATCCGATATTTCGCCGTTTAGCAAAACACTAACCTTGTTTAAAACCCCATTTTCAAGACAATTTTCTATGCGACTGTTTGCACCCTTGGATATACCATAATCGTCTGCACAAAAATATATCATATTAATCTCCCAATTTTATTACAATCACATTATCAACTACTGAAATTGAATTTTTTGCAGGCCAGTTATTTAAACTGTCTGTATCAATTCTTTTCAGAAGTTCTGATTTTTCTTCACCTGAAATAAACTTATAATTCTTTCCGCAATAATCATTTAATGCACTGCATAAAACACTTTGACCAACTATTTCATCGTCTGCTCTCAAAATATGGCCATCTGTTGTTCCCGTCATATCAAGTGGCAGCTCTGCGCTATAAGCCTCACTTTCGGCAAGATTGCCCAAAACTAAAATACTATCACATTTTATAGCACCTTCGGTCTGTTCGATTCGGTCTGCAATACGGATTAAAGTGCCATACGACTTTTCATAAGCCATATTCAGTTTATGATAACTGACATTTGCAATGATTGTCTGATTAAAGACAAGCAAAACCACAATACCAAGTATCGTCCAAGACTTTACAGCAGTCAGTTTTTTATTTTTATATTCTGACTTTTCATATTGAAGTATAATAAATAAATAAAATACCAAAAATCCCATTTTCATTAGGTTGTGATAATCGATACCACTATTTATAAAGCTAAGCACACTTGCGCCAATAGGTAACAAAAACACACAAATGCACAGCATTAAGATTTTGGCAATACCTAACTTGTTTTTTATCACATCTGCCAAATATAAGACAAAAGTTAAAACAAACACAATAGCGTTTATTATGCCAAACACATTTGCTCCTTTAGAAAAATCAAAGAAATAACTAATAAAAGACTCTTTGATAGTGTATAATGCCCCTGCTATGTCAATGCCTTTTAGCGAAGTTGCATTGTCAAATCCTTGATACTCTAAAAGTGTTGTTCCCGTCAATTTAAGAAGAACTGTCATCACCAAATAATACAGTGCCATACCCAAAACGCCTGTCAGTAAAAACTTAAGGCTTTTAAATATTGCTTTTTTTACATCTGTATTCTTGTAAATCAGTTCCAAAATCAAACTTAAAAGCAACAACAGTATTGTAACTGTTATGTAAGCCTGATATATTCCTGCAGATAATGCTATCAATACCAAAGAACCAATATAGCAAGGTTTATCTTTTGTAATAAGCATAGCCGCAATACACGAAAAAAGGAACGCAAGAGCATAACCGTCTGCTACATAGTTATACATCATCACAGATGTTACGGTAGGGAATGTGGCAACCAATGCACCTATAAGCGCTGCAGTTACATTTTTTCTGACACCAAACATTGTAGAGATGCATACAGCACCAAGTCCGTGAAAGATTATTGCCATAAGACCTGCAATAAATGGCAGATCATAAAAAGAACTTGGAGCACACACTACCGGGAGAAACCATCTTCCCATCGAAATCATATTTTGCGCATCATATCTGAAAACAAGTCCGTCCCAGTTAGGAAGCCAATTTGTAATTTTATATAAATGAGCAATAAGTCCCATAATAAGTGCCCAGATAAAGCACACTTTCCACTGGGGCAAAATACTCTTTTTAATTTTATTTATAATTTGTTCAGGCATATTACCACTCCAACCACTTAAATTTATGCAAAAACTTGCCATACAGCTTGTCATACATCTTAACACCGATAATTCTTTTAATCCGAGTTGTTCTTTTTGTTACATCCGACGTCCATGAAGCGCTGTAATGATGTATGGAATATGTGTTTTTTGTTATAGTCTTTTTCCCTGTATAATAATCCATCGGACAAAGATACTCTCTTGGAAGAAAAACCATATCCATAAAAATTTGGTTTGTATTTTTAATATCCATACCAAGCCGCATCAAGGTATTTGTATTTCGGTCAGGACAAGGTGTAAGGTCAAAGCTACCATCTTCCAAGATAAACGGTATATCATCATAGTCTTTTAAAAACTCTCCGATTATCTCGTTTCCTTTTTCTGCACCAAAACCAAGTCCCGTTGCAACAATACCTTTTTCATCAAACCCCATAAAACCTTTATTCTCCAGCAAATCATCAATAGGCTTTATAAGCTCAACATCGGTATCTAAATAAATTCCGCCGTTATCATAAATTATCTTAAGCCTTGCAAAATCACTGACAAACGCCCATTTC
>JAZOCK010000060.1:0-13191 GCA_045596445.1 Congzhengia sp. | reverse complement strand
CTCCTTGGGCATTTGCTAAAATGACTGCGACGATTTAACGCCGCAGTCATACGGTTTGCTTTAATTAATCAACTGCTACTGTAATGCCTTTTTCTGCAAAGTATTTAGCAGCACCTGCGTGGAATGGAACTGTAAGTCCATCAGTTGCATTCTCAAGACTCAACTCTGCTCCCTTCGCATTTTCTGCTGAAATTGCTTCGATATTATCAAAAATCGCTGCCGTTAATTTATAAACATCGTCTTCTGTTGCAGAAGCACTTACAATTAAAGTAGCCTTAACTGTTACTGTAACAACATCCTCTGTCTGTCCCTCATATGTACCTGCAGGGATTGTGTATGTTGTGTAGAAGGGACATTCTGCAATAAGCTTTTTGGCTATTTCTCCATCGATAGGTACTAAATACGCATCGTTTGTTGTACAAAGCTCTGTAATCGCAGGTGTAGGAGGTCCTGCCACTATAAATGCCGCATCTATTTTTCCATCCTTTAGAGCATCTGCACTGTCTGCAAAAGACTGATACTGTGCTTTGATATCATTTTCTTTAAGACCTGCAGCATTTAAAACGTCAATAGCGTTAAAATAAACACCCGAACCCGGAGCACCAATAGAAACTGCCTTGCCCTTTAAGTCTGCAACTGACTTGATTTCAGGGTCCATTGTAATGAGTTGAACTGCTTCTGCATAAAGTCCTGCAACAGTGCGGAATGAGTCTGTTTTTCCTTCTTCTGCAAAAGAACGTGTACCTTCCCATGCATAAGACATAACATCTGATTGAACTGTACCTAACTGGTAGTTTCCTGCATCAATTCCCTGAATGTTTGCCTTAGAACCATCTGTTGAAACAACTGTTACATTAATTGCCGCGTTATTCTTGATATACTGTCCGAGAACACCGCCGTAACCATAATATGTACCTGATGTACCACCTGTACCCATTGTCATCCTTGTTCCTGCGGCTCCACCACAGGCAACAAGGCCAAATGCCATTGCCAATACTAATAAAATTGCTACAAACTTTTTCATAATATACCTCCATATTTTTTGTTTTGTAAAAAACTACACAACTATTATATACCAGTTTTTTACTTTTTTCAATAATATTTTTTATTCATCTTCATATATTTACGGATAGCAACAAAAAATAATTTTATTATACTCCGCTATATGCAGAAAACCCTCCATCAACAGGTATTACAACACCATTTACAAAGCTTGAGGCATCTTTATTAACCAAAAACAGAAGTGTACCAACAAGCTCCTCCGCCTTGCCAAATCTGCTCATTGGAGTTGCTGCTAAAATTTTTCCGGTTCTTGGTGTTGGTGTGCCGTCATTATTAAAGAGAAGCTTTTCATTTTGCTTTGTTACAAAGAATCCCGGTGCAATTGCGTTAGTTCTTATATTTGTTTTTGAAAAATGAACCGCCAACCACTGTGTAAAATTCGAAATCGCAGCCTTAGCACCAGAATATGCAGGGATTTTTGTAAGAGGTGTGTATGCGTTCATGCTCGAAATATTTATTATGCTGGCATCCTCGCTTTCTAACATATCCTGAGCAAAAACCTGCGTTGGAAGCAGAGTTCCGAGGAAGTTTAGATTAAACACAAACTCTACCCCGCTTTTATCAAGGTCAAAGAATGTTTTAACTTTGCCGATATTCTCATTAGAAAAATATTCATCATCAGTAGTAGCTTTTGGGTTGTTTCCGCCTGCACCATTAATTAAGATATCGCACTTGCCAAAATCTGCAAGAACCTCTTGGTGTACGTTTTCAAGGCTTTCCTTGTCAAGCACATTGCAGGCATAGCCTTTTGCTACTCCGCCACCATTTACAATTTTATCTGCTGCAGCTTTTGCGGCTTCTTCGTTGAGGTCTAAAAGTGCTACCTTTGCACCCGATAAAGCCAAGGCCTCTGCAAACATTGAGCATAAAACACCGCCTGCACCTGTAACAACAGCAACCTTATCACTTAAATCAACATTAAATGGTAATTTCATTATTTACTCTCCTTCTCCAATGTTTCCCAAATGCCCGCCATATACATTGCACCTAACGCTCTGTCATAAAGGCCGTAGCCGGGTTTTCCTGTTTCTCCCCAAATCATTCTTCCGTGGTCAGGTCTTAAATAACCTTTGAAATTTGTTTCGTGGTATGCCTTTAAGATTTCAACCACATCTAAAGAACCACACTCACTTAAATGACCGCTTTCTTCAAAAGAACCATCTTCTAAGATTTTGATATTTCTTACATGAGCAAAATGAATTCTGCCCATAGCACCATATTTTCTAACCATAGCAGCATAATCATTAAATTCAGCACAGCCCAGCGAACCACTGCATAATGTAAGTCCGTGATGCACGTCATCATATAATGACAAAAATCTGTCAATATTTGCTTCGTTTGTTATAATTCTTGGAATTCCGAATATTGACCATGGTGGGTCATCCGGATGGATTGCCATATTAACATCACACTCAACCGCAACTGGCATAATCTCCTTTATAAAGTATTCAAGATTTGCCCAAAGGCCCTCTTCACCTATTTTTTTATACTCATCAACCAAGCCTGTGATTTCTTCAGGCGTATATGACGCATCCCATCCGGGAAGAGTCATCTTCGTAGGGTCCATTTTATCTACATCTTCCTTGTAATAAACCAGAGCATTTGAACCATCAGGAAGCGGTTGGTCCAAACGCGAACGAGTCCAGTCAAACACAGGCATAAAGTTATAACAAATACACTTAACACCAGCTTTTGATAGTCTGCGGATATTTTCTTTATAGTTATCAATATATAATTGATAATTTCCTTTTCTCAGCTTTATATCCTCATGTACTGGAACAGACTCAATAACCTCCATTTCAAGACCTTTTTCGTTTACGATTCGCTTCAACTCATCGATTTCATTCTGTGGCCATACCTCTCCCACAGGAACCGAATATACTGCGGTAACAACGCCGGTCATACATGGAATCTGTCTTATGTAATCGAGCTTTATAGAGTCATCCGGCCCGTACCAACGGAATGTCATTTTCATAGTATTACTCCCATCTGTTTATATTGTTTTTTATTTTACTTTTCTAATAGTTTTTCAATTGCAATTTTTGCATTATTGCGAGATTTTAATGTCGTTTCATCTGCATTGTCAGGAGTAAATACAACACCTGCATAAACCTCGTCTGTGATAAATTTCATATCGCTTAGCAGTTTGCTTTCAGCAAGCTTAACCGCAACAGGAATATCTCCTCTGTATATAATGTTTTCTTCGGGAATGTGCGACAAATCAATATAATCTTCGATTGGGGCAAAAATGTCCTTCTTTAAATATATATTCAAATTAGGCTCGTCAAAAATAAGAAGGTCGCCTTTTGCATTTTTCATTTCTGTTTCAAACTGTCCCTGAGAAATATAATCATTGTCGTTCTTCCGCTCTTCTGTGATATAAAAAAAGTTCGATTTTATATCATCCTTGCCATCGTTATTTACGTCTTGAATACTTTCTTGTAACCTTTTGTCTAGGTCGTACTCCTCTGTAGTCATCGGGTGTGAAAACACCGATTCGATTGTTAAATCATAGATATTGTCATCAGTAGGTTCAACAAAAACCTGACACACAAGAATACAAGCCAAAACAAAAAATATACCCAAAATTACCCATAATTTATTATAATACCAAAAATTTTCAAGCCTTTGTAAAAATGTAAAGCTTTTCTTTTCTTCGCTCATTGGTCTGCACCTGTTTCATATAATCCGAATCTTATTTTTTACAGTACAATTTCGAACTGTTCATCTAAAGCAAGGTCAACAACTGTGCAGTCATTTGCATAAGTACATTCAGGCAAAACAATCAAAGCTGTAAGCTTATCGTTGTTTTTAGGAAGCGGTGCAAGATGCCAGATTGCCGCATTCATTTTAATAATTGTATTTTTAGGAACAATAAATGCCTTTACACAATCCGTTACAGGTATTCCCGCAGACGCAGGTGCACAATGTATTATCATATCATCATCTAACGGCATAATCATTTCCCATGTTGTTGTGTGATATTCCTGCTGGGTAATAACCATTTTTTCTGGTTTTTTAACAACAATCGTCGAAAAGCCAAGTCTGTGGTTACTGTCAGCTGTAATTCTGTCAGGGAAAAACTTATGTATTTCTCCGCAAAGTGCATAGCCATCAGGATTTCCGATATTATATACCTGACCGAACGGTGCAAAATTTTCATGTGTAATTGGCATTGCTTTAGTTGTTTTCATAAATAAAATTCAAATCCTTTCTTATGATAGATTATTTGATAAACTATGTTTGTTGTAAAATTAGTGAACGATTTGGATGCCAAGCATTTTTAATGAATTGACAACTTCGTTGTCATGAATTGGCGTTCCGCCATGAATTCTCGCTATCGCTCCATGAATTGAATTGCCTTTATAATGCACGAAGTGCAATTCATGAGCCGCAAGGCTCAATTCATGAAATCGCAGATTTCAATTCATGCCGAGGGCAATTCATTGAGTTTGCTTTGCAAACTCATTATAGAATCAGTGTACATTTTAGATGACACTGATTTTTGTCGATATGCAAACTAAATTTTGCTCGATATTTTTGCTTTGTAAAATTGATTTGTTTTTCGATTTGCTCAAAACTCAATATGGTACGAATTCTCGTTGCGTTAGCAACATATCGAGCCATTAGGTATATCGAGTCATTTATGACATATCGAGAATTCGCCAGAATTCATATTGACGATTTCAAGCAAAGCTTGAAATCATTATAAAAAGACTGCATAAAATGTATGACAAATATGTCATTGTCAAACAATTTAGACTTCAATACTACCAAATACAGCCAAAGCATCTTATTTGTAATATTTCCCAATGATTTCATCAATTAGCTTGCAGTCTTCTATTTCGTCAAGATTACTTTGAAACTCACTGATTAAAATCAAGCCATTGCTATAAAACACATGTTTATCTAATGCATTTATGCAAGCTCTGAGCGGCAAAAAGGTTCTACCGTTTTTTAACACAGGTGCGACATCACTGATAACTACTTCATCACCAACATATATTTCCATTTCACCAATTGTAAGTGATATTCTACTGTCATCAAAAAATAGATTCGCAGTCTGCGTTTCTTCTATCCATTCTACATTTCCTCCATAATTTTCAGTTAAAAATCTAATTGGAACATAGGAACGGTCATTCTCAACAAATATAGATACATCAGGGTTAGTTTCATCGATTTGCTTCTGTGTGCCGCATACATAAGATTTACTGCTTCCAACCATCAGAACTATGTAATCATCAATATTAAAAATTTCTTTATTATCAATGTCTTGTTTATTATTGTCGTCTTTTTTCGGTCCCTCATTGTTTAATGAATAAAAATCTTTTATCTGCTGTATCATTTCTCTAGTCATTTTATTGTCTGAACCTGTGGGGTCGTTTTCTATAGTTTCTTCCAGAGATTTTATGTACTCTTCAGGCGGAATATTTAAGACTTCAATCACCGTTACCGACCATGAACCAACCTCAAGGTATGTGTGGACAACATTTTCAAGGGGTACATTGTTTCCACTTGATATGTATTTTGCTTGGTAAATATCCATAGGATTTGTCATTCCATGAGACTTACAATACTCTATTTCCTCATCTGATATTCCGCTTCTTTCTTTGTGGCGTTGGTATGCTCTTTCTCGTGTTTCAACTGCTCCTGCAACTGCATCAGAAATCATATTATCCGTTTTTCTAACAACATCCTTACCAAGGATTACTCCAACCTTGGTCTCAAATTCTTGTACAGACATCTCACTCCAAACAAAATCTGTAGTCAAGTTAGATATTTCTTTATCGACAGCCATTCTTTCTTTTTGTACATCCTCTATAGTTCGTCCTGATTTGCATTCCTTCCATGCATAATCCCAATCAATTTCCGATATATTCCCTCTATTTACAAAATTACTAATTTCGGATCGTGTCCATCCTCTATCTTCCATTTCTTCGAAAATATAACTGGGAATAGAATTTAGAGTTTCTTGCTGCATCTTTTTACCAATCATATAGTTTTCATATTTTTCTTCACTTACTCCATAATATTCACGAACTTTTTTCCAGTCTTTTAATTCGTCATATTTTTGGAGTATAAGTCCCCTGACATTTTCTTCAGATAAGAAGAGTACAGCATTTAAATTCAATATGTCTTCTTCTGTATATCCCTGCTTTAACAACTTCTGTTCATACGAATCATATTTCTCTATGGCAGTTGTCGACACAGCAGATGTTAAAACAATCATAAATACTACCAGAAAAACTGCTACTTTTTTCATAGTCTAAACTCCTCCTCGTTCATCGAAATATAGGTTTACTCTCTTTTTGAATCAGTTACTAACCACTTCGATAACAAGCATATCTTCATGAAGATGTTGCAAATTTATTATAACACATATTCTGCCTATTTTCAATCCTATATTCGTTATTATTTTTTTAAAAATGAAAAAATATTTTAATTATATTGCAAAATCGATATCAGTATGATAAAATTACATTGAAACAGCACAGTTCCGGCAAGCTATATGAGTTTGTTTAACACATAGCCTGTGTGGATATTTATACATTCACACAGGTTTAATTATTATAATATTTTCATACAGAAGAAAGTGATGAACAATATGAAATTTTTAACGAATTTTTCAAAAGGAATAATTGTGGGCATCGGCGGCATAGCTCCGGGACTCAGCGGAAGTGTAATGCTGATTATTCTGGGTCTATATGAAAAGGTTGTAAAGTCCGTAGGCACATTGTTTAAGAATTTCAGAAAAAACATATTGTTTTTAGTCCCTCTTGTTTTTGGGTTTGGATGCGGCATACTGCTTTTTAGCAAAATAATTAACTTTATGCTAAGGCAATATGAATTTCAAACACGATACTTGTTTTTAGGACTTGTTCTGGGAACTGTGCCCCTATTTTATAAGGAAGTAAAGAAAAAAGGCTTCAGCAGGAAATACTACATTTTAATACTGCTTTCATTGACAGTAGGGTTTTTCTTGTTTTCTGTTAACAGGGCATGGTTTCCTGCTATTGATAATCCATCTGTCTTACAGTCTGCACTCTTAGGTGTTGCTGTTGCCGGCTCATCTATTATCCCGGGCGTCGACAGTGCAGTTATTTTGTCAGCATTGGGATTATACGAACTATATGTAAGCTCGCTCGCAGAATTTAACTTAAGCATACTTATTCCGGCAGTGTTTGGTCTTGTTGTCGGTGCGTTTTTAATATCATATTCAATGCATTTTTTGATTAGAAAATTTTACACTGTAACATTTTCTGTGATATTTGGTCTTTTTTTATCAATAATCCCAAATGTACTTAACAGCAATTGTATGCCCGATAGCTTTAATAAAACAATCTTGGCAATTTTGCTGACAATTGCAGGCTTTGTAATATCCTTTTACCTGGAAAATATTAATGAAAACAACAAAAAAATCAAAAAGCTTTTACATAAAACAAACAAAGAAAGCTAACCCCATAACTACATAAGCAAGCATTTCCCTAAAGAGAGCATTTTTACGAGTTTTTGCATCAAAAAGCACGAATAATCCTGACGGATATTCGTGCTTTTTTCTTAAATTAATTTAATTAAAATTCCTATCTTTAAGGTTCGTAGCGGTTTTGCAGAGTCTGCATATCTGACTACAGTTCACTTCTTTTTAAAATTCAAAATACTCCTTTGCATTTTTATATGAAATGCCTTCTATAATTGTCTTTAGTGCTTCATAATCCTCGGGATATTCTCCGTCTTCTACCCATGTGCCGACTAAATTACAAAGAATTCTTCTGAAATATTCGTGTCTTGGGTAAGATACAAAGCTTCTGGAGTCTGTAAGCATACCTACAAATTTTCCAAATAGTCCCAGATTAGCGAGTGCTCTCATCTGTGCTTCCATACCATCGCGATTATCGTTAAACCACCAGCCTGAGCCAAACTGAATTTTGCTTGATTTCGGTCCCTGCTGAAAATTTCCCATCATAGTTCCCAAAACATAGTTATCTTTGGGATTTAATGTGTAAAGTATTGTTTTTGGTAAAATGTCGCATATATTAAGACTGTCTAAAAATCTCGAAAGCTTCTCTGCTATACATAAATCATTGATTGAGTCAAAGCCGGTATCTGCACCGATTTTTTCAAACATTTTAGTGTTATTATTTCTTAAAGCACCTATATGCAGCTGCATTGTCCAACCATATTTAGCATAGTGCTTAGCACATTCCGTGATAATTGCTGTTTTGTATGAATCTATTTCATCCTGTGACAATTCATCGCCTGACAGAGCTTTTGAAAAAGCAGCAGAAGCATCTCCCTTTGCATAAGGGACATACTCTAAGGAGTGGTCTGAAAGCTTGCAGCCATTCTCGTTAAAGAATGTAATTCTCTCCTCAATCCACGAAATAACGCGTTCATATGTATCAAGACCATTGGCTTTTATATATTCTAAAAATTCAGCCTTGTCTATATTAACAAGCTTGTCGGGGCGGAATGTCGGTAAAACCTTTGTAGAAAAGTTCTCCTCACGCAGTTGTTTGTGGTATCTTAAATCGTCAGCAGGGTCATCTGTTGTGCAAATAACCTCGACATTAGAACGCTTGATAAGATTTTGTGCAGAAAACTCCTCTTTCTTCAAAAGCTCGTTGCACTTATCCCAAATTTCCTTAGCTGTAGCCTCTGTTAAAGGTGTGTCAATATCAAAATATCTCTTTAATTCCAAGCTTGTCCAATGGTATAGCGGATTGCCTATTAAAAGAGGCATTGTACGGCTAAATCCCATCCATTTTTCAAATTCATCTTTTTCGCCGGTAATATACTCTTCATCAATGCCGTTAGAACGCAATTGACGCCATTTATAATGGTCACCACCTAAAAAAAGTTCATATACGTTTTTAAAATGGTGGTTTTTAGCTATCATTTCAGGTGACAGATGACAGTGGTAGTCAATTATCGGTAAATCTTTGGCATAGTCGTGATAAAGCTTGTAAGCAACTTTGTTTTTCAGCATAAATTCATCATTAATAATACCCATTTCTTCCTCCTGTAAGACTGTAGTTTTTCGCTACAGTTTTAAATAATCTCATATTCAAAATTTTCCCAATGAAGTCTGGTTCCCACATCTGTCCCCTCTGGCAACAGATGCAGTGCTATAAATATTTCATTTCCATCTGTATCCTCAATATATGCATACTCTCCGGAAATATTAACAACTACATAATCTCTAGGCTCCAAAATTTACACCTGATTTCTTTTTGAGCTTCTTTTCATTACCATCTTCATCTAATATATATACATTGTTTAAGGTGTTTTTTACGCCTTGTCTGAACTTTTCTATGTATTGACTTCTAAGTGCTTGTTGCTCTGCCCTTTCTTCTTCGGTCAATTCTTCAGTTTTTGATTTTTTTGCCAGCTCGTTTATCCTTTTTATAAGCTCATCTGTCATACTTTTCACCTCATCATTAAGTATAGCACAGCATTTTTTCTTAATCAAGAAAATTATTTATTTTTTTAAATTTACCTATACACGCACTTTATAAAAGATGATATAAGTGAAATGCTTAATCAAATAAATGCCATATAGGACGCGGTTACTACCACGTTACTATCAAATGCGATATCGTGTAAAAACAAAAAACCTCGAAACGTAGTAGTTTCAAGGCTTTTATGTGGTGATCCATCGGAGATTCGAACTCCGGACACCTTGATTAAAAGTCAAGTGCTCTGCCAACTGAGCTAATGGATCATATTAAGTTCTAAGAAAAACTGGCTGGGCTGGCAGGACTCGAACCTACGAAATGCCAGAATCAAAATCTAGTGCCTTACCACTTGGCTACAGCCCAATAATATTGGCTGGGATGGCAGGACTCGAACCTACGAAATGCCGGAATCAGAATCCGGTGCCTTACCAACTTGGCGACATCCCAATCCTCTGCTAAGTGCATCGCATCTGCCAAATGAGCATTCCTTTGATTTTACATGGGGTGGATAATCGGAGTCGAACCGACGACCTCTAGAGCCACAATCTAGCGCTCTAACCAACTGAGCTATACCCACCATATAAGTTGGCGCGCCTGAAGGGATTCGAACCCCTGGCCCACTGCTTAGAAGGCAGTTGCTCTATCCACCTGAGCTACAGGCGCACGTTAGGCCTACGCGCAAAAAAATGGAGCGGATGATGGGAATCGAACCCACGTAACCAGCTTGGAAGGCTGGAATTCTACCATTGAACTACATCCGCAAATCTAAGCCTATAAATTTTACCACGTTAAAGGTGTGTTGTCAAGCCTAAATTTGCAATTTTTTAAGGCAGCTTCTATATATTTATATAAAGCAGGAATTATCGCTCGTTCTGTTTGCAAAAGCTGCAGTGATATGGTAAGATATAGCCATACTGAATAAAGGGGTATTGGCAACATGAAAAGAATAACAGCACTTGTTCTGTGCGTAGCAATGACACTTTGTGTGGTTAACGTCGCCGCATTTTCGGCAAAGCGTGATTTTGTAACGGAGATTGCGCTCGCAGAGCGGCTTCGCGGGCTCGGTGTTTTTAAAGGGGTTTCAGAAACTGACTTTGCGCTTGACCGTGCACCTACAAGAACAGAAGCCCTCGTTATGCTTGTCCGAGTTCTCGGCAAGGAGAAGGAGGCGCTTTCAAAGGGTGGGAAGCACCCGTTCCTTGATGTTCCCGCATGGGCAGACAAATACGTTGGCTATGCTTATGAGAATAAGCTGACAAATGGCATATCAGCTACTAAGTTCGGTGGCGCGAGTACGGCTTCAATCGAGATGTATCTCACGTTTATGCTTCGCGCAATGGGATATTCCGATGCAAACGGGCTTGATTTTACCTACAGCAACCCGTTTGACTGTGCAAAAAGCGCGGGGCTTCTTGCCGGCGCACCCGACAGAGAGAGTTTTCTTCGTGCAGATGTTGTGCTTGTTTCATATGCGGCTCTCGGCAATCCGTCAAAGGGTAGCGCTCAAGCCCTTGGCAATAAGCTCATAGAGCTTGGAGTATACACAAAAGAAGCGTTTGAAAAATACTATGACTACAAAGCTATATTCGGGTCGGGCCTATCTGTTTCTGATGAGCTCGTTATAGAATAGCATGACCCGTTTTCATCATGAGGAGGAAATGACAATGAAAAAAATTACAGCTCTCATACTATGTGTTGTTATGTGCATAAGCCTTCTTCCACTCGGTGCGTTTGCTGCAAGCAGTAGCTTGAGCTTTGAAGAAGAGCTCGCGGGTGACTTGAAGGCACTAGGCCTTTTTAAGGGTGTTTCTGAGCATGATTTTGCGCTTAACCGCGCACCAACAAGAATAGAGGCTCTCGTTATGCTGATTCGCGTTCTCGGCAAGGAGAGCGATGCACTTTCAAAGGGTGGGAAGCACCCATTCCTCGATGTTCCCGCATGGGCGGACAAATATGTCGGCTATGCATATGAGAACAAGCTGACAAACGGTATGTCTGCTACGAAGTTTGGAAGCAACACAGTAGCATCCTCCTCAATGTATCTTACTTTTGTTTTACGTGCTCTCGGCTACTCAGACACAAACGGTCAGGACTTCACATGGGATAACCCGTTCACACTTGCGCGCACATCGGGGATTATGCTTGGAAACCCGGATACCATAAACTTCCTACGTGCGGATGTTGTGCTTGTTTCATATGCGGCGCTCGAAGCTCAGGTAAAGGGAACAAGTGAAACCCTCGCGCAGAAACTCATCCGTGCAGGCGCGCTCTCAGCTGCGATGTATGATAAGTACTATGACGTTGCGGCGTTTGAAAACAAAGAGACCGTGCATGAGATGACATCGGCAGAAATATATGAAAAATGTTCTCCGGCGGTATTTTATATCGAGGTTTATGACAAAAGCGGGAAAGCGTTTGCATTTGGTAGCGGTTTCTTTATAGATTCAGACGGCACTGCGGTCACCAACTACCATGTAATAGAGGGCGCATATTCCGCAATAATTAAACGCTCTGACACTGGTGCTGTATATAAGGTTCTTGGTGTGTATGACTATAACATAGCTAATGACTGGGCTGTAATCAAGGTTTCGGGCGAAAACTTCCCATATCTTGAGATGGACGAATCAAAGGTCAGCGGCGGCGAAGAAATATTCGCAATCGGAAACCCGAAAGGGCTTGAAAATACTATCTCCGAGGGGCTCATATCAAACCCGAACAGAAACCTTGACGGCGTTCCGTTTATTCAAATAAGCGCGCCGATATCGAGTGGGTCAAGTGGCGGTGCGCTCATAAACAAGCTTGGTAAGGTTATAGGCATCACATCGGCCGGGTTTGATGAGGGACAGAACCTGAACCTCGCTCTCCCGATTTCTATAATCAAGGGACATAGCAGCACAACAGTGCACCCCTTCTCGGCGCTTCTTTCGGAAGATGACGGCAGGTCTCTCGGAAATATTGACCTTGATGCATACCCCGAGAATGAACGTGCGTTTGAGCTTCTTAAAATGTTTATATATAATTATCAGAACAAGACAATGAAGTGGGGCCCGGGATATATAGAGGTTGCCGATTATGAAGACGGTAGCCAGGCGCAGTATATTATAAGCTATGACGAAGATTATGATGAAATATGCGTATCTCTGGATTATTATCGCGGAGAGGATGCAATTCTTTCGTCCGTGTGGTTTGATGCAGATGGACAGAATGCCGAAACAACCTTCGGCTTGTATTTCGAGTTGTATTCGGGAAGCGGGTTCTGGGGAGGTTCATACATCCCCAAAAAAGATTTTCATGAGGACATGGTAGTACAGTTTGCAGAGCATGGCGGAGACGTTTCATACTATTATGACGGCCAGCTTCTTGCAAAGGAGTATTATCTTATGTCACTCGGCTTTGTTGAGGCAATTCTCACACAAGCCCTCAGCGGGTATGACGTAGACGGCATACGCGCCCTCGGTTTTAAAAACTGCTATTTTGAATAACTAAAAATTGGGTGGTCAAAAACCACCCAATTTTTTACGCCTCGCGTACCCCGACTATGTGTATAAGCCTGGCGTTCGTGTAGTTGTATGAGCTCAGGCGCCTGCGGTATGCGTCATTTGTGTGCGCCGCAAGGAGTATGTTCCGCGGGCTCGGTACTCGCCCCACGCCTACAACCATCAGCGTGTGCGTA
>JAZOCK010000059.1:0-4279 GCA_045596445.1 Congzhengia sp. | reverse complement strand
TCAGGAGGAGAAAAATAATGAGTAAAAATGACTATTTAATTCGTTTGGAAAGAAAAGAAGATTACCCTGTGGTAGAAAATTTGATTCGTGAATCATTTTGGAATGTATACCGCCCAGGATGCCTTGAACACTATCTCATAACGAAGCTCAGAGAGCATCCTAACTTTGTCAAAGAGCTTGATTTCGTTATGGAAAAGGATGGCGAAATTATCGGGCAAAATGTGTTTGTAAAAGCAAATATTAAGGCTGATGATGGAAGAAATATTCCGATTCTGACAATGGGTCCTATTTGTATTACACCAAAGCTTAAAAGACAAGGTTATGGTAAAATTCTGCTTGATTATTCAACCCGGAAAGCTACCGAACTTGGCTTTGGTGCAGTATGCTTTGAGGGCAATATCGGCTTTTACGGAAAGAGTGGTTTTACATTTGCAAGTGAATTCGGCATCCGTTATCACGGACTGCCCGAAGGCACAGATGCGTCATTCTTCCTATGCAAAGAGTTAATCCCCGGATATTTAAGCAGTATAACGGGAGAATACGGACCACCAGAGGTATATCTTTTCCCTGAGGAAGAAGCAGAGGAATTTGATAAAAAATTTTCTTATAAAGAAAAATTAAAACTCCCGGGACAACTTTTCTAATTGAAATAATAAATGGAGTAGTCAAAAAGGCGTCCTTTTTGTGTAAATACCTTATCAAAAGGTATCCTTTTAGTGAAACTCTCGCACCAAAACAGAACGATTTAGATGACAGTCTGAGTTGTTCTGTTTTTTGTCTTAATTCGTTTACTGTTACATAATTGCAATCCGACGTTTTTTGTGATAATGTAGAAATGCGAGGGCTTTAAAACAACAAAAAGAAGAAATTATGTTGTTCATTTTAATCTTACATTTATTTATACTTAAAGTGTAAATTGAAAAGGAGGATTCATTATGAACACAGACAAAATTTTAGCAGAAGCAATCGCAAAGGACTATGCACCAAAGGATAATTCAAAAATAGTCGCTCTAAAAAAGCTTGACAACAAGGCAAAACTTCCGGCAACTATTTTCACCTATACTTTTGGTATTGTTGCATCTCTTGTTGTTGGTACCGGAATGAGCCTTGCGATGCAGGTAATTGGCAGTGGAACTATTGCAATGGTTACAGGAATTGTTATAGGTATTATAGGTTTTATCCTTTGCGGAGTTAACTATCCTATTTACAAAAGAATACTTGAAAGAGACAAAGCTAAATATGCTTATGAAATTGTTGAACTTGCTCGTGAAATCAGTGAGCAAAAATAAATGTAAAAGGAGGGGGAGCTTTGTATAAATCAGAAAGCAAATATTTTAATACTGCCAAAAAGATGGACAAGGCACTTATATCCCTTCTTGAAGAGAAATCTTTTGAATATATAACAGTCAGTGAAATATGTAAAAGGGCAAATGTTAATCGCTCTACATTCTATCTTCATTATGAAAATACGATTGACTTACTTAATGAAACAACAAGATTTCTGCTTGATAATTTCGGTGCATATTTTAATGTTGACAGAGAAAATTTAATAAGCAAATTTAAGGAAAGCTCACTTGATGAGTTGAATTTTATATCAGATGAGTATTTGCATCCGTATTTGTCATATATTAAAGAAAATAAGCATATTTTCACGACGGTTTTGTCACATTCAGATTCGTTTGGTTTTAATGATATATTTCAAAGGCTTTATGAAAACATTTTTAATCCGATTTTAGATAGATTTGAGTATCCTCTTGCTGACAGAAAATATGCTATGATGTTTTATCTTAACGGAATAACAGCGATTGTAAAAGAGTGGTTAAAAGATAAATGCGAAAAGTCAATTCAGGAAGTATCTCAAATTATTTATGAATGTATATTTGGATTAAAAAGTTGATGCAATTTACCTTTGTATATTGGAACAGAAGCAATATTTGCGAAAACAAAATAGAATGGTAGCATAAAAATCACCTCGGGATTAATAATAAACTTGAGGTGATTTTTTAATGGCAAAACGAGGGATGAAAAGAATTGACCGAACACATACAAAGCCTAAAAACTATGCGCCGCCCGTGCCTGGAATTCAGGGCAAAGCAAAACACGGAAAAGAACGGGCAAACCCGATAATCGCGGGAACTGAGTCTCCGGCACAAAAAGTTTATCACAGCGTACCGCATGCCAAAGAAAAAAATATTTCTTCAGTGTACCCGGTAATTGACACAGACCTTGCAAGAGATAATATTGAAAATGACCTTTCTGCGGCAGATTTGCAGGATTTATAAAATGTTTAATTTATAAAATAGAAAGGATTTTGTATTGTTATGGTAGAACAGGATACTATAAAGCTCCTTCGCGAATGCGATGCGGGAGTTAAAATGGGCGTTTCGTCTATAGAAGATGTTTTGGATAATATAAGCGATGTTAAGCTTGAAAAGCTTCTTACAGAGTGTAAAAAAGAACACGAAAAATTAGACGTTGAAATTCAGCAGCTTTTGAGTAAATATAAGGATGACGGAAAAGACCCCGCACCGATGGCTAAGGGGATGTCGTGGATTAAAACAAACATGAAGCTTGCCATGAATGATTCTGACCAGACTGTTGCAGACCTCATGACTGACGGTTGCAATATGGGGGTTAAGTCTTTGAACAAATATCTGAATAAATATAAAGCGGCAGACGAAAAGACAAAGGATATTACAAAGAGATTAATAAACCTTGAAGAGAAGCTCACAGTTGATATGCGAGGATTTCTTTGATTTTGATAAAATATAAGCAATTAGCTGAAATGGGAAAGAACGCTTTTACGGCGGTGCAACTTAGGGCTGAATTGGTTTTGAACTGACCTTTTCCGCTAAAATTGCATCAAGAAATCAGGTAATACGCCAGTATTACCTGATTTTTATTCTTTCTTTTAAGAGAAAATTTCCATTTCAAAACTGCAAGGCATCTTAAAAATTCCATTTTTTGATACAGAGCAAACAAAAAACACGAGGTTATCCTGACGGATACTGAGTGCTTTTTGTGCGAATATGTGCTAAAAATGGTGTTTTAAGACAATTTATCCCTAAGTTGCACCGCCGTAGGTGGAGAGTGTTCTTTTTTATGAAATTTGAGGTGTCTATAGTGATTGCGATAGCTATTTTACATTTACTTTTAAAATATCATCTGCTATAATAGTCTTAATAAGACTTCGGAGGTTTTGTTATGGATTTCATTAAAGCTCGGGCAGATTTTGATCTCATAAGCTTCGGCGAGGTAATGCTCAGACTATCTGCACCCAATAAAGAGAAAATTTCGCAGAGCGAGACATTTGAAAAGAACTGCGGCGGTTCAGAGTTCAATGTCGCCTCAGGTGCGGCAAACCTTGGAATACGCGCGGCGGTAGTAACAAAACTACCCAAAAATAAGATGGGACATTTTATCGCGCGCCGCATAAGATATGGCAATGTTTCGGATGACTATGTTGTTTGGGACACGAGTGATGAAAAGAGACTTGGTATTTATTATTATGAAAACGGCGTGTATCCGAGAAAGTCTGCGGTTGTTTACGACAGAGCGGGTGCATCAGTGTGCTCGCTGTCACTTTCTGAAATTCCTGATAAAATTTACAGCAGGACAAGAGTGTTCCATATAAGCTCAATTTCACTTGCCTTGTCTCCTGTGCTCCGCGAAACGGCGCTTGAAATGATAAAGAGGATGAAAGAAAACGGTGTTGCTATAAGTTTTGATGTAAACTACCGTGCCGCGCTTTGGAGCGAGGAAGAGGCACGAGAGGTAATTGAAAAGATATTCCCGCTTGTGGATATTTTGTTTGTATCAGAAGAAACTTCAAGAAGAATGCTTCAGCGCACGGGTACCCTCGATGAGATTATGAAAGGGTATGCTGATACATACGGCTGTAAGATTGTTGCGACTACCCGCCGCGAGGTTGTGAGCCCAACTAAGCATAATTTCGGTTCGAGAATTTATTATGACGGAAAGTTCTATGAAGAGCCTCATTATGAGAATATAGAGGTTATAGACCGTGTAGGAAGCGGCGATGCGTATGTTGCAGGTGTGCTTTATGGTATTTTATCCGGCGGAGACATTGAGTCGGCGATGGCATACGGAAACGCACTTAGTGCTATTAAAAACACAGTTCTTGGAGATATGTCAATAAGCTCGATTGATGAGGTTGAGTCTATCATAAAATCACACAAATCAACAGGTCCTCAGGATGAAATGGTAAGATAAATGAGTATAAAAATGAGCAAGTCTTATGACTTGCTCATTTTTGTGT
>JAZOCK010000058.1:0-11969 GCA_045596445.1 Congzhengia sp. | reverse complement strand
ATTAAAACTTCATCTGTTTCAGCAACAGCTTCAACTAATGCTAATCTATATTCAGCAGCTTTTTCCTTCATATCATCAGGAATTTCAACTTCTGAAATGTCTTTACCTAAATCATCATTGTAGATATATGCCTTACTCTTAACGAGGTCGATAATACCTACGAATGTTTCTTCAGCACCGATAGGTAACTGAATTGGAACAGCGTTACACTTAAGTCTTGTTTTCATCATGTCCACAACATTATAAAAATCTGCACCCATGATGTCCATTTTATTTACATAAACCATACGTGGAACACGATAGTTGTCAGCCTGACGCCATACTGTTTCAGACTGTGGTTCAACGCCACCCTTAGCACATAATACTGTTACGCTACCGTCTAATACGCGAAGTGAGCGCTCAACTTCAACTGTAAAGTCAACGTGTCCTGGGGTGTCAATAATATTTATTCTATGATTTAACCAATGGCATGTTGTAGCAGCAGATGTGATTGTAATACCACGTTCCTGCTCCTGTTCCATCCAGTCCATTGTAGCAGCACCCTCGTGTGTTTCTCCGAGCTTGTGGGTACGGCCTGTGTAGAATAATATTCTTTCAGTTGTGGTGGTTTTACCGGCGTCAATGTGAGCCATGATACCGATATTTCTTGTTTTTGCGAGAGAATATTCTCTAGCCACCAAAACTCCTCCTTTCTTACAAATACTGCAAGTATTTTATCAATAATTAGTGATTTTTAAATAAGTCCGATAAAGACTACCATCTGTAATGAGCGAAAGCCTTGTTAGCTTCAGCCATTTTATGAGTATCGTCTTTCTTCTTAACAGAAGCACCGGTGTTGTTGATTGCGTCTAGAATTTCGCCCGCTAATCTTTCCTTCATTGTTCTTTCGCCACGAGCACGGCTATAGGTTGTAAGCCATCTTAAACCTAAAGTCTGTCTTCTTTCAGGGCGAACTTCAATCGGAACCTGATATGTTGCACCGCCGACACGTCTTGCTTTAACTTCTAAAACAGGCATAATGTTAGCCATAGCCTCATTAAATACTTCTAAAGGTTCTTTACCTGTCTTTTCTTTGATGATATCAAACGCACCGTACACGATTTTCTGTGCGGTACCTTTTTTACCGTCTAGCATAATGTTGTTAATAAGTCTTGTAACAACTGTGCTGTTGTAAACCGGGTCAGCCAATACTTCTCTTTTAGCAATAAAACTTCTTCTTGGCACCTTTCTTCCCTCCTTCATTATTTTTCATTAAAATGATATCACAGGTACTCGATGTTTCCATCGTCGTGCAGTATATAGAACAGAAAATTATTTTCTCGTCTACGTACCGACACCTATTGTGATTTTTAGTGCTTATTTCTTAGCTTTAGCTTTTTTAGCACCATACTTTGATCTACTCTGGTTACGATTAGCAACACCTGCGGTATCTAATGAACCACGGATGATATGGTATCTTACACCAGGTAAATCCTTTACTCTGCCGCCTCTTATTAAAACAACGCTGTGTTCCTGCAGGTTGTGGCCTTCGCCGGGGATATACGCAGAAACTTCGATACCGTTTGTAAGACGAACTCTGGCCATCTTACGAAGTGCTGAGTTAGGCTTTTTAGGTGTCATTGTTTTAACGGCTGTGCAAACGCCTCTTTTCTGAGGTGAGTTTGCATCGGTAGTTTTCTTCTTTAAGGTGTTTAAGGTCTTTAATAACGCCGGAGCTGTAGCCTTTCTTACAGAAGTTTCTCTACCTTTTCTCACAAGCTGGTTAAACGTAGGCATGAAATAATTTCCTCCTTCTTCTAAAATTTATATATTAAAAAATATACAGCTATTTTAATTCTACCGCAACTGCGGCAGAAACACTAATTCCAAAGGTCTTTCCAAGCTTTGCTTTGGTTTCCACTTTTTCTACGGGAACGCCTGATTCTGTACAAAGCTTTAAAAAAGGCTCAATCACGTGTTCATCTGCATCAATTGCGATAAATGCTTTTTTTACAATTCCTTGTAAAATTGCTTCTGTTGATTGCTTTAGCCCCACGTAATTACGGGGCTTAATAGAGTCGGGTTGCATAACGGCACGCCCTTCCTTTCCTGGAAAAATGCTTCCTGAGCGAACGGACAAAATACGTCCATCTGCCTCAAAAACACATAGTGCCTACAGCACCAATCTACATTGTAACATACAAAATTGGTGCTGTCAACACAATTTTTTTACGATTTTTACGCCTCTGGGATTACATTAGAGCCGATGTAGTCAAGGTTCTTTTCTACGAAATCATCGCCTATGCTTTCCTCACTGGATACGGGTGTTGTTTTTTCAATTCTCGTGTGTTGGTATTTTGTCATACCTGTACCTGCAGGAATTAGCTTACCGATAATAACGTTTTCTTTAAGACCAACCAACGGGTCAATCTTACCCTTTGTTGCAGCTTCGGTTAAAACTCTTGTTGTTTCCTGGAATGACGCTGCAGATAAGAATGAATCTGTTGTAAGAGCTGCCTTTGTAATACCCAAGATAATTCTTGTGCAGGTAGCCTCTGTCTTTCCTTCGGCTGCCAGTTCTTCATTTACTGTCAGGAATTCGTTTAAGTCAACCAATGAGCCTGACATAAATCTTGAATCGCCGCCGTCCTCAATACGAACACGTCTTAACATCTGGCGAACAATAACCTCGATATGACGGTCATTAATATCAACACCCTGCAAACGATATACACGCTGTACTTCTTTAATTAAGTACTGCTGAACTGCAGTAACGTTTTTAATCCTTAAAATATCGTGAGGGTTAATAGAACCTTCTGTCAACTCATCACCGACAGATAACATATCGCCATCTGCCACCTTGATTCTCGAACCATAGGGGATAAGGTATGTTCTTGCTTCCTTTGATTCATCGTCAGTAATAACGATTTCGCGTTTCTTTTTATTTTCTACAATAGCAACCTTACCTGCGATTTCAGTTAAGATAGCCAAGCCCTTAGGCTTTCTTGCTTCAAACAATTCTTCAACACGGGGCAGACCCTGTGTGATATCGTCGCCGGCAACACCGCCGGTGTGGAACGTTCTCATTGTAAGCTGTGTACCGGGTTCACCGATTGACTGAGCAGCAATGATACCAACCGCTTCGCCCTCAGGAACCAGTTCGCCGCCTGCTAAGTTTGAACCGTAACATTTAGCACAGATACCAACCTTTGCACGACAGGTGAGAACTGAGCGGATTTTAACCTTTTTAACACCTGAAGCTACAATCTTTGAAGCTAATTTTTCATCAATTAAATCGCTGGGTGTTGCCAGAATCTCGCCTGTTTCAGGACTAACAATATTTTCTACTGAATAACGTCCTGTTAATCTGTCCTCTAAGCTTTCAATAACCTCTTTACCATCTGTAATTGCCGAAACCTCGATGCCGTCAGCTACGCCACAATCGTGTTCACGGATGATAACATCCTGAGATACGTCAACCAGACGACGTGTCAAATAACCTGAGTCAGCTGTACGCAGAGCTGTATCTGCAAGACCTTTTCTGGCACCGTGAGAGGATACAAAATACTCGATAACGTCAAGACCTTCACGGAAGTTAGCCTTGATAGGAATTTCGATTACCTTACCTGATGTATCGTTCATAAGACCACGCATACCTGCTAACTGTCTTATCTGGTTCTTACTACCACGGGCACCTGAGTCTGCCATCATAAAGATTGGGTTATATTTATCAAGATTTTCCATCAACGCATCTGTAACATCGTCAATAGTCTTTGTCCAGGTGTCAATTACCAGCTGATAACGCTCCTCGTCTGAAATAAGACCACGGTTAAACTGCTTTGTAATCTTATCAACCTTAGCCTCAGCCTCAGCAAGCAGTTCTTTTTTCTTTTCAGGCACTTCAATATCCGATACTGATACTGTAATAGCACCGCGTGTAGAATACTTAAAGCCCATTGACTTAATAGCATCAAGCACTACTGCGGTATCTGTTAAACCGTGAGCCTGGATACATTTGTCAATAATCTGTCCCAACTGCTTTTTACCGCAGAGGAAGTTAATTTCTAACAAGAATTTGTTTTCAGGATTGCTTCTGTCGATAAAGCCTAAGTCCTGTGGAACGCTCTCATTAAATATAAGTCTGCCGACAGTTGTTTTAATAATACCTGTATCGCCGTCAGGAGCAGTTACTCTTACATTAATTGGAGCGTGCAGACCTACAATACCATTAGTATATGCAAGGTTTGCCTCATTAACCGACGCAAAGGTTTTTCCTTCACCGATTTCTCCGCCGAAGCAACCCTCTTCTGTAAATGACGCAGGTTTCTTTCCTTTGGCTTCGAGCTCCGCATTTTCAGAAAGCAGGCTCTTGCCGTTTTCGTTGCAGTAATAATTTACAATCTGACCCTCTGTGAATATTTCAGAATCACCGGGGTCTGTGATTTTAACTTCTTTCGGTTTAACTAGTGTTAAATAGTAGCTACCTAATACCATATCCTGAGTAGGAACAGTAACAGGACGACCATCCTGTGGTTTTAACAGGTTGTTAGCAGATAACATCAAGAATCTTGCCTCTGCCTGTGCCTCAGGAGAAAGCGGTACGTGAACAGTCATCTGGTCACCGACAAAGTCGGCGTTATACGCCGTACAAATCAACGGATGCAGCTTTAACGCTCTTCCTTCAACAAGGATAGGCTCAAACGCCTGAATACCTAATCTATGAAGTGTAGGAGCACGGTTTAATAATACCGGATGGTCCTTAATAACGTCATCTAAAACGTCCCATACCTCAGGCTTTAATCGTTCTACCATACGCTTTGCACTCTTTATGTTGTGGGCTAAGCCGTCGTTTACGAGCTTTTTCATTACGAAAGGCTTAAATAGCTCTATTGCCATTTCCTTAGGCAAGCCGCACTGATAAATTTTAAGCTCAGGTCCTACAACGATAACTGAACGGCCTGAATAGTCAACACGCTTACCAAGCAGGTTTTGACGGAAACGTCCCTGCTTACCCTTTAACATATCGGAAAGTGATTTTAATGCACGATTTCCGGGGCCTGTAACAGGTCTGCCACGTCTGCCGTTGTCGATTAAGGCGTCTACGGCTTCCTGCAACATTCTCTTTTCGTTTCTTACAATAATTTCAGGAGCACCCAGGTCTAACAACTTCTTTAAACGGTTGTTTCTGTTGATTACTCGTCTATATAGGTCGTTTAAGTCGCTTGTTGCAAATCTGCCGCCGTCTAACTGCACCATAGGACGAATATCGGGGGGAATAACCGGGATAACGTCTAGAATCATCCATGCGGGGTCATTTCCTGACAATCTGAAGGATTCAACAACCTCTAATCTTTTTACAAGTCTTACCTTTTTCTGACCTGTTGCATCATTTAATTCTTCTTTTATTTCAGCTGAAAGCTCTTCTAAGTTAATCTCTGTTAAAAGCTCTTTAATAGCTTCAGCACCCATTGAAGCACGGAATCTGTCACCGTACTTTTCGCAGTATTCTCTGTATTCCTGTTCGGATAAAATCTGCTTTTTCTCAAGCTCTGTACGTGAACCCGGGTCAATTACAACGTATGCTGCAAAGTATAGAACCTTTTCCAGCATTCTGGGTGTCATATCTAAAAGCAAGCCCATACGGGATGGGATACCCTTAAAGTACCAGATATGTGATACAGGAGCTGCAAGCTCAATATGTCCCATACGCTCACGACGAACGCGTGCACGTGTTACCTCTACACCACAACGGTCACAAACGATACCCTTATGGCGAATACGCTTGTACTTTCCGCAGTGACATTCCCAGTCCTTAGTAGGTCCGAAAATTCGTTCACAGAAAAGACCGTCACGTTCAGGCTTTAGAGTTCTGTAGTTTATTGTTTCAGGCTTTTTAACTTCACCACGTGACCAGCTTCTAATCATATCAGGTGCAGCTATGCCAATTTTTATTGCATCAAATGTATTTTCTGACAATCGACTCATCTCCATTTAAAAGAATTTTTTAGGCATTTTTTATAATAGGTCTGTTTCATCATCGAAGAACTCAGAATCCTCATTTTCGAATTCGTCAAACTCATCATCTTCGTAGTCATCTCCAGGGAATAATGAGTCATCGATTTCAACATCTTCATCATCGTCGATAATTTCTGCACCTTGTGCGTCATCATCGTCTTCGCTGTCTAAGTCAATAAATGCCTTGTCATCCTTTACAGTCATTCCGAGATTTGCCTCTTCCTCTTCCTCGGAAGAATCCTTTAAGGTTACTTCGTTGCCCGCCTCGTCAAGTACTCTCATATCAAGACACAAGCTCTGAAGTTCTTTAATTAATACCTTAAATGACTCAGGAATACCTGCCTGAGGAACGCTTTCGCCTTTTACGATTGCCTCATAGGTCTTAACACGTCCAACAATATCGTCAGATTTTACGGTTAAGATTTCCTGAAGCGTATATGCAGCACCATAAGCCTCTAATGCCCAAACTTCCATTTCACCGAAACGCTGGCCGCCGAACTGAGCTTTACCACCCAAAGGCTGCTGTGTAACAAGTGAGTAGGGGCCTGTTGAACGTGCGTGGATTTTATCGTCAACCAAGTGACAGAGCTTTAAGATATACATTATACCAACTGTTACTCTGTTATCAAAAGGCTCGCCCGTTCTACCGTCGTAAAGAACTGTCTTACCGTCGGTATCAAGTCCTGCTTTTATAAGTGTTTCTGTAATATCTTCTTCTGTTGCACCATCTAAAACCGGTGTTGCAATTTTCCAGCCAAGCTCACGGGCAGCTCTGCCTAAATGAACCTCTAAAACCTGACCAATGTTCATACGTGAAGGTACGCCCAATGGGTTTAAAACGATTTCTAGCGGTGTACCATCAGGTAAGAAAGGCATATCCTCTTCAGGTAGAATTCTGGATACGACACCCTTGTTACCGTGGCGACCTGCCATTTTATCGCCGACAGAAATTTTTCTCTTCTGTGCTATATAGCAGCGTACTAGCTGGTTAACTCCGGGAGGTAGCTCATCGCCGTTATCCTTGTCAAAAGTGATAACGTCAACAATGATACCTGCTTCACCGTGTGGAACACGAAGGGAGGTATCTCTGACTTCTCTTGCCTTTTCGCCGAAGATTGCACGCAGAAGTCTTTCTTCTGCAGTAAGCTCTGTTTCGCCCTTAGGTGTTACCTTACCAACTAAGATGTCGCCTGAGCGAACCTCAGCACCAATACGGATAATACCCTTTTCGTTTAAGTCCTTTAATGCATCTTCGCCTACATTAGGAATATCACGAGTGATTTCTTCAGCACCAAGCTTTGTATCTCTTGCTTCGCACTCGTATTCTTCTATATGAATTGAGGTTAATATGTCATCACGAACGAGTTTTTCGTTAATTAACATAGCATCCTCGTAATTGTAACCTTCCCATGTCATAAATCCAATCAGGATATTTCTTCCCAATGAGATTTCGCCGTTATTTGTTGAAGGACCATCAGCAATGATTGTTCCCTTCTTAACCTTTTCGCCCTCTGAAACAATAGGCTTTTGGTTGATACATGAGCCCTGGTTAGAACGTGTAAACTTAATTAGCTTGTACTTGTTGTGGTTGCCTGCTTTATCTTTAATTACGATTTCATCAGCAGAAACCTTTTCAACCACGCCGTCCTCTTTAGCCAACACTACAACACCCGAGTCACGAGCTGCCTGATATTCCATACCTGTACCTACGATAGGTGAATCGGTACGAAGCAACGGCACTGCCTGACGCTGCATGTTAGCACCCATTAAGGCACGGTTAGCATCGTCGTTTTCCAGGAAAGGAATCATTGCAGTAGCAACTGATACAACCTGCTTGGGAGAAACGTCCATATAGTCAATCTTTGACACTTCAACCTCAAGGTATTCATCACGGTAACGTACAATTGCCTTAGAATTTACAAACTTGCCGTTTTCATCTAAAGGCTCCTTTGCCTGAGCTATGACATATTCGTCCTCAACGTCTGCCGTCATATAAACAATTTCTTCAGTAACTGTACCTGTTGCCTTGTCAACCTTTCTGTATGGAGCTTCAATAAATCCATACTCATTTATTCTTGCATAGGTTGCAAGCGAGTTGATAAGACCGATGTTAGGACCTTCAGGAGTTTCGATAGGACACATTCTTGAATAGTGAGAATAGTGTACGTCACGAACCTCAAAGCCCGCTCTGTCTCTTGACAAACCGCCTGGTCCTAAAGCTGATAATCTTCTTTTATGTGTTAATTCTGCTAATGGGTTTAACTGGTCCATAAACTGTGAAAGCTGTGATGAACCGAAAAACTCTTTGATTGTAGCAACAATAGGACGTGTGTTGATTAACGCCTGAGGTGTTACAATATCTAAATCCTGAATTGTCATACGTTCGCGTACAACTCTTTCCATTCTGGACAAACCAATTCTGAACTGGTTCTGCAAAAGCTCGCCTACGCAACGAAGACGTCTGTTACCTAAGTGGTCAATATCATCTGTTGTGCCAAGACCGTATAAAAGACCTATCTGGTAATTGATAGATGCCATAATATCGTCTGTTATAATGTGCTTGGGAATAAGCTCGTCAATGCGACGCAACAGCTGGTCTTTGATTTCTTCTTCCGTAGAGAAGTTTTCTAAAATTTCGTCTAAAACGCCCTTAGAAACCTTTTCTGTAATTATATCTGTTACATCGAAGTCGATATAATTTTTAATATCAACCATATTGTTAGAGAATACAACAACTCTGTATCCTTTAATATTTAATACAACACGGTTTATGCCTGCCTGTTCAATTTCATGAGCTTGCTCTTTTGAAATTGCAGCACCGGCTTCAACCATGATTTCGCCTGTTTCGGGATTAACGATAGCGTCAGCTGCTACCTGATTTGCAATTCTTGCAGAAATAGCAAGCTTTTTATTAAACTTATATCTGCCTACGTTTGCTAAATCGTAACGCTTGCCGTCAAATAAAAGTCCGTAAAGGAGACTCTTTGAGCTTTCCACAGTGGGAGGCTCGCCGGGACGGAGCTTTTTATAAATTTCTATTAATGCTTCATCGGTGGTCTGAATTGAGGCACTCTTTTCTAACGTATTGAGCATAGCCTCTGTTTCGCCAAACAAATCTAAAATCTGTGCATCTGTTTCAACTCCCAACGCACGGATTAAAACAGTAATCGGGATTTTTCTCGTTCTGTCAATACGAACAGAAAGCACGTCATTTATATCGTTTTCATACTCCAGCCATGCACCGCGATAGGGAATTACTGTTGATGAAAACAGCTCTTTACCTGTTTTGTCATGCTCCATAGCAAAATAGATGCCAGGAGAACGAACAAGCTGGCTTACTATAACACGCTCTGCACCATTTATAATAAATGTACCTTGCTCTGTCATTAACGGGAAATCGCCCATAAAGATTTCCTGCTCTTTTACCTCGCCGGTTTCCTTGTTAATAAGTCGCACCTTTGCTTTTAGCGGGGCTGCATAGTTTGTATCTCTTTCTCTGCACTCTTCTACCTGATACTTAACACGGTTTCTTTCCAGCTTGTAGTCGATAAACTCCAAGATTAAGTTACCTGCGTAATCGGTAATGGGAGAAATGTCGCGGAGAACCTCCTTTAAGCCCTCCTCTAAGAACCAGTTGTATGAGTTTTTCTGCACCTCGATAAGATTTGGCATTTCCAAAACTTCATCGACCTTAGCATAACTCATTCTCTGGTTTACGCCCAACTGAATCGGATGTACCATAAACTCAACCACCTCATAAAAAATTTGTTTGCAATCCTGCGATTACTGCTTGGTTTGTTATGTATAAAACTAAAATTACATACAAAATTAAACCTTAAAATTAGAACAAAAGTCCTATTTAAGCATATTATACCATTTTGAGAATATAATGCAGTTTATAATATTAACACATAAATTTTTATAAGTCAAGCTTTTTTTTAAAATTTTTTTGTTTGTTAGAATATATTATATATATAAATAAGGAAGAAACTCTTGTTTTTTTAGAATAATTTGTAAAAAAAACCATATATTTTGTATTGAATATACGCATACACTACTGTATAATGTTATTTAAGTGGTGCAAGGAGGAATTATGAAAAAAATTATTCTTACACTTGCTTTTTTATTTGTTTTGATAAATTTTTGGACGCCTGCCAAGGCAAAAGAGCCTTTTTATGCTCCTGTTTGTGTAACGGTAAACGGAGAATACGTAAAAAGTGCAAATCAGGCATATTTAAAAAATGACATCACACACGTTTCGTTGCGTGACATTGGTGATATCTTTGGTGCAACAGTTTCATGGAACGAAAAGACATCTACGGCAGAAATTTTATCGGATAATACACAGATTTCTGTTAAAAAGGGCAAAAAAACCGCAACAGTTAACGGAAAATCTGTATCCCTTGACTCTTCTGCAGTTATTGTTTCCGACAGGATTTTTGTTCCGCTGAGATTTTTATCAGAAAGCTTAGGTGCAAAGGTAACCTGGAATTCTGATACGTTAACTGCCGCCATCACATCAAAAAATGCATATGTCCCCGAAGAACTTAAAGGATATGCCCCGTATACTTCCGATGAGCTTTACTGGTTATCGCGAATTGTCAATGCAGAGGCACAAGGAGAAGTAAATCACGGCAAGGTTGCCGTAGCAAACGTTGTGCTGAATCGTGTTGAAAGTGACGATTTTCCCAATACAATCTACGGGGTTATTTTTGACACAAAATACGGCGTACAGTTTACGCCTGTCTTAGACGGTTCAATCTACAAAAATCCTTCCTCTGAAAGTGTAATTGCCGCAAAACGAGCATTGCTCGGCGAGGATATTTCACACGCTTGTCTTTACTTTTTAAATCCTAAAACTGCAGAAAACACGTGGATTATAAAGAACAGAGATTTTTATAAAACTATCGGAAACCACGATTTTTATTTGTAGTACAAAAACCAAGGCTTTTGCCGGGTGTTCCTGAGGAATACCCGGCAGTTTTTTTACCGCTCAGGGCAGCCGATATACTAAATTACCAGTCACAGCATTTATTCCCGTGACACAAGAATATCTGTATACATTTTTCACAAAAAAACCTTTTAATATTTGTTTAATATTTCCACCAATAATATAAAGGAAATTGTACCCCCTGCGTCGAATGTAGTAATATAACCGGCTACGGAGCCAAATTTTGCCTAAGGGCTTACATATCAAGGAGGATACAGCTATGTTCAACACCGAAAACATCAGAAATATGTGCATTTTGGCACATTCAAACGCAGGTAAGACCTCTTTAGTTGAAGCAATGCTTCATAAAGCAGGTATGGTTGACCGTATTGGCACAACCGAAGAAGGCAACACTGTTTCAGACTTTGACCCCGAAGAAATTAAGAGAAAAATCTCTTTAAATACGTCGGTTATCCCTATTGAGTGGAACGGAGTTAAAATTAACCTTTTAGATACACCGGGAACCTCGGACTTTATCGGCGAACAGCTGGAGGGTGCATCTGTTTGCGGTAGTGCTTTAATAGTAGTAAGCGGTAAGTCCGGCGTTTCTGCCGGTACAGAAAAAGCTTGGAACATTGCAAAAACCAAAGCAAAAATTGTCTTTGTAAACAAGCTTGACGATATAAAAGCCGACTATTCGAAGGTTGTTGAGGAGCTTGATGCTGCATTTGGAAGGGCAATTGCTCCGTTTACGTTCCCTATAAAAGATGGCGAAACACTAACAGGCTTTGTCGACGTTATAAAAATGCGTGCAAAGATGTTTTCTCCCAACGGAGATACGCACATATACGAAGAAGTGCCGGAGGCTTATAAGGAGATTGCAGACCGCAGCCGTGATTTGTTGTTAGAGGCAGTTGCAGAGGTTTCTGATGAATATATGGAAAAATATTTTGCAGGCGAGCCTTTCACAGAAGAAGAAATTAAAAAAGCCTTAAAAATCGGTATAAAAGACGGCTCTGTTGTTCCTGTTATTTGCGGTAGTGTA
>JAZOCK010000057.1:0-53526 GCA_045596445.1 Congzhengia sp. | reverse complement strand
TGTGCCACAGGCTTTTTCCTTTATGCCAAAAGCTTTGGGAATTGACGGACCTGTAATATCAGCATCTAAAATTGCCGTTTTATACTCGTGTCGAGCAGTTAAAACTGCCAGTTGTGATGTAACTGACGATTTTCCTACTCCGCCCTTACCACTTACTATACCTATTACCTTTTTAATATCTGAATGAGCATTCATAGGCTCTTTAAAGCTTTCTTTTCTTGACTCGCAGTTTTCACCGCAGGTTGAACAATCGTGTGTACATTCACTCATTTTTGGTCATCTCCTTGTATTAATTCATAAAATTCACTCAACGCTAAATCATTATTTGGGATTTCTCGTTTAAAATTTTTGATTTCCCTTATTATATGAGGGTTTTTAAATATGTATTCAAATGCCTTATATAAACCGTTTTCACTGTTTTCGCAGACAATACCTAAATTTTTATCGGTTACTAATTCGTCTGTTGAGGTAGTTTTAGTTGCCACAATGGGAAGATTGAAAAACTCACTTTCCAAAAATACCATTGATGCACCCTCAAAATACGATGGAACCAGCATAATATCTGCATTTACAAAAAATTTATATGGATTTTCCTGCTCTCCGTACAAAATTACATTACGCGTCATATTATATTCTTCTATTTTCTTCTTTAGCTTGCTCATAACCTTGCCGTCACCTACAACGTGCCAGCAAAACTTAAATCCGTCCTCTTTTAAACGATATAAAACGTTTAAAGCCCTTAAATGTCCCTTTTCTTTATCAAGACTCGCCACTGTTAAAATATTTAATACGCGTCTGTCATAATCCACAGTATCAACTAAAGAAAGTCTTTCCAGTTCGTAAAAATCGCAACAGCTATGCATAACACATGTGTTCCCATCACACTCTGGCACTCGTGATAAAAAGGTGGCTTCAACACCCTCTGATGCGGCACAAACCCTGTCAAACATCTGATATAAATCGCAGTTATACAGTGTATCGAGTTCTTCGTTTTCGTAATCGCAATGAAGAACTGTTGCTTTTTTATCTGCCTCAACCTTTGTCAAAACAAACTCATTCATTCCACCATACAAGCTATGCTGTCTGCCTGACTGAGAAAACGATATTGCAACATCATAGTCTTTTAGCGTTTTTTCAAACATAAACACAAAGCTATATACATAGTTGTCAACAACAAGCTTTGCAATTCCTTTTAAAATAATTCTCACAATGCTTAGAAATTTATTTTCCTTATCTGCTGTTGCCTGACTTATGCCAAGTAGCCTCGTGAGTTTTTTAGGCGGCAAAACATTAACCTGAGGCGGAAGGCAAGACGCTCCGTCTGTATCAAACATAAAAACATCTATTTGCAGATTTTTATCATCTTTAATAAGATTTATCAGGTTTAAAAATGCAGTTGTCACTCCGCCGGATTTTAAATTTGACAACACGAACAATATTTTTTTCTTCATTACTGCTTTTCCTCTTGTTACAAATTATCGAATTTTATTTTATCACTTTATTCGACAATAGTCAACCAAAAACTACTCCGCCAACTGCAAAACGTCATCCTCATACTCCAACCCGTCACGGTCTACATTAGTGTAGCTTTCGGGAACATCGCCTACAATGATTGCTGAAACAATAGGCACAGTAGTAGTAATATTTTCTCCTCTGGCTATTGTGGGCATAAGAATTGAAACATTAGCACTTACATCTGCAACTACCTCAAATGCGGTTTGATTTATACCCTCTTCGTGAAATTTCGTTTTAATATCAGTTTCTGCATAGCCGTACGGCTTTATCTCTATCGGAATTTCAGGACCTGTTCCATACAAAATATCCACACCCGTAAGCGTACCTAAGGTAATTCCTATTTCGCTTTTATCAATGTTTCGTATAGCCTCTGTCACCTCTATTGCAAGCTCCGATTTTAACTTACTGGCAATCGACACATTGCCGCTCAGCGACGAAATTTTCCCGTTTTCGTCGTATGTATAGCTTAAAAGGTCAGAAAATCCAATGCCTTCTTCTTTTAATTTTTCTGATACCACACGGTTTATAGTCATTACCCCAATTTCTTTAGCACGTGCTTTTGCCATATTTATAACAGCAGGGCGTAAAGCATAAAAGATATAGAACACCGTAATAACAATAGCGATAAAAATTATGCTCAGAAAAATAATAAAGCTCGCTCGTTTTTTTGCTCTTTTAGAAGTATTTAAGATTTGCCTTGCACCCAGCCTCATTATATCACCTAAAAATAAAAACAGTTCATTGCCATTATATGCAACGAACTGTTTTTTGGTTATTATAACATTACTTTAAGTCTTTCGTTTACTTCCATTAAAAACTCTTCCGTGTTAACCTTTTTCTTATTAGGCAGGCTTGACAACAAGTATAAATCACCTGTCATAACACCATCTTCGATTGTTTTAATTGTAGCTTTTTCTAATTTTTCTGCAAAGTCTGAAAGCTCAGGCGTGTTGTCTAATTCGCCACGCTTTTTCAAAGCACCTGTCCAGGCAAAGAGCGTTGCTACGCTGTTTGTAGAGGTTTCCTCTCCCTTTAAATGCTTGTAGTAGTGACGCTGAACTGTACCATGTGCAGCCTCGTATTCATAGACTCCGTCAGGAGAAACCAAAACTGATGTCATCATAGCAAGGCTGCCGTAAGCGGTTGCCACCATATCGCTCATAACGTCGCCGTCATAGTTTTTGCAAGCCCAGATGTATCCACCCTCTGAGCGAATGACTCTTGCTACAGCATCGTCGATTAAGGTGTAGAAATATTCAATGCCCGCCTCATCAAATTTGTCCTTGTATTCTTTTTCAAAAATCTCTGCAAAAATATCTTTAAATCTGTGGTCATATTTTTTAGAAATTGTATCCTTTGTTGCAAACCATATGTCCTGCTTCATATCTAAAGCGTAATTAAAACAGCTCTTTGCGAAGCTTTCAATTGATTTGTCCGTATTGTGCATACCCTGGATAACACCTGCGGTATCTTTAAAACTAAAGATTTCTTCTCTTGTTTCGTTGCCGTCCTTGTCAGTTGTTACAAGCTCACATTTTGAGCCCTTTTCAACTCTCATTTCAGTGTTTTTATAAACATCGCCGTAAGCGTGACGAGCAATAGTTATAGGCTTTGTCCATGTCGGAATGTAAGGTGTAATACCCTTAACAATGATTGGCGTTCTAAAAACAGTGCCATCTAAGATTGCTCTTATTGTGCCATTTGGAGATTTCCACATTTCCTTTAAATCATACTCTGTCATACGTGCGGCATTTGGTGTGATTGTAGCACACTTAACTGCTACTCCGTATTTCTTTGTAGCCTCTGCGGAATCAACCGTAACCTTATCGTTAGTTTCGTTTCTGTACTCTAAACCCAAATCATAATATTCAGTCTTTAAATCAATATAAGGAATTAGTAATATATCCTTTATCATTTTCCAGATAATTCTGGTCATTTCGTCCCCGTCCATCTCGACTAGGGGTGTTTTCATCTGTATTTTTGCCATAATGTCCTCCTACTTTGAAAGCTTAACTCTTGTATAGTCCAGCAGTCCGCCTGCAATGATTATATCTTTTGCACGGTCTGATAAATCACATATGCACTCAATATGTTCACCTGTTGTTTTATTTGTAACTGTGATATTTTTTCCTGCCTTAATTGAATCAATTAAGTTTTCACATAAAAGCTCGTCACCCTGTGAAATCTTGTCATAATCCGCTTCATTCACAAATGTAAACGGCAAAATACCTGCATTTATCAAATTTGAACGGTGAATTCTGGCAAACGACTTTGTAATTACAATCTTAACACCTAAATAAAGCGGTGCTAATGCGGCATGCTCACGTGATGAGCCCTGACCGTAGTTTGAGCCGCCTACAACTATGCTTGAACCCAAAGACAAAGCTCTTTTGGGGAATTCCTCATCACAAACCGCAAAGCAATGCTCTGAAATTTTCGGAATATTTGAACGAAGCGGTAAAATTTTCGCACCCGCAGGCATAATGTGGTCTGTTGTGATGTTATCGCCAACCTTTAACGAACACTGACACTCAATTTTATCAGATAAAGGTGTAGTTTTAGGATAAGGCTTGATATTAGGACCACGCAAAATTTCAACACTTTCCATTTCTTCCTCACTTGCAGGGGGTTCAATCATATTGTCATTAATTTTAAACTGCTGAGGCATCAAAATTTCGGGCATTTCTCCAATTGTCCTTGGGTCTGTTAAAACACCTGTGATAGCTGAAATTGCTGCTGTTTCTGGTGATACTAAGTAAACCTGACCATCTTTTGTGCCTGAACGTCCCTCAAAATTTCTGTTAAAGGTACGAAGTGAAATACCCGCAGAATTCGGCGACTGTCCCATGCCGATACAAGGTCCGCAAGCACTTTCTAATATTCTGGCACCTGCATCTATCATATCATACAACGCACCGTTTTCAGCAAGCATACCTAAAACCTGCTTAGAACCGGGAGCAATAGATAATGAAACATCTGGGTGTACTGTTTTTCCCTTTAAAATGTGTGCAACCTTCATCATATCCTGATATGAACTGTTTGTACAGGAGCCGATGCATACCTGATCTATTTTCATATTGCCAATTTCGCTAATTGACTTTATATTATCAGGGGAGTGCGGGCAAGCCGCTGCGGGCTCTATTTTAGACAAATCAATTGTTATTTCTTCATCATAGACTGCGTCAACATCTGGTGATAATTCTTTCCATACATCCGCTCTTCCCTGAGCCTTTAAAAATTCTAAAGTAATGTCGTCTGAGGGGAATATCGAGGTTGTCGCACCTAACTCTGCACCCATATTTGTAATTGTAGCACGCTCAGGAACTGAAAGTGTCTTAACACCCTCGCCACAATATTCTATAACCTTACCAACACCGCCTTTAACGGTAAGTCTTTTTAAAACCTCTAAAATAACATCTTTAGCCGCTGCCCAAGGCTCGAGCTTTCCTGTTAAGTTTACCTTTACAATTTTAGGGTAGGTTATGTAATAAGCACCACCGCCCATTGCGACTGCAACATCTAAACCGCCTGCACCAATTGCAATCATACCTATACCACCACCTGTAGGTGTGTGGCTGTCAGAACCAATCAATGTTTTACCGGGTGCACCAAAACGCTCTAAATGTACCTGATGACAAATTCCGTTGCCCGGTCGTGAAAAGTATATGCCGTGTTTTTTAGCGACTGAACCTATAAAACGATGGTCGTCGGCATTTTCAAAACCCGACTGCAATGTGTTGTGGTCAATATATGCAACAGAACGCTCTGTTTTTACTCTCGGAATGCCAATGGCCTCAAACTCTAAATATGCCATTGTGCCTGTTGCGTCTTGTGTTAAGGTCTGGTCAATTTTAATACCTATTTCAGTGCCCTTAATAAACTCGCCGTCAACAATATGCTCTTTTAAAATTTTTTCTGTCAGGGTAAGTCCCATTTTTATCTCTCCCTTTGTATGTTAAGTGTTTTATTTATAGGATAAGTACTTTTTGTTCTTAATTAAGTAATCTACTCCGGATAAAACAGTAAGTACGAGATTTATGAACATAAGTATATCTATAAACAAATTTTTATAATTAAAAAGCAAAGCAATTGTAATTGCTATAAACTGCCACATTGTTTTTGCTTTGCCCCATACGCTTGCCGCAACTACGTTTCCATCGGCAGCGGCTGCCATTCTGACACCTGAAACAATGAATTCACGTGCTAAAACCAGAACTGTAACCCAAGGACTGACAACTCCGCCAGCAGTCAACAAAACCATAGCGGCAGCAACCAGGACCTTGTCTGCTAACGGGTCCATAATTTTTCCAAAGTCTGACACCTGATTGTTTTTTCTTGCTAAGTACCCATCTAGCATATCTGTTAAAAATGCCAAAGCGAAAAGCAACGCTGACAAAAACGGCATCTTAAGATACATATAAACAACCATAAAAACAGGTATCATAATAATTCTTAAAATTGTAAGCTTATTTGGAGTGTTCATTCTCTTCCTCCTCAATTTTTACACCGGTGCAATCATAATCATCTGTATCTAAAATACGCACCCACACAAATTCGCCTATATTAACCTCATCTGGTGCCGCAAAATACACTGTGCCGTCAACATCCAACGAATCTGCCTGAGAACGCCCGAAATACATTAGATTTGCTTCGTCATAGCCTTCACAAAGCACTTCGACAATTTTTCCCAGACGATTTTTTTGTAATTCTTTAGAAATTTCGCTCTGCACTTCCATAATTGCATTTTGACGAGAAATTTTTGTTTCCTCGTCTAGTTGGTCCTGCATCTTTGCCGCTGCAGTACCTTCCTCAATGGAATAAGCAAAAGCACCGAGCTTTTCAAATTTTGCATCACGAACAAACTCCAAAAGCTCTGAAAATTCCTCTTCAGTTTCACCGGGGAAACCTGCTATCAGCGTCGTTCTTATTGTTATATCAGGCACACACTTTCTTAGCTTTTTTAAAAGCTTTATCGTATCCTCTTTTGTATTTTTTCTTCCCATTCGCTTAAGAACATTATCATTTATATGCTGAACAGGAATATCCATATACTTAACTATTTTAGGCTCATTTGCAAAAATCTTTATCATATCGTCGGTAATAGACTCAGGGTACATATAATGAACACGAATCCAATGAAGCCCATCTATTTTTGAAAGCCCTGCCAAAAGCTCTGACAAAAGCTCTCTGCCCTCTAAGTCATAGCCATAGCGAGTTGTATCCTGAGCAATTAAAATAAGCTCTTTTATACCGCTTTTTACAAGCTCATTTGCCTCATCTAAAATATCCCTCATCGGTCTGCTTCTGTATTTTCCGCGAAGCTTTGGAATTATGCAATACGTACAATGGTTATCGCATCCGTCTGCAATCTTTAAATAGGCAGTTGTACCTCCGGTTGACACTAAACGAGGATAGCCTTCTGCAATTTCGTCATTGATATGTCCATAGATAACGGGGTTTTCTCCTTTTTCAACCGCCCTTATGACTTCGGCAATTTTATGATAATCGCCGGTTCCTACCACCGCATCAACCTCAGGAATTTCTTCTAAAATCTCATCGTGGTAGCGTTCTGCCATACAGCCGGTCATAATAAGATATCGACATTTCCCCTCTTTGTATTCTGCCATTTCCAAAACTGTGTTTATAGACTCCTCTTTAGCAGAATCAATAAAAGCACAGGTATTTACAATGATAATATCGGCATCTTGCGGCAAGGCTACAATCTCATAGCCCTCTTCACCTAAAATACCTAACATTACCTCTGTATCAACACGATTTTTCGGACAGCCCAAAGATACTATGCCGATTTTTGTTCTATTCTTCATCTTCTTTTAACTCAAAATGGGCTCTTGCCTCATTTTGAGCCTGCTGATTTGCAAGGTACTCCTCAGAGTTTACATATGCAACCTTTTCAATGATTTCGTCTGTACCCTCGTAATTTTCAACAGCTATGCCGCCCTCTGCAATCTCAGAAGCTGCCGCAGTGATAGCACGAGCACCATCTAATGACTCGCCTGTTTCCTGTGATTCCTCACATATTTCTCTTGCACGCTTTGAAGCGGCAATAACTAAACTGTATTTACTTCCTGTCTTTTCAAGAAGCTTTACAATTGACGGATAAAGCATCATAATATATCAATCCTTTCAAAATTATTTATATGTAGCTAACAGATTTTCATTTCTATTCGCACTGCATTTTTCGCTTTCGATAATTGCCAGTAATGTATCTGCCGCCTTAGAAACTGTGTCATTTACCAAAACATAATCGTAATTTTTCGCTTGTTCAATTTCCCATATTGCTGTATTCAAGCGTTTATTTATAACATCCTGAGAATCGGTATTTCTTCCTATTAAACGATTTTTTAACTCTTCCATTGACGGTGGCAAATTGAATATTAAAACAGCCTCAGGACATTTTTCACGGATTTTCATAGCACCCTGAACTTCAATTTCTAAAATCACATTTTTACCGTCTTGAAGTTGTGCTTCAATTTCTGCTTTAGGTGTGCCGTAGTAATTTTCGCAAAAACACGCCCACTCTAAAAATCCATCCCTGGAAACTAAATCTAAAAACTGCTCCTGTGTGTAGAAAATATAATCTACCCCATCAACCTCGCCAGCACGTGGTTGACGCGTTGTAACAGAAACAGAAACCTTCAGATTATCGTCTTTTTTTAACGCCTCTTTTAGAACTGTTCCCTTTCCCGAACCCGAAGGACCCGAAAATACCACCAATATTCCACGAGGTTTATTCATCGTCCTCTCCTCCAAGCTCTGCCATATCCTCAGCCGTTGCGTTTTCATCAAGCCTGTGTGCAACAGTTGATGGCTGAACTGCTGATAATATAATATGGTCACTATCCATAATTATTACGGCACGTGTACGTCTGCCATATGACGCATCTATCAATATTCCGCGGTCACGTGCATCCTGTACCATTCTCTTAATAGGTGCAGAATCGGGCGAAACTATTGCTACTAATCTTTTTGCTGAAATAACATTTCCAAAACCGATATTTATTAGTTTCATAATGTTTCTCCTTATTCAATATTTTGAATTTGCTCTCTTAGTTTTTCTATTTCTGATTTTATCTCGACCACACATTTCGCCAAGCCAAAATCATTAGCCTTAGAGCCTATGGTGTTGGTTTCACGGTTGATTTCCTGAACTAAGAAATCAAGCTTTCTCCCAACAGGCTCAGACAAAGCTAAAATCTTTTCAAGCTCTTCAAAATGTGATGCCAAACGCACCAATTCTTCGTCTACGCAAACCTTGTCTGCCATAATGCCAACTTCTGTTAAAATTCTTCCCTCATCTGCCTTAAAATCACCCAAAAGCTCATCAATTCTGTTCCTTAATCTCTCTTCATATTCTTTAACAATATAAGGAGAACGCTCTTTTATTTCTGAAACAAGTGCTTTTATTGCTGCAGCACGCTCTATTAGATTTTGCTTTAGCCTTTCGCCCTCGCGAACTCTCATTGCTACAAAGTCGTCAACTGCAGGTTTTAAGCACGACAAAACCATTTCCCACGCCCTGTCTTTGTCCTCATCCTGCTGACGAGTTACAAAAATATCAGAAAATCTCGCTAAATCAGAAAGGCCGACGTCATTTCTTAATTCATAGTTTTCCTTTAATTCCTTTAATACGTTATAATAATTTTCTGCTAAAACGTGGTCTATTGTTACTACCTTGTCGTTTGAAGTGTAGTTTTCAATATATAAAAAGACTTCTATCTTACCACGAGATACTCTTTCTGCTACGTACTCCTTGATTTTATCCTCTAGATATCCGTAGGCTCTTGGAACTTTTACAGTAATGTCGCAATATCTGTGATTAACACTTCGCATATCAATTACAATTTTTCTGTTTTCATCGACATATTCGTGTCTGCCGTAGCCTGTCATACTTTTTATCATTTTGTTGTTCCTTTCTGCTCTAAATATACTAACAGCACAGATATATCAGCAGGGCTTACTCCCGAAATTCTGCCCGCCTGACCTATTGATAACGGCTTTAGTTTATTGAGCTTTTGCCTTGCCTCAAGCCTTAACCCTGAGATTTCATCATAGTTAATATCACGAGGAAGTTTTTTTGACTCTAATTTCTTAAACTGTTCAATTTGTTTATTTTGTCGTTCAATATAGCCACTATACTTTACTAAAATTTCAACCTCTTCGGCAGATTGTGTGTCTAACGTTACCTCATCGCCCAACAACTCCATCAAGCTCAAATAATCAAGCTCGGGACGGCGAAGTAAATCACAAAACCTCACCCCCGACGAAATAGGTGTTGAATTATGCTTTTCTAAATACTTTAAAACCTTTTCAGATGGGGGGAATACAATTTTTTCGATTCTTTCTATTTCTTTATTTATCTTGTCCCATTTTTCTTTAAATTCTTCATATCTTTCATCGCTTATTAAACCTATTTCATGACCTAGTGGCGTTAAGCGATAATCCGCATTATCCTGCCTTAAAATAAGCCTGTATTCAGAACGTGATGTCATCATTCTGTATGGCTCGTGAGTGCCCTTGGTTACCAAATCATCAATTAGTGTACCAATATAGCTTGATGCTCTGTCTAATATAACAGGCTCTTTTCCGCAAATCTTTCTTGCGGCATTAATCCCTGCAATAAGACCCTGAGCTGCCGCCTCTTCGTAACCTGAGCTGCCGTTAAACTGCCCCGCACCAAAAAGCCCTGATATTTCTTTGAACTCCAGACTGGCATCTAGCTGTGTAGGATTAGAACAATCGTATTCAATAGCGTAGGCTGTACGCATCATTTTTACGTTTTCTAAACCCTCAATGGAACGAAGCATTAAAAGCTGCACGTCCTCAGGTAAGCTTGATGACATACCTTGAACATACATTTCCTCAGTATCAGCACCCATAGGCTCAATAAATAACTGATGTCGTTCTTTATCCTTAAACCTGACTATTTTATCTTCAATTGACGGACAATATCTGGGGCCAACACCTTCAATTTTACCACTATAAAGAGGTGACCTGTGAAGATTATCCATTATTATTTTGTGAGTATTTGCATTGGTATATGTTAAATGGCAAACCTGTGTATTTTTGCCAGGATTCTTCGTTTCAAATGAAAACGGTACAATCTGCTCGTCGCCCTCCTGGACCTCCATCTTAGAAAAATCGACCGTTGAACGATTTACTCTGGCAGGTGTTCCCGTTTTAAATCGCATAATCTCAACACCTGCGGCTTTTAAGGACTCGGACAACTCATTTGCAGGCTGACATCCGTCAGGACCTCCGCCATATGAGGTGTCACCAATAATTATCTTTCCCTTTAAATATGTACCGCTTGCAACAACCACACATTTTGCGGGATAGTAGGCACCTACTGCTGTAACTACACCTAGAACTTTTCCGTCCTTTATCTCTATATGAACGATTTCGGCTTGTTTTAAGTCAAGATTTTCAGTTAGCTCTATAACGTGCTTCATAACCGTTTGGTATGCACGTCTGTCAGATTGAACACGCAAGGAATAAACCGCAGGACCTTTGCCTCGGTTTAACATACGCGACTGTAAGAAGGTCTTGTCTGCAGACTTGCCCATTTCACCGCCCAAAGCGTCAATCTCACGCACCAGGTGTCCCTTTGCCGTACCGCCTATAGAGGGGTTACATGGCATATTGGCAACCGTGTCAAGATTCAGAGCAAAAACTGCGGTTTTTGCCCCAAGTCGTGCAGAGGCCAGTGCCGCCTCAACTCCTGCATGACCTCCGCCGATAACTACAACGTCGTAAGATTCTGCCAGATACATTGCTTTTTCGGGCAAACACACAGTTTCTTTTATATCTTCCATTTGATTCTCCTCAAAAATTGTCATAACTATACTATTCTAATATATTTTAGCACAAATCATATATAATAGCAAGGTTTTTTTATAGATTATCGACTCTGTTTTGTCTAAAAAGCATTTAAAAAATACGAGCTTTTCAAATACATTATAATGGCCAAATCGTTTGAGCTTTCTTTTCGTGAAAATTCATATAATAACAATTCATAACAAACCTCAAAAATTAAAAAGTGCATAGCAGAAAAAATGAGCTGTAGCAAAACTGCTACAGCTCCTTTTACTTTATTTTAAATTGAGCGTCCCTGCCGCCGCACTCTTTAGGTATTCATTTACAAATCCATCTAAATCGCCGTCCATTACTGCAGTGATGTTTCCCATTTCAAAATTTGTTCTATGGTCCTTTACCATATTGTAGGGATGGAAAACATATGAGCGTATTTGACTTCCCCAGGCAATATCCTTCATATCGCCCTTTAGGTCCTCAATTTTTTCTTTCTGCTCACGTTCTGCCATTTCGACGAGCTTAGCTTTTAACATTTTCATAGCATTATCACGATTCTGGTGCTGTGAACGTTCTGTCTGGCAGGATACAACAACTCCCGTAGGAATATGTGTCATACGGATAGCTGAGTCGGTTTTATTGATGTGCTGACCGCCGGCACCGCTCGCACGGAATGTATCTACCTTTAAGTCCTCAGGTCTTATATTTATTTCGATATCATCATCTATCTCGGGCATTACATCAACCGAAGCAAATGACGTATGGCGTCTGCCTGATGCATCAAACGGAGAAATACGGACCAATCTGTGAACACCCTTTTCACACTTTGCATAGCCATAAGCGTTATCGCCTGTCAACTGAATTGTAACGCTTTTGACTCCTGCCTCATCGCCTGCTAAATAATCAAGCATAGAAACTGAAAAACCACGACGTTCGCCCCAACGCTGATACATACGAAGAAGCATTGCCGCCCAATCCTGAGCCTCTGTACCGCCCGCACCGGGATGTATTGCTATAATTGCATTGCTTTTGTCATATTTTCCTGACAAAAGGGTTTCAAGCTTCATTGTTTCAAGCTCGTCTGTTAAGGACTTCACTCCGTCTGTTATTTCAGGTAAAAGGCTCTCATCCTCTTCCATTTGGGCAAGCTCGACTAGAGTCTTCATATCCTCCCAGTCGCCGTAAAGCTTATAAAAACGTGCAACCTTATCCTTTAACTGTTTGATTTCCTGCAACACCTTTTGAGAGTTTTCCATATCATTCCAAAAATCTTCCCTGGAGGATAATTCTTCTAACTCTTTTATTTTTAATTCCTTTTTAGAGATTTCAAAGTGAATCCCTCATTTCAGTAATTGCGTCTGCCATCGCCGCTAAATCCAAGCGATACTGGTCAAGCTCGACTATCATTTTATCATTCCTTTATAATATATTTTAATTATTCGTTAGCACCGCAGCATTTTTTATACTTTTTACCACTGCCACAGGGACATAAATCATTTCTTCCGACTTTATCGCTTTTTCTTGCTTGTGTCGGTGCAACTGTGCCGTCTGCAGATGGTTTAATCGGTTTCGCAACCTGAACACGTTCCACAGGTGCAGCTACTTTTGCGTGGAACACAAACCTTAATGTCGTTTCACGAATTGAGGCTATCATTTCCTCAAACATATCAAAACCCTCAAACTTATACATCATAACGGGGTCTTGCTGGCCATAAGCACGAAGGCCTATGCCGTGCTTTAATTGTTCCATAGCATCTATATGCTCAATCCACTTGCTGTCAACCGAGCGAAGCAATGCAACACGCTCAATTTCACGCATTATTTCACTGCCTATTTCATTTTCCTTGTCGATATAGTTTTTATTTGCAATATCGGTAAGCTCTGTAATTAAGCCCTCTCGTGATATATCAAAAAGCTCTTCTTTTGTATATTTTACTTGCCCGGGCAACAAATATACTTCCTCTAAAAACTCTAAAAGACCCGCTATATTCCATTCCTCAGGCAAATTCTCATCAACAGCAAAACGCATAACTGATTCTTCGGTGAAGTCTTTTATCATCTTTAAAATGTTATCCTTTATGCTTAACCCGTTTAGTACCTGCTGGCGTTGCGAATAGATGATTTCTCTTTGTTGGTTCATAACATCGTCATACTGCAACACGTGTTTTCTTATATCAAAGTTTCTACCCTCTACTCTATTCTGCGATGTTTCTATAGCCCCTGTCAGCATTTTATTTTCTATTGCCTGGTCTTCCTCAAGTCCTAATGTATCCACTACTGATTTTATTCTGTCAGAGCCAAACAGACGCATTAAATCGTCCTCTAATGAGATATAAAATTTAGATACACCAGGATCACCCTGACGACCTGCACGACCACGCAGCTGATTGTCTATTCGTCTTGATTCATGACGTTCTGTGCCGATAATAAATAAACCGCCTGCATCTCTTACCTTTTCTGCTTCCGGAGCAATTTCATCTTTATACATATCCAAAAGCTCTGAGAATGTCTTTCTGGCTTCTAAAATTTCTTCATTATCTGTTTCGCCGTAACCCGTAGCCTCGGTAATTAATTCGTCTGTGTAGCCACGCCTTTTCATTTCATGTTTAGCCATAAATTCAGCGTTACCGCCAAGCATAATGTCAGTACCACGACCTGCCATGTTTGTAGCAATTGTTACTGCACCAAATTTTCCTGCCTGAGCTATAATCTCTGCTTCTTTTTCGTGGAATTTAGCATTTAGCACCTCGTGCTTAATTCCGTTTTTCTTAAGCATAGCAGAAAGCATTTCTGATTTTTCAATCGTTACCGTACCAACCAAAACAGGCTGACCTTTTTCGTTACATTCTTTTACCTGCTCAACTACAGCATTAAACTTACCCTTTTCTGTTTTATACACTGCATCCGGCAAATCTACTCTTGCAAGCTCTTTGTTTGTTGGAACTACAATAACATCAAGCTTGTAAATTTCCTGAAATTCTGATTCTTCTGTCTGTGCTGTACCTGTCATACCTGAAAGCTTTGTATATAACCTGAAATAATTTTGGAAAGTAATGGTAGCCAAAGTTTTGCTCTCACGCTCAACCTTTACATTTTCCTTAGCTTCAATAGCCTGATGAAGTCCATCGCTGTAACGACGTCCAAACATCAAACGGCCTGTAAATTCATCAACAATAATTACCTGACTGTCTTTTACAACGTAATCTCTATCCCTTGCCATTGTGCCGTGAGCTTTCAGTGCCTGATTGATATGATGCGAAATTGTCATATTGTCAGGGTCAGAAAGATTTTCAACACCAAAGGCTTTTTCTGCCTTTTCAATACCTGATTTTAAAAGCGTAGCAGTATGAGCCTTTTCATCTATCATATAGTCCGCATCAACGTCCTCATAAGACTGCTTGCTATCGCTCTCAGTTACCTTATAGGACTTTAGAGAACGTGCAAATCTATCTGCCAATTGATATAAATCCGTTGACTTATCGCCCGCACCTGATATTATAAGAGGTGTCCTTGCTTCGTCTATCAGGATTGAGTCAACCTCGTCGACAATAGCAAAATTCTGCCCGCGTTGTACCATCTGTTCTTTATATATAACCATATTGTCACGAAGATAGTCAAAACCAAATTCGTTATTTGTTCCATAGGTAATATCTGCATTATACGCTTCTTTTCGTGCATCGTTTTCAACATCGTGAATAATAAGACCAACGCTTAGCCCCAAATACTTGAAGACCTTACCCATCCACTCACTATCACGCTTAGCAAGATAGTCGTTAACCGTAACTATATGAACACCCTTGCCTGTTAAAGCGTTTAAATACGCAGGGAGTGTAGAAACCAATGTTTTACCTTCACCTGTTTTCATTTCTGAAATTCTTCCCTGATGAAGAATAATACCGCCCAATATCTGTACATAAAAGTGACGCATACCCAAAACTCGTGCTGACGCTTCACGCACAGCAGCAAACGCTTCAGGCAGTAAACTGTCGAGCGTTTCACCGTTTTCTATACGATTACGGAATTCTTGGGTTTTAGCCTTTAAATCCTGTTCGCTTAATGCTTTATATTCTTCTTCTAACGCCATAACGGAATCTGCTATAGGTCGAATTCTCTTCAACTCTCTGTCACTATACGAACCAATAATTCTTTCCAGTAATTTTTTCAAAATATATCACCCCAAAATATTATCTGAACCAAAACTATACCGAGAATAAGTATATCATAAAATATATTCTATGTCAAAAAATTCTCTAAAGTTCATTCTTTATTTATAATTTACACATAAATTTCATTTATCAATATTTGATTAAAGTTTTATCTTTTTTCATAAAAAAGTATTGACAAGTCTTTAATTTGCTGTTATAATAACTAACTGCAAGCCAATATGCGGAGAGGTATCGAAGTGGTCATAACGAGGCGGTCTTGAAAACCGTTTGTCCGAGAGGGCGCGTGGGTTCGAATCCCACCCTCTCCGCCATTTAACGGCAAGTCCTTACACTTGCCGTTATTTTATTTTAATATAAATCGTTAAGTTCGTCATTCTTGGAGAAGTACTCAAGTAGGCCGAAGAGGCGCCCCTGCTAAGGGTGTAGGTCGGGAAACCGGCGCGAGAGTTCGAATCTCTCCTTCTCCGCCAGAGTCAAAATACCCTTTCGCACGCATTGCGAAAGGGTATTTTACTATAATAAATCTTTGCACACAATTTCACATTTCTTTCTGTTAGAATTGTAATTGTAACGACTAACAGTTGGGAGGTGTAAATATGCGAAAAAGTAATAAGTGGAAAATGTGGGATGTCACAAATGACTTAAAACTATGTAAAGATTGCGAAGAACAATACGGAAAGATTTATGCAATTAGTGAAACACCCTTTCCAAAACCGCCGTTGCATCCATACTGCAGATGCAAAATAAAACGAATGTATGCTTTACTTGCAGGTACAGCGACTGACAATGGTGTAAATGGTGCTGACTGGTATTTAAAACATTTAAATAAATTGCCGGATTATTATATCTTTAGAGCGTTGGCAGAAACTCTTGGCTGGAAACCTAAAAAAGCAAATCTTCACTTAATTCTTCCCCAAAAAATGCTGTTTGATACCTTCGAAAATAGGGAAAATAAATTACCGCAAAAACAAGGAAGAATTTGGTATGAGGCAGATATCAACTATACCACAGGCAAAAGAAACAATCAGAGAATAGTCTATTCAAATGACGGTCTTATTTTTGTAACTTATGACCATTACAGAACATTTATAGAAATAGTATAAAGGAGAAAAATATGAAAAACGAAGAACATACACCAACGATCAGCCCTATAATTCTTGATTTTGCGGGATGCAGAACTTCTGATGATTTATATAATGTAATCAGCACAGCCTTTGATTTTCCGGACTTTTTCGGGAAAAATCTCGACGCATTATGGGATTGTATGAAGGATTATTGCGAAAAAGAAGCACAAATAATTATCAAGGGTTCAAAGGTAATCCCATACAACTTAAAAGACACATTTGCACAAATTCTTGAAGTTTTTATCGATGTACACAAAAGAACACCGAGTATTTCATTTGAAATTGTATAGGAGAAAAATATGAAAACAATCAAACATAACGAAGAGTATTATGCGTATAAGCCTGTAAATAATCCTATTATATTAGATTTTACAGATTGCGATAATTGGCTCAAAATGTACAATATTTTAAAAGAAGGCTTTGGACTTCCAGAATATTTTGGAAAGAATCCTGATGCACTTTGGGATTGCCTCAGTTGTTTTTGTCGATATGATTTAAACGTCAAAATCTACGGCTCAAAATCTATCCCCGAAGATTTAAAAAACGAATTCGCACTTATACTTAAGGTCTTCGATGATGTGCACAAAGAAACACCAAACATTACTTTTGAAATTATATCATAATAAATAACAATCAAACTAAATCGTGTATTTTGTAAAGTATGTGTTGGGTAGTAGGATATTAAAAGAAGTCTTAACTTCTCCGCCAAAAAAAGAGATAATTTTACTGAAAGTAAAATTATCTCTTTTTCAGTTATATTCGGCTTACGCCGAATTGATTATAAAAATACTGTCCTGCAATGATATGCACCCCAAAAGTGTCTGACTTTTGGGGTGCATATCATATTGGTGTTTTATACGTTTGCTTTAATACCGATTTCTTTTTTAAATTTTTTGTCGGAGTTTACCATAAGGTAAACAATAATACCAACCATAACAGCTACCGCAGCAAGACCTGGAAAAAAGCCTGTACCAAGCGTTCCCGTTGTTATAAGCGTACCAATCTGGTAAACAAAAAATGAAACAATATATCCCGTAGCAAGCTGAAGTGCGACACCGCCAAGCATCCATTTTTTATCTTTAATTTCGGAATTCATAGCACCGATTGCTGCAAAACAAGGTGGTGTAAAAAGGTTAAACATAAGACACGCCAATGCTGCAGCCTTTGTAATGCCAAAAATCGCCGCAACCTCATTTCCGCCATTTATTAAGGCAAGCTCTTCTGTATCAATAAAGTTTGTTACGCCGTAGCAAACAGCAAGAGTACCAACAACATTTTCTTTAGCAATAAATCCTGTAATTGCTGCCGCTGCCATCTGCCACACACCAAACCCAAGAGGAATAAGTAATACTGCGATTGGCGACGCGATAGAAGCAAGTATCGATGTAGCTTCCATACCTTCTTGAACAAGCTGAAAATTCCAATTGAATGATTGCATAATCTGAACAAGTGTGTTGCAAATAAGAATTACTGTGCCTGCTTTTATTATGAACGCCCGCCCACGCGAGCACATTGAAAGTGATGCTCTCTTTAAAGAGGGCAATTTGTACTCTGGAAGCTCTATAATAAAAAATGATTTTTTCTTTTTGTTGCCCGCTATTTTGTTTACAAGCAATGCCCCTATAAAAATAAGAAGAATACCTGCAAAATACATAAGTGTTCCCACCCAAGAGGCATCTTCAAAGAACACACCCGCAAAAAGTGCAATTACAGGAAGCTTTGCCCCACAGGGCATAAACGGTGTAAGCATCGCAGTTGCACGTCTTTCGCGTTCATTACGAATGGTTCTGCATGCCATAACTCCCGGAATTGCACAGCCCGTACCAATTACAAACGGTATAACCGATTTTCCTGATAGACCGACCTTTTTAAATATCGGGTCAAACACAACGGAAACCCTTGCCATATAACCGCAATCCTCTAAAATCGCAATAAAAAAGTACATTACCATTACAAGTGGCAAAAAACCCAAAACTGCACCTACGCCACCTATGATACCATCAACTAAAATTGCTTGTAAAAGAGGATGAGCATTTACTACAAGCCCTCTGATAAATTCCTGAAACATCTCAATCAAGCCGACAAGTGCATCTGCCAGAAAAGGACCTAAGGATGACTGCGAAACATCAAAGACTAAAAACATTACAATTGCAAATATGGGTATTCCAAGCCATTTGTTTGTAAGAACGGAATCAATTTTATCTCCGAAATGTTTATCCTTTGTAAACACCTTGCGTGTTTCTACTTCTTTTACAATTTTGTTCACAAATTCAAAACGTGCCCTGTCTGCTGTTTCAACTGCTGATTTACTTGTTAGGTCAATATTTCCTTGATTGTACGGCGAGTCTTGCACAACCCCTGCCTGTGCTATCGCTATGTCAATTACTGATTTTAGTCCCTCGGCAGATGTTGAAATAGTTTCAACCACAGGACATTTAAGCCTTAAAGCTAGAGCCTCTATATCAATTTTGGTTTGTTTTTTTGTATTAATATCGCTCTTGTTGAGTGCCACAACAACAGGAATACCAAGCTCTAAAAGCTGTGTTGTAAAGAATAAGCTACGGCTTAGATTAGTAGCATCGACAATGTTAATGATAACATCAGGATTTTCATTCTTTACATATAAGCTTGTGATACTCTCCTCAGATGTAAACGGCGACATTGAGTACGCACCGGGAAGGTCGACTGTCACGAACTCTCCACCCGTACTTATATATGTCTTTTTAATAGTATGTTCTTTTTTTTCAACGGTAACACCTGCCCAGTTGCCGACTTTTTCGTTACAGCCTGTCAGAGCATTATACATTGTGGTTTTACCTGAATTCGGGTTTCCCGCCAAAGCAATTCTCATACGTTTTCCTCCTTATTTTTTAACCATAGGTTATTCTGTTATATGATTTTCAATCAAAGCTAGCCGCTCAAATATACCTGTTAGCATAAACTAACTGAAATTTAAAAATATTCAGTTAGCACTCGCTAACCATTTTAGATTATACCATCATAAGAAAAATTTGTCAACACTTTTTTGTCTCATTAAAAGATTTTTTCAAGACTTGATTTTAAAGCTACATTATGATAAAATGTAATTGATTTGATACCAGAGGAGTGATATACTGTGAAGGAATCCGGCGAAATGTACCTTGAGTCCATTTATGTTTTGTGTAGTAAAAGTCAATTCGTTCGTTCAATTGATGTCGCAGAGCATATGAATTATTCAAAGCCAAGCGTAAGCCGAGCTGTTGGACTTTTAAAGAGCGACGGATATATTACCGTTGATAAAGACGGCTACATTGCCTTGACAGAGCTTGGAAAAATCAAAGCTAAAAATATTTTTGAAAGACATACTGTTTTAACAAAAATCCTAGTTAGTTTTGGCGTTGACGCAAAGACTGCTTCAGAGGACGCTTGCAGAATGGAGCATGTTATAAGCGAAGAATCTTTTGACGCAATGAAAAACTTTATTAAAGAACATATAAATAAAAAAATTTAACATTAAAATACTATAATAATGGCGTAACCATCCCGGTTACGCCATTATTATTAATATGATTATTTAGATAACTTCTCTTTTAAGCTTTCTAATTCTTCTTTTATTTGCTTAGGAAGCTTATCGCCAAACTGAGCAAAATATTTTTCCTGGTCGCAAACATCTTCTAACCAAAGCTTTTTATCTACTTCGAAGAGCTCTTCTAAAGCTTCTTTAGACATATCTAAATCTGTTGTATCGATTGCACCTTCTTCAGGAATGTAACCGATTTCACATTCTCTTGCACCAACCTCGCCTGCACATCTGTCTAAAATCCAGAGCAAAACTCTCATGTTATCACCGAAGCCCGGCCACATAAAGTTACCCTCGTCATCCTGTCTGAACCAGTTAACATGGAAGATTTTAGGAGCTTTGTCAGCATCAAGCTTTTCGCCCATTTCAATCCAATGTGCAAAATAATCAGCCATATTATAACCTACGAAAGGCTTCATAGCCATAGGGTCACGACGTACAACACCTACTGCACCTGCTGCAGCTGCTGTTGTTTCAGATGCCATTGTAGCACCTACGAACACACCGTGATTCCAATCTCTTGCCTGATAAACTAAAGGAGCGGTCTTTGCACGTCTGCCACCAAATACAATAGCAGAAATCGGCACGCCTTCAGGATTTTCAAATTCACTTGAAATACATGGGCAGTTTACAGCAGGAGCCGTAAATCTTGAGTTAGGATGAGCAAGCTTACCTTCATAGGTCTTGCCGTTAACCTGCTTACCTGTCCATTCTGTGCAGTTTTCAGGAGGATTCTTGTCTAAACCTTCCCACCAAACTGTCATATCGTCATTGTTAATAGGAACGTTTGTAAATATTGTGTTCTTCTTTGTTGATTCTAAAGCGTTAAGGTTTGTTTTTACACTTGTACCCGGAGCAACACCAAAGAAGCCTGCTTCAGGGTTGATAGCATAAAGACGACCGTCCTTACCCTTTCTAATCCAGGCAATATCATCACCTACTGTCCAAACCTTGTAGCCTTTTTCCTTAAGATACTCAGGAGGAATAAGCATAGCGAGATTTGTCTTACCGCAAGCAGATGGAAAAGCAGCACAGATGTACTTAACCTCGCCCTTGGGGTTTTCTAAGCCAAGGATTAACATATGCTCAGCCATCCAGCCTTCCTGCATACCCTGGTATGAAGCAATACGAAGAGCAAAGCACTTTTTACCTAAAAGTACGTTTCCGCCGTAAGCTGAGTTTACAGACATAATTGTGTTATCCTGTGGGAAATGAACGATGTATCTTTCATCAGGATTTACATCTTTTTTAGCGTGTAGACACTTAACGAAATCTGCACTATCGCCTAAAGAATCCATTACCTTTTTTCCGATTCTTGTCATAATAGCCATATTTAATACAACATAGATACTGTCTGTTAATTCAATACCGATTTTTGAAAACGGCGAACCAACAGGACCCATAGAATAAGGGATAACGTACATTGTTCTGCCCTTCATAGAACCTGCATACAATGCGTTTAGCTTTGCGTACATTTCAGAAGGTTCCATCCAGTTGTTAACAGGACCTGCCTCTTCCTTTGTAGGTGTGCAGATAAATGTTCTGTCTTCTACACGAGCAACGTCATTTTCAGCTGTTCTGTGATAGTAGCAACCAGGTAATTTTTCTTGATTTAATTTAATCATTTCGCCGGATTCTACAGCTTCAGCACGTAAAGCCTCCAACTGTTCTTCTGAACCATCAATCCAAACAACAGAATCAGGTGTTGTTAAAGCTGTCATCTCATCGAGCCAGCTTAAAACTACTTTGTTATTAGTCATTAGAATATCTCCTTTCACCATTACGGTACGTGATTAGATATACTTACGCATATTATCACATTACATATTTTGACATATACTATTATACACTTTTTTTATTAAAATTCATAGTGTTATTTAGTTATTTTTTCTACAAATTTCTCGACAGTATCTCACCGGAAATTTGTGAATATTGCACTAATGTTAATGCCTCTCCTCTTATTGTTTCAGAAATTCCCAGCTTATTTAGAATTTCTCTTAACGTTTCTTTATCGCAGTTTATGGTCTTGCTTTGCGAAACACAATTAATAAAAGTCTTTCTTCGCATCAAAAATGCAGACTTGATAAGCTCAAACAGATGCTTTTCTTCTTTACATTCAACAGGCGGTTTATCCCTTAGTGTAAGCCTTATGACAGATGACCAGACCTTAGGTGCAGGAACAAAAGCCTCAGGCGGTACATCCACTACCTTTTCAGCCTCACAATAATAGTTTATACTATATGTCACAGCACCGCAATTTTTACCGCCGGGCGTAGCTGTCAATCTGTCTGCAACCTCCTTCTGCACCATTACCGTTATGCTTTTAAATCCGGGATTTTCCTCCAATAATTTCATAACAATCGGCGTTGTTATATAGTACGGAAGATTAGCTACAACAGACACCTCATCACCTTTAAATTCTTCATCTATGAGCTTCTTTAAATCAATTTTTAGAATATCCTCATTTATAAGCTTAAAATTTTCAAACTCTGCGAGGCTTTCTTTAAGCATAGGAATTAAAGATGTGTCTATCTCTACGGCAACAACTTTTTTTGCACTTACTAAAAGTCTTTTTGTAAGTGCACCCGCACCTGGTCCGATTTCCAACACACACGTATTTTTATCAACACCCGATGCAGAAACTATATCACTTAATATGCCATCATCAGTCAAAAAATTTTGTCCTAAAGCCTTGTTAAAATGCAGATTATTTTGTGCCATCTGTTTTTTAAGAGCTTTTTTATTATCCAACTATTTTTCCTCGCTTTCCCATAAATAGCCTGAATACTTTATCCAAGTCTTAAGTTTTTTTCAGTTGCTTAATTGTTCTTGTTGACTACTAAAATATCATTTTCTAAAATTTGAGTATCTCCATCAGGAATAATCAAATTGTTATTCCTCTTTATCATAACCACAATTTCATTTTCGTTAAAGATATTTTTAATGCTTTTTCCGCACATTGCGTGATTTTTAATCACTTCTATTTCTAATAAAGCCACACCATCTACGGAATTTCCTGCTCTTCCACACAAAATTATCTTGTCATTAGCTAAAATATATGTAGAGCCTTTAGGTATAATTCTATCCTCTCCACGCAATATCAACGCAATAATCAACGTTTTGGGAAGACCAATTTCTTCAACTGTTTTATCTGTCCATGGGTGGCTTTCAATCATTTCAAATTCAATGAAGCCCACGGGAAGCTCATAGGAATAATCGGTAAAGGATTTCATAACGTCTTCACTATAATCTATCATATCAAGCCTTTTAGATATTAAAGGTATAAGCGTTCCCTGAATTAATATTGAAAACAGCACTATAAAAAATACAATATGAAAAATATCATTGTCCATAACCGCGGGGTGAACAACAGTCATAATAGCAAAAACAATAGATGCCGCACCGCGAAGTCCCGACCAGGCAACCAGCATTTGTTGATTAAGCTTACATCGAAACAGCGTAAGTATCACACCAACAACTACAGGCCTTGCTATGAATGTCAAAAACAGTGCTACTGCAATAGCCGTAGGAGCTATAGCGGGAAGCTGTGACGGAAAAGACAAAAGACCCAACAGAAAAAACAGCACCATCTGCATAAGTCCCGTTATTCCATCAAAGAAGTGAATAATCGTTCTTTTATTTTTTATCTCGTGGTTTCCTAAGATGATTCCACATATATATGCACTCAAATACCCGTTTCCGCCAACAAGTGCAGGAGCAGCAAATGAAAACAGTGCTACTGCTACTACAAATATTGAATCCATTCCCTCAGTTTTGAATTTGAATCTCTTAAAAAACCAAAGTGACATATAGGCTATAGCTACACCAAATACAGCTCCGTATACGACCTGTGCAAAAATCATATAGGCAATTTTTCCTTTTGAGATGTCACCGCTCATAAGAGTCAAACAAATAATGGTGAGCATATACGAAAACGGGTCATTACTTCCGCTTTCTATTTCCAGCATTGATGCGGTTTTATACTTTAAGCTAAGCTTTTTTGAGCGAAGTATGGAAAACACAGATGCCGCATCAGTTGAGCTTATTACAGAGCCTATTAAAAAGCCCTCTAATAAATCGATTTTTAAAATAAAATGACAAAAAAATCCTACTAAAAAGGCTGTTAAAACAGTACCCAAAGACGAAAGCAACGTAGCTTTAGCTACAACACTTCGTGCCTCTTGAATTCTTGTGCCGGCACCGCCGTAAAACATTATAAAAATCAAAGCAATTTCACAGATTTGTTCGGCAAAATAGTAGTTATCAAAATGGATTTTAAAAATTCCATCAGAGCCAAAGCACATACCTAAAACAATAAAAGCAAGAAGTGTTGGTATGCCTAATTTCCTTGAAACCTTATTAAATATTACACAGAAAAAAATTATAATTGCCGAAACAAGCAAATATGCAGTCACCAACATCCCCCCTTATCTCTATTTATATTCATTTTTTAAAAATTTAATTATCTCTGACGGGTGGTCGACAATTAAATCAGCACCGCTTTCGCTCAGTTCATCTTTATCCCTAAAGCCCCAGGTTACTCCTATGGTACAGACATCGGCGTTTTTCCCTGTAAGCATATCTATTGAGGTGTCGCCCACATAGATACATTGGCTTTTCTCTATACCAAACTTTTCTATCAGCATATTTAAGGCAGCAGGATTGGGCTTTAATGGTATATCCTTTCTTCCACCCAAAACATACGAAAACTCAAAATCTTTAAATATCTCTTTTACAACACTTACTGTTGCATCATGAGGTTTGTTTGAAAGAACTGCCGTTTTCACACCGCTTTCCTTCATATATTCGAGCATTTCACAAATACCATCATACGGCGTAGTCAAATAAAGCGGCTCTTTATCGTACGAATTGTAGTAAAAGCTTGCTATTTCATCAAAATCTTCTTCATTATAACCGCCCGCAAATTTTAGCATACGCTCCACAAGCTTTATATACCCGTCGCCTGCAAAATACTTGTAATTTTCTTTATCTGCCTCTATAAAGCCAAATTTTTTGAGCGTCATATTTCCATAATAGGCAATCGTAGTAAGCGTATCAGCCAAAGTGCCGTCTAAATCAAAAACTGCCAATTTATACATTATTTTCCATTCCTTTTTGTCCAATAAATATCTAATTATATTATAAACTTTTTTTGTTATAAAGTCAATCACATACACCTTAATACTGTATATTGTTTTGACAAAAAACACCGTGTCATTTGACACGGTGCAGTCGTTTAATTATTCAGCACTAAAGGGTAATAGTGCGATATGTCTTGCTCTTTTAATTGCTTCTGTTAACTGTCTCTGGTGCTTAGCACATGTACCTGTAATTCTTCTTGGAAGAATCTTAGCACGCTCAGAAACGTATCTTCTTAACTTAGCAACGTCCTTGTAATCGATAAATTCAACTTTATCCTGACAAAATGAGCAAACCTTCTTCTTCATTTTACGGTTTCTAACCATAGGTTTTTCTGCCATTTCAATTAACCTCCTTTACAGTTGACACTAAAAATTCGTTTTTAGAAAGGTAAGTCGTCTTCTTCAATAGGCATAAATCCATCAATATCGCCTACCACAGGTGCCTCAGGCTCTACGGGATATAACCCTGAATTTGATGCAGGATTATAAGAGTTTCCGCCCTCGCCCTTGCTTTGAGCAAATTCCCAAGCGTCTACTACTACCTCAGTTGCATAACGATTCTTGCCCTCGTTGTCCTGCCAGCTTCTTGTCTGGATGGAACCCTCAAGTGCAATTCTGTTACCCTTGACAAAATACTTAGAAATTGCCTCGGCACTTTGACGCCATGCAATACAGTTTATAAAATCTGCTTTTCTTTCTTCGCCGGCTTTAACAAACCTTCTGTCACAAGCTACTGTAAAGCTGCAAACAGAAACGCCTGATGTTGTCGCACGAAGCTCGGGGTCTTTTGTTAATCTACCTACCAAAATAACTTTGTTCATAAGTCGTTACCCTCCGTACTAAAGCTTAGGCTTTAGCGTTTTTCTCGTCTTTTTTGATGATGATGCTTCTTAATAAGCCATCTGTGATGTTATAGATACGGTCCAACTCAGCCGGGAAATCAGGCTTTGCACTAAAATTAACCAACACGTAGTAACCTTCTGTTTTAAAGTCGATAGGATATGCTAGTCTTCTCTTACCCCATTCATCAACAGATTCGATTTCACCTGCGTTACTGATTAATGTTTTGAACTTCTCAACAATACCCGCGATAGCTTCTTCTTCTAAAGACGCGTCAACTACAAAGATAGTTTCGTACTTATTGATTACTTCTGACATTCTTTACACCTCCTTCTGGTCTTTGGCCCTAAGACATACTTAGAGCAAGGATAAAACTGTAATATAGTTTTAACTCAAATTATTATATATAAAATACATTAATTTGTCAAGCACTTTTTAAAGTGAAGCAATAATATTCTCAACTAATGCGAATGCTTCTTCGATTTTAGATGCATCCTTTGCACCTGCCTGAGCACTTTCGGGCTTACCGCCGCCTCCGCCGCCGCAAACACGAGCAACCTCACGAATAATATTTCCTGCATGAACGCCACGTTCTACTGCAGCTTTTGTAGCCATAGAAACAATTGAAACCTTTCCGCTCTCAGCTGATGCTAACACAATAACGCCAGTTGAAAGCTTTGATTTAAAGCCGTCTCCTAAGTTCCTTAATGCGTCGACATTTGCACCGTCTACACGACCTAAAACTACTATAATGCCGTTAATTTCTTTAGCATTAGCTAAAATCTCGTCTGCCGCACTGCCCGCAAGCTTCGCATTTAAGCTCTCTATCTTTGACTCTAGGGCCTTAATTTCTGCGGTTACTGATGCAGCTTTTTTTGCTATATCGCCAATGCCGCATTTTAAGCTTTCTGCGGTTTCTGAAATTGTATTTTCAGCCTTTTCAAGTTCTGCTAAAACGCCCTGCCCTGTAACTGCCTCGATACGCCTTATACCTGCAGCAACACCCGTTTCGCCTATTATCTTAAACAATCCAATCTGCGATGTGTCAGATACGTGACAGCCGCCGCAAAGTTCCATAGAATAGTCACCCATTGTAACTACCCTTACAGTTTCGCCGTACTTATCACCGAAAACCGCTACTGCACCCATTTTCTTTGCTTCGTCAATGGGCATTTCTTTCCAAGTAACCGATAGACTTTCCAGAATCTTTTCATTTACTTCGTTTTCTATAATTTTTAATTCATCTTTTGTTACTGCTCTGTCTAATGTAAAGTCAAATCTTAATCTGTCTGAAGAAACGTAAGAGCCTGACTGTGTGACAGAGTCGCCTAAAGCGTTCTTCAAAGCTGAGTCTAAAAGGTGTGTTGCACTGTGATTTGCCTGAATGAGCTTTCGATTTTTCTTTGAAACAACAGCCTTTACCTTATCTCCCTCATTCAATTCGCCATCTGCCATTTCAACAAAATGATAATACTTTCCGTCAGGGGTTTTCTTAGTGTCGTACACCTTTAATCCATCAATTGTGCCGATGTCGCCTACTTCTCCGCCGCCCTCGCCGTAAAAGCAGGTTTTGTCCAAAACTACAATTCCCTTGTCGTTGTCCTGTAAAACCAAAAGAACCGTTGCTTCTGTTTCTAAACTGTCATATCCTACAAACACTGTGGGCGAAACCTTTGATAGTGCATCTGCAATTTTGTCGTCCCAACCGACTTCCGTCATTTTGGCACTTGCACGTGCTCTGGCTCTCTGATTTTCCATCTCACGATTAAAGCCATCTTCGTCAATTTCTATGCCTTTTTCTGCTAAAATTTCTCGTGTTAAATCAATCGGGAAGCCGTATGTGTCATACAGCTTAAATGCATTTTCTCCTGAAAAGACCTTGCCGTTTCCTTCCTTTAGAAAGCTGTTTAATATAGCAAAGCCTGCATCTATTGTCTGTGCAAAACGCTCTTCTTCTTTCTTTATCTTGCCCTTTATTAAATCGCCTTTTTCTGAAAGCTCAGGATATGCACCGCACGATGCATTTATAACCTCATCTGCAAGCTCACAAAGGAACGTTCCATCGATGCCCAGTAATCTGCCGTGTCGTGCCGCACGTCTTAGAAGCCTTCTTAAAACATAGCCTCTGCCCTCATTTGAAGGGTTAACACCATCTGACATCATAAACACTGTACTTCTAATATGGTCTGTTACCACGCGTATTGACACATCTGTTTCTGCATCGTTGCCATACTCTACGTTTGCCTTTTTACATACGGCATCACGAATGCTCTTAATTGTATCAACATCAAAAAGCGACATAACGCCCTGCATAATGCAGGCAATACGTTCAAGTCCCATACCTGTATCAATATTCGGGTGTGCAAGCGGCACATAGGTGCCATCCTCCTGTTTATCAAACTGCGTAAAAACAAGATTCCAGAATTCAACATATCTGTCACATTCGCAACCTACACTACAGTCGGGCGAACCGCAGCCGTATTCCTCGCCTCTATCAAAATAAAGCTCGGAACAAGGTCCGCAAGGACCTGTACCAATTTCCCAGAAGTTGTCCTCCTTGCCCATTTTTACTATATGGTCACGTGAAACACCTACGTGGTTTGTCCAGATTTCAATTGCCTCGTCGTCCTCTTCGTAAACAGAAATCCAAACTCTGTCTTTCGGCAAATGCAAAACCTCTGTTACAAATTCCCACGCCCATTTTGTAGCGTCATGTTTAAAATAATCGCCAAATGAAAAGTTACCCAACATTTCAAAGAATGTACCGTGACGAGCGGTTTTTCCTACACGCTCAATATCGGGTGTACGGATACACTTCTGGCAGGTTGTCACTCTCTTCTTAGGTGGTATTTGTCTACCCGTGAAATATGGCTTAAGCGGTGCCATACCTGCATTTATCAAAAGCAGGCTCGGGTCATTTTCAGGAACTAATGAAAAGCTCTTCAATCTCAAATGTTCCTTTGATTCGTAAAAAGAAAGGAATTTCTCTCTTATCTCGTTAAGACCTAATTTTTCCATTTATCTCAACCTTTCGTAACAAAAATACTGAGTTTGCATAATACAATTATTTTACTATAAAATACATTGTTCGTCAAGTAAAAAGTATCCCCTGATATGTATTTCTTAGTGCCATTTCTTTATCTATTCCGCCGAGAACTGAAATTTTATCCAAGCTCCACAGCGGTGCAATCAAGCTATCCTTAGCCCCGTCTCCCGTAATTCTCTCTATAACTGTATCGGACGGCAACAGCTCCAGCTGTCTGCATACCACATCAATATAAGCATCCTTTGTCATTGGAGTTAATTTGCCATTTTCGTATTCTGTTTCGTAGCGAGTTCCCTTTAATATATGTAAAAGATGTATTTTTACAGCATCAGGCCGAAGCTTTCCGATTGTTTCTGCGGTTTTGAGCATATCCTCTTTTGTTTCTCCCAAAAGCCCGTTGATAATATGTACGCAAATACGGATACCCCTGCTACGCAAAAGTCCGTAAGATTTTAAAAACGTATCGTAATTATATCCTCTGTTAAAATTTTTAGCCGTTTCGTCATTTACTGTCTGTAAGCCCAGCTCTACCGTAAGATAGGTTTTTTTCGAAAATTCTTGCAGTAAATCAGCTATTTTTTCATCTATACAATCAGGTCTGGTTGCAATACTTAGCCCAACTACGTACTCAAAATTTAACGCCTCAGTATACTTTTTTCTTAAAATATCAATGTCATCATATGTATTAGTGTATGCTTGAAAATATGCGATGAGCTTGGGGTTTTCATACTTTTTACTAATTCGCTCAAATTCTGCCTCTATCTGAGATGTTATCGTCATACTTTTATCATGCGTAAACTCTCCTGAGCCCGAAAGGCAGTACAAACAACCGCCAAAGCCTGCTTGCCCGTCAAGGTTAGGACAAGTAAAACCCGCGTCAATTACAGCTTTAAAAACCTTTTCTCCAAACTTTTTCTTCAGATGATAATGAAGAGTATGGTATCTTTTGTTGTCATTAGTATATTTAAACATTTATCTGCTCCTTTTAGCGACAAAAAAACTATATCACATCAGGTTTTCTTTGTCAAACGTGATACAGTAAATAATAAACATACCAAAAGTATTGCAAACCACAAATAGTTTGTATCTAAAGGTTTATCAAAAGAGGCAAAGACAATGGCGGTATCAAAAAAATTTATATATATCACGCTTATCAGCATAGCGATTAAAGACTGCAGAGCCTTACCTGACAGATACATTTTTGTAGAAAGTCCCGTGTCAGCTACTGCACTTTGGACCTGAAAATAAACACAAATTCCGCCAAAGCCTAAAATACCCGAAAGTAGCACGAGCATAGCTTTTGTATTTAGCCCCAGAGTGATAATGTTTTTAACACCAATCGTAACCTCTAAAAATGAGGTTATAAAAATACTTTTACTCATAGCTGAAAGCAAAGCAAAAAATACGACATAGCCACACACATTAAAAATTGATTTTACTGCCTGCTCAATACTTTTTGACACTGCTCCTCCTATTGTACTTACAACAATGTCATTTCGCTTAACAAAATCGCTTTTATCAGCAAATGCACGAAAAAAAACGCCTGTTAAAATTGCCGATGCAACGTGGATTATATATAATATAACGCCATAGCTTTTATTGTTAAGCATAGCACTACCAACCGCACCTATGACAAATAAAGGTCCTGAATTATTGCAAAATGCCAATAGTCTTTCACATTCTTTTTTATCTAAATTATTATTCCTGTACATTTCCGCAATTACTTTAGCACCCGTTGGGTATCCGCAGATTATACCTATAATAAATACTACCGCACCCTTTCCCGAGGTTTTAAAGAGAAAGTTTGAAACAGGTGCAAGTATATTTCCAATTGCCGAAACAATGCCTGAATTTACTAAAAATCCCGAAATCACAAAAAACGGAAAAAGCGTCGGGATTACTGCACTGACACATAATTTTAAAGCATCAATTACCGTACAGGTTGCAATGTCAGTTTTTATTATCAAAAACAAAAGCACTAACGCTATAACAAAAAAGCTCAATATTTTTTTTAGCCTCACTTCCATCACCTCAGGTAATTATTATGAAAACAAAAGCATAAGTATTACGGAGGTGAGAGTATGCCACGATATAGAAGAAAAAGGCAAAGCATACCTAAAAAAATAGCTAAAACACTAGATATACCTGACGATATTTTATTTGATGTACCAAGAATTTTGATGACGTCCAACAGTGAAATTCGCATAGAAAATTACAAATCAATTTTAGAATACGAATCAAATAAAATTACGCTTATGTCAAAGGATTTGATTATAGAAATACACGGAGATGAGCTTAATATAAATATTATTACCGACGATGAAATAAGCATCTGCGGTACAATTTTAGCAGTTAATTTTTCTAATTCACGGAGCTGATATAATGCCATCATTTATCTCGTATTTTACAGGATATTTAACAATAACAGTAAGCGGTAAATTTTGCGAACGTTTTATTCAGGTTTGTGCTGTAAACAATATTCTTTTATGGGATATTGTAAAAGTTTCTAAAAGCTCTATAAGATGTAAAATCTCAGCCAGAGCATTCCGCAAATTGCCAAAAATCTCTTACAACACCGCAGTTTCGGTGCATATCAATATAAAGCACGGACTGCCATTTCTGATAAATAAATACAAAGAACGAAAAATTGCACTTTTTTCAGTAATTATTTTTATATCGTTAGTTATAGTTGCAAATCAATTTGTGTGGGGAATAGAGGTACGGGGAAATTTAAACATACCCGAAGAAAAAATTCTTTCTGCACTGAATCAATCCGGACTAAGGGTCGGAATGTTAAAATCAAAAATTGACCAAAGGGAATTAAAAAAAGATTCAATGCTGTTAATTCCCGAGCTTGCCTGGCTGTGGGTTGATAAAAGGGGCTCAAAAATCATAGTAGAGGTTCGTGAAAAAATAGAAACACCTGAGGTTTTAGGTCCAAATGAATATTACAATATCGTAGCCAGAAAGGACGCTCTTATTGAAAATATGACCGTAAAAGAAGGCGTGCCTGTTGTGGAGATGGGCGAAACAGTTATAGCAGGTACAGTGCTGGTCACGGGAAAAATTCCCGTTCCTGCAAAACAATTGACACGCTATGTCAAGGCATCTGCCATTATAAACGCACGAGTGTGGTATGAAAAAAAAGAGCTTTTTTCTATACTTTCTTTTACACGCCACGAAACAGGAAAGAAAAAAACTCACTACACCTTGAATTTTTCAAAAAACAGCTTACGCCTTTTTCACAAAGACAAAATTCCATATGAAAACTATGATTTGGAAGAGAAAAACACCTCACTCTTTGGATTTAACATAAACAAAAAAACATACAAAGAAATCACTTTGAAAAAAGAAGTTTTAAAAGAAGAAAGCGTCATAAATTTCGGTGCTAACCAGCTGATTACACAAATAGAAAACGAAGTCGCTCCCAACTCACACAGACTAAACTGTGACATTTCATCTGAAAAAGTAAATGACACCACAATTGAGGTTTGCGTTCGTGCAGAGTATTTAGAAGATATTGCACAATTAGTTGAGGGAGAAATAGCAGAAGAAAAAGAGGACTTGAATTAAGCAGATTTTTGTGATAAGATGAAAAAAAATATTTATTGGAGTAAACTGATGAAAAAAGTAGCTTTTATAACAGGTGCATCACGGGGAATAGGCAAAGCGTGTGCAATTTACTTTGCTTGTCACGGTTATGATGTTGCCGTAAATTATTTAAACAGCAAGGCTTCTGCCGAAGAAGTTGTAGCTCATATAAAGTCTTTAGGACAAAATGCCGTAGCATTATGCGGAGATGTTTCTGATAAAAGCCACATGCACAAAATGATTTCTGAATGCAACAAAAAGCTGGGTACAATAACAGTCCTTATTAATAATGCGGGAATAGCGGAGCAAAAGGTTTTTTGCGATATAGATGAATGTGACTGGAAAAGAATGTTTTCTGTAAATGTTGATGGCACTTATAATGCCATCCACGAGGTTTTACCACAAATGATTAATAAAAAACACGGCTCAATAGTTAATATTTCGTCTATGTGGGGCGTAGTTGGTGCATCGTGCGAAACTCACTACTCTGCTGCAAAATCTGCGATAATAGGCTTGACCAAGGCATTAGCACAGGAATTGGCACCATCTAATATCCGTGTTAACTGCGTGGCACCCGGACTAATAGACACCGATATGAACAAAAATCTTTCACAAGAAGAGATAAATTCTGTAATTGAAGAAATCCCGCTTGGAAAAATCGGCAAGGCAGAAGATATTGCAAAGGCGGTTTTCTTTTTGGCAGATAATGATTTTTCTCCCTTTACAACAGGTGCAGTTCTTAATGTAAACGGCGGTATGGTAATGTAAATATTACCATACCGCTTTCATTTATTTTTTACTGTTTCTTTTAATTGTTGCTTCTTTAAGCCTCTTTATTTTATCTCTTAAAGATGCTGCCTCTTCAAACCTGAGCTCTTCAGCAGCAAGTTTCATCTGCTCGGATAAAATCGCAATCTGCAGATTTACATCCATATCCTTTGAAATTTTAACGTCACGCACACTCTCGTCAGGTGCTTCGCCCATCGGTGATATAACCTCACGGATGTTTTTCACAATTGACTGAGGTGTTATTCCGTTTTTGACGTTATATTCGTGTTGCTTTTTTCTTCTGCGGTTTGTTTCTTTTATCGCACGCTCCATAGAGCCAGTAATGTTGTCGGCATACATTATTACTCTGCCGTGAGAATTTCTTGCAGCACGACCTACCGTCTGTATCAGTGATGTTTCAGAGCGTAAAAATCCCTCTTTGTCGGCATCAAGAATTGCTACCAGTGAAACCTCAGGAATATCAAGTCCCTCACGCAAGAGATTAATGCCAACCAAAACGTCAAAAAGTCCTTCTCTTAAATCCTTTACTATTTCCATTCGCTCTATAGTTTTAACATCTGAGTGAAGATATTTTACCTTGATATCAAGCTCGCGAAGATAGTCTGTTAAATCCTCTGCCATTTTTTTGGTCAGTGTCGTTACCAATATGCGATTTCCGTTTTTAACCTCTGTATTTATTTCGCTAACCAAATCATCAACCTGACCTTTTACAGGTCGCACAATAATTTCGGGGTCCAAAAGTCCTGTAGGTCTTATTATTTGTTCTGCAATTTGAGTTGAACGGTTTTTCTCATACTCTGCAGGAGTAGCACTGACATATATAACCTGATTTATTCTCTCATTGAATTCATCAAAATTTAATGGTCTGTTGTCAAATGCAGACGGCAATCTAAAGCCGTAATCTACCAACGAGGTTTTTCTGGCTCTATCTCCGTTAAACATACCTCTGACCTGAGGGATTGTAACGTGTGATTCATCAACTACCAACAAAAAATCATCAGGCAAATAATCTAAAAGCGTAAACGGTGCTGAACCCGGCTCCCTACCGCTTATGTGTCTTGAGTAGTTTTCTATACCCTGACAAAAACCAATTTCCCGCATCATTTCTATATCGTAGTTTGTACGTTGCTCTATCCTCTGTGCCTCTATAAGCCGGTCATGGTCTTTAAAAAATTTGACTCTCTCATAAAGCTCTGCCTCTATTGTTGATATTGCACGTTCCATTTTCTCCTTTGTGGTAACATAGTGCGATGCAGGATAAATCGCTACGTGATTACGTGTACCTTTGATTTCTCCAGTTACAACATCTATTTCCGAAATTCTGTCAATTTCATCTCCAAAAAACTCAATCCGTATGGCTGTATCACTGCTCTCTGCAGGAAAAACCTCCAAAACATCGCCACGAACTCTAAACTTTCCCCGAACAAAGTTTATATCGTTCCGCTCATACTGGATTTCGACAAGTTTTTTTAAAATTTCATCACGATCACGTTCCATTCCGGGTCTTAATGATATTACAAGCTCGTTGTAATCGATAGGGTCACCTAGTCCGTAAATGCATGACACACTGGCTACAATAATTACATCACGTCTTTCAAAAAGGGCCGCAGTAGCACTATGCCTGAGCTTATCTATTTCCTCGTTGACAGAAGAATCCTTTTCTATATAGGTATCTGTATTAGGAATATACGCCTCAGGCTGATAGTAATCGTAATAGGACACAAAAAATTCAACGGCGTGTTCCGGAAAAAACGCCTTAAATTCACTGCACAGCTGTGCGGCCAATGTTTTATTGTGAGCCAAAACCAACGTCGGTTTTTTTACTTTTTCTATTACATTTGCAATTGTAAATGTCTTGCCTGAACCGGTAACACCCAGAAGTGTCTGTTCTTTATCCCCTCTTAAAACGCCCTCAGCCAACTTTTTTATTGCATCAGGTTGATCGCCGCAGGGCTTATAGTCTGAGTGTATTTTAAATTCCATAGGCACCCTTCTCTCCTCTTAAACTCAAATAAATCAGGGAATAAATATCTCTTTTACTATTGCCTTTCGTTCATCGGAATATACAAGCCATTTTTACAAACACTTTTGTATGCGGGACGAATTATTTTACCATCATATATTATTTCTTCTATTCTGTGAGCACACCAGCCTGCCATACGAGCAATAGCAAATATAGGTGTATAAAGCTCTGTCGGAATATTTAAGCATTTATAAACAAATCCCGAATACAAATCAACATTTGCACACATGGTTGTCTTGCCTTTATATTTTCCAAAAATTTCAGGCGTTAATTCCTCAATTAAATTATATAGCTTAAACTCTTCCATATTATTTGTAACATATGCAAGCTCCTCTGCCTTTTTCTTTAAGGCTACGGCACGAGGGTCAGAGTTTGTATAAATTGCGTGTCCCATACCATATACCAGTCCGCTTCTGTCGAAGGATTCTCTGTTAAACAGTTTTTCAATATGATTTGCAACCTGGTCTTTGTCATTTATATCTGTAAGATTGAGCTTGAAATCTTCAACCATTTCTACAACCTTACAATTAGCACCACCATGCCTCGGCCCCTTTAAAGAACCAATAGCCGCCGCAATGGCAGAATATGTGTCTGTATTAGATGACGAAACAACTCTTGTTGTAAATGCCGAGTTATTACCTCCACCATGCTCCGCATGAAGAACAAGTGCTAAATCTAAAACCTTAGCTTCTAAATCTGTGTACTGATTATCGGGTCTTATCATATATAAGAAATTTTCAGCAGTAGAAAGCTCAGGTCTGGGATTATGAATTATTAAGCTTTTTCCGTCAAAATAGTGCCTTTTTGCTTCATAAGCATACGCCACCATTGTAGGAACCTGAGAAAACAAAAGCATAGACTGTCTTATCAAATTATATAAATCAATAGAATCGGGGTCGTTGTCATAAGAATACATAGCGAGCACAGAGCGTGCAAGCTTATTCATTATATTATTGCTCGGCGAATACATAATAACTGCCTCACGGAAGCCGTCAGGAAGTGCCCTCATTTCGCCCACAAGCTTTTTAAAATCGTCAAGCTCTGTCTTATTAGGAAGCTTACCAAACAGAAGAAGATAACAGGTTTCCTCATAACCAAATCTGCCTTCCTTTTCACAGGCTGAAATAATATCCCTGATATCGACACCGCGATATGTAAGCTTGCCGTCATCAGGAATTTTTTCGTCCTCGTACATAATGTATCCGTGAACCTGGCCAATTCTTGTCAAACCTGCCAATACACCCGTGCCATCGCTGTTACGAAGACCTCTCTTTACTTTATAGTTATTGTATGCATCAGGGGCAATGCTTGTGTTGTCCTCAATTACATTTGTCCATTTTCTGAAAGCCTCTGCGTACATATCTTGTTGTGTTCTCTTCATAATGTGCACTTTCCTTATTTTAACATATTTTTATTTTTACATTATTATAATGTTTTTTTTCCGATATGTCAATACCTAAAAGATAATAAATGTAAAATTTTTAAAGAAATATTTCAGATTTTATATTTGAAATGCGATATTTACGTTTTTGTGTCGTTTATTTTGAATTTTTGTTCTGCTTGTATTTCATTTTTTATTTGATGTCACGGCTATTTCCTTTTTAAACAAATCTATTAAATTTACCCTAAGAGGTTGACTTTTCTTTGCTTTCATATTATTATAAATATATAGTGGATAGATTTGCTTTTCACTTTATAGTCGCATTTAAGCGACCTTAATTTTACCAGAAAGAAAGGCTTTGAACTTTATGAGAATGTCAGAATTATTTTTAAGCACACTAAGAGAGGTACCGGCAGAAGCAGAAACCATAAGCCATCAGCTTATGCTTCGCGGTGGTATCATAAGAAAGCTCGCTGCAGGCGTATACTCTTATCTGCCTTTGGGCTTTCGTGTACTTAAAAAGGTTGAAAATATAGTACGTGAGGAAATGGATAACGCAGGGGCACAAGAACTTTTAATGTCTGCACTACTCCCCGCAGAATCCTACCAGGCATCAGGCCGCTGGGATATATTCGGACCTAATATGTTTAAATTAAAGGACCGAAACGGCAGGGATTTCTGCTTAGGCCCGACACATGAGGAAATTTTTACTGATACGGTTAAATCGTGTCTTAAATCTTATCGTCAGCTGCCCGTTACACTCTATCAGATTCAAACCAAATATCGTGATGAAAGCCGTCCTCGCTTTGGTATAATCCGTTCACGTGAATTCACCATGAAGGACGCTTACAGCTTTGACCGCACATGGGAAGGGCTGGACAAGTCATACTCTAAGATGTATGATGCATATTGCAGAATTTTTAGTCGCTTAGGGCTTGATTATATAGTAGTTGACGCCGACACAGGTGCAATGGGTGGTTCAGGTTCTCAGGAATTTATGGTAAAATCAGAGGTGGGCGAGGATACAATCGCACACTGCCCTTATTGTAACTACTCTGCAAATGTTGAAAAGGCCGAATGTGTTTTAGTGCCAAAACAAAAGGAAACACCTAAAACACGCGAAAAAATTCACACCCCTAATGTTAAAACAATTGATGAGCTTGTTGCATTTTTAAATACTGACAGCACAAGGTTTGTTAAGACATTAATCTATACAGGCGGCGACAAAACCGTTGCGGTTATGGTAAGAGGCGACCGCGAAGTTAATGAGGTTAAGCTTGCTAACCACTTAGGAATCCCGGCAGATGACTTAATGATGGCAACCCCTGAGGTTGTAACAGAAACCACAGGTGCGGCAGTCGGCTTTGCGGGACCTGTTGGAATTAAAGTGCCTGTTATTATGGACAGAGAGGTTTCCTTAATGTCTAACTTTATCGTCGGTGCAAACGAAACTGATTATCACTTTATAAATGTAAATGTTGAGGATTTTGATGCAGAAATTATAGACGTTCGCGTTATAGTTGAAGGCGACCCTTGTCCTAAATGCGGAAAGCCCATTGAAACAACCCAGGGAATTGAAGTTGGTCATATCTTTAAGCTGGGCACAAAATATACTGAGGCATTAGATTGCACATATTTAGATGAAAACGGCAAGGCTCAGACAATGGTTATGGGATGCTACGGCATTGGTGTTAGCCGCACAATCGCTGCAACAATTGAGCAATTCAGCGATGAAAACGGCCTCGTTTGGCCTGTTTCAATCGCACCTTACCAGGCAATTGTTGTTCCTGTTAATACCAAAGACGAAACACAGGCTGCCTTAGCGGAAAAGGTGTATGAGGAATTAAAGAAAAACGGCATTGAAACACTGATTGATGACCGCGAAGAGCGTGCAGGTGTTAAATTTAAGGATGCCGATTTAATTGGTATTCCTGTAAGAATTACAATCGGTAAAAAAGCAACCGACGGTATTTGCGAATATAAACTTAGAACAGACAAAGAGAGTGTTGATGTTTCTGTTGATACAGCAATTAAGAATGCAGTTTCTTATATCAAAGAAAATCTGTAATTGGGGGCTATCAATATGAAAAAATTATTGTATTTGGCTTTAGCGTTTGTACTTTCAGTAAGCTTGTTTGCTGCATGCGGCACAGACAAAGAGCAACCGACAATCACAGATGAAAAACCCGTAACAGTAAATCAATCCACCGAAAATGAAGTAGAAAAAATCGAGGAAGCTCCTGAAAAAACAATTGTACCACAGCAAACAACATCAAAAGACACAACTCCAGCACCTGCTGTTGATAACGAAACAACAAATGAAGACGAAGTTTCAGTTTACTACATTATAACAAACGGCAAAACAAATGACGAAAATATTTCTTATCACAATGAGGATTGTCCTCTTCTAGCAGAACGTGAAACAAGCCAGGTAAGCCAGGAATTTGTTGAAATGATGGGCTTCAGACAATGTGTGAAATGTACCCCACCAAAATATAAAGATTATATTGATTAAATATTATGGCAAAAAGCAATTTGTCAACGGCTATCTTACGCACAAACAATACAAATAAAATATAAGTAATCAAAAAATGGGCTGTAGCTTAGCTACAGCCCATTTTGATAGTCTGATTATACATTTAAATGCTTTCTTACAGATATAAAGCTTCCTATTCCACCAAGTACAGCTCCCAATCCTAAAGACGAACCGATAATTGTTCCTAAGAGTTCATTCAATGGCTTCATGGTAATAAAGGCAATACTTAAAGAATCCACCATACTTATAACTAAGCTATATCCACTGATTATAAGTGCAATGGATACGCCGGCACCGATAATTCCTATAAATATGCCTTCAATTATAAACGGCCACCTGATGAACCAGTCTGTCGCTCCGACAAACTTCATAATATTTATTTCCTTGCGACGAGTATATACCGTAAGCTTTATTGTATTCGAAATAATGAATATTGAAACAATAGCCAAGGCTATTATTATCCACAGACTGAATGTCTGTATATAATTTGCTACCTTTACAAGCTTATCAATAGCTTCTTCATTTCGCTGAATTTTTGCTATACCATGAATTTTTTCCAACTCATCAATAGTATTGGCTGAATCAGATAATTCTTTTAAAGTTACCTGATACATATTACGCAAAGGATTGTCGTCTTGATATCTGTCAAGTTTAGAAGCATTTTCGCCCATTTTGTCACGCAAATTGTCAAGACGCTCAGCACGGGTTGTAAGTATAGCATCGGTAACATTCGGAATATTTTTGATTTGCGAACCAATCGCATAAACTCCATCATCATTTACCTTTTCATCTACAAAAACAACAATCTGATAGTTGTCCTCTAAATTGCCCATCATATTTGTCACGTTAATTGAAAGGGTTAAAAACACGCCTAGAACCAAAAGACTTGCTATAACAGTAAATATAGAAGCAATGGTCATCCATCCGTTTGAAAAAATATTCTTAAACGCCTCTGAGAAGAAGTATCTTACGCCTCTAATTTTCATAGCCGTAACCCCCTCTCGATTCATCGCGAACGATTTTGCCGTCCTCTATTGCAATAACACGTTTTTTCATAGTGTCTACTATATCCTTAGCATGAGTTGCCATAATAACTGTCGTACCACGCTTGTTGATGTTATCTAAAAGCTCCATAATTTCCATTGCAACCTTAGGATTCAGGTTTCCTGTAGGTTCATCTGCAATTAAAAAAGCGGGATTGTTAACTAAAGCACGTGCTAAAGCAACTCTTTGTTGCTCACCGCCTGACAATTGCTTAGGATAGGATTTAGCCTTGTGCGACAAGCCAACCAAAGACAAAACACTCGGCACCTGTCTGCGAATTTCTTTACGGCTTGCACCAATAATATCCATTGCAAATGCAACGTTTTCGTAAACTGTTTTATTGGAAAGCAGTCTGAAATCCTGAAAAACTACACCCATGGAGCGACGAAGATATGGGATTTCACGACGTTTAAGCCTGCCGATATCTTTATTGTTTATAATGACCTGCCCGTCAGTGGGCGTTTCCTCGTGCATCAAAAGCTTAATTAAAGTAGATTTGCCTGAACCTGACGGTCCTACTATAAATACGAATTCGCCTCTTTCGATAAAAAAGCTTACATCGTCTAAAGCCGTTGAGCCGTTTGGATAAGTTTTAGTTACGTTGCTGAGTAAAATCATAACTATCAAATCCTTTCTTTAGCATAAAATTACTATGTGTAGCGTAAACACATAGTAATTTTTTATTTAAAACTTTGATGGATTAGCAAGAAGATACTTTCTTACAAGTGATGCAACCTTAAACACAACTGCATCGTCGAATTTTCTCAAGTCCAAATTTGTTAAACGTTCTATTTTGTCAAGACGGTATACCAAGGTATTTCTATGCACAAAAAGTTGACGTGAGGTTTCACTTATATTTAAACTATTTTCAAAAAATTTGTCTATTGTGAGCAAAGTCTCGTCATCTAAAGCGTCGAAACCTTCTTTTTGGAAAATTTCATCTAGGAAAAGCTCGCACAGCTTACTTGGAAGTTGATAAATCAAACGTCCAATGCCCAGCTTATCATAGCTTAGGATGTGTTTTTCCGACTCAAAAACTCTTCCTATTTCAATTGCAAGTCTTGCCTCAGAAAATGAATGAGCAATATCATTAATTGACTTAACCGGTGTACCAATACCTACATAAACAGATAAAAGCAACTCTGCACTTATTGTATCTACTATGCTCCTTGCCGTAGCATCTATAAAGTCATAGCTGTCAATATAAGGTAAAGACTTGATTATAACAATATTTTTGTTGTCATTATTAATGATAAAGTCGTTATCAGGATACATATTCTGTAATAATTGAATAACACCTGTTTCGTTGCCGGGTGTCTGTACGATATATACAACTCTCGGCGTATCCAAATCAAGCTGTAATTCTCCTGAGCGAAGATTTATATCTCCGGGAAGTACATTTCCCAATAAAACATTTTTCAAATAGCTTGTTTTATCATATCTGTCTGCACAATGGAGCTGTAAATTTGATATGCTGATAGCAAGTAAAGAACAGATTTTTTGGTCATCTAAATCTGTGCCCTTTACATAAACAGTAAAATCCATAATGTTTTTAGTACCAATTGAGACACAAGAATATCCGTTTGATATAAAGACTTTTCCGTTTGCCATAGCTGATGAAACCATCGAAAAAGCCTCGTCGTCATTCACAGGCTCTCCGACATACGAAATAAGTACAGATGTGTTGTTTAAAATACCCATTGACTTGTGGGTAACTGCTCTCATTTGGTCTAAGACAGGTTGGAATATCTCACTTAGCATACTATCGCTCCTCTTTTATATTACATTTATACACATATATCATACTAGATTTTAGTCGAATTTGCAATGTTTTTTTGATAATTTAACGGAAATGTAATCTTTTTTTAGACTTTTTTCATACATTATGGCAAAAAATATAAAAATACTATTGCATAATTATTCAATATGTTGTATAATTATAAAACAATTGGAGGTTTTACTATGATAACGAGTGAAATTAAAAAATTAGATGAAAAATATTATATGAACACTTTTGGCGAAAGAATACCCGTAAGCTTTAAAAAGGGCAAGGGAATAAAGCTATATTCTGATGACGGAAATGTCTATACCGACTTTTTGGCAGGCATAGCAGTAAGTGCCGTCGGACACAACCACAAGCTGCTTACAAGGGCTATAAAATCTCAGGCCAAAAGAGTGTTGCACGTATCAAATTATTATTACATAGAAGAGCAGTCAAAATTAGCTCAAAAAATCTGCGAGAGTACCGTGGCGGATAAGGTGTTTTTTGCAAACTCAGGTGCAGAAGCTAATGAGAGTGCCATAAAGCTTGCAAAAATCTATCAGTATAAAAAAGGACACCCTGAAAAATACGAAATAATAACTCTTGTAAATTCTTTCCACGGAAGAACGCTTGCTACAGTTGCTGCAACGGGTCAGGAAAAATTTCAAACACCGTTTAAACCGTTAACACCCGGCTTTGTATACGTTCCGATAAATGATTTAGATGCAATAAAAAACGCTGTAAACGATAAAACCTGTGCCATTATGTTAGAAATGATACAGGGCGAAAGCGGTGTAAATCCGCTTGACGACAATTATGTAAAAGAAGTATATGCACTTTGCCGTGAAAAAGATATTTTATTTATAAGCGATGAGGTGCAGACAGGAATGGGAAGAACAGGCAAGTTATTAGCTTACGAGCATTATGATATAGAGCCTGACATATTTACAATGGCAAAAGCACTGGGCGGAGGTGTGCCTATTGGTGCTGTTTGTGCAAAAGACGAGGTTGCTAAAAGCTTTGCCCCTGGTGACCACGGCTCAACCTTCGGTGGAAATCCGCTTGCCTGTGCCGCTGCTAATGCAGTATTTTCTATATTTGAAAAGGAAAATCTTGTTAACAATTCAGCGATTGTAGGTAAATATTTTAAGGAAAAACTAGAAAGTTTAGCCAAAGAAACCGATGCCATAAAAGAGGTAAGAGGCAAGGGACTGATGCTCGGTGTAGAACTGACGAAGGGCAACGCTACGCATATCAAACACCTGTTATTTAATAAAAAATATTTAGTAGGTGCAACAGCTACAACAATAAGACTTTTGCCGCCTTTAATTATTACAAAAAATGATGTGGATGATTTTATAAAAGTATTTAAAGAGGTTTTAGAGGAGAACGAAAATGAATAAACATTTACTTACATTACACGATTGGTCAACAGAAGAAATTTTAGACACGTTAGATTTAGCAGATGAACTGAAATATAAACAAAAAAACAACATTGAGCACCAGCTTTTAAAAGGCAAAACCTTAGGTATGATTTTCACAAAATCATCAACGCGAACAAGAGTTTCGTTTGAGGTTGGTATGTATCAGTTAGGCGGCTCGGCTTTATTTTTAAGCTCTAACGATATCCAATTAGGACGAGGCGAAACGATTTACGATACGGCAAATGTCTTGTCAAGATTTTTAGATGGCATTATGATAAGAACATTTAAGCAATCGGATGTTGAGGATTTGGCTAAATTCGGTCAGATACCGATTATAAATGGTCTTACAGACTTAGTTCACCCTTGTCAGATTTTAGCAGATTTTCAGACAATCCGTGAACACAAAGGTAAATTAAAAGGCTTAAAGCTTGCATATATCGGCGACGGAAACAATATGGCACACTCTCTTTTATACGGCGGTGCAAAGGTAGGTATGGAAATTGCAATTGCGACACCAAAACAGTATGAATGTGACCCCGAGGTTGTAAAAAATGCTATGGCAGATGCAGCTTTAACAGGTACAAAATTAACACTTACAAACGACCCAAAAGAAGCTATAAAAGATGCAGATGTAGTTTATGCAGACACTTGGGTAAGTATGGGACAGGAAAGCGAAAAGGCAGAAAAAGTAAAGGTTTTTGCAGACTATCAGATAAACAAAGAGCTTTTTTCTTACGCTAAACATGATGCTGTCTTTTTACATTGCCTGCCTGCATATCGTGGCTATGAGGTAACTGAAGATGTCATCGACGGACCTAATTCTGTAATTTTTGATGAAGCAGAAAACAGACTTCACGCTCAAAAAGCCGTAATGGTAAAACTAATGGCAGATAAATAAATTTTTTAAGGAGAATATAATGTTTGAGGTAAGACGTGCAAATTTATCAGACGTTGACAGCATTGCAGAAATCACTGCCGACGCATTTCAAAAATATATAAAATTAGCAGGCATAGAGGATACGCCTGCACTCCACGAAACAAAGGAACAGATTATTCACGATATTGAAACTAAAATGGTTTATGTTGCCTATATAAGAAATCAGGTTGTAGGCAGTGTAAGAATTGAGCTTTTAGACGAAAATACCGCATACCTTTCACGTTTTGGCGTGAGTATGAAGTTTCAAAATCTGGGCATAGGAAAATCTATGATGAATGCTCTCGATATGGATTTAGCAGAAATGAAGATAAAAGAAGTGATTTTACACACAGCATCAAAAGCAACCTCATTGGTGAGATTTTACTACAATCGTGGTTTTTATGTTGACGAGGTTTCAAAGGATAAAGGCTACATAAGAGTACTTATGAGAAAGCAAATCCCCCAGCTTAGCTATGAGGAATAGTCCTCAATAAGAGAAAGCAGGTCGGCTCTGTCCTTTAACAGAATTCCTTTTTTTAAAAGCATCTTGTCTTCGCTTTTTAAGTCGGCAAGGTCAATTTCTAATATTCGCTCAAAGGTTTTATTTTCGTCCTTGTCTATGACATAAAGATTTACTAAATTTCCCTCGGAAATAACCAGATAATCGTTGGTGTCGCTGACAAAATCCTTGTTTTCTTCATATGTTCCCGAAATTGTTACAGGCAAATTGGGAAACGGTTTATCATCAGAATAATTTTCATCTTGAATATTTGATGCACCTTCTGAAAAGTAAGGTGCATTTTTTCGTATAACAGTGTATGATACGGCATAAGATAAGCACATAGCAAGTACAACACATATTGCCCCGAATACCAATTTAACAACTCGTAACTTAAAAAACTTCTTCAAAAAAATCACCTCTTTTGGCTCTATTTTTCCAGAAAAAAAGAAAAATATTCAAAAAAATCTAATTTAATAGCAAATTAATGATGGTGTAATAGTTTTTTAATAAGTTTGGGGTAAAATACAATTAGATAGTTGTACAATGAAGTAAACTAGTGGTAACTTTACGAGGTGAGAATATGACAAAAGCTACATATAGCAACAAAAACAGCAACAAGCCCGTTAAAAAAAAGAAAAAAAACACAAATTCAAAAAATGGTATGCGTCGGATTTTAGTTGGAATACTGGTTGTATGCCTGTTGGTTGTGTCTGTTTTAGCAGGTGCGGTAGTTGGATTTGTTGACAACAGTATGGACCTTATTGCCGATGAATATAACCTGGATTTCACTTCCATCATATATTACGTTGACGATAACTCCAACCAGCCCGTAGAATTGGACAGGGTTCACAGAAATGAAAATCGAGTATGGGTTGATATCGAAAATATGACCGAAAATCTCCCAAATGCCTTCATTGCAATTGAAGACGAGCGTTTTCGCGAGCACAGCGGCGTAGATATAAAACGTACCATAGGTGCGTTTGTTCAATGGGTAATGGGAAAGGATTCCTACGGCGGTTCGACAATTACCCAGCAGCTCGTAAAAAATATAACAGGCGACAAGGACCGTTCGCCGTCCAGAAAATTTCAGGAAATTGTCCGTGCTATGAACCTGGAAAAGAAAATGAGCAAGGACCAAATTATTGAAATGTATATGAATACAATATACTTTGGCGAGGGTTGTCATGGCGTTCAGGTTGCGGCAAGCCACTATTTCGGCAAAAAAACTGCTGACCTAAGCTTAGAAGAATGTGCTTCTTTAGCTGCAATAGTCAAAGCACCAACAACCTACAATCCTGCAAAAAATCCCGAAAACAACAAAGAACGTCGAGATGTTATTTTAAACAAAATGGCAGAGCTTGAGATGATTTCAGAAGAAGAAAGAGATGCTGCCAAATCAAAGAATGTCGTTCTAAAGGTCGGCGAAACAGCTACTGACGTTACAAATCAGGATGTAAAGAGCTATTTTGTAGACGCAGTCATAGATGATGTTATCCATGACCTCATGGAAAAAGAAAATCTTACCGAAAGCGATGCAACAAACAGATTATATACAGGTGGATTTAAAATTTATTCGACCTATGACCCTAACGTGCAAAACGCAATAGACAGCGTATATACAAATTCATCCAACTTCCCCAATAGCAAGGTTCAATCAGCAATGGTTGTTATGGACCCATACACAGGTCACATAAAGGGTATGGCAGGCGGAGTAGGCAAAAAAACCGTAGCACGAGGACTAAACCGTGCAACTCAATCTAAGCGTCAACCCGGCTCGGCATTTAAACCTGTGGCGGTTTATGCTCCTGCAGTAGAGTACAATGTCGTAACAGCCGCGACGCTTGTTAATGATGCACCGCTGACAATCGGAGAATGGTCTCCTAAGAACTCAGGCGATAACTATTTAGGAATGATGACAGTACGCCGTGCTATCGAAAAATCACAGAACATTCCTGCAGTAAAGGTTTTGCGTGAATTAACACCTAAAAAATCCTTTGACTTTTTGACACAAAAGCTTGGCTTTACCACTTTGATTGAAAACGAAACAAGAAACGGAAAACAGGTTACAGACCAGACACTATCCTCTGCTTTAGGCGGTTTGACAGACGGCGTAACAGTTGAGGAAATGACTGCAGCTTATTCAGCATTTATAAATTCGGGTATGTATAACGAGCCTGTCACATATACTAAAGTAATCGACGCAAACGGCAGAGTAGTATTAGAAAACAAAGTTAAAAACAAAAGGGCTATGAGCGAAGAAACCGCATACCTTATGACCAATATGCTTTCAGGTGTAACGACCCGCGGTACAGGTACGGGAGCAAGACTTGCAAACGTATTCACAGCAGGAAAAACAGGTACAACCAACTCAAATAAAGACAGATGGTTTATGGGTATGACACCTAATTATGTAGCAGGCGTTTGGATGGGTTATGACATCCCTAAGTCTATGAGCGGTTCTAACTTCTGTACATCTGTATTTAAAAAGGTTATGACAAAAATACACGAAAATGTTGACGAAAAAGACTTGAAAGTTCCCGGCGATTTGGTAAGACGTACTGTTTGTCAGGATACCGGCAAAATATCCTCAGACGTTTGTACTAATACCATCACAGATTATTTCAAAGAAGGCACACAGCCAATGACATATTGTTCGGCTGAATTTCATATTGTCGAGGAGGTGCCGGAAAGCAGTGAAAATATTATTGGTGACGATACAGGTAATATAGGACAAGAGAATATTCAAAACGAAGGTGCGACTCCGGGAAGTGAAGCAACCGAAAGTGACAGCGAGTCATCAGAATAATTATCGAGGTGATTTTATATGGAATATATAAAAAAATGGGAATATTGGCTAAATTCAGATAAGGTCGATGACGCTACAAAGTCAGAGCTTAAAAAACTTTCAGATAAACCCGCAGAGCTTGAAGAAAGATTTTATAAGGACTTAGAATTCGGAACGGCAGGTTTAAGAGGCGTTTTGGGTGCAGGTACAAACAGAATGAACATCTACACCGTACAACACGCAACACAGGGTCTCGCGAACTACATATGTTCCCGAGGCGAAGAAGCAAAGAAACGCGGTGTTGTAATTTCATATGACTCAAGACACTTTTCAACTGAGTTTGCATACCAAAGTGCGTGTGTTTTGGCTGCAAACGGAATTAAAACGTACGTTTTTGACGAGCTTCATCCCGTTCCTGTTTTGTCATTTGCGGTAAGATATCTAAACTGCTACAACGGAATTATGATTACCGCAAGCCACAACCCCGCCAGATACAACGGCTACAAGGTTTATGGTTCCGACGGTGCTCAGCTTAATGTAGAAGATTCTAATGTGGTTTTAGACTATATCAGAAAAATGGACATATTCAAAGATGTTAAATTCTTAAAATTAGATGACGCTAAGAGCAAAGGATTAGTTAACATTATAGGCAAAGAGGTTCGTGAAGCTTACGAGGAAGAGGTTCTAAAATGCAGAAAGAATCCCGATGTTTCTAATGATACAGCCAAGGAAATCAAAATTGTCTACACTCCGTTTCACGGTGCAGGCTTAGTGCCTGTTAAAGAAGTCCTGGAAAAAGCAGGATATAGAAATGTTTTTGTTGTACCTGAGCAAGCAGAGCCTAACCCTGATTTTATAACCGTAAAATCTCCCAATCCTGAGGACAAAGAGGGCTTTTACCTTGCTATTGAGCATGCGGAAAAAATTGACGCAGATGTAATTTTAGGAACTGACCCTGATGCCGACCGTCTGGGTGTTCTGGTTAAGAATAATGACGGCTCATACGATGTTCTAACAGGCAACCAAACGGGAGCATTGCTTACTGACTATATTTTATCCTCCGCAGAAAAAAACGGCGATATAAAAGATGGAGATTTTATCGTAAAAACAATAGTTTCTACGGATTTAGCAAAGAGTATTGCTGACAGATACGGAGTTAAAATGTATGATGTATATACCGGATTTAAGTTTATTGCAGAGCAGATAAGGCAGCACGACGGAATAGACGGCAAGTTTCACTTCGGTTTTGAAGAAAGCTACGGTTGTTTACCCGGTGTCTATGCAAGAGACAAAGACGCAGTTGCTGCAACCCTTTTAGTTTGTGAGCTTGTGGCGGTCCTAAAGCGAAGCGGACAGACACTCTCTGATGCGAAAGAAAACTTGTATAAAAAATACGGCTATATTGTAGACCGTACAATTTCTCTTTCAATGGACGGCATAGATGGTATGCAAAAAATTAAAGATATTATGGATAAGGTAGAAAAAAATCCTTTTAAATCAATAGGAGATACAAAAATTTCTGCATTTAGAAATTACAATCGTGACATGCGAGAGGATTATGAAACAGGCGAAACTACAAAAATTGGTTTTGAACCCGCAAATGTTTTGTATTTTGAATTAACAGGCGGTGGGTTTTTTATAATCCGTCCGTCAGGTACAGAGCCAAAAATCAAGCTCTATTACTCAGTGCCTTGTAAGAACGAACAGGACGGAAACGAAAAAATAGACAAACTGGATAAAGAAGTTAAGAAAATGCTATTATAAAAAAATAGAACCAAGAAAAGTAAAGGGTCTGCAGCATAGTGCTGCAGACCCTTTAGTAAAGATATCCGCTATTTCTCAATACCTTTTTCAAACATTTCATATTTTCTGTAGTATTCCTTTGCCTCATCATCACGCACTACCGCGGATTTATTTCGTTCTAAAAGCTTAGTTATTGCATAAATATCTATCCAGATTTCAGAATTTGCTTCCTTTTGACTCTCGTCGAATATCAACTGCATTCCCCAGTGAAGATGCGGCGTATTTATATTGTTTACGTTCTCCTTCGTGCTGTACCCTGTCATTCCAAGATAGCCTATAACATCTCCTGCAGTGATAATTTTTCCCTCATATATGTCGTTATACGGGTGGTCCCGACGAAGATGTGCATAGTAATAGTATCTTTTTTTGTCAAAGCTCCTTATACCTATTCTCCAACCGCCATACTGATTCCAACCAACACATTCTACATATCCCGACTCTACCGCAATAATTGGTGTTCCAACGCTACCCATCATATCGTGACCCAGATGCTTTCTTTTAAATCCATATGAGCGTGATACTCCAAAATCATCAAAATGCGAATATGAATATCCCTTAGCTATAGGCGAATACGCCTTTAGTCCATACTTCTTTTCGTAAGTGCCATCATCACGTTCTATCTCATATTCTCCCACAAAACCGCCCAAAACCGCCTCATATGCCTCTTTATAGTAGGAATAATACTTTAAATCACCAGTCAACTCCTCCATCGTTTTACCTGCCTTTAAAGTGTCTGTTAATTTAGTAAGGTTTGAGCGTTTATAGCCTTTAAAGGTTCCGTCGCCCGTGGCAGACAAATAAGCCAAAAGCTCTATCCAGCATATGTGTTCCTCTGTTCCATAGGTTTTAATATCATATTCTAAGCAATCGGCTAAAGCATTATATGTAACGTTAAAATCAACCCACTTGATAAAACCGTCTTTCTCCACTGCAACATAGTTTTCTTGCGTCGGAAGAGCCGTTACAACCACAGCAAAAGCGACTGAAATCACCAAAGAAAAATAGCAAAATCTATAAAACTTTTTAACCAAATTTCTCACCTCAAAAAATTATATGATTTAAACAAGCTATCAATTCATACAATTTACAAAGAGGTGTGATTTATGAAACGTTATTTGGTAAGACTTTTGATTTTCTCTGTGACCATCGCCCTACTATTTGGTATTTTTCACGCAGGCTCATATATTTGTTGCGTAGCAGAAAATGAAACAGCAGAATATAGGCTTCCGATAATTATGTATCACCATATTTTGCGTGACAAATCGCGTCACGGCGAGTTTATTATTTCACCCGATGACCTCGAAAAAGACTTAAAATTCATTAAGGATAACGGCTATAAAACCATAACAGACTCAGACCTGATTGCTTATCAGGAAAAGGGTGTACCATTACCCGAAAAGCCCATAATGCTTACATTTGACGATGGTCATTTATCATACTTAGAATACGTGGTCCCGCTATTAGAAAGCTACCAGATGAAAGCTATGGTTTCAGTAGTAGGCTCATACACAAACGACTATACAGAACACCCTGACAAATCCGTTTCTTATGCTTATCTTTCGTGGGAAGACGTTAAAAATCTTTCACGTTCTACTCATACAAGAATTGCCAACCACACCTACGATATGCACAAAATCTCAAAAAGAAAAGGTTGCGGTAAAATAAATGGCGAAACGAGTGAACACTACCGAAGTATTTTTTTAGAGGATACCACTAAAATGAGAAATTTAATCTATGACTATACAAATATCCACGCTGATTGCTTTACCTATCCTTTTGGGCGTTTCTGTGAAGAATCCGAGGAAGAAATAAAAAAGTTGGGCTTCAAGCTAAGCTTAACCTGTAACGAGGGAATAAACAACATTTCACGAAACTCATCTTTGTTTAAATTAAAACGTTATAATCGTCCACACGGCAAAACTGTCGAGCAGATACTAAAAAAAGCGAGATAAAATCTCGCCTTTTTAAACAACTATTTAGTATTTTCCATACCTCTTAGCATTTTAACTACAATGTTATAGCCGTATGTCACGTCAGGTGCCCATTTACCGCCCAGCTGTTCTACATTCTTAACGGTGCCTTTCCATGCTACTGTCTTTAGTACATAGTATCTGTCGTGTGGCTCGCCCACAGGTTCAACACCGACATACGCTGTAATATGGTTAAAATGAGCACGAACTCCATCCTCAGGTGTTGCAAAGGTTTCGTGGTCTTCTGGTCTGTCAGCTATGGGGTTTTTTATTTTTATACCTGCCCAGTTGTTCTGTTCAGGCTTAACCTGCCCTGTATATTTTCCAAATCCTGTTTCCTTAGCTGCTTGTCCATATAAAATCTCAGGACGTATTCCCGTGATTTCACCGTATTTCCAGTAATAATCAGCAATATCTATAAAGCGTTGATGAGCACCTTTTTCTGTTGCCCATTTTTTTGCCTGCTCTAACGTTACTGTACTCTTTCCTATCATAGGTGTCTGTGTTATAAACAGGTTTTGAGAATTTCTGTCCTTATACTGCTTGGCACGATAAAGTAAAACCGCCGCCTCAGCACGAGTTACCTCACCATCGGGTCTAATCATATTATCAGAACCCTTAACAATTCCACGTTCTACTGTCATAGCCACAGCATTTGTTAATGCTTTCGTTATATCATTACTATCTTTAAAATTATCTAAAACCTTCGCATCTAAAAGATTTGAACTTTTTCCGCCAAATCCTAATGCCATAGATATAGCATAAGCACATTTTTCCCTGGTGTAGCATTCCTCAGGGTTGAAGGTATTTTTGCCTACGCTATCGTCATAGAAAAACTCATCTATAGCCGCAATATATGGATGCGACCAACGTTTATCGTCTACATCACTATACACTACAGTTTTTTCTGCTGTTTCGTCAGTTAAATTATTTGTATCCTCTTCTGAGTCATCAGTTTTTTCAGGAATCTGAATCTCTAACGCACCAACCAACATTTTGGCAAACTGTTCCTTTGTAACAGAGGCCTGGGGCTTAAAGTGTTTATCGTCAACACCTGTAACTGCACCGGTTTTTACGAGTTCATTTATAGCCTCAGTTGCCCATGAATAATCATCTGAGACGTCAATAAATTTAGTTGTATTAGAAATCGCAGTACCTGATAATGTTGTAGTATTCATAGAAATAAAGAGCGTTATTACCAAAATCAAATAAATGAGTTTTTTATACATATATACTCTCCTTTTACGTAAAATGGCTTGTATATTAAATTGTATTCGCTAATTTCTTTAAGTATAACACAAGCTTTTAAAAAGGTCAACATTTGAAAAAACATCGTAAATAAACTGTAAAAATAGGTTGACAAACGTGTTACTTTGTGCTAAAATGAGTTTTGTTGAATTTGTATATCTTGCGCCTTTACCTCAGCTGGATAGAGGACTCGGCTACGAACCGAGGCGTCGGGGGTTCGAATCCCTCAAGGCGCGCCATAATAGCGAGACGGAATTTACTTTTGGTATTCCGTCTCTTTTTTATCGAGCTATATGGGTGAATGTGTATTTTATCTTGCTAAAAGATATGTTTAAAACACATTTATTCTATTTTACTTGCGGTGAGATTCCACCATAATCTTTGCACACAAATTCACATTTCTTTTTGATAGAATAGCATTGTAACGCTTTACAGAAAAGAGGTGTGATAATGGGTAAAAGCAAAAAATGGAAAATGTGGTATGTTGTAGATGATTTTAAGTTATGTAAGCTTTGCGAAGAAAGATATGGTAT
>JAZOCK010000056.1:0-6278 GCA_045596445.1 Congzhengia sp. | reverse complement strand
ATTCAATGCTTATTCGCCTGTTTGTTTTATTTATATAATCCTTCATTGCACGAACCAACGTGTCAAGCGGATATTTTTTATTAATCGGCATAATTTCTGAACGCATATCATCAAATGGTGCGTGCAGAGAAACAGACAGCGAGACAGGCAGGTTTTCTTCTGCCAAATTGTAAATTTTGGGGACTATTCCGCAGGTTGAAAGAGAAATATGACGCAAGCCTATATTCAGTGAGTCTGTATGATTTACAGTCTTTAAAAATTTAATAACGTTTTCATAATTATCCAACGGCTCGCCTATGCCCATCATTACAATGTTTGAAATACGTTCGCCCGTTTCTTTTTGTGCGGCGATTATTTGACCTGTTATTTCGCCCGAGGTAAGATTTCGTACTTTTCCGCCTATGGTTGAGGCACAGAATTTGCATCCCATTAGGCAACCTACCTGAGATGAAACGCATAAAGTATTTCCGTGGTGGTATTTCATAAATACGCTTTCGATAAAATTCCCATCGCATAATTTGAACAAAAATTTAACAGTGCCGTCTTTTTTAGATACTTGCTTTTCAGCAGTTTCTAAATTATCAATAAAGTAGTCTTCGGAAAGCTTTTTGCGTAAATCCTTAGAAAGAGTAGTAATCTCATCTAACGAATCGTACTTGAAAATAGCTGGATATAACTGACGGGCACGAAATTTTGCCTCGCCCATATCAATCAGCAAATTTTCGATTTCATCATATGTTAAACTGCGTAAATCTGTTTTCATCATTTCTCCTTAGAGTTTTTTTAATCGGCAGACAAAAAAGCCGTCGCTCATATCTTTATCGGGGAAGATTTCAATATATCCTTTTTCGCCCATTTCTTTTGCTTTTCCTGTGATGTGTGTGCTGTCGATTTTATCAAGCTTTATATCGTTGTGCTCGGCTAAAAACTTTTTTATCAGCTCTAAATTTTCTTTCGGGTTTATGGTGCAGGTTGAGTAAACAAGTACACCGCCGCTCTTTAAATAGCGGTAAGCGGTATATAAAATTTTTGATTGTATTTCATTAATTTCAGCAAAATCTGTTATATTTTCTTTATATTTTATGTCGGGCTTACGCCTTATAATACCAAGCCCTGAGCAGGGGACATCTGCTAAAACCTTGTCGGCTTTCCCGATTAGTTCTTTCTCAATTACAGTAGCATCTGCTGTTTTTGTTTTTATAATATCAATACCCAAAGCATTAGACAGAAAGTCAACGCTTTTTAGTCTTGACTCATAAACGTCAGTAGCAATAATCTTGCCTCGATTTTGCATAAGCTCCGCTAAATGAGTGGTTTTGCCACCTGGTGCCGAGCATAAATCAAGCACAAATTCGTTTGGCTTTGGGTCCAGTGAGAGAGCCGAGAGCTGTGAGCTTTGGTCCTGAACTGTAAAAAGTCCTGACAATTTTTTTCTCTTTTCCTCCGTTGCACCATAAAGATACAAGCCGCAGTCGGTATAAGGCGTCTTTAGATATTTGATATCCAGTTCATCGAGCTTTTTTAAAAAATCGTATAGTGAAATTTTTAAAGTATTTACACGAATACAAAGCTCGGGGGATGTATTTCCCGATGCCATTAAGTGTTCTGCACGTTCGCCAAAGGTGTTGACAAAAAAGCTTGCTAATGGCAAAGGATACGAATATTTTACTGAAAGATATTCAGTTTTGTCTTTAATTTCCAACAAGTCGACCTTTTTGTCGGGATAAGTTCTTAAAATTGAACGTAAAACTGCATTTGCAAACGAAACTGCGTTTTTTCCTGCGTTTTTCTTTACAAGCTCTACCGATTCGGAAACTGATGCGTGGTCAGGAACTCTATCCATAAAAAACATTTGATATGTACCCATTCTCAAAACATTTAAAACAATTGGGTCTATTTTTTTGAGCCTCAGGCTCGAGTTTTTGCGAATAATGTAGTCAAGCAGTATTTTATTGCGAAAAACACCAAAAACAAGCTCCTTTACAAAGCCTTTATCCATAGCAGAAAGGTGCGATGCTGAAAGCACATTTTTAAACACAATGTTCAAATATGCACCATTTTCTGCCTCACATAAAATTTTTAAAGCTGTTTTTCGCATTGTTTTCTCCTACATCATTGGTAATCCGTGTTCATCTAAAATGCCTGTTCTTAAAACAGAGTAGTCATCTTGTGCATTAAAGCCGTCGATATATTTTTCCATTGCCGAAACCAACAAATCTGCCTTTAGGTTTGCGTTACTTCCTGCGGATATTATGGCGTTTACCTTGCCGTCATCTGTTATACTTAAATCCATTATATCTGCTCGTATATCAGAAATCCCTTCGGAGCGTTTGGTTTTCTTCATAATCTCAATTGTTTTTCTATCTAAAAAAACGTCAAGTTCTTCTTGTGTGGGTGCGTTTAAAAACTCAAATTCATAAGACGCATATCTTATTTCTTTGGGCTTTTTGCTCGTTTCGTTTAATTCTGTTATTTGCGGAATTTCCATACCCAAAGGAAGCTTACCCTTGAGCTTTTTCATACAGTCGAGCATAGATACACCTGATTTAAATTCTACGTCAATGTACTCGCAGGCGGACTCAAAGCCTACGGATAAAGGAAGCAGAACCGCCATTTTAGGATGGGGGTTAAAGCCCTCAGAATAGGCAAGAGGTAAATCTGCTCTGTGAAATATTCTTGTAAAAAGTCTTATTAAATCTAAGTGCGACACATATTTCATATCGCCGTATTTCGTAAACTGGAGTCTGAATTTAGCCACAGAAACCACCTCCAAAGACACCAACAACACCGCAACCTGCACATTTTTCACGGCAGTTGCCTGTGGTTTCGCCACGCTTTGATTTTTCGCTCTCTGCAATTAAGAACTTCTTGGAAACGCCAACATCAATAAAATCCCAAGGAAGAATTTCGTCATAAGAACGATTTCGTGTGTTATAAAAATCAGGGTTGATATTGGTGTTTTTAAAAGCTTCATACCAAATATCAGGACGGAAATGCTCGTGCCACGAATCAAACCTTGCACCAAGTCTGTGTGCTTCTTCTATGGCGTCGGCAAGCCGTCTGTCGCCACGGGCAACAATTCCCTCTAATATGCTTAGCGATGAGTCATGCCAATTGTATGAAACATAGCGGTTTTTAATTTGTTCCTTTAAAAACATCTGCTTATCAAAAAGCTCGTCCTTTGTGTTTTGTGCTACCCACTGAAATGGTGTAAACGGCTTGGGAACAAACGATGAAACGCTTACTGTTACCTTTAAGTTTTTGTTTCGTATTTCTTTCGGCGTGTGTTTGTAAATTGCCACTACTTCGTCTGCTAAATGAGATATACCTGCTACATCTTCATACGTTTCTGTGGGCAGACCTATCATAAAGTAAAGCTTTATCGTGCCGTAACCGCCTGAAAATGCAGTCTGTGAGGCGTTTATCAAATCCTCTTCAGTTATGTTTTTATTTATGACATTACGAAGCCTTTGAGTTCCTGCCTCGGGTGCAAAGGTAAGACCTGATTTTCTGACCTTTTGGACCTTCTGCATAAGTTCCATCGAAAAATTGTCAAGTCTTAAAGAAGGAAGTGAAAGGCTGATTTTTTGTTCCTCGGTTAAATCAAGCAAGCCGTCTGTCAGTTCTTTTAATTTTGTGTAGTCGCTTGTGGACAGGCTTGATAGCGAGATTTCCTCGTAGCCTGTGTTTTTAATTAAACGCTTTGCCAAGTCCAGCAACATTTCGGGGCTTCTCTCACGAATGGGTCTGTAAATCATACCAGCCTGACAAAATCTGCAACCGCGAATACACCCGCGGAAAATTTCCAACATAATTCTGTCGTGTACAATCTCCATAAAAGGAACAATTATATTGTCAGGTACAAAGCAGGAGTCAAAATCCTTAATTATGCGTTTTTTTATTTTATCGGGGGCCTGGTCAAAATTTTTGGTAAATGACCTGATTGTGCCGTCCTCATTATATTCGACATCATAGAATTTAGGAACGTAAGTTCCCTCAATTTTTACTACCTCACGCAAGAATTCATCTTTTGTAGCACCGCGACTCTTCATTTTGCGGTAAAGGTCCATAATTTCCATCATAGACTCTTCGCCCTCGCCGAGAGTAAAAAAGTCTATAAATGGTGCTAACGGCTCGGGATTATATGCACAAGGTCCGCCTGCACAAATTATCGGGTCGTCTTCGGTGCGGTCTGCTGACCTTAGGGGAATATTTCCAAGCTCCAGCATATTTAAAATATTAGTATAGCTCATTTCATATTGCAGAGTAAAGCCTAAAAAGTCAAAATTACGTGCAGGTGTTTTTGTTTCCAGTGAGAAAAGCGGAATGTTATTTTCACGCATTTTTTCTTCCATATCAACCCAAGGGGCAAAGAAACGTTCACAATAAATATCGTCTGCTGAGTTTAGGAGGTGGTAGAGTATTTTCATACCCAGATGTGACATACCGATTTCATATATATCAGCAAAGCAAAAGCCGAAGCGGATGTTAACGTCAGCCAAATCCTTGTGTACACTATTGAATTCGTTTCCGATATATCGGGAGGGACGCTCCACGACCTTTAAAATTTTATCTAAATTCATTTGGGTTTAAATCCTTCCTGTGATTTGTTTTAAGTAGTCAAGCGATGTCAGCCTTTTGCCTATAATGCTCTTTAGCATATTTTCTGTGCAATTTTCGAATTCTTGTGTGTTAGCTTTGGCAAGAGCAAAGGAAAAGGCTCGCTTATTATCTGTGTCCTTTACATATCTTAGAGCCAGGAGCGTGTCGGGGGATATCAATTGTACGTCGGGAACAGCTCCGCACGAGCGACAAACTGCACCGCCCTCTGAAGCAGAGAAAAAGCATAGCTCGTGACTTTCGCCACAGGACACACAGCCTTCTAATTCGGGTGCATAACCCAAAAGGCATAAAAGCTTTAACTCATACACGCATTTTATTAACCGCAAATCCTTAGAGGAGTTTGCCAAAAGATAAAAGGTGTTTAAAAGAAGAGGAATGATGGCTTTGGCATCCTCAGGTGTCGGGGAAATTGAACCTGCCACCTCTGCAACATAGGTGGCGTATGAAAGCCGTTCAATGTTTGATGACAGCCCATAAAAGCCCTCGCACAACACTGCAGAGGTTACGATATATCTGCCGTTTGACTCGGTCAGCAAAAAGTCGCTTAATGAAAAGAGCGAACAGCCTGAAGCTAACTTGCTTTTCATACTTTTTATGCCCTTTGCACTGGCTGATATTACACCTGCTTCTTCAGTTAAAATCTTAATTATAGCATCTTTTTCGCCGACGAATGTTCGGCTTAGAGCAATGCCTCTTGTTTTAATTTCCATATAATACCTTTAAATTTCAAAACCAAAGTTTGCTATTTTGCCTCGTTTGTTACGCCAATCCTCGTTTACCTTAACCCACAATTCCAAATATACCTTTTTTTCGTGCATACGCTCTAATTCTTCTCTTGCCTGCGTGCCGATTTTTTTAAGCAAAGCACCATTGCGACCTATAATAATTCCTTTATGTGACTGCTTTTCACAGTAAATATTTGCCTCAATCAAGAGCTTGTTAGGCGTGTCCTTCATAGAAAAAATCTCGATTGCTATGCCGTGAGGGACTTCTTTATCTAAGGAACGAAGCAGTTTTTCGCGGATGATTTCTGCCACAATCTGACGTTCAGGCTGGTCTGTTATCATATCCTCGGGGAAAAACTGCGGACCTTCGGGGATTAACGGCATAATTTCTTCTTTTAGTGCGTCAATGCCGTTCTTTTTCATAGCGGAAATCGGCACAACTGCACAAAAATCGTACTTTTGCGTATATTTTGCAATCACCTCGAGCAACACGTCTTTTTTAACAGTATCAATCTTATTTATAACTAATATTACGGGGGCTTTTTGCTTTTTTAAGCCCTCAATAATTCTTTCTTCTGTTCTGCCTACGTTTGCAATAGGCTCAACCAAAAATAAAATTGCATCTGTGTCGTGCATAGCTTCTGTTGCAGATTTTACCATAAGCTCGGCTAACTTGCTTGTTGGCTCGTGTATGCCGGGCGTATCGGTAAAAACAATCTGCATATTGTCCTCTGTTAAAATGCCTAAAATGTTATTTCGTGTGGTCTGTGGCTTGCTTGAAATAATAGCGATTTTTTCACCCACCAAACGATTGATAAGAGTAGACTTTCCAACGTTTGGGCGACCTATAATACTTACAAACCCTGATTTAAATTCCATATCTAACCTCTATTTCAAAAATTTCTTTCCGTGAAACAATACTGTTAACCC
>JAZOCK010000055.1:0-6054 GCA_045596445.1 Congzhengia sp. | reverse complement strand
GCAGATGCTTTAGCTGAAACTGGAAAAGGATTTTCACAGTATATCACCGTTGTCGGTCTTTGTGAAACAGTTGCGTTATTTGCACTCGTTTTCAGTATGGTAGCATTAGGATAATATGAGAAAACAATGGATTAGAGCATCTACAACACATATTATATTATTAAGCTTTTTAATAGCAATATTGATAGGTGCATTATTGCTATCGCTTCCCATAAGTTCAGCTGATGGAAAGGCAAAGCCTTTCCTGGATGCACTTTTCACTGCAACAACTTCCACGTGTGTGACCGGATTGGTAGTAACACCGACTGTTTCTTCCTGGAGTATTTTCGGACAGGCTGTTATTTTGATATTAATTCAGATAGGCGGTCTTGGCGTTATAACAATTATGTCGGGACTTATGATACTTCTGCACAAGAAAATGGGTATTGGTGATCGAATGCTTTTTCAAGATGCGTTTAATCTGAATTCTCTTTCAGGACTTGTTCGTTTTGTTAAGAAGGTTGTCGGCGGAACATTTATCATAGAAGGTATAGGTGCTCTTCTTTATATGATTGTATTTATACCTCAATTCGGTGCAAAGGGAGTATGGATATCGGTATTTACATCAATATCCGCTTTTTGTAATGCCGGCATTGACATAATTGCCGAAAACAGTCTTTGTGATTATGCACTTAATCCCATTATCAACATAGTTACCAGCAGTTTGATAATCTTAGGAGGCATCGGTTATATTGTTTGGTTGGATGCGCTTAGGGTGCTGAGATTACGAAGAACTAAGAAAGTCAGATTTTTCAGAGATCTTACATTGCACAGCAAAATTGCAGTTACTGCAACTTTAACTTTAATTTTAACTGGTGCTGTTTTGATTTTTGCTTTTGAATACAACAATCCACAAACGATTAAGGACTATACACTGCTGCAAAAAATAGAGGTATCGTTGTTTCAATCGGTTACAACAAGAACAGCAGGCTTTGCAACTGTGCCACAGGAAAATCTCACTAATGCATCAGCGTTCGTTTGCTTACTTTTGATGTTTATCGGTGGTTCACCTGTTGGAACGGCCGGTGGTATAAAAACAGTAACTTTTGCAGTACTTGTAGCATCGGCATTCGCATCTGTCCGTAATAAAGAAAAAACAGAGGTGTTCGACAGACAACTTACAAAACAGGCGGTCAGCAGAGCTGTTGCCGTTACGTGTATGTCTTTTATTATTATGTTCACTTCAACCGTTTTTCTTTCTGCCGTAACAGAAGCAAACGCATTGGATTTAATTTACGAAACTGTTAGTGCAACTGCAACAGTAGGACTTACAAGAAATTTTACGGCTTCACTTAGCAGTATCGGGAAAATTATTATTATTGTAACGATGTATCTTGGCAGAGTAGGTCCCATTTCGTTAGCTGTTGCATTTAAGCGAAGCAAAGATAATCAAAACATTATAAGAAACCCAATCGAAGAAATTAGTGTTGGGTAGAGAGGAAAATTTCTATGAGTATCCATAAAACATATGCAGTGTTAGGTCTTGGCAGATACGGAAAAGCAGTTGCAGAAGAGCTTGTGAAGAGTGGCGCAGAAGTATTGGCTGTAGACATTGATCAAAACAATGTTAACAGCGCTATTGAAACAATTCCTGTTTGTAAATGTGCAGATATTACCGAGCCGGAAACAATAAAAAGACTTGGAATATCCAACATTGATGTTGTAATTGTTGCTATGGCAAATAATCTTGAAGCAAGCGTTATGGCAGTTATGCTTTGCAAAGAAGCAGGTGTTTCGACTGTTATAGCCAAATGCAGCAATGAAATGCACCAAAAGATACTCAGACGTATAGGTGCAGACAAGGTAATTATACCTGAAAAAGAGTCAGGAACGAGACTTGCTAAAAACTTGGTTACATCCGGTTTTTCGGAAATGATAGAGCTTTCTGATGAAGTGTCTATGGTAGAGTTAGATGTGAAAGATGAATGGGATGGTAAGACATTAATAGAACTGAGTTTGAGAAAAAAATATTCTATCAATGTAGTTGCAATAAAAAATAATGGCAAAATAAGTACAACAGTTGATCCGACACTTCCACTTGAAAAAGGAATGCAACTTATAGTTATTGCCAACACAATCAAATTACAAAAATTAAAATAATGGTTGAAAAGAGAATACGATGATAAAACAAAATAAATATAAGATGATTATTTCCGCCATAATTACGTTGTTACCGATGATTTTCGGATTTATTGTATGGGACAGACTTCCGGAGAATATAGCAACAAGCTTTGGGTGGAATGGAGAAATTACAGGTTACAGCAGTAAAATGTTCGCAGTTGTCGGACTTCCTGTAATGCTGACTTTTGTGAATTTAATATGCATTATCGCAACAAGCGCCGATCCGAGAAGAAAGAATATAAACAACAAAGTATTTTCTGTTGTTATTGGCATAGTTCCTGTTTGCTCACTGCTTTGCGGAATTTGTATCTATGCTAATGCATTGGGATATAAAATAAGTGTCGAAAGCATAATGCCTGTCTTTATGGGAATTCTATTTTTTGTGCTTGGCTTCATTCTTCCAAAATGCAAACAAAATTACACAATCGGAATCAAACTCCCCTGGACACTGCATGACGAAGAGAACTGGAATAAAACACATAAGCTTGCAGGAAAACTTTGGGTTTATGGTGGTATAGTAATGACGGTGGCAGGACTTTTCAATTTAACATTTATATTTATGACAATAATTTTTGCACTTGTTATTATTCCGACTGTGTATTCATATTTGTTGTATCGGAAACAAAAATAGTTGATTTTAAATAAATTTACAGCCTATCATTTGTTCAAAGTGATAGGCTGTTCTCTTATCCTATAACAAAATATGATACGCCTTAATCAAAGAAAAGGACTTTGAAAAAACTTCGTAGACTTATACAAAACTCTGTGGTATGTTTGTGTTGCCGAAAGGTAAATACAAATTTAGGAGATGAAAGATTATGAAGAAAAAAGTATTATGTACGGCATTGGTAGCAATGATGCTGATGACAACCACAGCATCTGCAACTGCAAAACCTTGGTGGCTCAGTAAGTACAGAGTGGCATTCGACAATGAGCTTGGAATTATAGGAAATGTGACCTTGCAATTTGCATCGGACGGTGGTAGCTTTATCAGACCAATAACTAAAACATATGGTGAGAGCATCAGCCTCTAAAGTTATGTCCCGACAAAATACGGATATACATTCGCAGGATGGTTCACCGATCCGAGAACAAAGCAGAATCAGGTAACAACATTCAAATTTACAAAGCCCGATGTTCTCTATGCAAAATGGGAAAAGAATCCAGAAGAACCCATAAATCCAAAGGACGAAATGATGGAATAAAATAATGGAATAAAATTATGAGAGGATAGGCAAAACCGCCTATCCTCTTACTCGTTATATAATGGTCATGCAACAAAGGTTCTTAAAGGGCTTCAAAGACCAAAATCACGCAGATATGGTAATTATACTCCATCTGTTTTTTTATGCAAAATAAGGGCAATATTAAAGACATTGCAAAAGCTTTTAAGCAAATGCAATGCCTTTGAAATTTTTAATAATTAAAATCTGTTTTTAATTTCTTCTATTTTCTCCAAAAACTTATCAGCAGAATGTTCGCCACTCCTATATTTTGCTCTGCATTTAGTCAATAGAATAATATTAAAATTCAACTTTTCCAACATCTCAGCATCCGTTGTTCTGCGTCTCTTATATTGCAGAGACTGATAAATTTTCTCGTATAAAACCAAGTTTTCATCTGCTTTTATGTTTGAAGCGTATGTTTTCTTAGAGCCAGTCCATTTACAGGTCTTGCCCTCTGGATTAACACGATCGCAATAATCAGCACCAGAGTATGCTGATGCAAAATACTTAAGGCAATTTTTACACCTTGATATATGCATATTCTGTTCGGATGCATAAAGCATCTCAAGGAAGATTAAATCCTTTAAAGAATCTGTTGTATATACATCTGCAATTTCAGGATTCATTCTTTTCTTTGCAGGCGGAATGATAGTTCTTCTGATAACATATGTATCAGTTTCAGAACCATATTTCTCTACTATTTCAGCATAAGCAGATATTTTTGTTGCCTGAATCTTTGGTTTAAAACAATGTCCTAAAATAATATTAGCAAGATCAGAAAGATTTTCATCAGGCTTATCTATCAGTCCAAGAGAAATAAAACTATCCCATTCTCCTGCGGCGATTTTACAAGTGAAATTGCCTAGGATTTCATCTGTTAATGAATTTCCAATTGACAACGAAACAAATCTTTTCTTAAAAATAATATCAAAGCTCATAGTATTTCCTTTCTTAAATCCAACCGATTAAATATTTTTATTTTTAATCGCTTGACAAAATGATTAATTCATGTTAGAATAAAATTGTTCAAGAGATTGCATTTGTTTTTATTTGATGACTTTAATCTAATTATACAGTCAAAACAAAGTAATGTCAAGAAAAACTTTTCAAATGAGAAGAACCTCTCGCAAGATAAAGTGAAAGATGAATTGAACCTTGAAAATTTAATAGCTTGCACGGTGAGATATACAACACAGCGAGCGCCAAGACTTCGTCGGAACAAGCAAATATTTATTCGTTTCCGCATAAATGAGAAAACTCATTTATATAGCTGTTCCTCCTCTTCCCAAAAAGCAAATTGCTTTTCGGGAACCCTATATGACGGACGAGCGATTTAACTGTTTGCAAATACGAGGTTATGGTCGAGCAGGACCGAGGCTTAGGAAATGTAACCGGAGGCAAGTGCAAAGTTTGGTGAATACACGCTTATTGCCTATATTTTAAAAGGCGGTCAAAAATCTATAGAAAGGAGCTTCATTAAGGCAATAAAAAGTATTTAATTTTAATCATTAATCCGAGAGGAGAATTTTTATGAATAAGAAAGAAATACCTATGGACTTTAATGAAGATTTTGCTATAGATACAGACAGAGAGTACAATCCCGAAATTGCCACATCGGTTAGACGGAGATATTCATATAGTATAACCGATAACGAAATGGGAAAATCTAGGAAAACTCATGTCGGCAATATGAATTATGTTGTGAATTCAATTTTTGATATGAACTCAAAGAAAAAGGTTGAGGATCACATACGAAGATTGATAACAATAGATATTCAGGATAATATAGACAAAGTCTCCTAAAAGTCTGGACTTTTCAATCGGTTTAGAGTATTGTGTTGTTGTGAAATATCTACTCACAATACTCTCAATCGGTTTGACTTTGAAGGAGGTTAGGAATTATGTCAAACCAAGATTATGATTTAACACTATTGTATTGCAGATTATCACGAGAGGATGCCCTTGAAGGCGATAGCAACAGTATTGAGAATCAGAAGAAAATTATCTTAAAAGCTGCTCAGGACTATAACTTTGATAATTTAGTATGGCTGATTGATGATGGCTTCACAGGAACAAACTTCGACCGACCTGATTTTCAGAAAGGGATGAAGTTAATAGAAGAAGGTAGAGTCAAGAATTTCATTACAAAGGATTTATCAAGACTTGGCAGAAACTATCTTCAAGTAGGAATGTACACCGATGTCATATTTCCGAAATACAATGTTCGATTTATTGCTGTGCAAGACAATTATGATTCCAATAATGTTGAGAGCAATGATATGGCTCCAATTATGAATCTGTTTAATGAATGGCATCCAAAGGAAACATCAAAGAAGGTTCGTGCAGTTTTCAAAGCGAAAGCAGAGCGTGGTGAACGAGTAAGCTCACAGATACCTTATGGCTATGCAAGAGATGAAAGCACACCCATAGGGTCCAAGAAATCGATTAAGCTCGCAATTGATGAGGATACAGCACCTGTTGTAAGAGAAATCTACAGATTATGTGCAAGCGGACTTGGTCCTACATATATTGCCCATATCCTAAAAGAAAGAAAAATTCTCAAGCCGTCAATGTATAGCTATGAGAAGACCGGTAAGTATGGTGCTGCTACCGATGTAACCGATCCATACGGATGGAATGACAGAACAGTTGCAGGAATTCTTGATAA
>JAZOCK010000054.1:0-20553 GCA_045596445.1 Congzhengia sp. | reverse complement strand
CGCTGTCTGTTTCTCTGCACGCACCATTTGATGATATGCGTTCAGAAATTATGCCGATTAATAAAAAATATCCGCTTGACACGTTGGTTCGTGCAATGAAGGATTATATAAATAAAACAAACAGGCGAATAAGCATTGAATATGCCTTAATTCAAGGAAAAAACGACACAAAAGAGTGTGCAAAAGAGTTGGTGCGTTTATTCTCGCACGGGCTCTTTCATATAAATTTAATCCCTGTAAACAATGTGCGTGAACGTGATTTTAAAAAGACAACCGCAGAAGCTACAAAGGAATTTGCAGATATTTTAAATTCACGAGGATTAAATGCCACAATACGCCGTGAGTTAGGTTCAGATATTGATGCTGCTTGCGGTCAACTAAGGCGAAAACAAGAGAACAGTAAATTAAAAAAGGAGTGAACATTTCCTTATGAAAATAAGTTCAGCAACCAGCGTGGGCAAAATCCGTGCGGTTAACGAGGATTCGTTTTTTGTTTCTGAAATCGCTGAAAACAATACTTTTTTTGCTATTGTCGCCGACGGAATGGGCGGTCATAATGCAGGCGAAATTGCAAGTGCTAAGGCGGTTAAAATTATAAAAGACGAGTTAACTGATGTCAGCAGACCTTCAAAAGACTTGTTGTCCGAGGCAATTGCATATGCTAACAACTCAATTTATAAAATGAGTGCAGCCTCCCCCGACTTATATGGAATGGGTACAACCGTTACTGCTTGCATAGCAAAGGGTAAAACGCTTACCGTGGCACAGGTTGGCGATTCGAGACTTTATCTTATTCGTGATGGTAAAATCACTCAAATTACAAAGGACCACTCATTAGTTGAAATGCTGATACAAAGTGGAGAAATAACTAAAGAAGATGCCAAAAATCATCCGCAAAAAAACGTCATTACAAGAGCACTCGGCACTAACAACTTTGTCGAAACCGATATATACGAGCTTAAGCTGGAAAAAGATGATGTAATTTTGCTTTGCTCTGACGGATTGGTAAATATGGTAGATGACGATAAAATCCTTTCTACTGTAATACAGAACAAAGACTTTAATACACTTTCTGACATTTTGGTAAAAGAGGCCGAAAATGCAGGCGGTCACGATAATATTACTGTTGTACTTATTAAGTTTGATGATTGGAGATGCGAATTATGACAAACGGAAAAATAATTGACGGAAGATATGAAATAATAGAGGAAATCGGCAGAGGAGGTATGGCAGTTGTCTATTTGGCAAAGTGCCTTGTCTTAAACAGATATGTAGCTATTAAAGTACTCCGCCCTGAATTTCGCGATGATGCTGAATTTATAAAAAGATTTAAGATTGAAGCACAATCAGCAGGAAACCTTTCACATCCGAATATTGTGTCAATTTATGATGTTGGTAACGAAGGTGATACTGAATATATTGTTATGGAATATGTTGAGGGCATTACCCTGAAGCAATACTTAAGTGCTAAGGCTACACTTCCCGAAAAGGAAGCTATAGATTTTGCTTCACAGATTTGTGCGGGCTTAGAGCACGCCCACAAAAAAGGCATTGTTCATAAAGACGTAAAGCCTGAAAATATCTTAATTACCAAAGAAGGCATTTTAAAAATCACAGACTTCGGTATCGCCAAGGCATTAAACCAGGGTACGATTACCACGGGCGGAATGGCTATGGGAAGTGTACATTACTTCTCGCCCGAACAAGCCCGCGGTTCATTTGTTGACGCTAAAACTGACATCTATTCACTGGGTGTGATTTTATATGAAATGGTTACAGGCAAGCGCCCCTTTGACGGTGAAAGTGCAATAAGTGTTGCAATGCAACATATTGAATCAGAGCCTGTAAGACCTGCTATTATCAATCCTAATATTTCACAAAGCCTGGATACAATAATCCTTAAGGCTATGAAAAAAGATACCTTTGAAAGATATCAATCTGCAACTCAGATGCTTATCGATTTAAAGAAGGCATCGGTTGGCTCAAGTGTTAACCCCTCCCCCGTTAAAAAGCCTACTGAGAGTGTTTCGCCCATACAAAAAGCGGGAGCTGAAGCAGGCATAAGACGTCAAGGAGTGTCTGTCAACAAAAAACCAACACATCCTAAGAAGAAAAAGAACGATAATTTATCCATTATTGCGGGTATTGTCGCCGCTGTTTTGCTTGTTTGTGCTTTAGGTGTTATTTATATAAGCTTCTTTAAAAGTGGCGGTTCAAATGAAATTAAAGCACCCGATTTTGTAGGTAAAACATATGAGGAGATTGCAGAAATTATAGAAATAAAAGAATATAAAAAGCTGGAGCTTGTCTTAGACGACGGAACAAAAATTCCTGAAGATATTGAGGGTGTAGTTGTTGAGCAGTCACCTAAGGCTAACAAAAGCATTAAGAATACTGCAAGAATACAATTGATTTTTGGCGATGCTCCTAAGGCTGAAATCCCCGTTCCCGATGTTGAGGGAAGAACAGAAAGCGATGCTATTGACGTTTTAGAAGCTAAAGGCTTTAGAATAAAAATAGACTACGAAGCAAGTGATGAAATCCCTGAAGAGCGTGTTGTAAGGACTTATCCTGCCGCCAATACAAATGCCCCCGAGGGTTCAGAAATTATTATTTACTTAAGCAGCGGCGAAGAAGATAAATACACAAGGGTTCCAAACCTCTTCGGTAAAACAGAATCAGAGGCAGAAATCCTGTTAAAAGAGGCAGACCTTGTTTTAGGAAGCACCAAATCAATTGTAAATGATGCTAAAAAAGGTACTATTGTAGGTCAATCACGGGAAGAGGGCGACAGAGTTGAAAAAGGTTCCGCAATAGATGTAGAAATAAGCAAGGGACCTGCTGAAAAACCACAAGAACCCGATATACCATCTAACCCAGGCGAAACGGTATCCCCATCTAACCCTGCGGCGTAAAGAATAAAGGGAACATCTATGATTAAAGGAACAATTATTAAAGGCATAGGCGGATTTTACTACGTCAAATCGGACGACAGTATATATTCCTGCCGTGCCCGCGGAAAATTCAGAAAAGACAGTACAACCCCTATGGTTGGCGACATCGCTGAAATAGAGGTTACTGACGATGTGAAAAAAGAGGGCTACGTTATAAGTATATTACCCAGAAAAAATCAACTTTTTCGCCCGTTAGTTTCAAACATTGACTTATTGCTCGTAACATTTGCGGCTTCTTCACCTGCTCCGTCGCTTCAACTCATTGACAAGCTCACAATAACCGCAGAGGCGAAAGAAATTCCCTGTGCAATATGCATCAATAAGTGTGATTTAAATCCCAAAGCAGCCTATAACTACGCCGAAATTTACAAGCTTGCGGGGTACGAGGTTTTAACTGTTTCTGCCGAAACGCAGGAAAACGTGGACAAATTAAAAGAACTTTTAACTGACAAAACCACCGCATTGGCAGGTAATTCAGGCGTGGGCAAGTCAAGCTTGCTAAATGCAATCGGCGAGAGCTTTAACTTAGTTACAGGTACCGTTTCTGACAAAATACAAAGAGGCAGGCATACCACAAGACATACGGAGCTTTTTCCGCTTTCCTTTGGTGGTTTTGTGTTTGATACACCCGGGTTTGGCTCATATGAAATAGAAAATATAACGTATCGTGATTTGGCTTCACTTTTCCCTGAAATTAAAGCACACGAGGGCAATTGTCGTTTTTCAGGCTGTAGTCACATAAAAGAGCCTGACTGTTCTGTAAAAGAAGCACTAACCGAGGGAAAAATTGCACAATCAAGATATGAAAGCTACACTCTTCTCTACGAAGAATTAAAAAAAATAAAAGAATGGCAATAAAGGAGTATCACTATGATTAAACTGGCACCATCTGTTTTATCTGCTGATTTTTCGTGTCTTTTAGAAGATATAAAAAAAGCAGAAAACGCAGGGGCACAATACCTGCATTTAGACGTTATGGACGGGCATTTTGTACCAAACATCAGCTTTGGTGCACCTGTAATTAAGCGGTTAAGACCCCACAGCAAAATGGTTTTTGACGTGCATCTTATGATTTCTGACCCATACCGCTACATTGACGATTTTGCTTCTGCAGGTGCAGATATTATAACATTTCACGTAAATAGCGAAAGCAATGTAGAAGAAACAATTAAAAAGATTAAGTCGCACGGTTTAAAATGCGGTTTAGCTGTTAACCCTGACATTGACATAGAGCTTTTGTTTCCTTATAAGGACAAGCTTGATTTAGTTCTTATAATGTCAGTTTATGCGGGTTTTGGCGGTCAGAGCTACATAGAAGATGTAAATAAAAAAATTAAAAAAGCACGTGAGTTTTTTGGCGAAGAAATCGACATTGAAGTAGATGGCGGAATTTATGCCGACAACAAGGATATGCCTATATCCTACGGTGCAAATGTACTTGTTTCAGGCACGGGTGTTTTCGGTCAAAAAAATATCGCTCACGCCGTAGGAGAATTTTTAAAATAATGAAAGCACTGATTTTTTCGGGCGGGACTTTCACATTTTTGCCCGAGCAAATAGATTTAAATGAATATTCTTTAATAATTACTGCAGACTCAGGGTATCTTGTCGCTCGTGATTTGGGGCTTATGCCTGATATCTTTATAGGAGATTTTGACTCTGTTTTAGAAGAAGAGGTCAAGGCTAAAAAAATCATAAGACTAAACCCCGTAAAAGATATGACTGACACACAAGAGGCAATTGATGTTGCAATTTCAAATGGTGCTGAAAAAATTACAATCTTAGGTGCATTGGGAAATAGAATTGACCACACCATTGCAAATATACACCTCTTAAAATATGCTAAAGAAAAAAACGTCACAGCAGAAATCGTTGACGTTGATACCTATATAACATTAGTAACCAACGAGCAGTCAATCAAAAAAACCGAGGGCTTTTGCCTTTCGTTAATTCCGCTGACCGATTGTACGGGAGTTTGCGTTTCGGGGGTTTACTACCCGCTCAAAAACGCAGAAATGCAAATTGGTAACCCCTACGGTATAAGCAATGAATTTACAGAAGACGTAGCAGAAATCAAAGTGGCTTCGGGTGAATTGCTTTTAATGCTTTGTAAATCATAAAAGGAGTGTGTCGTATGCACAACACTATAGACAGACAGAAGCTTTCAAACTACAATGCAATCTTGGCTATTTTAGTAGTCTTGATACATACTGATAATTCAGGACTATATCCGTCTCTTCTGGATGGCTCTTGTCTTTCATCTTTTGTAGGCGGTCTTGAATGGCTGTTGTCTAAGAATATAGCATCAATTGCTGTTCCATCGTTTTTTATGATTTCGGGAATTTTGTTTTACCGCGACTTTACAATTGACAAATATCCCAAAAAGCTGAAATCACGCCTGTTTTCTTTAATAATTCCGTTTCTTTTGTGGAATTTGTTTAGATTTTTGTTGTTTTATTGTTTAGGAAAAGCGGGTATAACCGAGCAACTTTTTAACGCTCCAAGGCTCTTATTTACAAGAGAAAACCTGATAGATGGCATTTTCTTTTACAAATATAACTTGGGCTTTTGGTTTATGTACCAATTAATTTTGTTTACAATTCTCGCCCCGGTAATCCGCTTGATTACAAAGAATAAATGGGTGGGGCTTATTGCAATTATTTCACTTATAGCCCTTAACGCTACCGATGTTTTAGGGAGTATTTTACAAGCTACTCTCAATAAAAGGTTCATTTTGCTGGACTGCTTTATTTACTACGTTATCGGTTCATATATAGGCACACATCTTTTTGAATTTGTTAATAAAAAAAGCAAAGCCACTATAGCTTTGTCTGTTTTTGGTGTAATTCTTGGACAGGCATCAAATTTTGCATTTATAAAAACAGGCTTTATACTGTTTAACACGACGTTTTTAATAATTTCCGTGATTTCATTTTGGTATTTATACGACGCACTTAAAATCCCACAACTACCTAAATGTATCACTGCAATCACTTTCTTTATCTACGCAGGTCACGGAACTGTACTTGAATTTTTGCAGGCGGCAGGATGTGCATTATTTCCTGACAGTGCATTAACCGCCCTTATAACATATATCATCTTCCCCGTTATAACTCTGGGAATTTTGGTCGGCATTTCGCTGATTTTAAGAAAAATCACACCAAAATTCTGGAGCTTGATTAACGGTGCAAGATAAAGGAGTTTTACTTATGAAAAAAATTGTATTCTTGATATTGTCATTATTATTGTTAGGTATGTCCTGCGTTTATGCACAAAGCACAGCGTATGCACCCGATACCATTGTGTATAATGCAGACGGCACGTCAAAAATTGTAGAAAACGAAAAGCTTTCGGAATATATTGAAAATGGCTGGTATCTTTACCCCGTTGTCACCATTTACAACATAAACAACACAAGCTCAGTTGTGTATACAAGCGATGTTTCCACACATCTTCAAAATGGTTGGTATCTGTCACCCGTTACAATGATTTACGCACCATTAAACCGCACAAGCGTGGTTTTTACCGAGGATGTTCCTACACATCTTCAGAACGGCTGGTACTTGTCGCGTGCTGATTTTCCAAAAAAAGAAAAAGCAGTTGCTCTTACATTCGACGATGGTCCAAGTAAATTCACAAACAGTATTTTAGATTGTCTGGAAGAATATAACGCAAAAGCTACATTTTTTGTTATTGGAAAAAGTGTCTTAGCATATCCTGAGCCGCTCAGACGGGCACACGCCTTAGGTATGGAAATAGGCAACCACACAATGGGACATCCAAGGCTTACATCAATATCGTCATCTGGTATTATATCTCAGTTAAATTCCTGTGCAGACACTGTTGAAAACGTAATCGGAATTCGGCCAAGGCTGGTACGACCACCCTATGGAAGCTATAATAAAAGTGTAATAAATACAGCCTCTGCTCCATTTATCTTGTGGTCAATTGACACGCTGGATTGGAAAACACGAAACGCACAAAAAACCGTAGATGCCATACTTTCAAAGGTAAAAGACGGCGATATTATCTTAATGCACGACTTATACCTTCCCACAGTACAAGCAACAAAAATAATTGTGCCCGAGCTAATAAATAGGGGGTTTGACTTGGTTACAATATCCGAGCTTGCCGAGAGAAAAGGCATAACATTGGATTCTGCCTCTTACAACAGACTCAAATAATACTTAAAATTAATATTAACTTAATACTATATTAACATACGTGCTGTATAATAGTTTTATAAAATGACGATATGAACTAATGATGGAGATAAAATTATGAAATTTACAAAAAAGCGGATAATAGCTTGGATATTAGTTGGTATTTTAGGGATTCTTTCAATTCTTTGTGGCATTGAATTCGGAAAATTTTCCTATATGACATCTTTGGGCGAGGCGGAATTTTCCCTGGACGCACCTACACCACACGGCAAATTTAATGTATTGATACTCGGTGTTGATGATGACGGAGTGCGTGCAGACACGATTATGATTTTCAGTGTGGATAATGTTGACAAATCGATAAAGGTTCTCTCTATCCCGCGAGATACTCGTATAACCCTAAATACTGGTAAGACTATTAAAATAAACTCATGCTTAGGATTTAAATCACGGGAAAAGTTTATGATTGAAACTATAAAAACCATAACAAAAATGCCAATTCATTACTACTGTGAGATAAATTTTGATGGTTTTATAGATATTATTGATGTTTTAGGCGGCGTTGATTATAATGTTCCGTTTGATATGAATTATGATGACCCTGTACAAAATTTGCATATTCACTTAAAGGCTGGTATGCAGCATTTAGACGGGCAGGCAGCCCATGATTTTGTACGCTTTAGGCACAACAACAAAGGCGAGGGCGAATATGCTCCAGGCGAATATGCAAAAGGCGATATAGGCAGAATTGACGCTCAGCAAAAGTTTTTAAAAGAGCTTTTCCGCCAGAAAATGCAGCCGCAATATTTACTAAAGGCTCCCGCAATTATCGATGCCGCATATCCGTATGTTAAGACTAATTTTACCATTGCATCGGCTTTAGATTTTGTAAGGATTTTAAAGTCGGCTGAAACAACAGACTTAGAAAGCTTTGTTCTTCCCGGCGAAGGAAGATATATAGGAAATGTTTCATATTACATATATAGTCCTTCCGAAACAAAGAGTCTTGTATTATCTGAATTTGGCTATCCCGAGGAAAGTACACAACAGAAAAATACGCAAAGCAATTAACTTATAAAGTGGTGTATCTATGAATAAGAAGAAATTTTTTACAAGCTTAGGAGTAACATTTTTGATACTTGCTGTAGTTTTTTCAAGTATGGTACTCATTACAGATGATAAGGGCAAGTCTTACGACTTTTTAGACGGACAGTCTGAATTTGCGAGAAATATCTTGGTAGTGGGTACTGATAAAGACGGAGTTCGTGCAGATGTTATAATGCTTGTCAATGTAAACTCTAAAGATAAAACCTTGAATTTAATATCAATTCCCCGTGATACCAAGATAAAGCTTCCTAACGGCAGGACTTCTAAAATAAATTCTTGTCTTGGAAAAGATGATGGTGAGGAACTTTTGGTCAACTCTGTACGTCAATTAACAGGGCAGCCTATAAATGATTTTTGCAAGGTTAATTTTGAGGGCTTAAGGAACATTGTTGACATATTAGGCGGAATTGAGTATGATGTACCGATAAATATGGATTACGATGACCCCGTTCAGGATTTGCACATACATTTAAAAGCGGGAAAACAAAAATTAGACGGTGCACAGGTTGAAGGACTGGTAAGATTCCGCTCAGGCTATGCCAACGCTGACCTTGGCAGAATTGATACCCAGCAGGATTTCTTAAAGACTGCAATATCACAAAAGCTGAGTCTTAAATATATTTTTAAGCTTCCTGCTATTATGCGTGAGGTGTATAAAAATTTTGATACTGATTTATCTACCTTAGACGTTTTAACACTGGTTCTTGACGCCCGTAGATGCAATGATATGTCCGCCTACACCATACCCGGAGGGGCAAAATATTCCGGTGGTGTATCATATTATGTACCAGACGATGACGCCCGCGAACAAATATCAGCCCTAATCGGTGCGGATTACACTCCCACCGGCTTAAATGACAAGGTTATAGAATAAAAATTTTATATATGCTTTTGCATAAATTATTTTAAGGAGGTGTAGTAAATGGCATATATAATTAAAGAAGATTGCATCGGTTGCGGTGCTTGTGCATCACAGTGTCCTGTTGAATGTATCGCTGAAGGCACACCATACGTTATTGACGCGGATGCTTGTATCTCTTGCGGAAACTGTGCAGACGTATGTCCTGTAGATGCTCCTGTAGAAGAGTAATTTATCTGTTTTTAAGCTTAAAAAAGAAACTGAAGGCAATATGCCTTCAGTTTTTTTTGCATATTTTTAGCACAATACGATTATAATATTAAAAAAAGAGGTGACTAAATGGAATTTATTACAGGACAGGCTTTTAGTGTGAGCAAAGTATCTGAATATATTAAAAAATCAAAAGAAAAAAAGGCTTGCGAGGAACAAACCAAGGAAACTCTTCGTCTTATTTTCTCTGCAAAAGAGGAAATAGACTTATTAAAATCAAGCCTTAATCTTGCCACAGACAAGGAAATGTTAGAATCATCAATTTATCGTTTAAAGGCTGCAGAGCTTGATTTTAACAGACAACTAAAAACAGCTAAAGCATTGCAAAACTCAAATCAAAATTAAGAAAGGAGTGTCTGATATGGATACATCTGTTTTAATCGCCGTTGGTGCGTTATGCCTGATTGTATTAGTTTTGATATCGCTGTTTTTTAAACAGTTAAAAGGACTGCTTGTTCTTCTTTTCAATACAATCTTAGGGTGGGCAGGTCTTTACATATTTAATCTGGCCTTTGCCTCAACAGGCTTTTTTATCGGAATAAATATTGCATCTGCTTCAATACTTGGTGTCTTAGGGCTTCCTGGACTTATACTTATGATAGCTCTAAAATTTATATATAAATAACCTAAAAAAACGGGTGTAGTAAAATACTTTTACCACACCCCGTTTTTAATTTATTTGTTTATTCGTCCGATGATTCCTGAGACTCTGTGTCTAATGAGTCCTCTACGCTCTCTGCATTTTCTGCAATTTCATCTACTTCTTCTTCATCAGTTTTCGCTAAAGATACAACTGATACACCATCAGCCACACGCATTAATCTAACACCCTTGGTGAGTCTGCCAATTCTGCTGATTTCTGCAGTTTTCATTCTTATAATAATTCCCTCTGATGTGATAAGCATTACATCATCTGACTCCGTAACAACTGCTACACCTGTAACCTTACCCGTCACAGAAGAAATTCGGTAGTTTGTAACACCCTTTCCGCCACGTGTCTGGGTTTTATATTCGTCCAGCGAGGTCTTTTTACCGTAGCCGTTTTCTGTAACAACTAACAAATCCTCTCCCTCTGATGCTACACTCATACCAATTACATAATCGCCCTGAGAAAGCTTAATACCACGTACACCATGTGAAACTCTACCCATAGGACGAACATCTGTTTCTGAGAATTTAATGCACATACCATCATGCGTGGAAAGAGCGATTAGGTCATTGCCGTCAGTCAGGCGGACATTTATTAGTTCATCATCCTCGTCTAATACAATTGCCGCTAAACCACCCTTTCTTGCCGTATTATAAAGCATAAGGTCAGTTTTCTTAACAATACCCTTCTTTGTACCAAAAATAAGATGCTTGCCCTCACAGAACTCACGAAGCGTAATGGTAGCGGATACTTTTTCTCCGGGGTCTAGCTGCAATAAATTTACAATAGCTGTACCCTTCGCCTCTCTTCCTGCCTCAGGAATTTCATAAGCCTTCAGACGATACATCTTACCCTTTGATGAAAAGAATAAAATGTGGTCGTGAGTGCTTGTTGTAAATATCTTTTCTACAAAGTCCTCTTCTCTTGTTGTAATACCTGTAATACCTCTGCCGCCGCGACGCTGTGCCTTATAGGTGCTGACAGGCAAACGTTTAATATATCCGCGGTTTGTAAGAGTAATTACAACATCTTCCTCCTCAATTAAATCTTCGATATCGATTTCATCTGTATTTGCTGTGATTTCGGACAATCTTTCGTCGCCGAATTTGTCACGTATTTCAATAAGCTCGTCCTTGATAAGATTCATCAATGCCGTACGGTCAGAAAGCAGATAATTAAACTCAGCAATGCTTTCTTTAAGCTCGCTATATTCTGCTTCTATTTTTTCGCCGTTCAGCTTTTGCAATTGTGCAAGACGCATATCCAGTACGCTCTGTGCCTGAATTTCTGAAAGACCAAAGCGTTCTATAAGTCTTTCCTTTGCATCGTCATAAGAATTCCTTATAACATCAATAATCTCATCGAGATTTGCGAGTGCAATTCTAAGACCTTCTAAAATGTGCATTCTTGCTTCTGCTTTTTCAAGGTCAAACTTTATTCTTCTTGTAACGATTTCTTCCTGGAAAGAAATAAAATGTTCAAGAATTTCTTTAAGTCCCATAGTTTTTGGCTTACCATCTACTATGGCTAACATATTGATTGAAAAGCTGTCCTGCAGTCTTGAATATTTATAAAGCTTATTAAGTACTACCTGTGGGTTTGCATCTCTTTTTAGTGAAATTTCAACTCTTATTCCTACACGGTCTGATGAGTGGTCAGCAATATCAGATAAGCCCTCCACACGCTTTGTCTTAACCAGGTCTGCTATGCTTTCAACCAAGGTCTTTTTGTTAACCTGATATGGAAGCTCTGTTATGATAATAGATGACGTACCATCTTTATGTTCTTCAATTTCCGTTTTGGCACGGATAATGATTTTTCCTCTGCCCGTATTATACGCACTTCTTATTCCGCCAAGTCCCATAATAGTTGCTTTTGTCGGGAAGTCAGGACCCTTAATATATTCCATTAACTCTTCAACGGTAATATCGGGGTTATCAATCTGTGCAACGGCACCATTTAACACTTCTGTTAGGTTGTGTGGCGGAATATTTGTTGCCATACCAACAGCAATTCCGGATGAACCATTTATCAAAAGAGTTGGAATTCTGGTGGGAAGAACAGTTGGCTCGCGTCTTTTTTCGTCAAAGTTAGGAGCAAAATCTACTGTGTCCTTTTCTATATTTTCAAGGATAAGATTTGATATTTTGCTCATTCTTGCTTCTGTATAACGATAAGCAGCCGGGGGGTCGCCATCAACAGAACCAAAGTTACCATGACCATCAATAAGCGTATAACGCATAGAGAAATCCTGTGCAAGTCTTACCATTGCATCGTATACAGATGCATCGCCATGAGGATGGTATCTACCGATAACATTACCTACGGTTGTAGCTGATTTAAAGAATGGCTTATCTGCCGTTAAATGTTCTTCGTGCATAGAGTAAAGTATTCTTCTGTGAACGGGTTTTAAACCATCACGCACATCAGGTAATGCACGGGCAACAATAACACTCATTGCATAATCTATAAATGCCTCACGCATTCTTTTCTCTATATCTACATCTACAATAGTTTGAGTATCAAAATATTCTTCAAAATGAGAATCTTCATATTTTTTGTTTCTAGCCATTTAAAACTTCCTCTCTTTTTGCTATACGTCAAGATTGGTAACGTACTGAGCGTTTTCTTCAATGAATATTCTTCTGGGCTCTACATCATCACCCATCAAAATTCTAAATGTTTCATCGGCTCTTATTGCATCGTCTAGCGTAACCTTTAAGAGTATTCTGTTTTTGGGGTCCATTGTCGTTTCCCATAATTCTTCGGGATTCATTTCACCAAGACCCTTATAACGACTGATATCTACCTTGGCGTTTACGTCACCGTCTTTTAACTCTTCGCTTATACGGTCCCTTTCTTCGTCACTAAAGGCTACCTGTGATTTTTTACCTCGTGACAACTTGTAAAGAGGCGGTTTTGCTAAATACACATGCCCTGCTTCGATCAAAGGTGTCATAAACCTAAAGAAGAATGTTAACAGAAGCGTTTGTATATGTGCACCATCTACGTCGGCATCGGCCATAATAATAACCTTGTTATATCTTAATTTTTCAAGATTAAATTCCGTTGATATACCTGTTCCCAATGCTTGAATAACGGGTGTCAATTTGTCATTTCCATAAACCTTATCTGCACGTACCTTTTCTACGTTCAGCATTTTACCCCAAAGAGGCAAAATAGCCTGGTAAGTACTGTCACGGCCGCTTTTTGCCGAACCACCCGCAGAATCACCCTCGACAATATATATTTCAGTCTTTGTTGAATCCTTACTTATGCAGTCTGTGAGTTTTCCGGGGAGAGTTGTACTGGAAAGAGGCGTTTTTCTTTCGGCTTCACGAGCTTTCCTTGCGGCTTCTCTTGCCCTTGACGCTGTTAAAGCCTTTTCGATAATGGTTTTAGCAACATGCGGATTTTCTTCTAAAAAGTACGCAAGCTTCTCACCTAACGCTGAAGACGTTATGCCCTGCACCTCGCTATTACCAAGCTTGGTTTTTGTTTGACCTTCAAACTGTGCCTCCAGAACCTTAACAGAGATTACTGCCGCTAAGCCCTCACGGGTGTCACTTCCCTCCAGCTTTTTGTCATTCTCTTTTATTATGTTATGCTTTTTGGCATAATCATTCAGAATTCGTGTCAATGCTGTCTTAAAGCCTGACTCGTGAGTTCCGCCCTCTGTAGTTGAAATATTGTTTGCAAAGCTTACCAGGGTTTCGTTATACGCATCGGTATACTGCATAGCAACCTCTAAAATAACATCATTCTGCTCCGCTTCAAAATATATAATTTCCTCGTGGAGAGCATTTTTACCTTTATTTAAAAAACTTACATATTCCTTTATACCGCCGTCATATTTCATATCGGCGGCTTTTCCTTCGACACGTTTATCTGTCAAAACAATACGCAAGCCCTTATTTAAGAAAGCCTGCTCACGAAGGCGTTTTAACAAAATGTCAAATTCATAAACCAACGTTTCGAAAATTTCAGCATCAGGCTTAAAGGTTACCTTTGTTCCCGTCTTATCAGTATTGCCTATTACCTTTAACGGTCCACAAGAATGACCACGCTCATATCTTTGGTAGTGAATGTGTTCGCCGTCTGAAACCTCAACCTCTAAATACTCGGACAAAGCATTAACAACAGAAGCACCGACACCGTGCAAACGGCCTGATACCTTATATCCTCCACCGCCGAACTTACCTCCGGCGTGTAATACTGTAAAAACAACCTCAACCGCCGGAATACCCATTTTAGGCTGAATACCTACAGGAATGCCACGACCGTCATCGACAACTGTAATTGAATTATCTTCGTTTATATCGACATAAATATTTTTACAATAGCCTGCTAATGCCTCGTCAATACTGTTGTCTACGATTTCATAAACTAAGTGATGCAGACCACGTTCTGAGGTAGAGCCTATGTACATACCCGGTCTTTTTCTAACGGCCTCCAAGCCCTCTAAGACTTGAATTTGGGAACCGTCATAATTGGTATCTACTTTAATGTCCATGCTTTAAGCCTCCTAAAAAAAATAAACATATTATAAGTGTAATAAATTTCAAAATATCCCCAAAAAATACACTATAATAATTATAGCATATTTTTTATAAAAAAGCAACTTTTTATTAAAAAAAAGAAATAAATATATTTTTGGGGCTATTTCGCCTATGTTACAAAAATATTACTGTTTTGCAACAAAAAAAGACTCTAATTTGTGAAAAAGAGTCTTTTCCTATATTTATGCGTTTGGTGCTTCAGTTTCTTCCAAAAGGGCCGTTTGATATTTTTCCAAAATCAAATGCTCTAATGAAGCCCTCATCTGCGAATTTATAGGGTGTGTTATGTCCTTGTATTCGCCCTCGGGTGTTTTTCGACTCGGCATCGCCACAAAAAGCTTATCCGCCCCCTCAATAATTTTAATGTCGTGTACCGCCAAAGCATTGTCAAAGGTTACTGATACAATGGCTTTCATTTTTGAGTCTTGGTTAATTTTTCTGATTCTGATATCTGTGATATCCATAAATGCTCTCCTTTTTGGTGTGATTTACACTTATTTTTAGAAAAAATAGAAAAAATATACATAAAATAGAAAAAATACTTTTATTTTCAAAACAAGTAGTGTATAATATAGTGGTAGCAACAACATCTTGGTATTTAGGAAGGTTTTTGCAAATGAATGACTTTGACTTGAAACAAATAGATAAAGAAAAAAGTATATTTTTTATCGGCATTGGCGGTATCAGTATGAGTGCGTTAGCTCAAATATTAAAAAATGACGGCTACACTGTTTGCGGTTCTGATTTTAAGGACAGCGATATGGTGCGTGAGCTTGTTTCTTTTGGTATTCCTGTAGCTATAGGTCATAAGAAAGAAAACGTAGAAGGTGCAGGTCTTATAGTTTACACAGCAGCAATCAAGCCTGACAATCCTGAGCTTACACGTGCCAAAGAGCTGGGGATTCCTGCTATTGAACGTGCGATACTGCTCGGTGCTATGATGAAAAACTACAAATATCCTGTTGCGGTGTCAGGTACTCATGGCAAAACCACAGCAACATCAATGCTTTCTCACATCCTTTGTGAAAGTGATTTAGACCCTACTATTTTAGTCGGAGGAGTATTGCCGTTAATCGGAGGAAATATGCGTGATGGAGGCAAGGATTATTTTGTAACCGAGGCGTGCGAATACTGTGGAAGCTTTTTGAAGTTTTTTCCTCTATACAGTATCATTTTAAATATCGAGGAGGACCATTTAGATTATTTTAAGGATATTGACGATATAGTTGATTGTTTTTCCAGATTTGTGAAAAAAACACCCGGAAATGGTGCAGTTATATGTAATTTCGATGATGAACAGGTCATTCGGGCAGCAAAGCACGCACCATGCAGGGTTGTATCTTATGCAATAAACAACACAGAATGCGACTATACAATAAACAATCTCAAATTTGATGAAAATGGTTTTTCTGAGTTTGATGTTTTGTACTGTAATGAGCCTTATATTTCAGCAAAGTTAAACGTTCCCGGTATACACAATGTGTCAAATTCCTTAGCGGTAATTGCTGCTGCAACGCTTTTGGGTGTTGATAAAGAGGGAATTAAAAAAGGACTTCTGTCATACAAGGGCACAAACAGACGATTTGAATATAAGGGCTTGTTAAACGGGGCTAAAATATACGATGACTATGCACATCATCCAACCGAAATCAAAGCAACATTCAAAGCAGCAAAAGCTACAAATGCAAAGAGGATAAGATGTGTCTTTCAACCACACACATATACTCGCTCTCTTGCCTTAAAAGATGAATTTGCTAAATCTTTCTACGATTGCGATGAGCTGATTGTTACAGATATTTTTGCAGCACGCGAGCCGGATACAGGCTTAATTCACTCAAAGGATTTAGTCGATGCGATAAATAAAAACAGCAAAAATGCACGATATATAAAAGATTTTTCTGATGTGGAGGCTTATTTTAGAGAAACTGCAGCAGACGGCGATATAATTTTCACCATGGGTGCAGGCGATGTTTATAAGATAGGCGAAGCATTGGTAACACAGATAACAACGGAGGGATACAGATGAAATACTCTGAACAATTTAAACAAAAAAAAGATTTAATTCAAAGCAAAAGGGTTTGTATTGGTTTTGATGGTTTTGTAGATTTAGTTATCCGCCCTGTTAAAACCAGAACAGATGAAAAAACCTGTACTTATTTTCCTACTATTGACCAATTCGGCGAAAAGATTACGAGTCTTGCAGGCCGCAGCGGTAATATAGAGTTAATTGTAAGCAGTACGGATTTTGGCGGCTGCGGACCACATTATGCAAACGGACTTGCAAATATGGGCGTAGGCTGTACCTGTATAGGTGCTATGGGATATCCGGATAAAAATTCTGTATTTGATTTAAACCACAATTGCAAAACAATAAGCATTAGCGAGCCGGGCTATTCGTATGTGTTTGAATTTGGCGACGGCAAAATAATAATGAGTGATATCGAAAAAATCAGTCAATTAAGGTGGAGCGATTTGATTGAACGCATAAGCGTTGATGAAATGGTAGAATTGTTTGACGATGCTGATATTATTACATTGGTTAACTGGAGCTATTTAGTTCATTTCCATGAAATCTATGAGAAATTCTTAGAAATTGTTATGCCCAGACTTTCAAATAAAGACCGAAAAATATACATAGATATCGCTGATTGTGCAAAGCGTCAACCTGAAGAAATTAAGGCAGCACTTAAAATGTTTGGAAAATACTCGGAATACGCACCAACCTATCTCGGACTAAACAAAAGCGAGGCAATGGTTATGCACTCAATTTTAAGCGAGGGCGAATACAACGGCTCACTTCCGATTGCAAGGGCAATTAAGGAGTTTTCCGGTATAGGTACTGTAATAATACACCCCGTAGACAGCTCAGCTGCAGTTTATGACGGCGGAGAAATCGAAGTAAAAGGTATTCTGTGCGAAAACCCGAAAAAGACAACCGGTGGCGGCGATAATTTCAACAGCGGTTTTTGTGCAGGACTATTAGCGGATTTAGATATAAAAAGTTGTCTTATAAGCGGTATGACAACATCATATTTATATGTTAAAAACGGCGGATGTAACAGTTTTTCTGACATTGCCGATGCAATGAAAATGTATGATGACATCGATTAAGCATTTATATAACAAAAAGAGGCTGTATTAAAATGTACAGACCCCGAAAAGCAAATATTTATAGGTATTAAATCTTATTTACCGTTTATGATTATAAAGAACAACGGACCGTGCTTTGCACGGTCCGTTTTGTTATGTAAAACTATTATATAATACCTTGAGCCATCATAGCTTCTGCAATTTTCTTGAATCCGGCAATGTTTGCACCTGCAATAAGGTTATCCTCCATGCCATATTCCTTAGCTGCATCACTCACGTTTTTATAAATGTTTGTCATAATGCCGTGAAGCTTTTCATCAACTTCTTCGGCAGACCATGAAAGACGCATTGAGTTCTGGCTCATTTCCAATGCTGAAACAGCAACGCCGCCTGCATTAACTGCCTTAGAAGGTGCTACAACAACACCATTTTTAACAAAATATTCTGTAGCTTCAGCCGTTGTAGGCATATTAGAAACCTCAATATAGTATTTTGTTCCGTTAGCAACGATTTTTTCAGCGTCAGCAAGCTGCACCTCATTCTGTGTTGCACAAGGCATAACAACATCAACCTTAACGCCCCATGGCTTTTCTCCTGGGAAGAACTTAGCACCGAATTTATCTGCATAATCCTGTACCTTGTCACGACCTGAAGAACGCATTGTAAGCATATATGCTGCCTTTTCTTCTGTAATGCCGTTTTCATCGTAAACATATCCGTCAGGTCCAGATATTGTTAATACCTTTCCGCCTAACTGATTTATCTTTAATACCGCACCCCAGGCAACGTTACCGAAGCCTGATACTGCAAATGTCTTACCCTTTACAGATTCGCCATATCTCGCTAAAACTTCGCTGCAGAAGTAAACTGCACCGTAGCCTGTAGCCTCAGGACGAACCAAGCTACCGCCATATGATAAGCCCTTACCTGTCAACACTGAATTTTCAAAGTTGTTGCAAATTCTCTTGTACTGACCAAAGAGATAACCAATTTCTCTTGCACCAACACCGATATCGCCCGCAGGAACGTCAACATGTGAGCCGATATGACGTGATAATTCTGTCATAAATGACTGGCAGAATCTCATTATTTCGCCATCTGACTTGCCTCTGGGGTCAAAGTCAGAACCACCCTTGCCGCCGCCGATAGGAAGACCTGTTAATGAGTTTTTGAACATCTGTTCAAAGCCCAGGAATTTGATGATTCCTATGTAAACTGATGGGTGAAAACGAAGTCCGCCCTTGTAAGGACCGATTGCACTGTTAAACTGAACACGGTAACCGCGGTTAACCTGCACCGCACCATTGTCATCAACCCACGGAACTCTGAACGAAATACTTCTTTCAGGCTCTACAATTCTTTCGATTAAACCCGCCTTTTCAAATTCGGGATGAGCTGCTATTACAGGCTCTATGGATTCAAAAACCTCTTGTACAGCTTGTAAAAATTCAGGCTCGTTTGCATTTCTCTTCTTTACTGTTTCCATTACGTCATTAAGATACTGACTTTTAAACATATATATCGCCTCCAAAAAAACTTACAGCCTAAGGTTGGAGCTGGAGATGGGACTTGAACCCACGACCTGCTGATTACGAATCAGCTGCGCTACCAACTGTGCCACTCCAGCATAAACCTTAAGTCATTAAAATATTATACTATAAATGGTTTTTTGTGTCAATAAAAAAATTGCAAAAGCAGATTTTGAACATTTTTTTAATGCTTTTTTGCATACCTTGACAACTTTCGTTAAATGACATATAATGAGTTTGCAAAGCAAACTCAATGAATTGCCTGTCGGCGTGAATTGAAATCAAGGATTTCATGAATTGAGCCTTGCGGCTCATGAATTGCACCTCGTGCATTTAAAAGGCAATTCAATTCATGGAGCGATAGCGAGAAATCATGGCTGAGCCAATTCATGACAACGCATTTCTCAATTCATTGAATGGAGAAATGATATGAAAGAAAATAAACTTGTTGATTTATCAAAACAATTTGCAGTTGATATTGTTAATCTGTGTACAGAGATAAAGGAAAACAGAAAAGGAAATGTACTGTTAAATCAGCTTTTGAAAAGTGGTACAAGCATTGGAGCCAATATTCATGAAGCAAATTATGCTGCAAGTAAAGCTGATTTTATAAATAAGTTTCAAATAGCACTAAAAGAATGTTACGAAAGTGATTATTGGTTAGCTCTTTTCAAAGAAACGAAAATGATAACTGAGAAAGAGTATACAGAAATGTATGATAAATGTAGCAAAATCAGAAAGTTGTTAATAGCATCAGTAACTACTGCAAAGAAAAAACAATAGATTTTTTTGAGTCTCGAGATGAAAATTTTGATAGTATATCTTTTAGAACATGCTTATGAAAATTAGCGTCATCTAAATCATACACTGATTTTATAATTAACCCACAAATTTATTAAAGCGAGGTCTAGCTATGAAGCGTACAAAATTAGGAGACAGAATTCTTCCGATTTATACTAAGGGAGAGGAAATTTTTAATATGACATCACATATCGTAGGCGGTGCGTTAGGCGTTATCGCGTTGGTTTTGTGCGTTGTGTTTGCAGCACTTCGCGGAAATGTTTACGGTGTGGTATCGGGTGCAATTTATGGTTCTACAATGATTATTTTATATACAATGTCAAGCATATATCACGGCTTGAAGCCAGATATAACCGCAAAAAAGGTTTTTCAAATAATAGACCACTGCTCTATATTTTTGCTCATTGCAGGTACATATACGCCTATTTGCCTCTGCTCAATAAGGGAATATTCCCCCTGGCTCGGCTGGACAATATTCGGCGTTATCTGGGGGCTTGCGGCTTTAGGAATTGTATTTAATTCAATAGATTTGAAAAAGTACAAAAAATTCTCAATGGTATGCTATCTCGGTA
>JAZOCK010000053.1:0-8867 GCA_045596445.1 Congzhengia sp. | reverse complement strand
GTGGTACCGCGGGAATTATCTCGTCTCAAAGAAAATTTCTTTGAGGCGTTTTTTGTTTGTAAAACGCTTTCTAAAGAAAAACAGAAAGGATTGATACAATGGATACACAAATGACAGGGTTAGACCTAAAAATTGCTTCTGTTGCAGCTCGTATTAAGGAGCTTCGTCATATTGAGGGAATGTCTAAAGAAACAATGGCTCGTCTGACGGGCGTAAGTGTAGCAGAATATGCAGCTTGTGAAGACGGAACTCACGATTTAAGCTTTGCTTTTATTTACAGATGTGCTCAGGCATTCCATGTAAATGTAACGGATATTATTGAGGGTAACAGCCCGAAGCTAAAGCACTATACTGTTACTCGTGCAGGCAAGGGTGCAGAAATTCAAAAGGCTCACGGCATGGTGTACTACGGCCTGGCAGGAGATTTTAAAAACAGAGTTTCAGAGCCTTTATATGTTGAGTGCAAGTATGACAAAGACGCAGAACAAAGAGAAATTGAGCTTACAACACACGATGGTCAGGAACTTGATATTGTAATTTCAGGTAAAATGAAAGTTCAAATCGGCGACCATACCGAGATTTTAAATGCAGGTGACTCAATTTATTACGATAGCTCAACACCCCACGGAATGATTGCCGTTGATGGTGCTGATGCTGAGTTTTACGCTATTGTTTTGGCAGGTGGCAAGGGCGAAGCGGCAATAGGCGAGAAAAAGTCTCGTGATAAAGGCAAGGTTGCTAAGGTTCACAGAAAAGCAGGAAGATTATATCACAATTTCATTGATACAACAGTAGATGAAAACGGTCGCTTAACGGCTATTGACTTTAAAAATGAGGACAAGTTTAATTTTGCATTTGATATCATTGACGCTATCGCGGACAAAGAGCCTGAAAGATTGGCACTATTACATGTTTCAAACGACAAGCAGGAAAAAAGATTTACATTCAGCGACTTAAAGCGTGAGTCGGCGAGATGTGCAAATTATTTCGCATCGTTAGGAATTATGCGTGGCGACAAGGTAATGCTTGTTCTTCGTCGTAACTATCAGTTCTGGATTGCTCTTTTAGCACTTCATAAAATAGGTGCGATTGCAGTTCCTGCGTCTAACTTATTGAAGGCACACGATTACACATATAGATTTAATGCTGCGGGCATTAAGGCTATAATCTGTAGTGCTCAGGGCGTTATGGCAGAGGAGGCAGATTTAGGTGCTAAAGATGCTAACACTCTAAAGCACAAGCTAATAGTTAACGGTACAAGAGAGGGTTGGAGAAGCTTTGACGAAGAAATTAAGCTTTTCTCTGATATATATGAAAGAAAAGAAGATAGCCCATCGGGCGAAGATGATATGCTTATGTACTTCACGTCAGGTACAACGGGCAATCCCAAAATGGCACTTCACAGCTATAAGTATCCTCTAGGACATTTCCACACTGCTAACTTCTGGCATTGTGTTGACCCTGACGGCCTGCACTTTACAATCTCCGACACAGGTTGGGCAAAGGCGGCTTGGGGTAAAATTTACGGACAGTGGCTTTGCGAGGGAGCAATATTCGTATATGATTTCGATAAGTTCGAGGCGGCAGATATTTTACCGATGTTTGAAAAATACAAAATCACAACCTTCTGTGCACCCCCGACAATGTATCGTATGTTAATAAAAGAGGACATCACAAAGTATGATATGTCATCTGTTCAACATACAACCACTGCAGGGGAGGCTCTAAACCCCGAGGTATTCAGACAAATTGAGTCACAGCTCGGACTTCGCATTATGGAGGGCTTTGGACAGACAGAAACAACGTGTGTTATTGCTCATCTTTGTGGAGAAAAATTCAAACTCGGTGCTATGGGCAAACCTGTTCCACTATACGATGTTGACCTGGTAGACAGTGATGGCAACCCCGTAAAAACAGGTGAGAACGGAGAAATCGTAATAAGAACAGACAAAAAAGTCCCCTGCGGCTTGTTCAAGGGCTACTATAAAGACGAGGAAAAAACCGCAGCCGCTTGGCACGACGGAATGTACCACACCGGCGACGTTGCATATCGCGACGAGGACGGTTTCTACTACTACGTTGGCAGAGTTGATGATGTTATCAAGTCATCGGGCTACCGCATTGGACCATTTGAAATTGAAAGCGTTATTATGGAGCTTCCGTACGTTGTAGAATGTGGCGTGTCGGCTGCCCCCGACCCTGTTCGTGGTCAGGTTGTTAAGGCAAGTATAGTTTTAACAAAGGACACAACACCGAGCGATGAATTAAAGAGAGAAATTCAGATGTATGTAAAAGAACACACTGCACCTTATAAGTACCCGAGAATCGTAGAATTCCGTGACGAATTACCAAAGACCACGAGCGGAAAAATTATAAGAAATCAATTATAAAACAAAAGACAAGGTGATTAAATTACCTTGTCTTTTTTTATAGAAAGCAAAAAAAGAGAAGGACTTAGTCCTTCTCTTTAATATTTAAGTTTTAACTTATTGAGCCATACGCTTGTAGTTTTCGTATCTTTCCAACAAGTCTTGTTCAGCCTTTGTAAAGAGGTCCTCTGCAACTTCTGGGAATGCCTGCTTTAACATAAGGTATCTGTTTTCGCCTTCTAAGAAATCACGAATTTCACCTGTAGGCTCTTTGGAATCAAGCACAAATGGATTCTTGCCCTCGTCCTTTAATGTTGGGTTGTATCTCCACAAATGCCAGTATCCTGTTTCAACTGCCTTCTTCTCTTCTGCAATTGAGTTAGCCATATTACCCTTAGCCTTAATACCATGGTTGATACAAGGAGCATAAGCAATAACAAGTGATGGACCCGGATAGCTTTCAGCCTCGCGTAAAGCCTTAATCGCCTGAGCAGGATTAGCACCTAAAGCGATTTGTGCAACATATACATAGCCATAGGTTGTAGCAATCATACCTAGGTCTTTCTTCTTAACCTTTTTACCTGAAGCCGCAAACTTTGCAACTGCAGCAGTAGGTGTAGCCTTAGATGACTGACCGCCTGTATTTGAGTAAACCTCTGTATCTACAACGAAGATGTTGATGTCTTCGCCTGATGCAATAACGTGGTCTAAGCCGCCGTAACCAATATCATATGCCCAGCCGTCGCCACCGAATGCCCAGTTAGAACGCTTAACTAAGAAATCTGTTCTTTCTGCAACTTCTTTTACACCGGGGATTTTAACGTCTGCTGTCTTTAAAGCTTCAACAACTAAAGCTGCAGCCACCTTAGACTCTTCTGCATTGTTCATTCCGTTAATCCAAGCAGTAAACGCTTCTTTTGTCTTAGCGTCAACGCCTGCAGCAATTGCTTCTTCCATCTTCGCTTTAAGAGTTTCTCTTATCTTTCTTACTGCAACAGTCATACCAAGACCAAATTCAGCGTTATCTTCAAAGAGTGAGTTTGCCCAAGCAGGACCCTGACCCTTTTCATTTGTTGTGTAAGGCATTGACGGAGCAGAACCACCCCAGATTGATGTACAACCTGTTGCGTTTGCAATCATCATTCTGTCACCAAAGAGCTGTGTGATTAGCTTAATATAAGGTGTTTCACCACAACCTGCACAAGCACCTGAGAACTCAAGCAAGGGTTGTGCAAACTGTGAACCCTTAACTGTACCCTTATCCATTAAGTCGCCCTTAACAGAAACTGTCATAGCATAATCCCAGTTGTCTGCATCGTTTTCAACAGCTGTGTCAACAGGAACCATCTTAAGTGCCTGAACCTTTTCAGGACAAGCATTAGCACAAACGCCACAACCTAAGCAATCTCTTGGGCTAACCTGAATGCGGAACTTAAGTCCCTTAAGCTGAGGACCGATTGCATCCTTTGTAACAAAGCTCTCAGGAGCGTTTGCTGCTTCTTTATCGTCTAAAAGAATAGGTCTTATAGCTGCATGAGGACATACCAGTGAACACTGGTTACACTGAATACATTTTGCAACATCCCATTCAGGAACTGAAACTGCAACTGTTCTCTTTTCATATTTTGATGTTCCCTGCATAAATGTTCCGTCTTCCATGCCAACAAATGTTGAAACAGGAAGCTTGTTACCACGCTGTGCGTTAACAGGCTCAACAATATTTTTGATAAATGCAGGAACGTCTTGGTTGTCTTTTGCTTGTTCGTCTTTAGCATTCTTCCAAGCTTCAGGAACGTTGATTTCAACTATAGCATCCAACGCCTTGTCAACGGCTTCGCAGTTCATTGAAACTATTTTTTCGCCCTTCTTGCCGTATGTCTTTTTGATAGCATCCTTTAGAAGCGGAACTGCCTCGTCTATCGGAATAACGTTAGCAAGCTTAAAGAACGCAGACTGTGTTACCATATTAATTCTTCCGCCAAGACCGATTGATGATGCAATGTCAACGGCGTTTATAATATAGAACTTGATTTCGTTCTCAGCTATAAAGCGTTTCATTGAAGCGGGAAGCTTTTCTTCTAATTCTTCGGGTGACCATACGCAGTTAAGCAAGAATGTGCCGCCCTTCTTTAAGCCCTCTAAAATGTCATACTGATAAATGTATGAAGGCTTGTGACAAGCGATGTAGTCAGCCTCGTCTAAAAGGTAGGTTGATTTAATAGGCTTCTTACCAAAACGCAAGTGTGACATTGTTACACCGCCTGACTTCTTAGAGTCATAATCAAAGTAAGCCTGTGCGTAAAGGTCTGTGTTGTCACCGATGATTTTAATAGCGTCTTTGTTAGCACCAACTGTACCATCAGAGCCAAAGCCCCAGAACTTACAACGTGTAGCACCCTCGGGAGCTGCGTTGATTTTTTCAACATTTTCAAGTGATAAGTTTGTAACGTCATCAACAATACCAATTGTAAAGCCGTTTTTAGGTTCAGCCTTGTCAAGCTCTGCAAAAACTGTAGCCAACTGTGTTGGTGTTGTATCCTTAGAGCCTAAGCCGTAACGACCGCCGATGATTTTAGGAGCGTTTTCTTTACCTGTGTATAAGTTACAAATATCAAGGTAAAGCGGTTCGCCTAATGAACCAGGTTCTTTTGTTCTGTCTAAAACTGCAATTTTTTCTACAGTTTCGGGCATAATATCAAAGAAGTACTTCGCTGAGAAAGGTCTGTATAGGTGAACCTTAACCACACCGACTTTTTCACCGCGAGCATTTAAGTAATCTACTGTTTCTTCTAAAGCTTCACATACAGAGCCCATAGCAACAATAACCTTTGTAGCATCAGGTGCACCATAGTAGTTAAACGGCTTGTATTCTCTTCCTGTGATTTTTGTAATTTCTGCCATGTAGTCAGCTACTATGTCAGGAATTTTGTCATAATATGTGTTGGAAGCTTCTCTGCCCTGGAAGTAAATATCAGGGTTCTGAGCTGTACCGCGAAGAACAGGATGCTCAGGATTTAGAGCATTGTCCTTAAATGATTTTAAAGCGTCCCAGTCAACCAGGCTCTTTAAGTCATCATAATCCATAACTTCGATTTTCTGAATTTCGTGTGATGTTCTGAAGCCATCAAAGAAATGTAAGAAAGGAACCTTTCCCTTAATTGAAGCTAAGTGAGCAACGCCGCCTAAGTCCATTGTTTCCTGAACGCTGCCTGAAGCAAGCATTGCAAAGCCTGTTTGACGGCAAGCCATAACGTCCTGGTGGTCACCAAAAATATTAAGAGCGTGAGCAGCTAATGCTCTTGCACTTACGTGGAAAACTGTTGGGAGTAATTCGCCCGCGATTTTGTACATATTTGGAATCATGAGCAAAAGTCCCTGAGAAGCTGTAAATGTTGTTGTTAAAGCACCGCCCTGTAATGAGCCGTGAACAGCACCTGCTGCACCTGCCTCTGACTGCATTTCAACAACTTCAACAGTCTGTCCGAAGATGTTTTTGAGTCCGTTTGCACTCCACTGGTCTACATACTCTGCCATTGTAGATGAGGGAGTAATGGGGTAAATTGCAGCTACTTCAGTGAACGCATAGGCACAATGAGCAGCGGCACAGTTACCATCCATGGTTTTGAATTTCTTTGCCATTGTTATCCTCCTCAAAATATATAAATTTAATATAATCTTTTCCTATGGACACACAAAACAAAATTGTATCCTATAACGTTACAATTATAGCATAATTTAAGTATTATTTCAACGGTTTTTTTAAATTTTATTGAAGATATTTTTAAAAGTATTGTATTGACAATTTTACACATTTGTAATAAAAATGTGGTATAATATTTGTAATTGTATAAATGGGCGGTGGATGTATGACAATTAAAGAAATAACCGAGCAAAACGAGTTGAAATTTCTGTCCCCTTATGCGACCTTTTCGAAGGACACCCAAGGAAGACAAAAAGAAATCACACCGTGCGACATAAGAACTGAATTTCAGCGTGACCGCGACAGAATAATCCACGCTAAATCCTTTAGACGATTAAAGCACAAAACACAAGTTTTTTTGTCGCCTGCAGGCGACCACTACAGAACAAGGCTCACACACACTATGGAGGTTTCGCAAATCGCAAGAACCATAGCAAGAAGCCTAAGACTCAACGAGGATTTAACCGAGGCAATAGCACTGGGACACGATTTAGGTCACACGCCGTTCGGTCATACGGGCGAACGTGTTTTAGATGAAATTTGCACAAAAGGATTTCATCATTATGAACAGAGCTTAAGAGTAGTCGATTTTTTGGAAAACGGAACAGGGCTTAATCTGACCTATGAGGTTCGCGACGGCATTTTAAATCACGCAGGTACAAATGAGGCAAACACTCTTGAGGGAAGAATTATAAAGCTTGCCGACAGAATTGCCTATATAAATCACGATATCGACGACGCCCTGCGTGGCGGAATTATAAAAGAAACGGATATTCCGGGCGATTGTGTTAAAATTTTAGGAAAGACGCACGGCGTTCGTATAAATACACTGATACACGATATTATCAATGCTTCCAAGGGAAAAAACGAAATAACAATGACTAAGGATATTGAAGACGCAATGGCAGAGCTTCGGGAGTTTATGTTTAAAACCGTATACGTCGACAGCGAGGCAAAAAAAGAAGACGAAAAGGCACAAAACGTGGTTTGTATGCTTTTTGAAACGTTTATGAAAACACCGTCTTTGATGGGCATAGATGAAAAAAGCTTAGAGTCTGTCGGGCTTGAACAGAGCGTCTGCGATTACATTGCGGGAATGACTGACAATTACGCAATATACAAGTTTAATGAAATTTTTATACCAAAGAAATGGATTGTAAATTAAGGGGGAAGAATTGTGGAATATACAGTAAGACCAAGGGGCATATGCTCTATGCAAATAAAATTCGAAATCGATGAAAACAACATAGTAAAAAACGTAAGCTTCCTGGGCGGTTGCAACGGAAACGGCAAGGGTGTCTCATCGCTTGTTGAGGGAATGGAAGCAAGTGAAGTAATAAAACGCCTACGCGGAATTAACTGCAACGGCAAAGGCACATCTTGTCCTGACCAATTGGCTAAAGCTATTGATGAGGCAATCAACGGATAATGGGCGATATACTTGATTTGTCGTGTTGTGTTATCTGCCCGAGGGAATGTAAAATCGACAGAACAAAAGGAAAAACAGGGGTTTGCGGTGCGAGCGATAAAATATATTCCGCTCGTGCCGAGCTTCATATGTGGGAAGAGCCGTGTTTAACGGGAACGGGTGGCTCCGGTACTGTGTTTTTTTCGGGATGTAGCTTAAAATGCGTTTTTTGCCAAAACAACAAAATCTCGCACCATATGGCAGGCTATGAAATCAGCATAGAAAGGCTTTGTGAGATTTTCTTTGAGCTTAAAAATAAAGGTGCAGAAAACATAAATTTAGTTACCGCTACACATTATTTGCCACAGGTACTCAAGGCTGTGAAAATGGCAAAGGAAAAAGGTTTTAACATTCCTTTTGTCTATAATTCAAGCGGGTACGAAAAGCAAGAGGCAGTTAAATTGGCAGAGGGGTTAATAGATATTTTTCTTCCCGATTTTAAATATATAGAGGATGAAACCGCACTAAAATATTCAGGTGTCAAAAACTATCCCGTTGTAGCGATGTCTGCAATTGATGAAATGGTTCGTCAACAGCCCAGATGTGTTTTTGATGAAAACGGAATTCTGAAAAACGGCGTTTTGGTGCGTCATCTTGTGTTGCCCGCAAGAAAAGAAGAAAGCAAAAAAATTATAAATTATTTGTATAAAACTTATAAAAATAAAATCTATATGTCAATTATGAGTCAATACACACCGCACGGGGACTTAGAAAATTTCCCTGAGCTTAAGCAAAAAGTCGACGAAAAGGATTACGGGCATTTGATAGACTACGCAATAAAAATAGGCGTGGAAAACGCATTTATCCAAGAGGGAGAAGCTTCAAGCGAAAGCTTTATACCTGATTTTTCGGGACAGGGAATTATAAAAGAGGTATGATAATGGAAATTTCAAAAATTTTAAAAGAAGAATATGGTTTGACCGATGAGGTTATTGAGCTTGGAAGAAAGGCTGAGGAAAACATTTGTGATACGTTTAAAAAAATAAACGAAACCGCAGAGTACAATCAGTTAAAGGTTATGAAGGCATTTTCTTCGCATAAGGTGTCCGAGGCACATTTAGGTTTGTCCACAGGCTATGGCTATGACGATTTAGGCCGTGACACATTAGAAAAAATTTACGCAGAGGTTTTTGGAACGGAATCTGCGTTGGTGCGTCACTCAATTGTTTCGGGAACGCACGCAATTTGCTCGTGCCTTTTTGGTATTTTACGCCCGGGCGACATATTGGTTTCAGCAACAGGAGCACCATATGACACCTTAGAAGAAATTATAGGCAAACGCGGTCAAAGTGGCGGAAGCTTAAAGGATTGGGGTATAAACTACTTAGAA
>JAZOCK010000052.1:0-4883 GCA_045596445.1 Congzhengia sp. | reverse complement strand
TTTTATCCGATAGACAGGCTTGAGTACGCACTGGAAAAGGCTGATGTACTTGTTTTGACTTTGCCCCTGACGGACGAAACGCATCATTTGTTCAACAAAGAGCTTTTGGAAAAATTGAAAAATGGTGCCATTGTGGTAAATGTTGCAAGAGGAGCTGTAATTGACGAGGAAGCTTTAAAAAAGGTTCTTTGTGAAGGAAGGCTGGGCGGAGCGGTTTTGGATGTTTTTGAAAGTGAACCCTTAAATGAACACAGCATTCTTTGGGATATGGAAAATGTGATTATTACACCTCACAATTCTTTTGTTTCGGATTCAAACAATAGAAGGCTCAGTGAGGTTATTATAAATAATTTAAAAAAATGGAGCAAATAGATGAAAAAAGTATTGCTTACGGCGACAGTTCAAAGTCATATATGTCAATTTCATAAAGTTCTTGTGGATATGCTGCATAAAAACGGATTCGAGGTTCATGTTGCTGCAAAAGATAATCTTGCTTCAAAAAATGGATTAGTGCTTGATTTTGCGGACAAAATTTTTGATGTGCCGTTTTCGCGTTCGCCTAAAAGTCTGGACAATATAAAAGCTTATAAGATGCTCAAAGAAATAATTGCAGAAAACGATTATGATGTAATCCATTGCAACACACCTGTTGGCGGAGTTGTTACAAGACTTGCCGCTAAAAAGAGCAGAGCGAAGATTGTATACACGGCACACGGCTTCCACTTTTATAAAGGTGCACCAATTCAAAACTGGGTTATTTACTATCCAATCGAAAAGATAATGTCAAAATACACTGATATGCTCATTACCATAAACGAAGATGACTATAAGATATCAAAAGATAAATTCCGTGCAAAGAAATACGCCAAGATTCCCGGAGTTGGAATTGACTTTAAGAGAGTGGAAGATGGCACTAATAGAGAAGATATACGAAAAGAAATGGGATTTTCAGACGAGGATTTTGTACTTTTATCGGTTGGAGAGCTCAATAAAAACAAAAATAATATAACCATCTTAAAGGCTATTAAAAAGCTTGAAAATCCTAAAATTAAATATATGATTGCAGGAAATGGCCCGCTTAGAGCAGAACTTGAAGAAGAAATTGAGAAAATGGGCCTTTTTGACAGAGTAAAATTTTTAGGCTATACAAGAGAAATCGGAAAGCTCCATAAAGCGGCAGATGCCTTTTGCTTTGCCTCAATCCGTGAGGGCTTAGGACTTGCCGCAATTGAGGCAATGCATTCAGCTCTTCCCATTATAACTTCCGATGTTAGAGGAATAAACGATTATTCCATTGAAGGAGTAACAGGATTTAAGAGTCAACCGCTTGACGAAAACGGTTTTGCTCTTGCTATTGAAAAGCTTATGAAGGATGCTTCTTTAAGAGAGAAGATGGGCAAAAACAATGTCGAGGCATCAATGCAATACGGCGAAGAAAATGTTGCCAAAATTCTTGAAAAAATATATTTAGAATTGGATTAGGTAATTTCATGGAGGATTTGTATGAAAAATATTTTTGAAAAGGCACCTCAACTAAAAAAACATCTTTTTGAAAAAGGTTTTTTGATTACAGATGATGAAAAAATACAAGGTGAAGAATACCCTTTTTATGGAAATTGGTCAAAAACAACTATAGGTTGCTATTATTTTTGGGTACATAACGGGGCGAAGTTGTTTATGCACAGTTTTGGGGATAAAGTTGTTTTTCTTGTTGGACACGCATACAACCCCTTTAAAATGGAATTGGATGAGGAAACCATCCTTAAAACTGTTGCAGCTTCATATGAAACAAATAAGTATTTTGATGCTATAAATGAGCTTACAGGCATATTTATTCTTGGTATTGTCAATGGGGAAAAAATTGAATTTCTTTTGGATGCCTCAGGTATGCAATATGGCTGTTATGGTGAAATTCGCGGCAAACAGTATATTTCTTCCCACGCTTGTTTAATTGGTGACATATTGGGACTGGAGCAAAGTGAGTATGTAAAAAAACTTGTGAATTATAAATGGTATTCATATATGATGGGGTATTATATGCCTGGGGATATTACAAGCTATAGTGAACTTAAAAGAATTATCCCTAATACATATGTAAGATTTAATAAAGAGTATACAGTACAAAGGTTTTATCCAACCAAATGTATTGAAATGTGCAAAACTGATGCAGAGTATGAGGAAGTTTTGACTGAGGCTACTGAAGTCTTAAAAAACACAATGAAATTAATTTCTAAAAAGTGGCAAAAACCTGCAATATCTCTTACAGGAGGAATTGACAGTCAAACAACATTTGCTGCGGCAAATGGTATTTATGATAAATATGAAACATTTAGCTATGTGGCAATGTATAGGGAATCTGTGGATGCAGAAAAAGCCAAAGAGATAAGCGATAGGTTTGGACTTAGTCACAAGATATACCAAATTACGGAACATAACGAAGATATTGAGAACTTTGATATTTATAAAAGAATATTTGAACATAACGGGGGTGATATAGGTACTCCCAAAGATAATGACACCAGAAAAAAAATCACGCTTATACAAAATGATGTATGTGATGTAGAAGTAAAATCATGGATTTCAGAGACTATACGTGCTTATGCCTATAAATATTTTGGGAAAAAGAAATTTCCAAAGAATCTTTCTTTAAGAAATTACACTTCCTTATACAAAATATTTTTTATGAATCGTCATTTAGTATGGAAAACCGATAAGTTTTTTGCAGAATATTTAAACAACACAAAACTCAAGGAAAATCTGTTCAATTATGACGAAAGTGACTTTTTTGTATGGGAAATGATGCACGGCGGAAAATGTGGACTTGATATTGGTGTGATGAAATCTTGTTTTGACATTACTATACCATACAACAACCGAAAGCTTTTGGATTTGCTTTTGAGGGTTCCGCTTAAATATCGATTAAACGATAAGCATCATCTTGATATGAAGAGGATGATGAACAAAGAACTATATGATATGAATATTCGGGTTGTAAACTTGAATGAAACTAAGGCCCGAAAAAGATTTGCTAATTTGTATTTCACAATAAATTCTTTTTTGCCTTTTTAATCATAATTTAACAAGATAGGAGAAATCAGATGTTAGTATCGATAATTATACCGATATACAATGCTGAAGAATATATTGAGGAATGTGTTGGTTCTGTTTTGAATCAAACATATACAAATATCGAATTGCTTTTAATCAATGACGGCTCCACAGATAATACGGGAAAGATGCTTGCTGCCTTCGCCGAAAAGGATAGTAGGGTCAGAGTTTTCCATAAGGAAAACGGCGGAACACATACGGCAAGAAATCTTGGTCTTGATAATTCAAAGGGCGAATATGTTATGTTTATGGACCCTGACGATTGGCTTGACTTGAACACTATTCAATATTTGGTTGAAAAAATCAGGGAAAACAACCTGGATTATGTAAGGTTCAATTACATACGAGAGTTTGCGGGAGCGTCTCTAAAAAAGAAAAATACTTTTTTAGAAGAAAAGGTGTACCAAAATGATGAGTGCAAAACGATTTTCCGCCAGACAGTAGGGCTTGTGGGAAAAGAACTTAAAAGCCCTGAAAATCTTAATTTTTTGGCATCTGTGTGCTTTGGAATATACAAAAAAAGTATTATTTCGCAGTATAATATCCGTTTTTTTAATATAAGAAAGCTGGGCACATTTTCTGATGGACTTTTTAATATTGAGTTTTTCAGGTACATTAGGAGTTTTTTGTTTGTTGATAAAGGCTTTTATCATTACCGAAAAACAAATATTCAGTCTGCAACGCGAAGTTATCGCAGAGTTTTTTTGCGAAAACAAAACCTGCTTTTTGAGAAAATATATAACATTATTAAGGACAGCGATGTGTCTGACATATTTACCGCATATTACAATCGAATTGCTATGGGCACGATGGAGCTTTGTTTAAATGCTATTAATGGTAGGGGTTCCTTTGCCACTCAATTTAAAGAGATAAAAGAAATATTAAAAGATGAACTACACAAAAAGGCTTTTAAAAACTTTAGCATATCCACTCTTCCTTTAACGTGGAAGGTGTACTTTCTTTTGATGAAAATAAGATTTACAACGGGCGTATATTTTATGACCGCAGTTATCAGAAAAATTATGAACAGAGGGTAAAAGTATGAACAGTAAGCCGTTAGTATCAATTGTCATTCCTGTTTACAACGGAGAAAACTTTGTCCGCGAGGCAATAGACAGTGCTTTGGGGCAAACATATGAAAATATAGAGATAATCGTTGTAAATGACGGTTCTACAGATGGAGGAAAAACAAAAGACGCCTGCATGGAATATGAGGACAGGATTAAATACTTCGAAAAAGAAAATGGCGGTTGTGCCTCTGCCATAAATTATGGCATAAAAAAGGCAGAGGGTGAATTTATTTCATGGCTTTCTCATGATGATTTGTATTATCCCGAGAAAATCAAATATCAGGTAGGGCTTTACAAAAGCAAATGTCTTGACCCCGAGACTGTCGTTATCAGTAATCAAAGTGACCTGATAGACAAAAACGGCAAAAAAAAATTTCACCCGTCTTATGTAAGGGGCGGTCTTTTAAAACCTCGCAAAGCGTTCTGCTCATTGCTTTTTGAAAAATGCTTTAACGGATGCGGTCTGCTTATCCCAAAAGGATTGTTTAAAGACGAATTATTTTTTAATGAAAGTATGAAATTTGTTCTTGATTGGGATTTGTGGCTCAGATTTGCAGTAGCAGGTGCGAGCTTTTTTGTTGATAAAAAAGTTTTGGTCAAAAACAGACAGCACAGTATGCAGGTGACCCAGACTCAAAGAGAACTGCACAAAAGGGAATCTAACGAAACTGTTGCAAACCTTTTTGAAAAGTTAAAAAACGGACC
>JAZOCK010000051.1:0-4244 GCA_045596445.1 Congzhengia sp. | reverse complement strand
GTAATGTATTTCTTTATGGTCACACTAAACAAAAAATCAGAGCAGATAACAGGGATGGAGAATTCTGCAATACAATTAACAGTGAGTTTTTTAACAGTAGCAGTCTTCGTCTTATTCAAGCAGGGATTGATGATGGATTTGACGGAAGGTAATTGGCTTGCGGTAATATTCTTGGGTGTTGTTAATACAGGAATTGGTTGTTATTTGTATTTCTCGCCTTTATCAAAATTACCTGTTCAATCTGTTGCGGTGTTAGGTTATTTGGAGCCTTTATCGGCTGTAATATTTTCTGCCGTACTGTTATCAGAGAGAATGACTATGATTCAAATTATAGGAGCAGTTTTAATTATAGGCGGAGCTATGTTTGGAGAATTGGTAAAAACTAAAAGTAAGTAATCGGCGTATCAAATTATGACACGCCTTAAACAAAGAAAAGCGGAACTGAGAAATCAAGAAATCTCGGTTCCGCTGTTTGCGTTTTGATTCAAGTGATTACAAATAGATATTAATTATTTTTTAGCCTTTTCTTTGCTTCTTCAACTGTTTCGCCATCTTGAGTTAAGTATTGTTCTACAAACTTATCCTCAATTTTGGTGTAACCATCAACAACGCCTTTTTCGATTTTCTTGTATCCGCCTACAACAGCATCTTCAATCTTTTTAAATCCTTCGGTTACTCCTTCTGCGATTTTTTCATTTGCTTTAACTAATTTTGATTTAGCCATTTTTATTTTCCTTTCCATATATTAAATTTAAGCCTATGCATATTACAATCAGGCACATTCCTATACCGCTTAAGGTATTAAAAAGAATTATATTCGCCTCTGTCATTCCCTCGAAAGTTACAAGCATTGACCTTTGCAGAGAATATATTGATACCACGCTATCTGTAAAAGCAATACTTCTTAATGTCTTTATGTACGGTCTGTGATTTTTTCTTGATTTCACAAATTCGTATATTGCAAAGCTAAGCTTGATAAAGGCATATAGCGCAATGGTTATCATTGCTATTTCATGGTATTTTACTGCTCCGAACTGATTTATCGTCATATACACAATTCCGCACAGTACAATCGACAAAACAAAAATCATAATGCCTGAAAATCTCATTATAAACATTTCGTTTTTTCTGTTCTTTGCAGAAAATGCAATTATTGTTATACGCATAATACTGAGTATAATGTAATATGCACCGACTGCGATAAACCACCATGAATAAGATGCAATACCAAGCACACAGTTATAGAGCGCAAATGCCAGATTTATAATGAACTTTAAAAGTTCTTTACTGCGGATGTTCATTTTACTTTATGCCTTTGGTAATAGGGATAAGAGAGAGTAGCAATAAGATGCCTACTAAGCCTATGATTGTACCTAAAATAATATTTTCCCATACCATACAAAAGCACATACCAACGCCTAAAGTTAAAGCACCTATTATACCGAATACAGTAAGTGTAATCATTCTGCCGTTTAACTTAATCGGGGCCTTATTCTCCATTTTTCTCCATACGATAAGAGTTATCAAACCTAAAACAATACCTACTGTGCCAAAAACAATACCCGGCTTAAAGGCGTTCCATTCAGGGAGAAGTGTCATACACATACCAAGTGCAAACAAAACACCTGATACTGTTCCCAGCATCATTGCTACAAAACTGCTTTTTTTCATACAAAAATACCTCCAAAATTTTACTTGCATTAAAACAACACTTGTCTTTTTAATACAAGTATAGTATAATATTTATGGAAATGTTTTTCAATCATCAATTTTGCAACAAGTGTTGGAATAATAAATGAGGTATGTATATGAATGTAAAAAACAACAAAAGGAAAAGAGACTCTATTGATAAAATCGAAAAAGCTTTTATCAATATGCTCCAGACCAAAGAAATTAATCAAATTTCAGTTACGGACATTTGCAAAGAAACCGGGCTTAACAGAAGCACCTTCTATGCAAATTTTATTGATGTTTATGACTTGGCGGATAAGCTTCGTGAAAAATTGGAAACGGATTTTAATACACAGTTTAGTGAAATTACCAACAGAGATGCCAAAACGATGTTTTGCCACATTTACGAAAATCAGATTTTTTATAAAACATACTTTAAACTTGGTTACGATGAAAAGCATCAATCCTATATCTACGATACGACAAGAGCTGAAAATGATTTTGATGGGAAACACATAAAATATCACATCGAGTTTTTTAAAAACGGACTAAACAGCATTATAAAGATGTGGCTTAATGATGGATGTAAAGAAACGCCGGAGGAAATGGCGCAAATTTTAAAAAGCGAGTATCGTGGCAGATAATTATTTTATATACGTTCAAAAATATTTTAGAGGAATAAGTGTAATGCAAAACAATCGTACAGGTATATCAAAAACAAGAGGAATATATTTTCTGCGACTAATAGGCAGAATTATCGTTTTTCTCATTGCGATTTTAATATACATATTTGACAGAAATAAATTTAATATAGCAGACGGATGGAATTTCTTAAATGAGTTTTCACCGTTACACATCTTATGGGTAATCTGGATGTGGGATATGTTTTTGCAGCTGATACCTGTAAAAGCGCATATATCTATAGGCTCGCAGAAGGTGTTTGAGTCATTGTTCAGACCTATAAAAGAAAAGATAAACTATAAAAATTTAAAGCAATATATCAAGGACACAACCGCATCGGCATACAAGGTTATGGTAATATGGATAATACTTACCATAGCAATTAGTATATTGCATTTAACCGGAATGATAGACACAGGAATAATGATACTTTTGTCAACATTCTTTTATGTGTGTGATTTAATATGTGTGCTTATATGGTGCCCGTTTAGGCTAATAATGAAAACCAAGTGCTGTACCACCTGCAGAATATTTAATTGGGATCATTTGATGATGTTTCTGCCGATTGTAGCAGTTAACAGTTTTTATTCCTGGTCGCTTGTAATATTTGCCTTTATTATATGGCTTATATGGGAAGTATGTGTATTTACATATCCCGAAAGATTCTGGGAAAACAGCAATATGGCACTTAAATGTTCAGAATGTACAGATAAACTCTGCACACAGTATTGCAGAAAATTGAGAAAATAGTATTATTCAAGAAGGTAATTGTATGAAAAATATAAAAATAACCGATGTTCGTTGTCAAAAGGGTGATGCATCGTTTTTAATTGATAATGGAAACACAAGTGTTTTGTATGACACGGGATTTGGTTTTACGGGATATGATGTTGCGGATAATATAAAATTAGTTTTAAAAGAAAGAAAACTTGATTATATATTCTTAACTCATTCCCACTACGACCACGCTCTTGGAAGTGCATATATTTTAAGACGTTATCCTGATGCAAAAGTTGTTGCCGGGAAATATGCTGTTGAAATTTTTGGGCGTGTCGGTGCCAAAAGAACAATGAAAGAGCTTGATGCCAAATTTGCAGAAAAATGCGGAGCTGGCGATTATGAATTCCTCGGTGATGAACTCAAGGTTGATATTGCTGTTGATGAGGGAGATGTTATCAAAACAGGAGATATGGAGTTTGAGGTTGTTAATTTACCCGGACATACAAGGTGCTCAGTAGGCTTTTATTGCAGGAAAAAAGGTCTTTTTCTTTCTAACGAAACACTTGGTGTATATGACGGCGAAAAAACCATTGTTCCGTCTTATCTCGTAAGCTATGCAGACACCATAAAATCGATTGAGAAAGCAGAAAAATTGGATATAAAATATTTACTTGCGCCACACTATGGGTTATTAAATGAGGAGCAGACAAAATATTTCCTTGATAATATGAAATCTGCATCAGAACAAACGGCACAAGAAATACTTGATTGCTTGAAAAATAGGAAATCAGATGAAGAAATTTTAAGGATGATAAAAGATAAGTTCTGGCATGGATATATTAAAGCAATTTATCCTGAAGACGCCGTGAATTTGAATACATCTATAATGATAGAACTTGTAAAAAACGAATTATTTTCAAAATTTTTTAAAAAATTTCAAAAAAACTCTTGACAAAGTAAATTTTGCAGAGTATAATACATCTTAAAATTTGAATATCACAAAAACGACTATGACGAGGACGGTCGGATTGTGGAGCCTGGAGAGAGTTGCCGGTTGGTGCGAGGCAATGGTGAGACTTTCCAATGACTTATCACCTCTGAGTCGGAGGACCGAAAACAAAATGTGAGTAGACTCCTTCCGTAATGCTGCGTAAAGGCAAAGGGCTTGTTAG
>JAZOCK010000050.1:0-2742 GCA_045596445.1 Congzhengia sp. | reverse complement strand
GGTAACCCAACAAAGCCCATATATGGGCTTTGTTGGCTCAGTTTGTCCGTTCTGAAGCATTTTTTCCTATCCCCTGAAACGGGGGTGTAAAAAAACCGAGTTTTTTTACACCCTCTTTCTTTTTTGGATAAATGCAAAGTTTGTCAAGCGACCTGAAACAGAACTTGGCGAAATCCGGCTATATGAAAAGAACAAATTTTATATTTGTCCGTGTTGCGGAATACAGCAGCCAATGCGATTTTTTTGCATCGGCTATTTCAGATATTAACATCAAGACTTTCGAAGATGCATCATATGAATAGTTGTAAATTTTCTTTAATGCTCGAACCCACGTGCCCGTTAAGGCAAACGCATTTCGAGCTCCTAGACACTCTTTTTAGATAGAGTAAATAAGCGGAAGTTAAAGGAACTTAAAAAGCGATAAAAACCGCATAAAATCAAGGCTTTGAGGGGTTAAAAACCTTCAAAGCCTTTGCTGTTCTCAAAGTTTTCGTATTGCCACTTTTTGATGCATTTTTTGGGTTTTCGCTAGAAAAGTGCTAGAAAAATGTTAGATAAAATATTTCAATAAAACATATTGACATTTTTCTATGTGTCGCATATAATATATATAGATGATTATCTATGTGAGGTGATTTACTTGGAAATGAATGATACAAAAATTGCTGAAATATTTAAGGCATTTTGTGATGAAAACAGAATTAAAATTCTTAAAATGCTGAGTACAGGCGAAAAGTGTGCCTGCAAATTACTTGATACACTTGAAGTAACACAGCCCACGCTTTCACACCATATGAAAATTCTCTGTGATTCAGGCGTTGTAGTCGGCAGAAAAGAAGGTAAATGGACACATTACTCCATATCAGAAGAAGGTGCAAAGATTGCATCGGAAATGTTGCAAGAGTTAACAAAAATAAAGTAATACAAAAGCCGTGATGCGAATAAGCCACGGCTTACAAAAACAACTACACATAGATGTTTTTCTATTTGAGGAGGTTTTTCTATGGAAGTAATAAAAGCAGCATGGGACTTTTTTCAAAATCAAGTCTTGGGTATGAAATGGTTAAATGAGCTGATAGGAAATATTCTGTCAGCATTCGGTCTTGATGTGGGTGGCAGAATTGGTGGTAGTGTTCAGTTCTTTTTATATGATACAATTAAGATTATGGTGCTTTTAGGTGTCTTAATTCTGATTATCTCATACATTCAAAGTTATTTTCCCCCAGAAAGAAGCAAACGCATACTTGGCAGATTTCACGGCATTGGTGCAAATACGGTTGCGGCACTTTTAGGAACTGTAACCCCGTTTTGCTCTTGCTCATCAATTCCTTTGTTTATTGGTTTTACAAGTGCAGGACTTCCGCTTGGAGTAACATTTTCGTTCCTTATTTCTTCGCCTATGGTTGATTTGGGCTCGCTTGTTTTGCTTATGAGTATTTTCGGGTGGAAAGTTGCAGTTACATATGTTGTAGTCGGTCTTATTATCGCTATCATAGGAGGTACGCTGATTGAAAAATTACATCTTGAAAATCAAGTCGAAGAATATATAAGACAAGGCAAATCGTTTGATGTTCCGCAAGATGAATTGTATTTCAAGGATCGTATAAAGTATGCTTGGGAACAGGTGTTGGGAACTGCAAAGAAAGTGTTTCCTTATGTCCTTGTAGGTGTCGGCATAGGTGCGATAATTCATAATTGGATACCTGAGGATATTATTGTAAAAGTTCTTGGCAGTGGTAATCCATTGGGAGTTGTTATAGCTACTGTTGCAGGTGTGCCAATGTACGCCGACATCTTCGGTACAATCCCGATTGCTGAAGCTCTGCTTGCAAAAGGTGCACAGCTTGGTGTGGTTTTATCATTTATGATGGGCGTAACCACTCTGTCACTTCCGTCAATAATTATGCTCCGTAAAGCAGTCAAACCGAAACTGCTTGGAATATTTATTGCGATATGTACAGTTGGAATTATCCTTGTCGGATATTTCTTTAATGCGATACAAAATATTATTATTTAGGAGGTCTGTTATGTTTGGATTTGGTAGAAAGAGAAAATGTGATTGCGGTTGTTCGGCAGTAATCAATTCTGTAAAGGTGCTGGGTGCAGGATGTCAAACTTGCCACAAGCAATATGAAAACACAAAAAAGGCAGTGCAAAATAAAGGTCTTGACATCGAAGTCGAATACATCACAGATATGGAAAAAGTGATGCAATACGGAGCTATGAGTATGCCTGTTTTAGTGGTGAATGAAAAGGTTGTTTCGCAAGGCAAGCTCTTAAAGCCATCAGAGGTGGAAAAGTATCTATGAAAAAGAAAATAGCATTTATATGTGTTCATAATTCTTGTCGAAGTCAGATGGCAGAAGCTTTTGGAAAAGCGTATCTTTCAGAAAAGTACGACTGCTATTCAGCAGGGACAGAAACAAAACCACAGATAAATCAAGATGCGGTGCGGATTATGAAAGAGTATTTCGACATTGATATGTCGAGTCAGTATTCAAAACTGATTTCGGATGTTCCTACACCTGATATTGTTATCACCATGGGGTGCAATGTCAGTTGCCCGAATATCCCTTGCAAAGAGCGTATAGACTTCGGACTTGATGATCCCACGGGTAAAAGCGATGAGGAATTTATCAAGACCGCCAATAGAATTAAAGAGAAAATATTAGAGCTTAAATAATTTCAGCCAATGCGATTTTGCATTGGCTTTCTCTTTTAAGGCGAAAATAACTTTACCTT
>JAZOCK010000049.1:0-13386 GCA_045596445.1 Congzhengia sp. | reverse complement strand
ATAACCTCTGCACCCTCGGCATCTGCCACCTGGGTTAATCTTATTACAAAATCGTTGTTTTCTATACCATTTACAAAATCGTCTTCGGCAACATTTGCAGCATATAAAACGGGCTTTTTTGTCAACAAGTCGATTTCTTTTACAATCTCTTCCTCGTCCTCCGAAAGCTCAAGCGTTCTTGCAGCCTTGCCTGACTCTAAGTGAGCACTTAGCTTTTCTAAAAATTCAATTTCGATTTTATACTTCTTTTCTCCTGATTTTGCCATTTTGCGTGTTTTTTCAATACGCTTTTCAACCATTTCCAAATCGGCAAAAATAAGCTCCAAATTTATTGTTTCAACATCACGGACAGGGTCAACAGAGCCTTCAACATGGATAATATTAGTATCATCAAAGCAACGTACAACGTGAACGATAGCATCAACCTGTCTTATATGTGATAAGAACTTGTTACCAAGACCCTCTCCCCGACTTGCACCTTTAACTAAGCCTGCAATATCAACAAACTCAATAATTGCGTGTGTTACCTTTTGAGGATTATACATTTCGGCCAATTTGTCCAAACGCTCGTCTGGAACAGAAACTATACCAATATTAGGCTCAATGGTGCAAAAAGGATAGTTAGCCGATTCTGCACCCGCTTGAGTGATGGCATTAAAAAGTGTGGATTTTCCAACGTTTGGAAGTCCGACAATTCCTAATTTCATTATATATCACATCTCCTTGATTTATCAGTGTTTTCAGCATTTTATATGTAGTTACTTCGCCATTTTTGGACAAGAAATATAATCTTTTTTCTTTTGCGGTAAAAAATAACCAAAGGGCGATGTAACCTTGAGTATTATATCACATCGTTGCGACTTTATCAAGTCTGAAATATTTAAGTATTTCATAAAACTTATCCTGGCAGGAAAGAACGGTGTCACGCAGGAAGCCTTTTTCGTTATTCCATTCTTTTAAGCCTCTGTAATAGAACATTTTGTGTTGCTCGTCAATGATAAATGGTGTAATGTTATGTTTAAGGCACTCCTTAAACATAATCAGTCTGCCGACACGCCCATTGCCGTCCTGGAAGGGGTGTATGCGTTCAAACTGAACATGAAAATCTATAATATCATCTAAAGTTATTTGTTTTTTGCTATTATACGCATCTAAAAGCTTTCTGATTTCTGTGTGAACATTTTCAGGAAGAACAGTTTCCATGCCGCCGACTTCGTTGGGAAGTTTTTTATAGTCACCAACTTTGAACCAATCTTTTCTGCTATCGCCGGTGCCACTTTTTAAAATAAGATGCAGTTCCTTTATATATTTTTCGGAAAGCTCATATTTGGCATTATCAATAACAGAATCAATGCATCTGAAATGATTTGTGGTTTCCACAATATCATCTACATTCACGCTTTCACCTGTTATGCCGATTGTATTGGTTTCAAAAATATATCTTGTCTGGTCGTGGGTGAGGCGACTACCTTCAATATGATTTGAATTATATGTTAAATCAATTTGTATACGATGGTAGATTCCGCCCGAAAGCTTACTTCCTTTTTGTTCTTTTAATATATCAAGAAGAGTCTGGGATTTACTTGATTTTCTTTTTGACCGTTCAGGTTTTTCGCTTCCTTCGGGAATGTTCCAAGTTTTACCTGTTAAAAAAGCACCGGGGATTTTTCCTTCCTGACAATATTTTCGCACGCTGCGATCTGTCAAATTCCATCTTTCTGCTATTTCTGCTACAGATAAATATTTCATAAACTCTTGCTCCTTATGTTTATCTGTATATAGTATAACACATTATGGGAAAAATATCAAGATTTTTATTGTGCAAAATTCAGTTTTATTTTTCCGATAGAGGAATTTTTGTTTTCTTGTAAAATACAAAAACTGCAACTTTAAAAGTCACAGTTTTTATGAAAAATTATTTAGTTGCATTTGTCTCTTTTTCCGGATTTGTTTTAATCTTTACACCACGGTTACACCATTTTGGCGTTGAGGTTTATAAAGTTATATAAACCTTTATAAAATCTGAACCTTTTGAAAGTCGCTTTGGTACTGGGTTTTAAGGAATTTTATGTGATTTTATGAAATTATATGAAAATGCCCGATATATTTCTATACCGAGCTTCATAAGGATTTTCCTCCCTTTAAGTGTTAATAAAAAGGCTGTTGCGTAAGCAATGACACAACAGCCGAATTTTTTAATTATTTTAAAGCAGCCTTAGCTTGTTCAACAAGTGCTGCAAATGCAGCCTTATCAGAAACTGCGATTTCAGCCAGCATCTTACGGTTCATTTCGATACCGGCTTTCTTTAAGCCGTTCATAAATGTTGAGTAATTCATGCCATTCATTTTAGCCTGTGCTGAAATTCTTGCAATCCAAAGCTGACGGAAATTTCTCTTCTTTAATTTACGACCAACGAAAGCATAGGATAAAGACTTCATTACAGCCTCTTTTGCTGTTCTGAACTGCTTGCTCTTAGCACCTCTGTAGCCCTTAGCGAGCTTTAATATTCTTTTATGTCTTTTACGCGTTGTGATAGCGCCCTTAATTCTTGCCATTTGTTGTTACCTCCAAAATTTTAATTTGTTTTGCGAATTACTTGTAAGGAATTAACTTCTTTAATGTCTTTAAATTCGCACTGGACGCATACGCACCCTTTCTTAAATTTCTCTTTCTCTTAGTAGATTTCTTAGTTAAGATGTGACTTGTAAAAGCGTGATTCATTTTGATTTTGCCGTTTTTTGTAACTCTAAATCTTTTTGCACTCGCTCTATGTGTTTTGATTTTAGGCATTTTCATAACCCCTTCCAAAAATTTTTTATTTTGTTGTGCCCTTGGGGGACACAAGCATACTCATGTTCTTTCCTTCAAGCTTTGCAGGTTTATCAACTACACCATACTCCTCAACAGATTCTTTAAATCTGTCTAAAAGCTGTTTGCCAAGGTCGCTGTGATGCACCTCGCGACCACGAAAGCGTACTGTAATCTTAACCTTTTCGCCTGCTGACAAGAACTTTTTAACGTGGTTTGCTTTGGTTTCAAAATCGTGGTTATCGATAGACGGAGAAAGTCTGATTTCCTTAACAGAAATGACCTTTTGGTTTTTCTTGTTTTCCTTGTCACGCTTTGCAATTTCAAACTTATACTTACCATAGTCCATAATTTTGCACACGGGTGGTTCCGCTTTGGGAGCAATTAAAACAAGGTCATAATTTTTGGCATAAGCCTGTTCTAAGGCATCTTGAGCAGAAGTAATACCGATTGGCTCGCCGTCAGGACCAACCAAACGAACTTCCTTGCATTTGATTTCTTCGTTAATCAATAATTCTTGCTTGCTAATGGAAAAGCACCTCCAAAATTTTATAAACCGCATAAAAATAAGCGGACAGATACCTGTCCGCCAAAATACTTAATAAAGAAAGTATAAACCACTTTAGCTCAAGCCTTGTGGTGAGAAGCGAACAAGCTCCTTCTTAATGCTTAATTATAATAACACACTATTTTTTATTTGTCAAGATATTTTTAAAAAAGAATTTAAAATGATAATTTTTAAAATTAAACGAGGGGCTATAGCCCCTTTTGTTGTTAACGCATTATATGTCATTTTTAATTATATCATCATACGTTTCACGCTTAACGACAACTCTGGATTTTCCGTCTTTTACCATAACAACCGCAGGGTTAGGTATCCTGTTGTAATGGCTTGCCATAGAGTAATTATAAGCTCCTGTTGTTAAAACTGCTAATATATCGCCGATTTCTGCTTTTTGCAGTTTTATGTGTTCGCCAAGCAAATCTCCCGACTCACAGCACTTGCCGGCTATTGTTACTGTTTCGGTCTTGGGCTTGTCCGCCTTGTTTGCAATTTCGAATGTATATTTCGCCTGATACATAATATATCTTGGGTTGTCCGCCATACCGCCGTCAACAGAAACGTATGTGCGGATATTGGGAATTTCCTTGATATTTCCTATTGTGTAAAGAGTAATACCCGCGGAAGCTACGATGCTTCTGCCCGGTTCCATCAATATAAAAGGAAGCTTAACGTCTAATTCCTCTGATTTTTTATGAATAACCTTGCTTACTGCTTCCATATATTTATCATATTCAATGGGGGTGTCGTTATCGGTATATGCAACACCAAAGCCCCCGCCTAAGTTTAATTCATCGGTTTCAACACCGCAGGAGGTTTTTATTTCTTTAATAAAATTCATCATAACCTCTGCCGCTTCGCAGAATGGTGCGACTTCAAATACCTGCGATGCAATATGACAATGAATACCGCAGTAACGGACATTTTGAACAGCTAACGCTTTTTTTATTATACTAAGAGCTTCGCCTGTTTCTAATGCTACGCCGAATTTCGAATCGATTTGTCCCGTCTTTACAAAATCGTGCGTATGTGCATCGATTCCCGGCTTAATTCTAAAAAGAACATTGGCTGTAACATTTTCTTCTGCTGCAAGCTTGCTGATGGTTTCAAGCTCATGCTCGTTATCAACTACAAACCTGCCTACGCCTGTCTTCAAAGCCATTTTAATTTCGTCATTTGTTTTGTTATTTCCGTGGAAATACACCTTGTCCATAGGAAAGCCTGATTTATATGCGGTGTACATTTCTCCGCCTGAAACTACGTCTAATCCTAAGTTTTCGCTTGCTACTATTCTGCAAAGCTCACTTATGCACATTGCCTTGCTTGCAAAAAGAATTCTTCCGTTGCCGCCATAGTATTTTTCCATAGAGGAGGCGTAGGAACGTGAGTTTTCTCTTATTTTATTTTCATCTAACACATAAAGGGGCGTGCCGTATTCTTTTGCCAAATCTACAGCATTTATACCACCAATGGTTAAGTTATTGCCTTTAATTTCCAAGTGTCCTGAAATCACAGTTTTTCTCCTTTTTTCATTATTATTATATCATTTTACCAAAAGTGCGGTAATATGTCAATTTTTATTTGACTTTTGTGCATTTTGTGTTAAAATATTATTTGTGAAATTTATTGAAAAACACATTGGAGGAATTCTTGTGGAAAAGAATAACATAAGAAATATTGCGATTATTGCCCATGTTGACCACGGCAAGACAACGCTGGTAGATGCCTTGTTTAAAAATAGCGGTATCTTCCGTGACAACGAGCAGGTTCACGAGAGAGTAATGGACTCAAATGATTTGGAGCGTGAGCGTGGTATTACTATACTTTCTAAAAACACATCTGTCATTCATAACGGAACAAAGATAAATATTGTTGATACCCCCGGACACGCAGATTTCGGCGGTGAGGTTGAGCGTGTGCTTGGTATGGTTGAGGGTGTACTTTTGGTAGTAGATGCGTTTGAGGGTGCTATGCCTCAGACACGTTTTGTATTAAAAAAAGCCTTAGAGCTGAATCTCAAGCCGATTGTTGTTATTAACAAAATAGACCGCCCGCAAGCACGTTGTGAGGAGGTTATTGACGAGATTTTAGACTTGTTTATCGATTTGGGTGCAAATGATGACCAGGCAGATTTTCCTGTTGTTTACACCTCTGCAAAGCAGGGCATATGCGGATTGTCGCTTGATGACTTAAGCAATGATATGACGCCGCTTTTCAATGTAATATTAGAGAGTGTGCCTGCACCCCTGGGTGTTCCGACAGAACCGCTGCAGATTAGAATTTCTAACATTGACTATGACGAATATATAGGCAAAATTGCAGTTGGTAAGGTTTCGCGGGGTACAGCGAAGTATGGTGAAAATGTTGCACTTTGCCATGCAGACGGAACTGTGTCCAATGTTAAAATCGGAAGAATATACACATTTGAGGGTTTAACAAGAACAGAGACGGAATTGGTCCCTGCGGGTGATATCATTTCTATTTCAGGACTTGGGGATTTTAATATCGGCGAAACAATCTGTGCCACAGATTGCATTGACCCACTTCCTGTAATCGAGGTAGACGAGCCTACGATTTCAATGAACTTTATTGTAAACAACAGCCCATTTGCAGGACGTGAGGGGCAGTTTGTCACATCAAGACATCTTCGTGACAGACTATTTCGTGAGTTAGAAACAAACGTAAGCTTGCGGGTTGAAGAAACCGACAGTGCCGATAGCTTTAAGGTATCAGGACGAGGAGAGCTTCATTTATCTATATTGATTGAAACTATGCGACGCGAGGGTTATGAATTCCAGGTATCGCGACCGCAGGTTATTTTTAAGCACAAGGACGGAAAAACACTGGAGCCTATGGAACGTCTGGTTATTGACGTGCCTGAAGAATTTGCAGGAAATGTTATTGAAAAGCTAGGCACAAGAAAGGCTCAGATGGAGAATATGTACCCCAATAATGATGGTTATATGAGATTGGAGTTCAGAGCACCATCCAGAGGTTTAATCGGATATCGCAGTGAGTTTATGACAGACACCAAGGGTAACGGTGTTATGAATTCTCTTTTAGAGGGCTTTGAGGAGTTCAAGGGCGAGATAGCAACGAGAAATCGCGGCTCTATGATTGCCTGGGAAACCGGCACAACAGTGGCATATGGCTTGCTCAATGCGGAACTTCGTGGTTCGCTGTTTTTAGGACCCGGTGTTGAAGTTTATGAGGGAATGATTGTTGGCGAAAATGCTAAAAATGAGGATTTGACAGTTAACGTCTGCAAGAAAAAGCATGTTACAAATATGCGTGCGGCAGGCTCAGACGATACAGTTAAACTCACACCACCAATCATTATGAGCTTAGAGCAGTGCTTAGAGTTTATTTCTGATGACGAGCTTGTTGAAATTACACCTGACAATATAAGACTTCGCAAGAAGATTTTATCAAAGCAGGACAGAGATAAATTGGCAGGAAGAATGAAAAAGCAAGGATAATTTTTAAAGGACTTTGTTAAACAAAGTCCTTTTTCTGTTGTATTATTAACAAAAATATGTTAAAATCATAGTGGTGATTTTATGAACAAAAATGAAATTATTGAGTTGAATATAGAAAAAACCGCATCTGATGGCAGAGGAATAGGACACGTGAACGGAAAAATTTGCTTTGTTTCAGGAACGTTAGAGGGTGAGAGAGTAAGAGCAAAAATTTACACCATTCACAACACCTATCTTACCGCAGGAGTGACGGAAATAATTTCTCCCTCGCCTTTTAGACAAGACGGCTACTGCAGTTTAAGTGATATGTGTGGTGGTTGTCCTCTTGGACACATAAGCTACAAGCAGCAGCTTGTGGTTAAGCGTAACCACGTAGTTGACACGTTAACCAGAATAGGCGGCGTAAAGAATGCAGAAAGCCTGGTAGCAGACACTATAGGAATGGAAAACCCCCGTTGCTATCGCAATAAAATGGTTTTTCCTATAGGAATGAAGAACGAAAAAGCTATAGGGGGCTTTTACGCTCCGCGTTCTCATGATGTAATAGGACTGGATACGTGTTGTGTGGGCGAAGAGTGTGCTACTAAGGTGCTTTCTTTAGTTGCTGATTTTATGAATGAGTATAAGGTTTCAGCATACGACGAAAAAACGCATCAGGGCAGTATTCGCCGAGTGTTTGTTCGTACAGGATACAACAGTCGTGAGCTTATGGTGGTAATTTCTTCCGCTTGTGAAAAAATTAAAAACATAGATAAGCTGATTGAAGTTTTAAAGAAGGCTGATTTTGGAACATATAATTTAAAGAGCATCATTTTAAATGTAAATTCTAATAGAAATAATTTAGTTTTAGGCAATAAAAATATTACGCTCTGGGGAGCGGACACGATATGCGACAGTATTTTGGGACTTTCATTTTCGATTTCACCTCATAGTTTTTTTCAGGTTAATCCCACACAAACTGAGGTGCTGTACAAAAAAGCCATTGAGCTAGCCGATTTAGACGGTAATCAAACAGTTTTAGACATTTATTGCGGCATAGGAACAATTTCGCTTTTTGCGGCAAAGACCGCTAAAAATGTAATAGGCGTTGAAATAGTTGACGCAGCAATTACAGATGCAAAACAAAACGCAAGACACAACAAATTAGAAAACACAGAATTTTTCTGTGGTGCGGCAGAAGAGGTCGTGCCGAGGCTTATAAAAGGCGGAAAGACGCCCGATGTTGTAATAATTGATCCGCCAAGAAAGGGAAGTGACGAAAAGACGCTTTCTGCAATAGTAAAAGCAAATCCTGAACGAATAGTGTATGTGTCGTGTAACCCTGCAACACTGGCTCGTGATGTTAAATTTTTAACAGAGTCGGGATATGGCTTTGTTTCGGCAACGCCTGTTGATATGTTTCCGAATACAAGCCATGTGGAAACTGTGGCTTTGTTGTCCCAACGTAATGCGAAGTAACATATTAGATTAACCTGTATATGAACGAGCACGGGCAGACTAACTATGTATCGCACAGGTAGAACAGAAATGCGGTACTACGCATTGCCAAATAAAATAAAAAAACGAAACACGGGTCAGTGCTTCGTTTTCTTATATAAATTTTAAAGTATTACTTCGTGACCTGTTCTTGCAGATTCGTAAATAGCATCTAAAATAGCCATTAGTTCTACACCGTCTTCAGCCGGTGCAATACACTCTGTACCGTTTTTGATGCAATCAATAAAGTGAGCGATTTCATTGATAAAAATCTGACCGAATTGAGGAGCTGTAGGCATATTAAATGAAATATCTGTAAGATAGTCATTTATTTCGGTATAAATTTCTAATTCAGGAGCGAATTTTGCACCGCCCTTTGTACCAAATAGCTGAATCTCGCCCTCGTCCTTTTTGATGTTAAGAGAAAAGCTTGCTTCAATTGATAAAACTGCACCATTGTCAAATTTAATAAGTGCTGTAGCTAAATCTTCAACATCACAAATGTTTTCAACATTATTTGTTTCGGATATATAACCGTCTTTACCTTTTATGTGAGGTCTGTCCCCAAGCTTGTTAAAGGTTGCTCCATATACAGAAACTGCCTTTGGATTGCCCATTAGATACCTTACAAAGTCAATTACATGAACACCTAAGTCGATTAAAGGACCACCGCCTGATAATGCTTTGTTGCCGAACCATCCACCCGGGTTGCCGTTTCTTCTTAAATATGTAGCCTTAGCGTAGTACAACTCTCCTAAGCTGTCAGTGTCTATGAAGTCTTTAATAACTGCAGTATCGTTTCCGTGTCTTCTTACAAAGCCAATCATCAACAGCTTTCCTGCTTCATCGGCAACCTTCTGCATTTCTAAGGCTTCTTCTTTAGACATAGCCATAGGCTTTTCACATAAAACGTGCTTACCTGCTTTAAGTGCTGCAATAGCACATTCTTTGTGTGCTGCGTTCCAGGTACAAACGCTTACTGCATCAATCTCTGGTAAAGCGAGCATTTCATTATAGTCGGTGTATAATTTTGTAATGCCATACTCCGCACCTTTTTTTTCTAATTTTTTTTCGTCAATGTCACAGAAAGCATATAATTCTGCATCAGGATTGGCATTGTATCCTGATATATGCTGTTTTGAAATACTGCCGACACCAATAATACCTATTTTGATTTTTTCACTCATAAGATTTTCCCCAACCTTTCTGCTCATAAAATGTTTAGCGAGCATAGTTTCATATTTAATTAAAAACATAAAGTTACACCCTTATACTACCATATTTTTTAAACAAAGTAAACCATACATATACACCAAAAATACATTTATTTAAGCTGATTTTTTGTGCAAAACCACCAACTAAAAACATAGTTTGATTTTTGATATTGAGAAATTTAAAATTGATAAAAAAATTGTTGCAAATGCTATCATAATAATCTATAATTAATGTAGATTTATATTTAAAAAGTACAAATAAAAAAATAACAAAAATTGAGGAGAGGATAACTAGTGATAAAAATACATCAAATATCTTCAGTTGAAAACATAATGCCATAGTTGAAGCAGGATTTCCATGAAATATCGATGATGAGTGTTTTAAAGGGAGAACGTGCATCGTACCAGATAGCATATTCAGGGAGCGTGTGTTATCTTTATAATATTAAAATAGAAAGCGACATAAAAGAACATTTAAGAGTTTATAATGTTTTAAATGTACCTGTAGAAAGAGCTGTTCATAGTTATAATGCGTTAACAGATGACGATAATTACATAAGTAAGATTCCGGGGATGTACCCTGATATTTTTTCTCCGATGGAGGATAAAGAAGTAAAAGCACAATATCACTATAAGGGTATATGGATAGAAACAGACGAAAATGTGCCTTTAGGAAAGCATAATATTAAAATTACTTTTTCCAATAAGGAAGAAAGTGTTTCAACAACGCTTTATTTAGAGGTTTTAAAAGCAGAGCTTCCGAAACAAGAGCTAAAATATCATTGCAGTGTACATGGCGACTGTATAGCAAATTACTATAATTTAGAAGTTTTTTCGGAAAGGCATTGGGAAATGCTTGAAAAATTTATAGCGATTAGTGCAGAATATGGCTCAAATATGCTTACAGTACCAATATTTACACCCCCTGTTGATACTTATGTAGGCGGAGAAAGATTGACGGTTCAGCTTGTAGACATAACGAAAAAAGGCAGTAAGTATACATTTAATTTTGATAAATTTAAAAGGTATATTGAAATTTGTCAAAATGCAGGTATAGAATATTTTATTATGCCACAATTCTTTACGCAGTGGGGAGCAAAATGTGCACCTAAATTTATCGTTGAAGAAGATGGCGAGTTAAAAAAGATGTTTGGCTGGGATGTTGCCTCAACTGATGAAGGATATTTAGACTTCTTAAGTCAGTTTATTCCCGAACTTATAACTCACATCAAAGAGCTCGGAATAGAGGAAATCACCATGTTTTCAATTTCAGATGAGCCGTTTGATGATGAAACAATCAAAAGATATTCGTTTTTAAGTGAATTTCTTTCAAAATACATAAAGAATTTTAAAACAATAGATGCATTTTCAAGTTATGAGCACTATAAAAAATCAGGTGCCCAAATGCCACTGATACCAACAAATGTAATAGAGGATTTTGAGGGCAGGATTAATACAGATGAGTTGTGGGTATACTATTGTTGTGCTCAGGACTATCTGACATCAAACAGATTCATAGCTATGCCTCTTTACAGAAACAGATGCTGATGGAGGGTATGTGTCAGGAGATACATTTAATGTATATCCGGGTGAAAACGGCCCGCTAAAATCAATAAGACTTGTTGCATTCCGTGATGCTTTGCAGGATTTACGTGCTTTGAATTTACTTGAAAGCTATATAGGCTACGATGAAGTAATAAAAATGCTGGAGCAGATAACGGGAGAAATTACGTTTAAAAATTGTGCAAAATCGCCATTGACCATTATACAAATCAGAGAAAGACTGAGAATGAAGATTGTAGAGCTCATTGACTAATCAACACGCTTTTTAAGTATGAAGGGTTTAAAAATTTCTGATTAAAAATAGGAGAAATTATGTTTCTGTACGATTGTCATACACATTCAGAGTTTTCTGTAGACGGGACGGATTCTATAGAAGAAATAGTTAAATCGGCAATATCCAAAGGCCTAAATGCTATAACAATAACGGACCATTCGTTACCACAGCCGGAAAACTATGCTCCATATGAGCACATAAGCAAGTCAGTTGAAGGTGCAAAGGAAATGGCTAAAAAATACAGGGGAAAAATACTTGTATTGTCAGGCGTCGAAAGAGATGACGAATACCCGCCTGAATTCCGCGAGCCGTTTTATGAGCTTGATTTGGATTGCGTTTTGGGTTCAACGCATACAGAGCCGATATTTAAAACCTACTTTCCGGAGTTAAACTATAAGAGCCTGAAGTATTGTGCGGATAAAGTTGATATTGATGTTTTAGAAAATGTAGTGAAAAAATACTACCAACGATTATCAGGAATGGCGTATTACGCAGATGTTGATGTTATAACGCATCTTACATTCCCTTTCCGCTATATAAACGGATATGCTAAGCGAGGAATGGATATAGAAAAATTTTATCCCGACATTGAAGAGGTTTTAAAAGGAGTTGTTGAAACAGAAAAGTCATTGGAGATAAATACCTCAGGAAAAGCGACGGCATGGAATGAGTTTATGCCCAATGCTGAAATTTTGAGAACGTATTTTGATATGGGCGGAAGAAATATAACAATAGGAAGTGACGCTCATAGAAAAGAAAATATAGCTGTAGGTTTCCGGGATGCTGTTGCTATGCTAAGGGAAATCGGCTTTACAAACGGCTCGTACTATGTGAAGAGGAAAAGAAAAGAGTATATTTTGTAATTTGTATTAAAGGGGTTGTGGTTTTTTCTGCCACAACCCTGTTTTTATAGTAATAAAATCCCTGTTGGTTGCATACATTTTAACAAGAATTAAGAAAGTGGGTGCAAATATGCAAATTAACAAGGGAAATATAAATCTTAAGGAGCAATTAGCACGTGTAACATCAAACGTGCTTGTTGAGGGTGATGTTGTAGTGTCGGACAGTTGTCCTGATGTTGCAGAAATTCTATGTGCCGATGCAAAGGCAAATGTACTGGATACAGAGTATAAAAACGGAAAAGCTGTGGTTTCAGGTTTTGTTGAATTTGTTGCCTTATATATGCCTGATGATGAAAGTGCCGAGCTTAAGTGTATGTCACGCAATTTTGATTTTTCTGCCGCTATTGATATTAGGGCTGATGAAAATATGACAATTTCTGCAGATGCAAACACAGAGCATATAGGTTTTACACTTGTAAACTCGAGAAAGCTGTCCGCTAAGGTTATGGTATCTGTCAGTGCCTGTGCATACCAGGACAGAGGATATGAGCCTATAATTGATATTTGCGGAGAAGATGTAGAAAAGATAGACAAAAAATACAGCATATATATCCCTATGTCAGAGGTCTGCACAGATATTGAGGTAAACGATTTACTGACAGTTCCGGAAAATATGCCTGATATATCTGAAATTTTAAAGGTTGATTCGTGGGTGACGCCAGGCGATGTTCGTGTTATGAACGGCAAGGCAATGATTCAGGGCGAGCTTCACATAAATACACTGTATACCTCAGCCGATGAAAAAGGAAGTGTTGCGTGTGTTCAGCATACAGTTCCGTTTACTGAAATAGTCGAAGCACCTGGGGCAGATGAGCAAAGTGTTGTAAACGTAGGATTTAAGGTGTCGGAAATTTTAGCAAATATTAAGGGTGACTTAAACGGAGACACTAAAATTATAAGCATAGAAAGCGTTATTTGTGCGTGTGTTAAGGTCTCTAAAATCATTATGGAGTCGGTTATTGATGACTGTTATTTTTTAAACGGCGAAACAGAATTAAAGCGTGAGACTATGAAAATTTGCGAGTATATTACCTCTGAAAATGCCCGACTCACATCACGACAAACTGCAGAGCTTCCAAAAAATGTTGAGGCAAAAGAAATCATAAG
>JAZOCK010000048.1:0-29694 GCA_045596445.1 Congzhengia sp. | reverse complement strand
AATTTCACAACTCGTTGCATTTTTGTGCGTTGTTGTCGGAATTGCTTTTATAATCTGGAAGAGAAAAAAAATCAAAAAAGCGACTTTATAGTAAGTCGCGTTTTTGATTTAAAAATATTTACACACATTTTAGATTTTTTCTGCAATTACAACTCTGTTAAGACCTGCCAAATCATTTGATATTCTAAGCTCTTTAAATTCGTGTGAATCTTCAATAATTTTTTTAACACTTTTACCTTGGTCAAAACCTATTTCAAAAGCAAGTATACCGCAAGATTTTAGCTTCTTTTTTGCATAATCCACAATTTTTCTATAAAATATCAAACCATCACTGCCACCATCTAACGCATACAAAGGCTCATATTCTTTAACGTCGACAGGCAAAGTAGAGAGTACATCTTCTTTGATATACGGCGGATTTGAAACAATACAATCAAAATCGCCGTATATATCAAAAGGTTCTAAAACATCTGCCGATATGAATTCGATTCTGTCATTCACATTATTCATTACCGCGTTTCTTTCGGCTGTTTTCAGGCAAATTTCATATTTATCTACCGCAGTTAATAAGGACTTGTCTAAATAGTAAGCAAGACTTATAGCTATAGCACCGCTGCCAGTACATAAATCAAGAATTTTTGCGTTTTTGTTTTTGTAGATTTTAATTATTTCTTCTACTAAAATTTCAGTATCTGGGCGTGGAATTAAAACTCCTTCTTTGACCTCAAACTCTAGCGACATAAATTCTTTTGAGTTTATTATATAGCTTACGGGCTCGTTTTTTGCTCTTCTTGATATGTAGGAATTAAAAACAGACAGACACTTTTGCTCTAATATCATATCCCTGTTTAAAAGTAAAAATATTCTTTCGCACGACAAAGCAGAGCAGAGAAGTACCTCTGCATCCAGCCTTGGAGTTTCAATAGTTTTATTTAAAGATAAAGTAGCTACTGCATCATTTAGTGCAGCAGCTACGGTTATTTTACCATTTGTCATCATTTTTATCATCTGTTAAAACACTATTAAGAGCTACTATTGCCACCTCAATCTGACTATCGTCAGGCTCTTTTGTTGTAATTTTTTGTAACCACATACCAGGAGCACTCAAAATACGTATAATAAGTCCATCGTGTCTGCCTGCAAATTTAATAATTTCATATGAAATACCCGCAACAACAGGTAACAGCAAAAGTCTGATTACTACACGCATAATTTTGTCCTCCCAGGAAATGAAAGAGAAGAGTAGTATGCTTATAATCATCACAAAAATCAAAAAACTTGTGCCACATCTGGGGTGTAGTCTTTTTTGCTTTCTGACATTATCAACTGTTAGTTCTTCGCCTGCTTCATAACAAAAAATTGTTTTATGTTCAGCCCCGTGATATTGAAAAACTCTTTTGATGTCTTCCATTTTAGAAACTAAAACTACATATAATAAAAATATCAAAATTCGCGTAGTTCCCTCAATTAACGTGGTTAAAATATTATTGTTAATTCCTGCGTAGTCACGAAAAAGCCCAACTAAAAACGTCGGAAGCATCATAAATACACCGATACTAAAAATTAAAGCAACAAAAACAGAAGAATAAATCGCAAAGTTTAAAGATTTCTTTTCTTTAGCTTCTAATTTTTTTAATTCTTCTTCGGACATTTTCTCTTTTTTCTTTTTTGTTTCGTCCTCTTCGACATCAAAAAATTCAGCTGAAAACATAAGTGCTTTTGTACCTTCTATCAAAGATTCGACGAAAGCGAAAACACCTCTTAAAAAAGGAATTTTATTAATTTTATATTTAGTAACAAAAGAGTTAATGGGTTTCTTTTCTACAATGATTTCTCCGTCAGGCTTTCTTACTGCAATCGCAGACTCTTTGGGTCCACGCATCATAATACCTTCTATAACAGCTTGTCCGCCAATGCTTGTCTTGTGGCAAGCGTTTTTACATTTTTTGGACATATTAAAACCCCTTCCTATAAACGTATACATACATATTATCATATCCTGCCTAAAAAAACAATTAATTTTTTATTAACTTTTGAAATAAAACCATATCTATCTGTCAATAATATCTTTCAGGAGGGTTTTATAATGCTTAATACAATAATGACAATTATTGAAATCTGGCTTTTGTGCATTATGGGTATATATTTTTATTCAATGTTACGTAGTCAAAATGCTGGAAAAAGTTCAATTAATAAGGATTCTTCGATTGAATTAAATAAATTGAAAAAATTACAAAAAATATCACTTACAGAGCCACTGTCCGAAAAAACAAGACCTAATGAATTAAGTGAAATAGTGGGTCAAAAAGACGGAATAAAAGCATTAAGGGCTGCTCTTTGCGGAAAAAATCCGCAGCATGTTATAATTTACGGACCGCCTGGTGTAGGAAAAACTGCTGCCGCAAGAACTGTTTTAAATGAAGCTATCAAAAATCATATGTCACCATTTACACAAGAAGCTAAATTTGTGGAAATTGACGCGACAACACTGAGATTTGATGACAGAAGTATAGCCGACCCTCTTATGGGTTCTGTACATGACCCTATATATCAGGGAGCAGGTGCATTCGGTCCTGCAGGAATTCCTCAACCAAAACCAGGAGCAGTTACAAAGGCTCACGGCGGTATTTTATTTATAGATGAAATAGGTGAGCTGCACCCAGTTCAAATGAATAAATTGTTAAAGGTTTTAGAAGACAGAAAGGTGTTTTTTGAATCTGCATATTATTCTAAATCAAACAAAGAAATTCCATTATATATACACGAAATTTTTCAAAAAGGTATGCCCGCTGATTTTAGACTAATAGCAGCAACCACAAGTCTGCCTGAAGAATTACCACCGGCATTACGTTCAAGATGCACGGAAATATTTTTTAATCCGTTATCAAAAGAAGAGGTTACAAAAATAGGTACCAATGCTGCTAAAAAAGGAAATTTTAAAATTTCTGACCAGGCAGTAAACCTTATTTCTGCATTTTGCGACAACGGCAGAGAAGCGGTAAACTTAATTCAAACAGCAGGCTCTTATGTTTCCTTGGAAAAAAGAGATGAAATAACAATTAGCGACATAGAGTGGGTAGCAGAAACATCTCATTTTGTATCTTTTAACGAAAAGCACGTTTCGGAGGAAGAAGTAATAGGCAAGGTAAACGGATTGGCTGTATATGGTGCAAATAAAGGCACTATAATGAGCATTGAGGCTAAAGCATACGAATGCGAAAAGGGTAGTGGAACAATAAAAATAACGGGGATAGTAGATAGAGAAACAATAGAAAGAAGAGGGCAAAAATTAAACAGAGAAAGTACTGTAAAGGCTTCTGTTGAAAATGTCTTAACCTTACTTGCTGAAAAATATAACACAAATCCTAAAAATTATAATATACATTTAAATTTCCCTGGCGGTATGCCCGTTGACGGACCTTCTGCGGGAGTTGCAATTTTTGTAGTTCTATACTCGGCAATACACAATATTCCAATAAGAAATGATTTTGCATTTACAGGTGAAATATCAATATTTGGAAATGTGCTTCCTGTAGGCGGTGTAAAAGAAAAAATCGAAGCTGCAAAAAATGCAGATGTATCTAAAGTTTTTATCCCGAAAGATAATGAAAGGAATTACCTGCACAAGCTTGGTACAACAGTTTTACCAGTTGCAAATATTACAGAAATTACCGATGTAGTATTTAAAGACAAAATTGGTAAAGAATCTGTTGTTTTTACTCAAAATACCGACTCTGTATTAACCGCAGAGGGTATAAACTAAAAGAGAGCCTAAAGGCTCTCTTTTTGTAAAGGATTTTAAGTTGATTTTATAATTCTTTTCTGTTCTGTCCAGAGAATACATTGATTGCTATTTTTACATCCTCTTTCATTGCCTCAATAGCAACCCTTTCTATATCATGGTAATATGTCTTTTTGAACATTCTTTCAACTGCACGTCCTCCAGCGTTTGCCATATAGGTATAATAATTGATTTTGCGAATACCACAGTTTATCGCCCTTGTATAATCCTCGGGACTTACACCAGAGCCACCATGCATAACAAGAGGTATGCTTACAGTTGAGCATATTTTTTTCAGTCTTTCAAAATCAAGTTTTGGTTTTTTTAAATACATACCATGTGCAGTTCCAAAAGCACATGCAAGTGCATCTATACCTGTTTTCTCAGCAAAATCCTTTGCTTCATCGGGATCGGTATAAATACTTGTGCCATCACCGCCGCCGCCTTCGCGTTTGCCCATAGAACCAATTTCGCCTTCAACAGATGCACCGGTTTTTTCTGCAAGTTTAACTATAACAGCTGTATTTACATAGTTCATAAGATTTTCAAGTTCGGAACCATCATACATTACAGACGTAAAACCTGCTTCAAGTGCTTTTCTAACATACCCTACCTCTTTTTCTAAGTACGTTTCTGGATTCGCACGGAACATTTGCAGGTTCAATTGCCAACACATAATCTTTGTAATCCTCAAGAACCCACTGTGTCATATATGGCAAATCCTTAGAGTTAAACTTAATATATGCACTCAACCCATCACAGAGTTTCGGATTACAAACCTTTACCATTACTTGCTCACCATCAAAGGTATGCAAATAATTTTTCTCATTTGCATCTTTAAAAGGTCTGCTGATAGTATTTGCTTCGTCCATACGTACACTTGTATATTCATCATATCCCGAAATTGTTTTGGAAGGGATAGATATCTGTGTATTTTCATCAAGAAAAGGATACCCAAAATTGATGTGATATAATACATTAAGGGGTACAGGTTTGCTTCCGTCATTTTTTATTTCATCATCAATTATTATAACCGACTCACCGAATTTTGATGAGATGCTGCGTTGGATACTAACTTTATGTCCCATAGCAACCGTTTCATACAAAATCCCGCTTATTCTGATTTCTCCCTTTTCGAAATCTGTTAAGTCACAAACCTTTTTCGCCGCAATAGAACTCCATCTGCCATGAAGTCCAAGCCTTTCGCCGTTATCTTCGCAAGGAGAGGAAAGATAATTAGGACCACAAGTAGTAAGAAGTCCACCCGAAAATGTACGCAACCATTCTGAATCATACGGATTATAAAAAGCTGGATTTGCTTCTGCATTCTGAGTTAAGAATGCAAGATTAATCCCTTTGTATGAAGCTAAGGATATATCAAGCCCTCGGTCACACAATATTGTATATTCTAACCCGCTGCCAGTACGTACATCAATGCATCTGCATCCGTTGCTTGCCCCTTCTGTCAACTGATAATGACGGGTTCCAAATAACTGATATGTGTTACCTACATACGGCGAGATTTTTGAAAAATCATATTTTTTATTAAAACACATATAATCACCGCCTATTTGTATACTTCCATTCTACATTTATCAACATCTAAATAAAAGATATATTTGTCTGTTTTTATGTAAGATTTGTTCAGCGTTGGATATTTTCAAATGTTTATGTTGATTTTTATTTATACTTTTGATATATTATTAAAGTAGGAGGGAAGGATTTTATGCTAAATATCAATGTAACAAGTCTACATAAAGTTTTACACGATTTCTACATTCTTACAAAAGCAAAAATTGTTTTATATGACAGTGGTGGAAAGTTTTTGATGTCATATCCAAAGGACGATACAGAATTTTGTAAAATAATCGGAAAAAATCCTGAGTGGAATAAAAAATGCAGCGATTGTGACTGTACTAATTTGGATGCATGCTCTAAACTCAAGCAAGAAATACACTATCAATGTCACCTGGGCTTATCAGAGGCAATTGTTCCGATATATGATACACGTGGAATTCTTGGTTTTGTTATGTTTGGTCAGTTACTTACCGAAAATAATGCCGAAAAAACACGTGCTATACTGAAACAGAAATTTAATAACGAGATTTTCCCGGGAATACACGTTGCGATAGATAATATTCCGGTTAAATCACCATCTGAACTTACCGCAAGTATTACTGTATTAAAATCTCTTGCTTCATACTTTCTTTCAAACAACTGGGTTGCTCCCACTAAAAATGATTTTATAAGACAGCTGGACCAATATATTAAAGATAATATTTCCCGAGCTATTACCACCGATGATATATGCTCTGAATTTCACATTAGAAAAACACGTTTGTACAACATAGCAAATAAATATTTGAACTGCGGTATCGCTGAATATATACGAAAATATAGAATAGATGAAGCCTGTCGCATACTTACCGAAACAAATATTCCTATAACTGAAGTGGCATATGCAACAGGATTCTCGGACTATGGTCATTTTTCGCGTATATTTAAACAATTAAAGGGGCAATCAGCAGGCAATTATCGAAAATCGATGAAATAAATGTACTACAATCTCGTAATAAAAGATTGCTGACTACGTGTAGTGAAACGTTCGCATATATGCGGTAAAGCAGGGAAGTGGTCAAACAACCTATCCTTCAACAACTAAAAATATGAAGTGGCTCAAACGCACTGTTTAAGCCACTTCATATTTTTTATATCACATTTTAAAATAAGTAGGGTTCAAAATAGAGTCGTGATTAATTTTTTATAGGACAATTTACCTACTTTTATTTTTTGCATATTATGTACCATAACGATTAAAGGAGGTAAGTAACTATGGGATGCGATAGAGGTCTTTTCGGTTTTGGTAATGATAACAGCTGCTTATGGATTATCCTTATCATTGCTTTATTCGTTTTCTGCGGTTGTGGTTGCAACGACTAATTAAGTAAATAACCGTAACAATAGGCTGTAGCAGTTTTGCTACAGCCTTTTATCTTATTCATTCTTATTAAAATCTGCTAAAGGGTTGTTGTTTGCGGCTGTTCTTAATTGTTCGTCATCTAAATGGGTGTATATTTGCGTCGTAGAAAGATCTGTATGTCCTAACATTTCTTGCAAAACCCTCACATCTACATGGCCATATCTATACATAAGTGTTGCTGCAGTATGCCTTAATTTATGTGCTGAATATTTTGATGAATCAAGACCTGCGGCCTCTAAGTGCAATTTTACAACGTGTTGTATTGTTTTTATACTCATACGTTTCTTCAGGCGGCTTAAAAATAAAGCGTCTTTATCAGGGGCCTTAATGCCATCCTTGGGACGTTCGTTTTGAATATAGTCAACAATTGCCTTCTGACAGGCTTCATTTAAATAAACTGTACGTTCTTTACTTCCTTTTCCGAATACAGTAAGCTTATCATCTTTAATGTTTCTTAAATTAATCCCACAAAGTTCAGATAAACGCAATCCGCAGTTCAAAAAAAGTGTTAGTATAGCATAATCTCTGTATTTTTGATTTCCGTCAACATTTTCTAAAAGTTGTTTACTTTCTTCTAAAGAAAGGTACCTGGGTAAAACTTTAGGTTTTTTTGGTGAATCTAACTCTGCAGCGGGGTTAGCCTCGACTAACTTGGCTTTTGTAACCAAATATTTAAAGAATGAACGTAGAGAAGATACCTTTCTGGCACGTGAATTAGCGTTATTTAATCTTTCACGCAAAGTATAAGAAAGATACTCATACAAATCATGAAGGGTAATTTCTTCTATAAAGCTTACAGGGATATCTTTAATTGAAATTTCATCAAAATTTTCAAGCTCGGCTTTTCCTTTTAATACTAACATATACCGAAGGAATGTACGTAAGTCAAAAAAATATTCATCAACTGTATTAGAAGATTTTCCTTTAATTGTTTCCATATAGGTTATAAAATCACGTAGATAAAACGGTGCATCTTCAAGTAGTTGTCTGTTACGCATATTATAATTCGCTCCTTACTATAATATATAAGTAAACACGTCATTAGATATTAACATATAAGGATATTATCCTAAACAATTTAAAACTCTGTATACTCCGAATTATACAAAATTCTTATTTTGTATAATTCCTTATATATAATTATATATGTACTCTTTTATATTGTCAAGGATATTTTTGTTTTGTAACAAAAAAATAACATAGCTTATTACTATGTTATTTTTACTCTATTAATAATCTTTACCTATGTATTCAGGTGCACTTAGCAACAATTCCGGATTTTTTAATAAATGTTTAAAATGCTTGATCGAGGTTGCAAAATAATATCCGTCACAGATACGTTCGTCAAGCGTAAATCTAATTTTGATTATTTTTTTAGTATTTACTGTTCCATCACTATTTAGCTCTCTTATCGTTTCTTTCTTGCCCAGTGCCAAAAACACAGAGGTTGTGCCAAATTCATACAGATGATGATAAACGGAGTTTAGACCTATCGAGCCTAGGTTGGTAATAAATATACTTGAGTGAAAAGGGCTTATACGATTTATTATTTTAGGCATTTTTCCAATTGCATCTAAATTTCTTAATGTATATACGACAAACTTTTTTACAAATCCCGGAAGCAGGTTAATTATTTTTACTGCTATATCAGTATCGTTGGACTGCCCTTCTGCTTCTGTTTTTACGTTATTTACTTCTTTATTAAACTTTTGTGCAATATCATAAAGAGTATCAGTGTATTCAAATTCAGGCATAACTAATGCTTCGTCTGAATCCTCGCTCATACTCTTCTTTACTGTCAAGGATGCACGCAGATAATTTCTTGCGTAAATTTTACGTCCACTTACAAAACGATTAAGACGCGGCTTTTGCACCAAGGTCCTGATTAACGCCGCAATAAAGATGTGATATGTGGAAAGATTCGGTATCTCTTCCCGATGTGCTAATATAAATTCACGCATTCCTGAAATATCAATTTGTTCTTCAAAGAAAACCTGGCTGTCAAGACGTGATCGCATAATATGTGGAATAATATAAAACATAGGGTCACTGTTTTTTACTCTATATCCATCATATCTGTCGCCGAAATGACGTCTTCGTTTTGGGACTTGTTCCATACTTTTTCACAACCTTATATTTAAATTTTTATACGCTTTTCGGTAAAACTGTAACAAGATTACCTAAATGCTCAGATTCATCATAACACAAAATTTGCGGATTATCAACATCGGTATAGTCAACTATACTGACAGAAGCGTTTTTCACATATTTTATATTAGTGATACACGTTATATCTTTTTTATACCATAGTGTAGATATGGCACGTATCGGCATAGCGTGCGTACCTATCAAAATAGTTCTGTTCTTATTATTTATAGCTATTTCTTTAATTTTATTATTAAAGCGTTCTAACAATCCCTTAATGCTTTCTCCATTAGGACAAATACAATTTCCCGTATCATTCATCCATTTATCAAATTCATTTGGGAACTTAACACTCAATTCATCATACAAAACACCCTCAAATGAACCACCGTTGATTTCTCTCAAATCGGCACTTTCAATAATATCTATACCTTGTCGATTTGCTATTATTTGAGTTGTTTCTTTAGCACGTGATAAATCGCTGGAATAAGCAATATCTATTTTGCATTTATCAAGATATTCGGCGGTTTTTTTGACTTGTTCTCTACCCTTTTGAGTCAAGGCAAAATCCTTACTTCCATTAAAACGACCGCTTTTATTTCCTTCGCTTTCTCCGTGCCTTACAAAAATCAGTAATGTAGCCATTGCCAGCACCCACACTTCCCTACTAAAGAAAATAAGGACTAACCCAAAAAGTTAGTCCTGTAATTTCTAAATGATTACGCAATTGCATTAAGTTTAAGAGCAAGCTGTGATTTCTTTCTTGAGGCTGTGTTCTTCTTTATGATGCCCTTAGCTACTGCCTGGTCAATCTTTTTAACAGCAATCTTAAAAGCAGCTTCTGCTTCTGCTTTGTTACCATTAGCAACGATTGTCTCGAACTTCTTAATATATGTTCTCAATGCAGATTTAATCATGTGATTTCTTAAAGTTTTTGTTTCGATAACTTTAACTCTTTTTTTAGCTGATTTAATGTTCGGCAAATTTTTCACCTCCAACCAAACGTACTCGACTTTGAATATTTTAACACATATATTTGTAAATTGCAACTGTTTTTTTAATTTTTTTCAAAAAAATAAAAATATTTAAACTTTCTATTGACAATAAGTGTCGGTTTGAGTTATAATAACACTTGTGATTTTGTAGCAGAGTAATTCCGCAACAAATATGAACGGGTTTTATCTAACCCCTTCTTAACTGGTTTACGCGGAAGGAGGGAATCAGTAAATGTCAGAAATCAGAATAAAAGATCATGAATCTTTAGATAGTGCATTAAGACGTTTTAAGCGTTCTTGTGCAAAAGATGGTATTCTATCAGAGTTTAGAAAACGCGAGCATTATGAAAAACCCAGCGTTAAAAGAAAGAAAAAATCAGAGGCTGCCAGAAAAAGAAAATTTAAATAGTTTGACTATTTTAACCGACGTAATAACACGTCGGTTTTTTTCATTTAAAAAGGCGTAGTGAAAAAAGTCAACTACGCCTGAATCTATATAAACGACCATATGGTCGGTTATAACATAATATGACAGAAAAACCGATTAGGTGCCAATAAAATATTTTCAATTGATAATGATTCATTTTTTATCAGTCTTTCGAGCAAAATTTTGATTTCCGATACTGCCTTTAATGTGTGTTCTAAGTCGTTGTGCAAAATGCTTTCTTTTAAATTCCCCATAGCGAGATTTATATCGTCTAAATCTTCATGATTATAAAAAACAGAGAATATATTTTCTTTTTTATCCCATTTATCAGATAATTTTTCAAATCGTTTAAAAGCAACATCCCACTCCCCTTTCTTAGAAAAAACAGATACTTCTTCAGCAATTTCAATCAAATCAATTTCCACATTTGTTAGATATGCAGAAATTGAGAATACGCTGCCAACAAGAATTATCAACACAAGCATAGCTACAATAAAAGTTTTCATTTCTGTTTCCTTTCTTGCAGATAAAATTTACCGTTTTCATCAACACCTGCAAATAAAACATCTTTAATATCTGTTCCGTTCAAATGTTTTTCTAACCACTTTTCATCCTTATTGTAAAGCATTAAAGATTTATGGCTTATGTTCCCGTCGCAAATAAACATAAATGGCAGTCCTAAATAGTTTGCTACCTCGTTTTTTGGTTTTGTTTTTTTTATAACACTTAAGTTTCCGCTTGTTTCTAAAATTCCGTATTTAATATCATTTATGTCGGTATTTCCTTGCATTCTGAGCATTTCCATTAAATCATCAAAATTAAATCGAAGCTTTGCCATCTCCTGTTCACAAACCTTACCATCTTCAATTATAACAACAGGTGTGCCTGATATTACTTTTCTGAATTTTCTGCTTTTTAGGACAATAAATGATAATGATGCTTCAGCAATTATCAACGTTAATATAGGTATAACTCCATATAACAGTGGCACAGAAACGTGATTTAGCGGTATTGTCGCTAAATCTGAAATCATAAGCGTGATTACAAGCTCTGCAGGTTCTAATTGCCCAACCTGTCTTTTTCCCATAACGCGTATGGCAACAACAACAAAAATATATGTTAATATTGTGCGTAAAAAAGAAATAAGCATATCAACTCTCACTTTCGCAATTGATATGCTTATTATTCACATTTTTATAAATTTTATTTAGATACTTCTTCAGCGTAAAAATTGTTTACTACTTTATCAAACGGTGCTCTTATATCCAATTCGCCTGCTTCTTCCATAATATCCTGCAGTCTGTTGTATGATTCCTCACTCATAACAGGCGTATCCTTCCATGCATCAATAGATTTATAACGTTCAATAGAAGATGCCAGCATAGCAACATCTGTGTCCGGGAATAAATCCAAAATTGTTTCCGCAACCTCTTTTGAGCTATGCTCTTCGACCCATTTTAAGCCTTTATAGGTTGCTTTTGTAAATCCCTTAATTATTTCTTCGTTTTCTGCTATGTAGCTTGATTTTGCACAATAAGCAGTGTACGGAATATCTCCTGTTTCTTCTCCTATAGAAGTTAGAATATAGCCTTTATTTTCTGCTTCTATCATGGATGCTGTGGGTTCAAAAAGTGTTACATATTCAGCATCGCTTCCTGAAAAAGCACCTGCCATTAATGAAAACTGGATACTATCGTCTAAAATTAAATCATTTTCAGGATTTAAACCTTTTTTCTTCAACAAGTGTTCAAATGTCATAAAAGGAACTCCGCCACGTCTTCCTGGAATTACAGTTTTACCCTTTAACTGTTCCCAATCAAACTTATCCACCTTGTCTTTGCCTACTAAAAAAGAGCCATCGCGTTGAGTCATTTGTGCAAAAATCTGCGGATAGTCTTCTCTACCCTCGTTATAAACATAGATTGATGCTTCAGGACCGCAAAAACCTACATCGATTTGATTTGACAAAATTGCAGACATAACCTTGTCTGCTCCCTGCAGATTTGAAAGCTCAATTTCTATGCCTTCTTCCTCAAAAAAGCCTAACGAAATTGCTACATACTGTGGTGCATAAAAAACCGAGTGTGTAACCTCGCCCAAACGGACTTTTTTTATTTCGTTTATTTCTTTGGTAGGCTCTGTACCACATGCTATAAAGGTTACAGCAAGAACAGCACATAAGCAAATTGCCAAGATTTTTTTCATATTTACCTCCTGTTTTTGAGTACTAATTTTTCAAAAATCAGCACTATTTTATATATTATTGCTGCAAATACAGCCAAAATAATAACACTAGCCATAACCAAGTCCAATTTGAAAACCTGACCGCCATATACAATCAAATACCCTAATCCCGCTTTAGATACCAGAAACTCTCCTGCGATTACACCTACTAATGAAAGCCCTAGGTTTATTTTAAGAGAATTTATAAGCGTTTTAATATTTGCAGGTAAGACTATTTTTGAAAAAACCTGATATTTTTTTGCACCGAAGGTTTCAGCCGTGATTATTAATTGCTTATCCGTATGTTTAAAGCCGTTTAAAAGCTCCATAATTGTAACAATCAAAGAAATTGCCAAAGCCATTACGATAATTGCCTTCATTCCGGCTCCTACCCAAATGATAATAATGGGTCCCAGTGCTATTTTTGGTAAACTGTTTAGAATTACTAAATATGGTTCAAATATATCTGAACAAGTTTCAAACCACCACAGCAACGATGCTATTATAAGTCCAAATAGCACTCCCAGAATAAAACCTACGAGTGTTTCGGTGCATGTTATGCCCAGATGCATGAACAAATCATTTGAAGAAAGATTTGCTATTGTTCTCACTATACGCGATGGCTGACTTGTTATAAAGCTGTCAATTATATTAAGATTTGCACATATTTCCCACAACAATATGAGTCCTGCCAACAAACCAATTTGAATTGATAAAATTGTATATTTTTTTATTTTAATTTTTTTTAAATACTGTTCTCTTTCTGTTTTAACTTGTTTCATCCATATCCAACTCCCTCCATAACGTATCAAAATATGAGCTGAACTGCGGACTTTTTCTGCACACAAGCGGTGTTCTTTTCTCTATATCTGTAAAATCTATTTTGTGAATACTTTGAACTATTGCGGGGCGTTTTGACAGAACGATAATTCTGTCTGCCATAGAAATTCCCTCTGGTATATCGTGTGTTATCATTACTGTTGTCTTTTTTTCGTTTTTTATTATTGAATATACGTCATCTGTAACCGCTAATCTAGTTTGATAATCAAGTGCCGAAAAAGCTTCGTCGAGCAAAAGTATCTTTGGCTTTGTTACCAGTGTTCTGATTAAAGCCGCCCTTTGTCGCATTCCCCCTGAAAGTTGTGATGGAAAGCTATCGCGAAAATCATACAATCCATAAGTTTTCAAAAGCTTATCAACATATTCTAAATTTTTATCTGTAATTCTATGTTGAATTTCAAGCCCTAGCAAAATATTTTTATATATTGTTCTCCATTCAAGCAGATTGTCACTTTGAAGCATATAACCTATCTCTTGACTTATGCCTGAGGTTTTAACTCCATTTATATAAATTTCTCCACTACTTGGCTCTAAAATGCCGCAAATTATTGATAAAAGTGTAGATTTACCGCATCCGCTGGGACCTATAATTGCTACAAATTCTCCCTCCTTAACATCAAAACTAACATTATCTATAGCAACTATTTCATTACTAATGTCTTGATATTTCATTGTTATATTCTTGATTTCAAGCATATTCACAAAAATCTCTCCTTTGTTATCAATATATTAAAAATCAAATAAGTTGCTACTAATAAAAATGAACTGCAGTAAAACATTTTTACTGCAGTTCATTTTTCGGCTTTATATCTTCTATATTTTTGATTTTCTTTTTGTACTTTATAACATTTCCGTACGATTTTAAAATTTCAAGAGAGCAAAAATATCTCTTTTTGCATCTTCTACAGGTTTGATGTGAGATAAATTTACTTCCTTTTAGAGTCCATGCACTACGCTTTCTTATTAGTCTGCCACATTCAGGACATCTGATTTTAAAAGCAGATTTATCAATAAGCTTACTGTTTAAATCTGTAATAGGTATATCCTTAAATGAGTTACCTTTGTTTGTGGCATCTACTATATATTTATTAAATTTTTCTTTATTAAATATAGCGGCAAAAACCTTTCCTGAAATTTCGGCGTCAACCAAGGCATCATGAAGCTTGCTTTCTTCATAATGAATTTCAAGCTTGTCTGCGGCGGTTTTAACCCCCACCTGGTTGTTTCCGTTTTCAGAAAGAATGTGTGTGACATATCTTTGAACATCTGCAAATTTTTTTAAAAATGATGTTGGCATTTCTTTGCAGAAGTAATTACAGTTTTTTCGCAATATATCTGCATCCTGCGAACCCCAAGACATAATTATTGAATCTGTACCGATAAAATTTTTAAAGCTTTCTGCAGCCTCAGAGAACGGAATTCCATTCTTCTTTAAAAAATCAATAGACAGACCCGTTAATTTTTCAACTGTAGGTTCCATCTTTTTATATAAAACAGGCGATATGTATTGTTTAAATGAGCCTATATATTCCATCTTTTCATTATACTTCACTGCACCGATTTGTATAATTTCATCAGGACAACGAAGCTTTACTGCTTTTGTAAATCTGTTCCACTCAAGATCAAAAATTATATAATTCATACTTACTCTTTTCTTTACTCTGAAATTTTCCAATCAATAGCTGATTTGCCTATCGATGTTAAAATCTCATTAATTTTCGAATAATGCTTACAACCTAAAAAGCCTCGTGATGCTGACAAAGGACTTGGATGTGCAGCAGTTAAAACATAGTGTCTGTTGTTTGTAATGAGGGGCAACTTATCAATTGCATTTCTTCCCCACAGAACAAATATAACAGGGTCTTCTCTATCATTTAGAATTTTAATTATCTCGTCTGTGAAAATAGTCCAACCCAGCTTTTTATGGGAATTAGGCTCTCCCTGTCTAACAGTAAGAACTGTATTTAAAAGAAGCACACCTTGCTTTGCCCAATCAGTCAGACAACCGTGCGAAGGCGATTTTATACCAAGGTCACTTTCTAGTTCTTTAAACATATTTTTTAAAGACGGTGGCTTATCTACACCCTTCTGAACAGAAAAACACAAGCCGTGTGCCTGATTTGGACCATGGTATGGGTCCTGACCCAGAAGCAGTACCTTTACATTCTCATAAGACGTGTACTTTAACGCGTTGAAAATATTCTCCATAGACGGATAAATGGTGCGTGTTTTATATTCTGTTGCTAAGGCTTTTCTAAGGTTTTGATAGTACGGTTTAGAAAATTCTTTCGCCAACAAAGTGTCCCAACTGTTTCCTAAATTAACCATAATTACCTCTTGAGTAATTTATTTACCTCTTCAACAAAGGTATTGATATCTTTAAATTGTCTGTAAACCGATGCAAAACGAACATACGCAACTTCATCAATTGCCGGTAAACGCTCCATAACCATTTCACCTATTTTCTGTGATGATATTTCACGCTCCAATAAGTTTTGTGTTGCTGTTTCTATTTCATTTACAATATGCTCCATATCAGATGTCGCAACAGGTCTTTTTTCACAGGCACGAATGATACCGTTTAAGAGCTTTTCCCTATCAAACATTTGACGAGAACCATCTTTTTTGATAACCATAAGCGGTATAGTTTCGATTTTTTCGTAAGTTGTAAAGCGTTTGGCACAATTTAAGCACTCACGACGTCTTCTTATTGCTTCACCTTCATCTGTTGGACGTGAATCAATTACCTTACTTTCTTCAAATTCACAAAAAGGACATTTCATTTGTTATACCTCCAAATTGTTATAAAATTCATATATGTATTCTTTGCGTTTTCGCATTTCCTCTGCTCTGTTTATATATTCGCGAACATCTTTAACATTAAATATTCTTTCAATTCTTCCTGATTTTACAAGCTTTGTAACAGCACCTGCTCCTGCAGAAATTACCGTTCTTATCTCTTCCATCATACAGATGTTATATAAGCCTTCTGTATTTTCTTTAAAAAATCCCGTGTTTTCTAAATCGCCTAAAATATTTTTTTGCCTGTAAAGATAATATGGCAAATACCCATTTTCATTTAATTTCAAATGTGCATAATCAACCATTTTATCGACAGAGTCGTTCAAGGGAAGGCCAGAAAAATCGCCTATTTGATTTAACCTTGCCGCACGTTTTATGCTCATTGTATGTACTGTTATATTTTCAGGATTTAACTCTATAACTTTATCAACTGTATTCATAAATTCAGGTAATGTTTCTTGCGGAAGTCCTGCAATAATATCCATATTTATAACTTTAAAGCCTTTTTTTCTGGCGAGATTATATGCATTGTAAATTTGTTCTACAGAATGATTTCTGCCAATTACAGATAGAGTTTTATCGTTCATTGACTGTGGGTTTATGCTTATTCTGTCGACACCGTGTTTTCGCATTACATCAAGCTTTGCCTCAGTTATTGTATCAGGTCGGCCCGCTTCAATAGTAAATTCCCGACAATTTGACAAGTCAAATGTTCTCTCTAATTTATATAAAAGGTTATCAAGCTCAATAGACAGTAATGACGTAGGCGTGCCTCCACCGATATATATACTGACTATTGAAAACTTAAGCTTTTCGACGATTGCTTTTATTGTATTTAATTCTTCAAATAAAGCATTCAGATACGGCTCAATAAAGGGTTGCATAGAAGACACTGGCATCGATGCAAATGAGCAATATGCACATTTTGATGGGCAAAACGGAATGTGAATATATAAGGATATCGCATCTTTAGGTATAGTTGAAATAACCTTCATTTCTGTTTTTGCTATAGAAAGTGACAGGTCGATTTTTTTGTCGCTTACTTCAAATTCATTTTTTAAAATCCTAGCTGTTTCTTCTTCACTCATACCATCAGAGAGCATATTAACAACTCGTTTGATTGGTCTTATTCCGACTAAGGTACCCCATGGTATTGTTTTTTCTCTATTTTGCACTTTTCTCTCCTAATATACAAACGGATTGTTTAATTTTTCAAACCCGATTGTAGTATCCTCGCCATGACCGGGCAATACCATAGTGTCATCAGGAAGTGTAAAGAGTTTTTCTTTAATGCTTTTTAGAAGAGTTTCTTGATTTCCTGTAGCAAGGTCACATCTTCCAACACTTGCATAGAATAAGGTATCTCCTGAAATTAAAAGACTCTTTTCTTTGCAATACATACACATACTTCCCGAGGTATGTCCAGGTGTTTCTAAAATTTCAAACTCATACTTTCCGCTTTTTATGACATCGCCATTCTTTACATATATATCTGCAGCAAGTTCTATTGGTTTTCTTGAGTATTTATCGGTGTAATTAATGCTTGCATCTAAAAGATTGTCTTTTTCGCTTTGACAAGCAATTAACTTTACACCAAGATTTTCAATTAATTCGCCGACTGCAAGTATGTGGTCGAAATGACAGTGTGTAAGGGCGATATACTTTACAGTTATTTCGTTGTCATTTAATATTCGTACGATTTTTTGGGCATCACTTCCGGGGTCTACAATGATAGCTTCCGATTTGTCGCCTAAAATATAACAATTTACACCCATAATACCTACCGGTTCTTTTATAATTATCATAATAATACTACTCCGTTTTACGTTTAACTTCAAATACGCCTTTTACGTTATTAAGCCTCTTGGTAACTAAATCAAGTTCTCCTTTAGAATTAATTTCAATTGTAAAGTTTATAACAACAACGTTATCTTTAGATAACTTGGAATTAATTCCGGTAATCAAAATCTTTAAGTCAGAAATTGTACTTGCCATTTCTGCAAGCAATCCCTTCCTGTCGTTTGCACAAACCTGAATTTGTGTAAGATATGAACCCTTTTGTTCGTTATTTTCTTCCCAATGAACACCTATTAATCGCTCTTTTTCGCCATTCTTCTCACTGCTTATTACGTTAGAACAATCCTTTCGGTGAACACTGACTCCTCTGCCACGCGTTATATATCCTATTATATCGTCGCCAGGAACAGGATTACAGCACTTAGAAAATCTTATTAAGCAATCTTCTATGCCTTCAACAACTATACCATTATTAGATGTCTTTTTCTTTTTTTGTGGTGTATCTGCAATCGGAAGTTCTACGTCGATATTTTCAGATTTTATTGCCTTTTTGTATTCTTCCCGTAATCTGCTTATTACCTTGTTTACCGTAAGTCCGCCATATCCAACCGCTGCATAGATATCATCTAAGGACGAAAAGGTGTATTTCTTACAAAGCATTTCAATCCACTCATTTTTAAACAGTTGATTATGGGTTAAATTTATACGCTTTAATTCTTTATCAATAAGGTCCTTTCCGTGCTGAATATTTTCCTCTCTTCGTTCTTTTTTAAACCACTGATTAATTTTAGAACGAGCTTGAGATGTTTTGCAAAGCTTTAACCAATCACGACTTGGTCCTTTTACAGCTGACGACGTCATAATATCTACAATATCGCCATTTTGTAATATATAATCAAGTGTTGAGATTTTTCCATTTACCTTTACACCTTGCATTTTACAACCAACTGCACTATGAATAGAAAATGCAAAATCAATTGGCGTTGAGCCTGTAGGCAAATTTACAATATCTCCTTTAGGCGTAAAGACAAAAACTTCATCTGCGAATAAATCAATTTTTAAGGTTCGCATAAAATCATCTGTATCTACTACATTATTCTGAATTTCCAATAATTGGCGTATCCACTCAAGCTTAGTATCCACATCTGATTTTTTATCCACGCCTTCTTTGTATTTCCAGTGAGCAGCAATGCCGTATTCTGCAACTCGGTGCATATCCCATGTTCTGATTTGAATTTCAAAAGGCGTTCCATTAGGGCCAATTACAGTTGTATGCAACGACTGATACATATTAGGCTTTGGCATTGCAATATAATCTTTAAATCTTCCTGGTATAGGATGATAAAGCTCATGCACCATACCTAAAACCGCATAGCATTCGCTGATTGAATTAACAATTACTCTAACAGCAAAAAGGTCATACAATTCATCAATTGATTTATGCTGTGCATACATTTTTCGATATATACTGTAAAAATGCTTTGCACGTCCTGTTATTGTGGAGTTTATATCCATTTCATCAGTTTTGATACGCAAAGTTTCAATTATATTTTTAATAAACTGCTCGCGTTCTTGCTTCTTTAAATTAATGGATTCAGTTATTTCTTTATAAGCAACAGGGTCAATATATCTTAACGATAAATCCTCTAGCTCCCACTTTATTTTTGACATACCGAGTCTGTGTGCCAATGCCGCGTAAACCTCTAATGTTTCGCGGGCTTTTTCGCGTTGCTTCATTTCAGACTTAGCAGTTATTGTACGCATATTATGAAGTCGGTCCGCAAGCTTAATTAATATAACACGTACATCCTTTGCCATAGCCAAAAGCATCTTTCGAATGTTTTCAACCTGTTGCTCTTCAGCAGTTATATACTGTATTTTACCTAACTTTGTAACACCGTCAACAATAGTCGCTACACTATCTCCAAACTCTTCTTTTATGTCATTTATTGTGTAGTCCGTATCCTCCACAACGTCATGAAGAATTGCACCGACTAATGTATCGCAGTCCAACTCCAAATCGGCTAAAATATATGCCACCTCTAAAGGATGTGTTATGTAAGGCTCCCCCGAAGCACGATTTTGCCCACTGTGAGCCTTTTGGGCTAAATTATAGGCTTTTTTAAGTTTTTCAATATTAAAATTTGAATTAACCTCCAGAGCTTTTTTGCTCAGGGCTTCAAAATCGTGTGTTGCAAAAATCATACTAACGCCTCTATCCTGCCTGGTGAATTTTTACATCCTTCAAAAGCACTTGTAACTGCCGTGCACCTCTGTAAATATTTATATCAATATTAAATACAATGTCAACCACATCGCCGACGGATAAAATATCTAAAAGCTCTCCCATATTGAATCCAACAGCCTCGATTGTAATATCGTCTATGGAAAGTATCAATTTTATATGTTTTCCTTCGCTCAAAGTTCTTATCTGTGAAACATTTAAATCTTTCGCACAAAACAAAGGACATGCATTTCCCATTCCGTAAGGCTCTAATATTGCCATCTTTTCAGCCGTATTCATGTTGATATATTGTGGTGGAAGTTCCGAATCTATATACAAAATAGGCATAAAGTCTTCTTCACAAAGACTTTTTTTAGCATACTCGTTTATTTCTTTTCTGAATTTATCTATGTTTTCAGATTTTATAGATAATCCCGCAGCAAGGTCATGTCCACCAAATTTCTGTAACAAGTGCGTTGAGTTTTCAAGTGCTTTGAAGAGGTTAAAGGAGCGTATACTTCTTCCTGAACCTTTAGCATTTTCGTTATCTATACTTATCAAAATACATGGCTTATTAAACCGTTCTGAAATCTTAGAAGCTACTATACCTATAATTCCGTGGTGCCAACCTTCGTGCGACAATACAATAACGAAATCATCTTTTATAGAAGGAGTTGTTTCTATAATGTTTAACGCATCTTCTAATATGCTTATTTCAGTTTCCTGACGTTCTTTATTTTTCTCGTTTAAAATCTCAGCATACTTTCTGGCAGTCATATCGTCCTTTGCCAAAAGAAGCTCAACAGCACATCTAGGGTCACCCATTCTTCCTGCAGCATTTATTCTGGGGGCTAACATAAACCCTATTGTTCCGGTCTGGACATTTGACAAATCAACGTCTGACATTTCAGACAGAGCACGTATACCACGATTTACTGTATATTTTAAGAGTTCCAGCCCTCTTTTTACTATAATTCTGTTTTCTCCTACTAAAGGCATCACATCTGCTATTGTACCTATTGCTACCAAATCAATATATTCGTCGATTAATTCCCGCATATGAAAATGCATTTTTATGGTTAAAGCCTGCAAAAGCTTAAAAGCGACACCGACTCCCGCAAGCTTTTTAAAAGGATATTTACATTCAGGCTGTTTTGGATTTAATAAACAATACGCATCAGGAGTTTCATCCTTACATTCATGGTGGTCGGTTATAATTGTTTCTATTCCCAACTCTTTAGCGTAAGCAATTTCTTTTAATGCAGTTATTCCGCAATCGACAGTAATCAATAGTTTAACACCCTGTGCATGAATCTTATCAATTGCATCTGTGTTAATTCCATAGCCTTCTTCGTTCCTATCAGGAATGTAGTAAATTACATCTGCTTTATGCGAGCTTAAAAATTTAACCATAATCGCTGTGGAGGTTATTCCATCAACATCATAATCGCCATATATGGCTATTTTCTCATTATTCTCAATAGCCCTTAAAATACGCTCGGTCGCCTCCTCCATACCTAACATTAAAAAGGGGTCTATAAGATTGTCTTCAGATGGCGTTATAAAATTTTTCGGGTCTGTAACTCCACGGTTTAATAAAATTGTTGCAATAATCGGAGCAATACCAAAAGCTTCACTCAATGATTTTATATCATCTGCTTTATGCTCTTTATGCATAAATATCCATTTTTTCTTCTTCATTAACTACTTTCCTCATGTTTTCTGCACAACTACATATAGTGCGAACTTATAATATTGTATTTATTATACTACATTTTACAGTAATATGCAACCTACTTTTGTATAAAATATATTTTTTATTTACTTTTGTCATATTTTGTCGTATAATGATGGTAAATAAATTTTATGGAGGCAATATGAAATTTCTGGTATTTAGCGACAGTCATAAATCGACAAATGGTATGGATAAAGCGATAGAACGTCATAAAGATATTACTCGAATTATTCATTGTGGTGACGTAGCTGATGATTGCGAATATCTAGAGATGGTATACGGAAAAACACATTCTGTTTGTGCTGTTTGCGGTAATAACGATTTTTTGTCGCACTTCCCCTTTTCTCGTATTATGAAATGCGAAGGGCATTTGATTTATATCACTCATGGACATAAAGAGCATGTAAAGTCAACTCTATGTAATTTAAAATCAAAAGCAAAGGAAATCAGAGCAGATATGTGCATTTTTGGACATACACATACACAATTTTTAGATAAAAATGATGGTGTAAAAATTCTAAATCCCGGTTCAATTGGATATTTAAATCAAGAATACGCCATAATCGACGTAACAAAGGATAAAATTGATGTCTTATTATGTAAAATATAATGTTTTTGATAGGTCTAACATCCTGCCCTCTCAGGGTTCGAGTCCTTTCTAATATTAAAAAAAGAACAACCCATCAAAAGATGAATTGTTCTTTTTGTTGGCAGGGGTAGAAGGACAAAGTCGTTTCACGACTTCCCTGCTTGACCACCCAAACGCAAGCGTTTCGGTACCGGTCTTCGCAACACAAAGCTAAAAATATGCCACTGGCATATTTTATTAACGCTTTCTGCCCTCTCAGGGTTCGAGTCCTTTCTAATATCAAAAAAGAACAACCCATCAAAAGATGAATTGTTCTTTTTGTTGGCAGGGGTAGAAGGACTCGAACCCTCAAGAACGGTTTTGGAGACCGGCATGTTACCATTACATCATACCCCTAAACTTTTCAACAGAAGTGAGTATATCATAATTTTGTTTCTCTGTCAAGATAAAATAATATTTTTTAATAAAGGTGAATTTTATGAAAAACGAGAACGGTTTCTTTGACAAAATAACACTTATAATTTCTATTGTATGTGTGATTATAATTGCAATAGTAGGAACAGTATTTCTTAAAATAGAAAACGCAAATAATTCAAAAATTATCAGGTCAGAAGAACACGAAGAAATAGAATCGCACATTGATAAAGTATTCGCCGATACTTCAGGTAATGATAATAAATATGAAGATTTGTACGAATTAATAAATATAAACACCGCAAGCAAAAATGAACTTATGTCACTTGATGGCATTGGTGAAAAACGTGCTGAAGCCATCATAGAATACAGGTCTTCTCATCCATTTAAAACCACGAGCGAAATTACCGAAGTTTATGGAATAGGCAAAAATATATACAACAACATTAAAAATAAGATATGTGTTGAATAAAAAAAGCCGAAGCAAAGCGAACTTTGCTCCGACGTGGTCTGAGTGAGAGGACTTGAACCTCCGGCCTCTTGAACCCCATTCAAGCACGCTACCAACTGCGCCACACCCAGATAACGTAGTGAATTATATCAGTTTTCTTTATGATTGTCAACTGTTTTTTTATATTTTATCAGTATTTTATCTTTTTGATTTCGGTATAAAAACCATATTTAACAAATCATATAATATTATTTATGAAATACTGCAGACACAATCTGTAGTGTTTGTTCTTATATATAAATAAATATCTGTTTTTATTTTTTTAATTTATTAATATGGCAAATATGCATAAATTTACACTTGAATTTGCTCTATTTTTGTTCACTTTTTTATTTTGATTTGAATATGCTTTTTGTTTTTCTGTGTTTTAAGTTTTTTCTTTGTTTTTTCTTTATTTTTTCTGTGTTTACTATTGACAAATTTTAAAAAGTATATTATCATATATATTGTATAGGAAGGATTATAGTTTTTTTATGGAGGAAAGTCATGGATGACGTGAAAGTTCGTCTGATTTTATGTGATGTAGACGGAACGCTTTTACCCAACGGCGATAAAGAAATTTCCCGTGATTTGTTTGACACATTTAATCGTGCGATTTCTTCCGATATACAGGTGTGTGTAGCGAGCGGTAGATGTTATACCGATTTGAAGAATTTATTTTCTCCAATTGCTGATAACATCACATTTATATGTAACGACGGAGCCTTGGTAGTAGAACGTGACACTATACTGTTCTCTTCTCCGCTGAACAAGAGCCAAATCACTTGTATGTCAAGGACTTATAAGAAAGATAACGAAGCTTTTGTTCTTTACGCAAAAAATCATATCTATTACATATCAGAAAAAAAACAGTTCAATTTCGGAAAGAAAGTTACAACAGAAGATTTAATCTCAATTCCTGATGATATATATAAGGTAGCATTTTATAATTTATCACAAAGAGCTAAAATCAAGCTGAATAATTTAGGTGTTATGTCAGGCTTTTTAAATAAAGTTTATGAGGATGCCTATTGGACTGAATATATTAAAGCACAAACTGACAAGGGAACTGCCGCAGAATTTATACAAAAGAAATACAATATCTCAAGCAGTGAAACGGCAGCTTTCGGCGATAACCTTAACGATATCAGTATGCTTAGAAAATCACAATACAGTTACGCCCCAAAAAATGCTAATCCTGAAATCATAAAAATGTGCAAGTTCACAACAAACAATGTTAACAAAGAGATTTTAAATATAATCCAGAAAGGTGAAAATTATGAGTGATTACAAAATCTATGACGCACCTAGAACTGAACGTGTTACACGTTTAATTGACAGACTGCTTGACGCAAAACCTCAATTAGAGAGCGAACGTGCAGTTTTACTTACCGAATCTTATAAAGCCACAGAAGCTCTTCCTATGATTAAAAGACGTTCTGCTGCGTTCAGTCACATTCTTAAAAACATCTCAATAACAATTCGTCCTGACGAACTCATTGTTGGTACCCCTACTGTTAACCCAAGAAGTTGTCAGACTTTTCCTGAGTATTCTTTTGAATGGTTAGAGTCAGAGTTTGATACCATCGACAAAAGAAATGCAGACCCTTTTTATATTTCTGAGCAATCGAAAAAGGACTTAAGAGAAGCCCACAAATATTGGAAAGGCAAAACTGTTTCAGAGCTTGCTTTATCGTTAATGGACGATAAAACAAGAGCTGCAATCGAACATAATATTTTCACAACAGGAAATTACTTGTATGGCGGTGTTGGTCACGTTACGGTTGATTACGGCAAAGTTTTAAAGATGGGTTATCGCGGAATCTTAAACGAGGCTAAATCAGAGCTTGAAAAGCACGATGTTACCGAAGCGGACTATAATGAACGTTCTGCTTTTTTAGAGGCTGTAATTGAAGCTTGTGAGGCAGCTATTTACTATTCAAAAAGATATGCTTTACTAGCTGCAGAAGAAGCAAAGAAATGTTCTGACGAAACACGAAAAGCAGAGCTTTTAAAGATAGCTCAAAACTGTGCAAACGTTCCGGAAAACGGTGCTACGAGTTTTTATGAAGCATGTCAGTCCTTCTGGTTTGTACAAATGCTTATACAATTAGAAGGTAGCGGTCACTCGATATCTCCCGGTCGTTTTGATAAATATATGTATCCTTATTATAAGAAGGACCTGGATGCAGGTGTCATAACCCCAGAGTTTGCCCAGGAGTTAATCGATTGTATCTGGATTAAATTAAATGATACAAGCAAAGTGCGTGACGCAGGAACTGCGGAAGGCTTTGCAGGATATGGATTGTTCCAAAACCTAATTGTAGGTGGTCAAAGCTCATCGGGTATAGATGCAACTAATGATTTATCTTTTATGTGTATCAATGCATCAATGCACACAATGCTACCTCAGCCATCATTGTCAATCAGAATATGGAACGGCACACCTCATGATTTAATGATGAAAGCAGCAGAGCTTACAAGAACAGGCATCGGTCTTCCTGCTTATTATAATGACGAGGTTATAATCCCTGCATTAATTAATCGTGGTTTAACTTTAAACGATGCATTAGATTATAATATAATCGGTTGTGTTGAACCACAAAAAAGCGGAAAAACAGATGGTTGGCATGATTCTGCTTTCTTTAATATGTGTCGTCCTATGGAAATGGTTTTCTCTCAGGGTGTTGATAAAGGTACTCTTATAGGACCAAAAACAAAAGACGTTTCTGAAATGAAAACATTCGACGAGTTTTATGACGCTTACAAAGAACAGTCTGAGTTCTTTATAGGCCTTATGGTAAATGCGGATAACGCAATTGATATTGCACATTCTAAAAAAGGCCCTCTTCCCTTCCTCTCTTCTATGATCGAAGATTGTATTGGACGCGGTAAATCAATCCAGGAAGGCGGTGCGGTTTATAACTTCACTGGTCCTCAGGGCTTCGGTGTTGCAAATATGGCTGACGCACTTTATGCTGTTAAAAAACTCGTATTTGAAGATAAAAAGTTTACACTTACAGAGCTTAAAGACGCTTTAATATACAACTTCGGCGAACAGTATACAGATAAACACATCAAAAATGTTTCTATCGAGGTTGCAACAGAGCTTGCAAAATCAGGAAAAACGGTTGATGACGAAGCAATATCTGCTATTGTTAAAGCAATTAAATCTGTTTGTACTGACCATCCTAATGCAGCAAGGTTCAAAGAAATTCGCAGTTTAATTGACGAAGCACCGAAATTTGGCAACGACGTACCCGAAGTTGATAATTTTGCACGTGATGTTGCATATACCTATACAAAACCGGTAGAAAAATACAAAAATCCAAGAGGCGGTGTTTACCAGGCAGGCCTATACCCTGTTTCTGCCAACGTCCCACTCGGAGAACAAACCGGTGCAACACCTGACGGCAGACTCGCCTTTACCCCTGTAGCAGACGGCGTTTCCCCATCTGCCGGTAAAGATGTTAATGGTCCTACTGCATCATGTAACTCTGTTTCAACTCTCGACCATCACATAGCATCAAACGGAACATTGTTTAATATGAAATTTCATCCGTCAGCATTAAAGGGCACATCGGGTCTTGAAGCATTTTGTGCTTTAGTTCGCGGATATTTTGACCTGAAAGGTAGTCATATCCAATTTAATGTTGTTGATAGAGCTACACTTTTAGATGCACAGAAAAATCCTGAAAAATACAGAGGATTAGTTGTTAGAGTTGCAGGATACAGTGCACTGTTTACAACACTCTCCAAATCACTTCAGGACGATATTATAAATAGAACAGAACAGGGAATGTGATATAATGAATATATATGACGTAAAAGGCAGAATATTTGATATCCAAAGATTCTCCGTTCACGACGGTCCGGGAATAAGAACAATAATCTTTCTTAAGGGATGTTTTTTGCGTTGTAAGTGGTGCTGTAACCCTGAATCTCAAAGATATGAAATTGAAGAGATGGAATTCGGCGGCAAAAAAAAGATAGTAGGTCGCGATGTTACAGTAGGCGAAGTTATGGAAATAGTAAAAAGAGATATGCGTTATTACCGTCGTTCAGGCGGAGGCGTTACTCTCTCAGGCGGCGAATCACTTGCCCAACCGGAATTTGCTGTTGCACTACTTCAGGCTTGCAAGGAAAATGGAATTAACACAGCAATGGAATCTACAGGTTTTGCAGATTTTAGTGTTATAGAAAAATATCTTCCACATTTAGATTGTTATCTAATGGATATTAAGCACACAAACTCAGATAAACACCAACAGTTTACAGGAAGACCAAACGAACTCATTTTAGAAAATGCTAAAAAAATTGCACAAATTGCAAAAAATCTTGTTATAAGAGTTCCTGTTATTCCAACGTTCAACGATACAACAGAAGAAATACTTTCAATTGCAAGATTTGCAGAAAGTCTTCCTAATGTTAAAGAAATACATCTACTCCCCTACCATAAATTTGGTATGGATAAGTATAAAGGGCTGGGACGCAATTATGAACTTGGTGATTTAGTTCCTCCCACACCCGAAAAAATGCAAACTCTTTTAGATGCAGCAAACTCAACAAGGCTACATTGCCAGATAGGAGGTTAAATAAATGTCTAATCAAGATTATGCAGGCTTGCAAGATAAAATGAGAATTGTTCAAGAATTAGTTCCAGGCAAACAGATTACAATTGCTCATATTATTGCAAATCCTGAAAAGATTCTATATAAAAAATTAGGCTTAGACCCTAATATTGATTATGCAAAATCTGCTATCGGAGTAGTTACAATATCGCCGGCAGAAACCGCAATCATCATTGCAGATATTGCCACAAAAGCCTCTGGTGCTGAAATTGGTTTTGTCGACAGATTTAGCGGCACATTAATAATCACAGGTACTGTCTCAGAAGTTGAAGCCTCACTTCGTGCTCTGTGTGACTATGCGAAAGAAACCCTTGGGTTTACAGTGTGCAATATAACAAAGACATGATGAAACGATTGATGTTAGTCGGACGAAGTGAAGCCGGCAAAACCACACTAACCCAGGCATTAACGGGTAAAGACATTAAATATGAAAAGACCCAGTATATAAGCTACGATGATTTAATAATTGACACCCCAGGAGAATATATGCAAACAAAAGAACTTGGCAGTGGTCTTGCAGTGTACTCTTATGAGTCTGATGTTATAGGATTATTAATAAGTGCTACAGAGCCGTTCTCTCTATATCCTCCTAATATAACCGGTCAAGTTAATCGTGAAGTTATTGGAATAGTCACAAAAATCGATAAAGAGGACGCTAATCCCGAGCGTGCTGCTAATTGGCTTAAGCTCTGCGGCTGCAAAAAAATATTTAAGGTTAGCTCATACACAGGCGAAGGGATTTCTGAGCTTTCGGAATATTTAACAAAAAAACAGATAAAACAACAAAAAACAACATAATACCACTTGACATGCCTTGCTTTGTATGTTAATATTACATTATATAGTATATATGGTATATTATTAAATTAAAATAAATTTCAACGAAAAAGGAGAAATGAACATGGTATCCGAATACGAAATCAAAAAACAGATTTGCGACATCGGTAAAAGAATTTACGACAGGGGTATGGTTGCTGCTAATGACGGTAACATCTCAGTAAAACTCTCTGACAATGAATTTTTGTGTACACCTACAGGCGTCAGCAAGGGATTTATGACACCCGAATACATCTGTAAGGTTGATGCTGATGGTAACGTAATTCAGGCAAACAAAGGCTTTAAACCATCATCAGAAATCAAAATGCACATGAGGGTTTATAAAGAACGTCCTGATGTAAAATCAGTTGTTCACGCTCACCCCATCTATGCAACAAGCTTTGCTATTGCAGGCATTCCGCTTACACAGCCGATTATGCCTGAGGCAGTTATCGCTTTAGGTTGTGTTCCGATTGCTGAGTATGGCACACCTTCAACTCATGAAATTCCTGATGCTATATCTAAGTATCTGCAATACTACGATGCTGTTCTTCTCGAAAATCATGGTGCACTTGCTTACTCTGATTCTTTACTTGCTGCATATCACAAGATGGAATCTTTAGAGTTCTATGCAGAACTTCTCTTCTTGTCAAAGCAGTTAGGTGGACCTCAGGAATTATCTAAATCACAGGTTGAAAAATTGTATGACATAAGAAGACAGTTCGGTATGACAGGTAAGCATCCTGCAGATGTTTGTCCTAACGCAAAAGCAGGTTTACCAAGTTGTCATGGTTGCAGCAATAAA
>JAZOCK010000047.1:0-4219 GCA_045596445.1 Congzhengia sp. | reverse complement strand
ATTGCTGCTGAGTCTGTTAAAAGCATACACATTCTGTCAATACCAAATCCGATACCGCCTGTCGGAGGCATTCCAATTTCCAATGCATTCATGAAATCTTCATCTGTTGTGTTTGCTTCTTCGTCTCCTAATGCAAGTAGTTCCTCCTGAGCTTTAAAGCGTTCTCTCTGGTCAATGGGGTCATTTAACTCTGAGTAAGCATTAGCCATTTCCCACCCGTTCATAAAGAACTCGAAACGTTCAACATAATTGGGGTCTTCGGGCTTTTTCTTTGTAAGAGGAGAAATCTCGATAGGATGGTCCATAACAAATGTAGGCTGAATGAGATGCTCTTCTGCGTATTCCTCAAAGAACAGATTAAGTATATCTCCTTTTTTGTGATGGTCTTCGTACTCAACGTGATGCTCTTTTGCAGCAGCACGTGCTTCTTCAATTGTGTTGATTTCATTAAAGTCAACGCCTGCATACTTCTTAACAGCATCAACCATTGTAATTCTCTCAAACGGCTTGCCCAAATCCATTTCTATGCCGTTATAGACAATTTTAGTTGTGCCTAAAACCTCTTGTGCCACATGGCGATATAGGTTTTCTGTCAAGTCCATCATACCATGATAATCAGTGTATGCCTGATATAGCTCCATAAGTGTAAATTCGGGGTTGTGACGTGTGTCTAGGCCTTCGTTTCTGAAAACTCTGCCAATTTCATACACTCGCTCAAGTCCACCTACAATTAAACGCTTTAAGTATAATTCTAATGAAATACGAAGCTTAAAGTCTTCGTCTAATGCGTTGAAATGCGTTTCAAAAGGACGAGCTGCCGCTCCGCCTGCATTAGAAACAAGCATGGGTGTTTCAACCTCTAAGAAATCCTGAGCATTCAAATAGCTGCGGATTGCCGCTATAATTTTTGAACGCTTGATAAAAGTGTCTTTAACGTCTGCATTCATAATAAGGTCTGTGTAACGCTGACGATATCTCATATCGGTGTTTGTCATACCATGGAATTTTTCAGGAAGAGGCTGTAATGACTTTGACAAAAGAGTGATTGTATTCACTCGAATTGAAACTTCGCCCGTCTGTGTTGTGAATACTTCTCCCTCGGCACCAATAATATCTCCAATATCATATCTTTTAAATGTATCGTAAGCATCATCGCCTAAAATATCTTTCTTTACAAAAAGCTGGATTCTGCCGTCCATATCCTGAATGTCAGCAAAACCTACCTTACCCATACCACGCTTTGACATAATTCTGCCTGCAACAGATACAATTGTGCCGTCTAGCGGAGAAATCTTTGCAATTATCTGCTTGTCCTCTCCTCGAACAGATACTGTTCGTTCCTCTTCTATACAGTTTTGACAAATATCCTTCGTAGAATGAGTGCGATTAAATTTAGTTATCTGGAACGGGTCGTGTCCTGCGTCAACTAATTCTTTCAGTTTGTCGCGTCTAACCTGTAAAATTTCTGAAAGCTCCTGCTGTGGAACGTTGTTATTTTCTTGTGACATAAGAAAACCCCCTAAAATACATTATAGATAAATATATTATACTACAAAAATTTCCTTTTGTAAAATGTTTTTTGAAGAAGTGTGTTAATTAGCACATTTTCCGTCTGTCTTCATAAAATATTATCAGAATATTTTTAAGCAGGTGATTTTTTTGAATTTTTTATCCTTAATAACCCAACGGCCAAACGCTATAGCCAGGATATCCGGCAGTCCCGATTATCCTGGGCTGGACGGATTTGTGAAATTTTATGAAACTAATGTTGGAATTGTTGTGATTTCTCAGGTGTCAGGATTGCCTGTAAGTAATAACAATTGTCACCAACCAATCTTCGCCTTTCATATCCATGAAGGCGGTGCATGTACGGGAAATAGTTCCGATTACTTTGCCGATGCCTTGACTCACTACAATCCAAACTCCTGTCCACATCCTTATCATGCAGGAGATATGCCACCGCTTTTTGATGCAAATGGGCTCGCTTTTTCCGCTTTTTTGACTGACAGATTTTCAATTGACGAAATTATTGGAAAAACTGTAATAATCCACGACTCTCCTGATGATTTTACAACTCAGCCATCAGGCAATGCCGGCACAAAAATAGCCTGTGGAGTTGTCAAGAGATATTAGCTTGTGAGTTCAATTTTCTTGAACCCATAGACTGAATAAACAGCATTGCTCTTTTATTATAAGAAAAGAGAGAGTTACGCCATATAGCGTAACTCTCTTTTTTGTTATTCTAATCTCATTCTTAGTGTTACAAATCTTTCGCCGTTTTTGCCATCTAAAACCTTGTAAGCCGTCTCATTCCCACTGTCAAACGCCACCATTATCGGCACATCTAACGCCTTTGCAAGCATTATCATAATTTCGCCCCTATCGGCACTTTCTGCTAATGATGCCTTGCTCGGTGCAAGTCCTAAATTCATTCCTGTCATAACATATCCGTGTGGATAACCACCCCTACGTTCTGCAGCTACGCCATGACCTAATGCACAAACAATCATCTTCATTGCTTGTTGATAGGTAACATATTCATCAGGTGCAAATGTTCCGTCACCCATTCCATTGACAATTCCAAACACCACTGCTCGTGAAATGTATTCACTCGCCCAGTGGTCAGCAGGGACATCTGTAAACTCACACGCCTTACTGTCGGGGGTAAGACATAACATAAGCACAAGCATCTTCGTCATTTCTGCTCGTGTAACAGGACCTTCTACTGTCAACTCTCCCAAATAATTCCTTGCATCTACAATGCCGTATTTTTCCAGCTCTTTCGCCGCTGTTTCTTTTTCATTCTCAGCAAAAACACCAATTGACATTGACAAAACTAGCATTGTTGCCAATAAAATACAGATTATTTTTTTCATAGTAATTCCTCCTTGGGATAATTATGTTACATACTGTAACATAATTATTGTAACAAATTGTTACAATAAAGTCAAGAGGTGATTTTATGAAAGGGTTAAGAATTATAAGAAAAGAAAAAAAATTAAGTCAGCTTAAAGTTGCTATGGACCTGCATATCTCACGCGAAGCACTTTCTCACTACGAAAACGGCAAACGAGAACCAAGTCTTGATATGCTGAACAAAATGTCAAGATATTTTAATGTGTCTATAGATTATTTGATAAATGGAGAAGAATTTTAAAAAAAGTAAAAAGTGTCAATTTACAAGTAAATACACGCTTTCCTTTTATAAAAAATATAAAAACCACTCCCACAAGCATTAAGAAATGGTTTTTGTCATTTAGAAATGTTTAATTGCACAAATAACTATTCAAGTATATACAATATTTATTGTTGTCTTGATAATGATTATAAAGGAAAACAATCAACAGACCAAATTAAAAAGCAAATGATAATTAATCTATAGAAATCTTTTGGAAAACATTAAAAGCTGAGATAACGGATATTCGTTATCTCAGCTTTTTTAAGCGGAACAGATATAATTACATATAAGCATAAAAAACAGAACGGTTTAGAAATGTTATCTAAATCGTTCTGTTGTGGTGGATTTCATGGTCAAAATAAATGCAGAACAATAATCTGTATTATTTTTCTGTCGTTGGTTATTCTTTTAATATACCTCATTAATATCTATCGAATACCCTAAAACTTCACCAATAGATTTAACTCTTCCTTTGATTGTTATTGTGTCTCCAACGTTTTTCTCGATTAAAAAGCTCTTTTGTGTTTCGTTCTTGATATAACACATAGCCGACGAAAAATTCCATTCTGATGCACCAACAGGTTCAACAGATATGTAACTTCCGTCACTGTCAAAGCTCTTAATTTTACATTCAAATTCGACATACTTATTTTGATAACTACTTTCTGCTTTCATTGCATTTCCGTCTAACTCATCAAACATCGTCTGTAAATCAACAACCTCAAATGTTATCTCTTCTGTTGTATTTGATACAGAATTAGTATTGCTAACAGATGTCGATTCATTGTTTCCGCCTGATGTTCCTATAGCGATAACAATAACAACAACTACTACCCACAGCCACCATTTTTTGTAGAAAGGCTTCTTTACTTTGCACCCACAATTTGTACATACAACTGCCTTTTTGTCAATTTCCTGTCCGCATTTTTTACAATTCATAATTTTCCTCCTTAGTATACCATATTGGGATATTAATATTATACCATTGTGGGATAATAATGTCAAGAGGTGTTTTTATGAGATTAAAAGAACTTAGAAAAT
>JAZOCK010000046.1:0-7860 GCA_045596445.1 Congzhengia sp. | reverse complement strand
GAAAAGGGAGTGGAATTAGAACTAATTCCTATTGCCTATGATGCAATGATATTTTTTACCAATAAGGATAATACAGTTGAAGGCTTAACAACAGAGCAGATAAGTAATATCTATGTAAATGACGCATATGAGAATTGGAATGAGGTTGGCGGCAGTAATGCGTTAATGTATCCTTATTGCAGAAACAACGATAGTGGTAGTCACGCACAGATGGAAAAGCATTTTTTAAATGGAAAAGAAATTCACGCTGAAGTTCAAAGAGAAACATCCAGAACAATGTCCGACATACTTACAGATGTTATAGCAGCGAAAACCGAAGAACCTGTTGGATATGGATTAGGATATAGCATTTATTATTACTATCACAACATGTTCAATTTCTACCCTGTAGAAGAAGAGTTAAAACTTCTTGCAATTGATGGTGTTCATCCAAATGATGATACTATTGCAGATGGCACATATCCGCTTTCTAACAATACTTATATTGTTATAAGAAAGGATACGCCAAAAGAAAGCATAGCACGTAAAATGGCAGAATTTATGCTCACAGAAGCAGGTCAAATGTGTGTGGAACAGGCAGGATTTGGAAAGCTTAGACTTGAAAAGGAATAAATATTTACAAACAAAGAAAAAGAGAGGTGCATATAGTTGGCAATTACATTAAACCCCGATAAAGAAATTGTTAGGATTGTAAAAGAGGGACTTAAAAAAACAGGCGGATATTGTCCGTGCATAAGGGAACAGTCGGAGGACACGAAATGTATGTGCAGGGAATTTAAGGAGAAAATAAAGGACAAGGACTTTGAAGGGTATTGTCACTGTATGCTTTACTACAAATCAAAAGATTAAAATTCGGGGGGAGGAAAAGATTATGCGTGAAATTAAATTGACAAAAGAAAACTTTGAACAAGAGGTGTTAAATTCAAATGTGCCAGTGCTTATCGATTTTTGGGCAACATGGTGTGGACCGTGCCGTATGATTTCGCCTGTAATTGAAGAAATTGCAAATGAAAATGATGACATAAAAGTGGGCAAGATAAATGTTGACGAAGAGCCTGAACTTGCATCTGCATTTCAGGTGACAAGTATCCCGATGCTTGCGGTCATAAAGGATAAAAAGGTAGTAAATACTGCAGTAGGCTTTAGACCAAAGGAAGAAATTTTAGAGCTTTTAAAGTAGGTGAAGAAAATGAAAACTTTAATTGTAATAGATATGCAAAACGATTTTATAGATGGTAGCCTTGGTACAAAAGAGGCAGTAGCAATTGTTAAAAATGTTAAAAATAAAATTTTAAAATACAGGGAAAATGGTGACGAGATAATCTTCACTCGTGATACCCACGATGAAAAATATCTGGATACGCCCGAGGGCAAAAAGCTACCTGTAAAGCATTGCATCAAGGGGACTGACGGTTGGCAGATTAAAGACGGTCTAATGGTAGATGGTGCAAAAATCATTGATAAGCCATCGTTTGGTTATACAGGTTGGGGCGAGATGAGTTTTTCTCAGATTGAGCTTGTTGGTCTTTGCACCGACATCTGCGTTGTGTCAAACGCACTCATTTTAAAAGCACTTTTCCCTGAAATTGAAATTAGTGTTGATTCGTCTTGCTGTGCAGGGGTAACACCGGAAACTCATACATCGGCACTTGAAACAATGAAAATGTGTCAGATTGATATTTTGTAGGAAGGCATCTGAACAAAAATTATTCCACAGAAAATAAAGTTATGGGTGAGCAATAAACAAATTGACAACACAAAAAATATGTGTTATAATTGGCATATGCTAAATTTTGTTTTACAAAATTTCTAAAAGGCCAAAGGCTTTTGCGGTCTTTGACCGCTATGCCAATTGACGGCATCGCGAAAATCTCCTTGCGAGCAAAGATTTTCGCTTCCTGGTAGAATTGGATTGCATCTTTTCTATCACCTAAATATATAATTAAAAATCAGTTAGACAAGTGATGTTTATGACAAAGCAGATACTTGTAAATTTTAGTACATAAAAAACAGATTCAGAAGGTAATTATTATGAACTTGACTCTATTTAATTCAAGTGAATATTATTATGGTTTTAGCGTAGTCTTTTATTTTGGCTATGCTTACTTTGCTTTTGTAAAGTTTATTGAGAAATTAAAGAGTGAGTTTTAGAATTTGTTTTAAGTTATACGTAAATAATATTTTTGAACCTCACTTGAGATATAAAGAATCAAGTGGGGTTTTCTTTTTGAAAGGAATGTCGAAAATGACAAGCAAATTAGATGAAGCAAGAAAAATTATTAACGAGGTAGATTCCCAGATGGCAGAGCTTTTCGTCAAGCGGATGAGAGCTGTCGAAACAGTTTATGAACATAAAAAAGAATATGGTCTTCCTATTTTAGATCAAAAGCGGGAAGATGCGGTTATTGAAAAAAATTCAGCGATGGTTGACAACGATGTATTAAAGGGCTATTACATTGACTATATAAAGAACCTTATGTCAATTTCAAGAGCTTATCAGTATCGTATGCAATCAGGACTTAAGGTCGCATACAGTGGTGTGGAAGGTGCGTTTGCTCATATTGCGGCAGGTCGGATATTTCCTGACAGCAACAGAGTGTCATATCGTGATTTTAAATCTGCTTACGATTCAGTAGTAAACGGAGAAAGCGATGTGGCAGTTCTTCCGATTGAAAACAGCTATGCAGGCGAAGTTGGACAGACCATTGACCTCATTTTTTCAGGCGGACTTTTTATAAATGGGATTTACGAGCTTGAAATTCATCAAAACCTGCTTGGACTTCCTGATGCAACAGTTGAAGACATCCAAAAGGTAACAAGCCATCCGCAGGCACTTAGTCAATGCCATGACTATATTACCCTTCGTGGGTTTGATACAGAGGAAGCAAATAATACCGCAGTTGCCGCCAAAGCCGTTGCAGACAGGAAGGATAAGTCCCTCGGTGCTATTGCAAGTGTGGAAACCGCAGAGATTTATGGTCTTAAGGTTTTGGAAGCAAATATAAATAAAAGCGGGGAAAACACCACCCGTTTTGCAGTCCTTTCAAAAGTGAAAGCAAACACTTCATCTCTTTCAAACTCAGTTCTGATGTTCACGGTTAAGAACGAAGCAGGTTCTCTTGCAAATGCAATAAGCATTATAGGCAAGTTCGGATATAATATGACTGCACTCAGAAGCAGACCGCTTAAGAAACACTCGTGGCAATATTATTTTTACATAGAAATTGACGGAACAACCGAAAATGAAAAAGGCGAAAAAATGATTGAAGAATTAAACAAGGTGTGCGATAAGCTTAAGGTTGCAGGAACATTTTCACCTCACAGTGAGATATGAGAGAGTTTGATACGAACATACGCACAGACTTAAAGGATTGAGTAAAAGATGAAAAAATACGGATGTATAGGAAAAAAATTAACACATAGCTTCTCAAAGGAAATCCACGCAAAGCTTGCTGATTATGATTATGAGCTTATAGAGCTTTCAGAGGATGAAATAAAACCGTTCTTTGCTAAAAAGGATTTTCAAGCAATCAACGTAACAATCCCATATAAGCAAACTGTTATACCTTATCTTGATTTTGTCAGTGAGGTAGCTCAAAGAATCGGTGCTGTTAACACCATTGTAAACAAGGATGGAAAATTGTACGGATACAATACGGATTATTACGGGATGAAAGCCCTCGTTGAAAAAATCGGTATTGATTTAAAGGATAAAAAGGTTCTCATTCTCGGAACAGGCGGAACAGCTAAGACTGCACAGACTGTGTCAAAGGATTTAGGTGCTTCTGATATTTTTACGGTAAGCAGAAGTAAAAAAGAGTACTGCATTACCTATGAAGAAGCAATAAATAAACACTTGGATGCTAATGTAATCATAAACACCACTCCTTCGGGAATGTATCCCGACTGTGATTCAAAACCAATTGATATTTCAGTATTTACCTCTTTGGAGGGTGTGGTTGATGTGGTGTATAATCCGCTTTCTACAAATCTTGTATCAGATGCAAAGGAAAAGGGAATTAAAGCAGAGGGCGGTCTATATATGCTTGTTATGCAGGCGGTTGTTGCAGTTGAAAAATTCCTTGATACACAAATTCCCAAAGAAACTGCCGACAATGTATTTAAAACCATTCTTGCATCAAAGGAAAACATTATACTAACGGGTATGCCAGGAAGCGGGAAAAGCACAGTTGGAAAGATACTTAAAATAGACGGCTTTGAGTTTGTTGATACAGATGCAGAAATCGAAAAACGATGTGGATGTACCATTAAAGAACTTATTAGCACGAAAGGTGAAAAGTATTTCAGGGATTTAGAATCAGAGGTTATCCGTGACGCTTCGTCTGAAAGTTCTCGTATTATTGCAACAGGCGGCGGAGCAATTTTAAGACAAGAAAATGTAAAGTGCCTTAAACGAAACGGCAAGCTGTTCTTTATAAACGCAAGTTTAAAAAGACTTCAGGCGACAGATTCAAGACCTCTTTCCGATACATATGAAAAGCTTAAAAAACTTTATTCTCAAAGACTTGGGAGTTATCAATCTACGGCAGATGTGATTGTCCCTGATATGCCTACTCCTGAGGCGACAGCAGAATATATTCTTACAAAACGATTGGAGCAGATATTATGAAAATTCTTGTTATAAACGGACCAAACCTAAACATGCTTGGCATCCGCGAGCCTGACCATTATGGAAGGGAAAACTACACAGACCTTTGTGAAAAGATACAGAAGCACTGTGATAATAAAAGTGTAGAAGTAAAGATATATCAATCTAATCACGAAGGCGACCTCGTGGATGAAATTCAAAAAGCATACGGCAATATGGACGGAATTGTAATAAATCCCGGAGCGTATACGCATACAAGTATTGCGATTTTGGATGCAGTAAAATCTGTAAACATTCCAACGGTTGAGGTTCATATTTCAAAGCTAAACGAACGGGAAGATTTCAGACAGGTAAGTTATGTGCGGCTTGCTTGTGTAAAAACTATTACAGGTCATGGAACAGACGGGTATCTTGAGGCCATTGACTTTCTGACAGAAGGTAAATGAAATGATAGCAAAATTCAAATCATGTAAATTAAAAGGAAAGATAAGTGCACCTCCATCAAAAAGTATGGCACACAGGTATTTGATAGGTGCTGCATTATCAAAAGAAAAATGTATCTTATCAGGCATTGATTACAGCGAGGATATTCTTGCAAGTATTGATTGCTTAAAATCATTAGGAGCTGAAATAACCAAAGATAATGACACAGTAATCATTACCCCTGATAACTTTATGAAATCAGAAAATATTGTTTTAGAATGCAGAGAGAGTGGAAGCACATTAAGGTTTTTTATTCCCCTTAGCCTTTGCTTGGGAAAGGAAGTTACATTAAAAGGCAGTACGCGACTTTTTGAAAGACCCCTTGATGTTTATGAGAGGCTTTGTAATGAAAATGGTTGCACATTCCAAAAGGGCACAAACTCCGTAACACTTTGCGGAAAGCTTGAATGTGGCAAATATAAAATCAGAGGAGATATCAGCAGTCAATTCATTACAGGACTTATATTTGCTCTTGTTTATCTTGGGGGTGATTCTTCTATAGAGATTATTCCTCCATTTGAAAGCAGGTCATATATAAACCTTACAATCTCCTCGCTAAAATCATTTGGTGCAGATGTTAAATTTGTTGATGAATATAATATTGCAATCAAAAAGTCAAAAATGCACTCATATTCAGGAAAAATCGAAGGCGATTATTCAAATGCAGCGTTCCTTGATGCATTTAATTATATTGGCTCTGAGATAGAGATTCGAAATTTAAATGATGACAGCCTTCAGGGTGATAAGGTGTACAAAAATTATTTTGATAAAATTTCTGATGGGACACCAACTCTTGATATTTCCGATTGCCCAGACCTTGGACCGATACTTTTTTCACTTGCGGCCTTAAAAAACGGTGCAGTCTTTACAGGTACGGACAGACTGAAAGCAAAAGAAAGCGACAGAGGTATGGCAATGCACGAAGAACTTCAAAAACTTGGCGGGGGACTTATTTTCGGTGACAATATGATAACTGTGCCGAAGCAGGAATTAAAGTATAACGGCAGTATTCTTGACGGGCATAATGACCACAGAATTGTTATGGCAATGTCGGTTATACTTTCAAAAATCGGTGGAGAAATTACAGGAGTTGAAGCAGTTAAAAAAAGCTATCCCGGATTTTTTGATAATATACATAAGCTTGGAGCAGAGGTAGAATTAAGATGATAGTAGATGTAAGTAAAAAAATATTGATAGTCGGGCTTGGACTTTTGGGTGGTAGTTACGCAAGAGCCTTGAAAAGATTTGGATTTCACATAAGTGCAATTACCAAAGAACAAAGCTCAATAGACTATGCTATAAACGAAGAGATGATTGATGAGGGTTCAACAGAGCTTGATGAAAGAATCATTGGCAATGCAGACCTTGTTATATTTGCACTTTATCCTCATGTTTTTATTGAGTGGATTGAGCAGAATCAAAATCTCTTGAAGAGCGGAGCTATTATAACAGATGTCACCGGTGTCAAGAGGAGCATCGTGTATAAGATTCAGGATATTTTAAGAGATGATGTAGAGTTCGTTGCAGCACACCCTATGGCGGGTCGTGAGGTTTCAGGAGTTGAAAATAGTACTGACAAGATGTTTTCTGGAGCAAACTATATTGTCACTCCCACAGATAAAAATACACCTGAAGCAATCAATACCTGCTTAGAACTTGGAAGACTTCTCGGATTTTTAAATGTTACCACACTTTCTCCTGAAGACCATGACGAAATGATAGGTTTTCTCTCACAGCTTACTCATTGCATAGCCATTACTCTTATGACTTGCAACGATAAGGAGAATATGGAAAAATTTACAGGTGACTCATTCAGAGACTTAACACGAATTGCCAGAATAAACGATTTGATGTGGAGCGAACTTTTTGTGGCAAATAAAGATGCTTTGCTTAATCAAATGGATATGTTTATAAACAAATTTAATGAACTTAGATCAATGCTTGAAGCTGAAGATATAGATGAAATGAGAAAAATGATGCGTCATTCCACAGAACGCAGAGCATTATTTGATAAAAAATAAATAATATTGGAGGAACATAAAAATGAATATGGAATTCAAACGCAAATTACCAATCCCAAAGGAAATAAAAGAACAGTATCCTGTTACTGCAGAGATAGAAAATGTAAAAGCAAAACGAGATGAAGAAATCAAGGCGATATTTGAAGGTAAAGACGACAGATTTATACTCATTATAGGTCCATGCTCTGCAGACCACGATGACAGTGTTATAGATTATATTTACAGACTTCGCACAGTTCAAGAAAAAGTGTCTGATAAAATACTGATTATTCCAAGAATATACACCAATAAACCGCGAACCACCGGAGATGGATATAAAGGAATGCTTCATCAACCTGATCCAAACAAGGAATCTGATATGTTAAAGGGTGTTATAGCAATCAGAAATCTGCATCTTCGAGCAATTAAGGAAACAGGATTTACTTGTGCAGACGAAATGCTCTATCCTGAAAATTACAGATATTTATGTGATTTATTATCCTATGTTGCAATAGGAGCAAGGTCTGTAGAAAATCAGAAGCACCGCCTTACCGCTAGCGGACTAGATATTCCTGTTGGCATGAAGAATCCTACTGCCGGAGATATTTCAGTAATGATGAATTCAATTACAGCAGGTCAGCACTGTCATACATTCATTTACAGAGGGTGGGAAGTTGAAAGTCACGGCAATCCGCTTACTCATGCGATTTTAAGAGGTTATGTGAATAAGCATGGTCAGTCAATGCCGAACTACCATTATGAAGACCT
>JAZOCK010000045.1:0-13157 GCA_045596445.1 Congzhengia sp. | reverse complement strand
TTTCTTCTCTAAAACTCAACTTCGGTAATCTCATTCTTGATTTTTTAGGTAAAATTTCATTTGAAATATATATGCTTCAAGGACTTTTTATGCTGATGTTGAGAAATGATTATCTTTATGTAAAAAGCGATTTTTTATGGTCTGTTTTAGTTGTATTCAGCACTATTGTCGCGGCATTTTTATTTAATAAGCTATTTGTTCTCATTCTTAAAAAATATAAAAGCCTATTAGAAACAAAAAATCGGTTATAGCAAAACCTTTTGCTATAACCGATTTTTATAATCCGACCTAGTCTGATATTCCAAAGCTAATCCCCAAAGCTTCATCAACATGGGCTAAATGCTCATCGCTGAGCTTGCCTATTTTTTCTTTTAAACGCCTTTTGTCAATGGTTCTGATTTGCTCTAATAAAATCACAGAATCCTTTGCAAGACCAAAGTCGTTTGCAGAAATTTCTATATGTGTAGGCATTTTTGCCTTGTTAATCTGTGAGGTTATTGCGGCAACAATTACAGTTGGAGAAAACTTATTTCCCACATCGTTTTGCACTACTAAAACAGGTCTTGTGCCGCCTTGCTCGGAGCCTATTACAGGGCTTAAATCAGCATAAAAAATATCTCCTCTTTTTACAACCACATTTATTCACACTCCGCAAGTTTTTCCTCTAATACAGAAAGAGCCTCCTCCTCTGCACTAAAGAATGTTTCAGCAAGGCTCAAATTAAGCTCTGCCATTTCTTGATAACCTTTTTTTAATTCTTCTTTTCTTGCACTTGCCTTTCTTTCACTAAGGTACATCTTCATAGCCGCACGGACAAATTCGCTGCGGTTAATATTCTCCACCTTTGCTGCAGAATCAACAGCCTCAAGCAGTGAATCGGGAACAGTTATCAAAACTTTTTTTAGTTGCGACAATATCGTCAGGCCCCCATTCGTTTACCTAACGCTTAGGGTTTTTCCCTTGCGTAGTTTTAAAAAATGTCGTAGGCTTTCGCCACAAATATAATTATACATCAATCCACATTGTTCGTCAACGAACAAATATTAACAATTATATATAGGTAAGTACGTCTATTATTTTCCCGCCCTTTATATAGGCTCTTGGGGTTCTGTTGCCCGTTAACGACAGTATCTCGTGGGGTACAGTGCCTGCGTTTTTCGCAAGTTCCTCTAATGTTGTGCTCTTATCTCCTCCGTTTCCAAATACAATAACTTCGTCGCCGACACTTATATTATTGACATTGGAAACGTCTATCATACATTGGTCCATACAAATTCTTCCCACGACGGGAACCAATTGCCCTTTAACGCTCATAAAAGCAGTTCCCGATAAGCATCTTAAATATCCATCAGCATAACCTATTGCAACAGTTGCAAGTCTTGTTTTTTTACTTGTAATGTATGTTGCACCATAGCTTACAGGCGTATTTTCTTCCTTTTCATCTATTCGCATAATGCGTGCCTTCACTGTCATTGCAGGAATAAGATTCAAAACCTTATCCATTTGTGAATCGGGATACAAGCCGTATATTATTATGCCAGGGCGAACCATATCCAGATGATATTCAGGATACTCAATAATTCCTGCACTGTTACAAATATGTCTATATGTAAAGGTAATATTTCTGTCCTTTAGTGCATTTACAACATACATAAATTTTTCATATTGAGAGTTGGTCATTGCCCTGTCTTTTTCGTCTGCACAAGAAAAATGACTGAAAATACCCTCTGGGCAAACATTTGTAAGATTACAAATTTCTGTGATTTTTTTGATGCTTTCGTCATCGCACGAAAATCCCAGTCGTGACATTCCTGTATCTATTTTTATGTGAAATTTAGCCTGCTTATTCTGTAAAATTGCTGCCTTTGACATTGCTTTTGCTAAAATTTCATCAGTTATAGTAGCAGATATATCGTACTTAATCATATCGGAAGCAAGCGAGGTATTTACACTTCCCAGTACCAGTATCGGCTCTGAAAAACCCGAAAGCCTCAATTGTCTGCCCTCTTCAAAGGTTGCAACGCCCAAAGCATCGGCACCGTTTTCCGTCATAGTTTTTGCCGTTTCAAAAAAACCATGTCCATAGGCATTGGCTTTAACAACACAGAGAATTCTTGTTTTTTCCCCCACCAATTTCTTTATGCTTTTTACATTGTGTGCAATGGCATCCAAATCAATTTCTGCCCATGCACGAGCACTATAGTTTTCCATAGTTTTCTCCTTAGTACAAATTAGTTAATATTAAATATTGTTTGGTCAATTTTTGCGTTGAATTCAAAGTTTTCATATTTTGCAGTCGCCAGTGTTTTATTTTCATCCCCATATACTGTAACGGAATATGGGGCAAGGGTTTCATTGTCGATTGATAAAGAAACACTTTTAATACTCAAATCATTCTCCGCAACCGAAACACTGAGTACCGTTTTATCGCTCTTGGTAAGCGAAGTATCAACAAAAAGTGCCGTTTCCTCCGAGGCATAATAGGCCTTAAAAAAATTATTTATAAACAAAAGGCTCATATACTCCTCGCTTGGCACTGACAAAGAATACTCAGAACCATCTGCAAATGTCTTGGTTGTATTGCCATTTGTTATCGTAGTAATGCTGAATGTCGCATCTTTATCCGTAACTCGAGCATAAAATTTATCTGTATGTTGTGCTTTTTGGCTGACAAAATAGCGATTTTCCGTTTTATTAGAAAAAACTGTTAAATCGATGTCTGCCGAATAGCTTTCAAGCTTTCCGTAAGTTTTATGGATTTTTTCGTAAATGTCCATATTGCTGTCAGTAAATGTATTTGTGCAACCACTCATTGACAGTGTTATCATTAGTGTAAGAAATAAAGAAAAAGCCTTCTTACACATTGATGTTTACATCTCCTTTATAAAAGGCGTGATATCTACGCTACTCAAAAACGCCTCAGGCACATTTTCTAATATATCAGAAGAGGTCATTCCGTATTCTCCGAGGGTTTCTGCCGAAATTCTCCCTGCTGCAGAATGGATATATACTGACAAAACAGCTGTATTAAATGCTCCCATACCCTGAGATAACAAGCCTGCAGTTATACCTGCTAATACATCGCCACTTCCCGCCGTTGCCATTCCTGAATTTTCAGCCGGCAAAATTGCTGTTTTACCATCATTTGATGCTATTACTGTTGTAGCATCCTTTAGTATTAGTGTTATATCATATTTTACTGCAAATTCCCTTGCTAATTCAAGTGGGTTTTGCTTTATTTCTTCTATACTGTAGCCTGATAATCTTGAAAACTCCACTATATGCGGCGTTAAGATTATATCGGATTTTTTCTCGTTTAGAATTTCCGGATTTTCTGCCAAAATATTTAAACCATCAGCATCAATGACCATCGGAACTTTTAAGTCCGTAATGAGTGTTGTAACTGCCATTTTGGTGTTTAAGCTTTTTCCCAAGCCACATCCTATAAGGACAGAGTTAACCCCTTGCGTTTTTCTTAAAATAAGTTCAGCGGCATTATCGCAAATATCATTCTCGTTTGTTGGAATTGGGTATGTCATAACAGATGGAAAGTGATGAGCCAATGACGAAATTATATTATCGCTTGTTGCAACAGTTGCCATGCCTGCACCACTCTTTAAAATAGCACTGCCTGACAAAATTGCAGCACCTGCCATACCAAAAGAGCCTACAAATGCCAATACCTTGCCGTATGTGCCCTTGTGGGAATTGCCCTGTCTTTTGGGTATTTTATAATATGTTTTGCTTGTTATAACATAGCAATCATCATCGGCTTTCGGAACTGATATAGGTACGATTATCAGTTTTTTATATGCATTTCTTGCAGGATATAGAAAATGTCCGCATTTTGCATATCCGAAACTAACGCACAAATCAGCACAAATAAATGTCGAGCCTTGACCATTATCAGCAGATACGCCACTGGTAATATCAACGGAAGCAACATATGAGCTGCTATTATTTACAAAATTGATAACCCTAGCTATATCGCTTTCTACGTCTCCATAAAATCCTGTTCCAAATATCGCATCTATAAAAATATCATATTCTGCCAATTCTTTTATAAACGGAATTCCAACACTCTCGGCTATTTCACAATTTAGCTTTGCGTCGCCCTTTAAGTCTTTTGTATCAAACAAAGAAAAAACAGACACATCAAATCCGCTAAAATGCAAAATTCGTGCTATGGCGTAGCCATCGCCTGCATTATTTCCTTTGCCGCATAGAACACATATTTTTTTATACGACAAATCACTAATCTCACCCTTTAACGCAGAAACAAAACCATAGGCTGCGTTTTCCATAAGCAAAACAGAGGGTATATTCAGTTTTTCTATCGCGAGCGACTCAAGTTCCCGCATTTTCGCAACGCTTACTGCTATCATATTAAACCCCTCCTATAATTATTACTTTTTATTTTATAATAAATTTTCGATATTTACAAGTTTTTTTAATAATATCTGTAACTTTATTTTATGTGGAATAATATTGAATTAAATATTTGTATATTGTACAATAATAATTAATAAGTTTAAGAAAAGAGATATTATGATTAATTTTGATTTTTGGGCATTAAATTTTATAATACGATATGTTAAAAACCCGCTCTTTGACTTTTTAATGCCAAAGATAACGGTATTGGGAAACTACGGTATGATTTGGATATTGTCGGCATTAGTTATGCTCATAATACCGAGATATCGCAAAGGCGGTGTTGCATTGTATATAGGATTAATTATGGGATTGCTTGTAGGAAATTTAACATTAAAGCCGTTAGTGGCACGGCCCCGCCCATTTAATTTAGTCGACGGAATAGAGCTGTTGATTGCAACACCTATGGATTTTTCATTTCCATCAGGACACACATTATCCTCAGTAATTGCCGCCTCAATAATAACAATGACTGACAAAAAATTAGGTGCTGTTGCTATCCCACTGGCATTTTTAATTTCATTTTCAAGGCTTTATTTATGTGTGCATTTTCTGACTGATATACTTGGTGCAATTTTGTTAGCTATTATGATATCTTTCATTGTATATTACAATTTTTTAAAAAATACTAAAAGGGATCTGTAGCAGTTGCTACAGACCCTTTTTAAGTGTTTTAATTATGCAATTTCGAATTTTTTCTGAATTGCCTTAACCGCTGTATTTTCTAAGCCGCGGTCAATAAGTACAGAAACCTTTATTTCTGATGTCGCAATCATATGAATATTGATATGAGCATCAAATAATGCCTCAAACATTTTTGCTGCAACACCCGGATTTGTAACCATACCTGCTCCTACGATAGAAACCTTAGATACATCTGTTGTGTAGCTTAAATCTCCGTAACCAATTATATTCTTGTTGTTTTCAATAACCTCTAAAGCTTCCTGCAATTTTCCTTCCGGCACCGTAAAGCTGATATCTTTTGTATTATCTCTGCCGATTGACTGCAGGATTACATCTACATTTATATTATATTTCGCTAAAAGCGAGAATATTTTAAACGCTTTTCCCGGTGTATCTTCTATGCTACATAGCGAAATTCTCGCTACGTCGCTATCCTTTGCTATACCTCTTACCATCATTGACTCCACAGTTGTTACCTCCTTAACGATTGTACCTTCAGCACCTGTAATGCTCGAACGAACACATAGATTTACATTATATTTTTTAGCAAGTTCTACTGAACGATTGTGTAAAACATTAGCACCCAAGCTTGCAAGCTCTAACATCTCATCATATGAAATTTCTGAAAGCTTCTTTGCGTCAGGAGCAATCCTCGGGTCTGCTGTGTAGACACCATCAACGTCTGTATATATTTCACATAAATCTGCATGAGTTGCAGCAGCCAAAGCCACAGCCGATGTATCAGAGCCACCACGTCCAAGCGTTGTCATATCATCATACTTGTTAATTCCCTGGAAGCCTGTAACAATTACAATACGCTTTTTGTCAAGCTCGGCGTTTATTCTCTCTGTATTAATTTTTTTGATTCTGCTGTCGGAATATCTTGAATTTGTAGAAATTCCTGCCTGCCATCCTGTTAAAGAGACTGCATGATAACCCATATCCTCTATCGTCATAGCGAGCAACGATGCCGAAATCTGCTCTCCTGTTGTAAGCAACATATCCATTTCTCTTTTTGATGGATTTTTACTTACTTCTTTTGCCTTTTCGATTAAATCATCAGTCGTATCTCCCTGAGCACTAACAACAACTATAACGTCATTGCCCGCCTTATAGGTGTTTGTAATAATTCCTGCAACACGTCTTAAGCACTCTGCGTCTTTAACAGATGAACCACCGAATTTTTGAACTATTAAAGCCAATTTTATAACCTCCTGTTTATACTCTACTTGATTATTTTTGCACCTTCATTGTCAATATCTAACAGTCTTACGCTCCACGTTGGGAACGCTCTGTCTGTATATTCTTTAATATCCTCATAAAAAAGTTCTGCATCATCCGACTCTACAATTGAAGCAAGGGTTGGACCTGAACCGCTGATAAAGGTTCCTAACGCACCATATGATTTAAGCTTATTATAAAGCTTTTGATACCCGTCTATAAAAATCTTTCTGTATGGTTCATGCATTCTATCATCAATTGCACACAAAAGATTTTCATAATGCCCCGAAATCATTGATGCAACCAAAAGCGACACGTGTGAAATATTGAACGCCACATCACGCTTAGGATAGTATCCCGGAAGTGTGTTCCTTGACTTTTGAGTTGTTATGGCATAATCAGGGATAAGCACTACACATTTTAAATCTCCATTAATCTTGTGGCTATAATAAAATACCTCGTCTTTATCTAAAACAGATACTGTAAAACCGCCTAAAAATGCCGCCGCAACATTATCAGAATGCCCCTCAATTTTCGTTGCCATAGTTATAATCTCTCGCGGAGAAAACTTATTGCCACAAAGCTCGTTCGCCGCAACTAAGCCGCCAACTATACATGCAGAGCTTGAACCCAAGCCGCGAGTGACAGGAACTTCACTTGATAAGGTTAGCTTTAGCCCCGACATTTTATAGTCTGCCTTATCGAACAAATACTTCATAGATTTATAAACAAGGTTTTTTTCATCTGTGGGAAGAAATTCCTTGGTTTCTGCATCTAAAATTTTAATTTCCAAGCCATTGTCTGTTTCTTCTGCTTCTATGTAGTTATATATTGCAAGAGCCAAGCCCAAAGAGTCAAACCCGGGTCCTAAATTTGCAGAGCTTCCGGGAACTCTGACCTTTACCTTAGACATTGCCATTTTCCTTTCTTTAGGCAAGAATACGAATAAAAGAACACTTACCTTTTGCTTCTTTTATAAAATCTTTTTCTTTGATTTCATCAGTGGTAAATATAATTTCTTTGTCTGATGTACCTACTTTTTTGCCGTCAAGTGCGTCACACAAGCTTTCATCAGTTGTTCTCACAAAATATTTATAGCTTACATCCATAGGGTCTGCCATTATACTATCATCTGCCTCTGACCAGATTACCCACTTGTTTACATCCAAATGCTTAGCACCATCTATAACATCAGCTACAACTGCACTCGCAGTAGGAAGTTTACCTGCACCACGACCATAAAACATCACATCGCCTAATGCATCGCCCTTTAACATAATAGCATTAAATACACCGCTTACACTTGAAAGCTGGCTCTCACGGGAAACTAATCTTGGGGCTACAAGTGCAGATACCTTGCCGTCCTTTGAAATTTTTGCCGAACCTATCAGTTTAATAACGTAACCAAGCTTGTCCGCAAATTCTACGTCGGTAGTCGATATTTTTGTTATGCCTTCTGTGGGGATATTTTGATAGTTAATAAATTTGCCCGTTGCAAGCGATGATAAAATCGCCGTTTTTCTGCAGGCATCATGTCCATCTACGTCTGCTGACGGATTACGCTCTGCATATCCTAACTCCTGAGCCTCAGCTAATGCAACCTCAAATGAAGTGCCCTCAGAAAACATTTTGGTCAGAATAAAGTTTGTCGTGCCGTTTAATATGCCGTTAATCTCTTGAATTTCATTAGCAGACAAGCACTGATTTAATGGTCTTATAATAGGTATTCCGCCACCAACCGATGCCTCGAAGAAGTAATTTACACTTTTTTCTTTAGCCAGCTTAATAAGCTCTGTTCCATATGTTGCAACAAGCTCCTTATTAGATGTAACAACTGTCTTACCTGCCAAAATAGCCGACTTGGTAAACTCGTAAGCGGGATTTAACCCGCCCATTACCTCAACAACGACCTTAACACTATCATCTGACAAAATATCATTAAAGTCTTTTGTAAACAGTTCTTTCTCAGGATGATTGTCAAAATCTCTTATATCCAGTATATATTTAATATTCAGATAATCTCCGGCTTTTTTAGAAATCGCATCAGGGCTGTTTTTTAGAATTTCATAAACACCTGATCCAACTGTACCAAAGCCCAATATTGCAATATTTATCAAAAAATCGCCTCCCTTATGTTATATGAAGTTTATTATATCGCAAAAACACCCTTTTGGTCAACACTTTTTTAAAAAAAACACCAAAAAATCCTTTTTATTTTAAGTAACAATTTAAAACCCATCTCATACTATGTTATAGAGATAAAATCTCAATAATATTATCATGGAGGTTTTTTATGGCAGACAGACGTTATCCATCTGCTTCTTCCCCTTGCGAAGAGGTAAAAAATTCAGTTTGCATACATACAGATAAGGTCTATGATTCCTGTAAAGACAAAGACTGTATCGAAGATGCCCGTGTATACTTCAGCGAATGTGATAGAGATATTATAGAAAAAGCCGTTACAATAAAGGCAAAAAAAGCCGAAGTCATCTGGGCATATCCTGATGTGGAAGCCATTCCTTTTAACTGCGGATATTACACAATTGATACTACCTTCTATTTTAAAATCACGTTCGAGGTTTGTTCGGATTACAGAAAGCCACTATACGTAGAAGGCTTAGCAACATTTAATAAAAAGGTTGTTCTTTTTGGCTCTGAAGGCACTGCTAAAATTTTTACATCACAATACAACCCCGAATCCTCCTGTATGAGTGAGGCAGGTTGGCAAAAAACAAATCTGCCTAAGGCAATTGTTGAGGTTGTTGACCCGCTTATTTTGGCAGTCAATACAAGAGAAGCCTGCGAGCATGACAAACCCTGTGGTTGCACTTTCGACTTATCATTGGTTCCCGAAGGTGTACGCAATGTGTTTGATGACAGATTGACAGACAGTGGTGAAAAAGAGGTTTATGTGTCAATCGGTATGTTCTCAATAGTACGTCTGGAAAGGTCAGTTCAATTGTTGATTCCTGCTTATGATTTCTGTGTACCTCAGAAAGAATGTGACACTTCGTTCGACAGCAGTCCTTGCGATTTATTTGAAAAAATCGGTTTCCCGTTTGATGAGTTTTTCCCACCGGAACGAGAATTTTGCGACGAGAAAAAGAAGTCCGGCTGTTGTGACTAAAAATATTAAAAGACAAGGAATTTTCCTTGTCTTTAAATATTTTTATTCTGTTTCCATCTTTGAAATAGATACCTCATATGCAGTTTTCTCAACCACTGTTTCATCATCAAATTTTTTTTGGTATTTTCTTGATTGCATTCTTCCCCATATCTTAATATTTGTTCCTACAGAAAGTGTCTGTGAGAACCTTGCATTTCTTCCCCAGGCAATACAGGGTATATAGTCAGACTTACCGTATGCACGGTTTACCGCAAGTAAAATATCCGCTATTTCTCTTCCAAAGGGTGTAGTTCTGAATATTGCAGGCTTGCATATGTATCCGTTTAAATATATCTCATTCTCGCACTCGCAGTCAGTATAGTTAATCTCCCTTGCAAAAAGCGTCAAAACCAGTCTGCTTCCCTCACCCGAATAATTGTTATATGACCTGAACTGCCCTTTAATTTCTACCTTTGTACCAATTTCCAAATCAATATCAGAAATCAATCTCTCTGATATTGTAACTATAATTTCATCCCTATTATCTGAAATTCTTACAGAGCTTACACTCGTCTTGTAAAAGCTTTCGCCGTGCACCTCGTGGCTATACTCTAAATTGCTTGCAACATAACCGACAAGCCTTGCCTCGTTGTCATCAGCATAATTTAACATATCGCATTTCTCCCTTTTTTGTATTTATACGATATATTATATTGTGAAGTTTTTTATTTAGAACCCAGTTTTATTCATTTGCAACCTTTACAAGCTCGTATAGTTTATTTAACGCCTCAATTGGTGTCAGAGTTGTCACATCTATATCGCGAAGCATATCAATGATTTCTAGGTTTTTCATATCCTCTAAATCAATTTGGTTGTCTTTATCTGCCTCCTGCTTTGGCAAAATCGAAACATCTGCGGGCTTTTTATCAATTAAAGCCAAAATCTCTTTAGCACGACTGACAACCTCCTTTGGAAGCCCTGCTAAAGCACTTACCTCAATGCCATAGCTGTCGTCTGCCCCGCCTTTGATAATCCTACGCAAAAATATTACATCATCGCCACGCTTTTTGCACGCTATACAATAATTCTTAACTCCGGCCAGCTTATCCTCAAGTTCTGTCAGTTCGTGGTAATGCGTAGCAAAAAGTGTCTTTGCCCCTATTTTATTTTTATCGGCTATATATTCAGAAACCGCCCACGCAATTGACAATCCGTCGTAGGTACTTGTACCTCTTCCTATCTCGTCAAGCACAAGTAAGCTTTTCTTTGTGGCATTTTTTAAAATTGCCGCAACCTCAGTCATTTCAACCATAAATGTACTCTGTCCTGCCGATAAATCATCAGATGCACCGACACGGGTAAATATTTTATCACAAATACCTATCCTTGCACTTTCTGCGGGAACAAAGCTTCCGATTTGTGCCATTAAAACGATTACCGCAACCTGACGCATATATGTAGATTTACCTGCCATATTAGGTCCGGTAATAATAATCATACGATTATCATTACAGTCCATCAAAGAATCATTAGGTACAAAAATCGTGTCATCTAACATACGCTCAACTACGGGATGTCTGCCATTTTTTATTTCAATCCTGTCTGACGTATCGATAGACGGCATTGTGTAGTTGTTTTTATGTGCAACTTCTGCCAGTGAGCATAAAACATCTAAATAGGCAACAACAAATGCAGCATGCCGAATTCTCTCTGAGGCTTCTTCCACAATTTTACGTATTTCGCAAAAAAGCTCGTATTCCTTTGCCTTCAAAAACTCAGAAGCTCCTAAAATTTTGCCTTCCAGCTCTTTTAACTCTTCTGTTATAAATCTCTCTCCATTTGCCAGAGTTTGTTTTCTTATGTAATTTTCTGGCACCATATCACGAAATGATTGCGATATCTCAATATAATAGCCAAACACTCGGTTGTAGCCTGTTTTTAATGTCTTTATGCCTGTGGCTTCCTTTTCTCTTGCCTCTATTTTAAGCACGGCATCTTTTCCGTTTTCAGCCAACTGTCTGTATTCATCAACCTCCTGGTTATAGCCTTTTTTTACTATCCCGCCATCTTTTATAAGCAATGGTGTGTTTTCTTCGTCAATTGCTCTATCCAGTAAGTCTGCAAGCTCCTCTAATGTGTCGAATTTGTCAGAAAGACTCTTTAGAAGAGGTGCATTAAAATTCTTAATAATCTCATATAATCTCGGCAACATAAACAGCGATTGCTTTAGCGATACCATATCCTTAGGTGTTGCACTTTTGCAAGCTACCTTACCTAAGATTCTTTCCATATCGTAAATGTCTGCTAAAACTTCTGATAATTCCTCACGCACAGTTATATTTTCGTAAAGCTCTGAGATTGCATAGAGCCTTTTATTGATTTTTTCACAATCCACAAGCGGTTTTTCTAAAAATGACCTTAGCATTCTTCCGCCCATAGCAGTTCTTGTTTTATCTAAAACCCACAAAAGCGAGCCTTTTTTTGCCTTGCTTCGCATTGTTTCTGTTATTTCCAAATTACGCCTTGTGAAGATGTCAATATCCATATATTCATCCTCACTATAAGCATTGACCTCCTTGATGTGACCAATTTTCATTTTCTGTGTTTCCTCAAAGTGACTAAGCGTCATACCCAAAGCATTAACAGAATAAAAATCATCAGGAAGTCCTAAAGAGGCAACACTATCAATACTGAACCAATATCGGATAAGCTCGTCAGAAAAATCGCGTGTAAACTCAATTTTTGCAAGCTCTATTGTGTTAAATCTGTATTTTATCTCGTCTTTTAGCTTGGTATCTGTAAATACTGCTGCATTGGCTATAATTTCTGTAGGCATATAACGTGCCATCTCATCAATCAACCTTTGCTTTGACAGTACCTTTGTAACGAATACTTCTCCCGTTGAAATGTCAGAAAAAGCTACACCGAAAGTGTTTTTTTCGCCGTATATAGTACATAAAAAATTGTTTTTCTTTTCATCTAAAATTTTAGAATTTATAATTGTGCCAGGAGTTACAACGCGTACAACGTCACGCTTTACTACATCGCCTGTTGCATCTTTTGCATCTTCTAACTGTTCGCAAATAGCCACCTTGTAGCCTTTAGAAACAAGCCTGTCAATGTAGGTATCCGCCGCATGATACGGCACTCCGCACATAGGATTTTTCTTGGCACCTTCACCCTTACTGCGTGACGTTAATACAAGCTCAAGCTCACGTGATGCCACAATTGCATCGTCTAAAAACATCTCATAAAAGTCACCCGCTCTAAAGAAAAGTATTGCATCAGGGTAATTTTCTTTTATTTCGATATATTGTTTCATCATCGGTGTCATAGCTTTTCCTCCAAAAAATTAGTGGCACGCAGAACAACTACTGCAATTCCCCGAGCATCCTCCTGAGGCCTCTGCCGCCATATTCTGCTCTTCTCCCTGGACACAGAATGAAATAATGGAATTTACCTTGGTTATAATATCATTAAAAGCAGACTTGGCTTCTAAATATTCCTTTACGGTTTTATTTTCCATTAATTTGTCCATAGCTTCCTTCATTTCCTTTTGGAAAAGCTGTAAGCTTTCGGGTGTCATTCCTGTTTCTTTAGCCTTAACCGTCATCTTTGCTCTTGTATCCTCGTAATCCTGCATAGCCTTTTGAGCCTCATCGTTTTCGAAATAGATTTTCTCCATTTCACGAAAAGCTTTTATTTCCTCACTATC
>JAZOCK010000044.1:0-3333 GCA_045596445.1 Congzhengia sp. | reverse complement strand
AAATGGTGAGTATTCTTACGTTTTTAATTTCTGGTTGTACAGTGCTCTCAAGTATGTTCAGTACAAGAATTCTCAATAAATTGGGTACTGCAAAGGTTACAGCTTTCAGTACTGCTATGACTGCACTTTCTTTGCTTGGCTTTTCTCTGGTGCCGTCGTTCCTGTTTATGATACCATTAGCCATTGTCTTAGGGCTTGGTGCCGGTGCAATTGATTCCGGTCTTAATAATTATGTGGCTCTTCACTGTAAAGCAAGTCATATGAATTTTCTGCACTGCTTTTATGGTGTAGGGGTATCGTTAAGCCCTTACATTATGTCACAGGCTTTCAGTAATGTTGGTTGGCGTGGTGGTTATCGCTATGCTTTTTATGTTCAGTTTGCTATTGCGTTGTTATTAATATTTTCTGTTCCGTTATGGAAAAAGAATTCTTCAACACAAGAAACGGATGAAGAAAGCGGAGTAACCCTTTCAATTGCAGAAATGATAAAAAAATCAGATGTAAGACAAGTCTGGATAATTATGCTTATGACAAATGCAATTGAGTATGCTTGCGGAGTCTGGGGAAGTACATATTTAGTAGAGGAAAAAGGGTTTGAAATTGAACACGGAGCACTTGCGCTTACTATATATTATGTCGGAATGTCTATAGGTCGTTTTGCTTCGGGTTTACTTGCAAATAAAATTAAAACATGGAAGCGTATTTTTATAGGTTGTGTAATTCTCGCACCGGCAATTGTTATTATGCTTCTTCCTTTAGGTGATATTTTTGCAGTTGTTGGCTTATTCCTTATAGGTCTTGGTAATGGCTCTATTTATCCGAATATGATACATTTAACACCACACAATTTCGGTAAAGAAGTGTCACAATCAATTATGGGCTCACAAATTGCCTTTGCGTATATCGGCGTTATGTTAGCACCGCCTATGGTAAGTCTTATAAGTAGCGTGTTCGGAATAAAAGTTTATCCGGTCTTACTCGCATTACTTTATATTGTGATGGTTATAACTATTAAATGTTTTGTAAACCGTTTGAAAAAACAAGGCAGATACAGTAAGGATGTTTAAAATGAACGGTAACGATATTTTCAATATAAATAGTTTTCTTACTCCTGATGTTTCCTGTGCACCTGTGTATGTATGGGTGTGGAATGACGTATGCACTGAAGAAATAATAGATGCTCAAATTGAAGAGATGCAAAACCTTGGCATAAGAGCATTTTATATTCTTCCCGAACCAAAAGATTTCCGTCCAGACAGTATGCCTACAAATCTTACCCCGAACTATCTTACAGAAGAGTTTTTTGAGCTTTGTGCATATGCAATTAAAAAGGGAAAAGCACTCAATATGAATTGCTGGATTTATGATGAGGGTGGTTGGCCTTCTGGTAGTGCTTGCGGTAAGGTGACAAAGGTACATCCCGAGTTTTCAGTAGAAAATTCAAGCTATCCTGATTTGCTCAACAAAAAAGCAACAGAATATTTTATAGAAATCACCCACGAAAAATATTTTTGGACAATAGGTGAAGATTTCAAAAACTTTGTTAGTGCTGTGTTTACTGATGAACCCAAAGCACCTTTTCATACTTCTAACAAAGAGTTAATAGAAAGATATGAAAAGATGTATGGCGAATCAATATTGCCATATCTTCCGTTAATAAAAGGTAAAATTGCTCCAACAGAAGAAAATGTTCATATATTGCACCGCTGGTATGATTTATGCAGTCGTGCATTCTGTGAGAATTTTCTTTTGCCTTGCAAAAAATGGGCAAATGAAAAGGGGAGTGATTTTACAGGTCACCTTGATGTTGACCATAGTCCCCAAGGCTGTATGAATGGTTGTAACTTCAATCTTATGCGGGCTCTCAGGTGTTTTGATATCCCTGGTGTTGACGTTATATGGCGTCAGCTTTACCCTGAAAATAAAATAGCTAATAAGAATGATTTTAATGCTTATAATGGATTTTTTCCGCGTTACGCTTCATCGGCGGCTGCACAGAATGGCACAAAATTTTCTATGAGTGAAATTTTTGGTGTAGCAGGGGCGAGTGTTTCTTACGATATAATGCGCTACACAGTGGGGTACGGGGCAGTTCGTGGAATAAATATTTTCAATCCGTTTAATTTCCCACTTGGAAGAAATGGTCAACTTCTTGCACAGGAGCTACCAATTTTCACAGAAAAGCAACCATTCTGCCGTTACCTTAATCAATTTAATCAATATACAGAACGATTATCTTACATAAGCTCTCTTGGTGAGCGTGTATATGAAACAGGTCTTTATTATCCTGTCTCCGATTTTCAGGGTGGCTTGAATTCAGAAGAAATAGCAAAAGAATTTGACTCTCTTGGCAGAACTCTTGAAGATATGCTGGTCGATTTTGATATTGTAGATGACGATGTTTTGCAACTTGCAGAAATTAAAAATGGCTATATATGCATTGGTAATGCAAAATATAAAAATATAATTATTCCAGAGGGCGCATTCATTCCCGAAGCCACACAAAAAGCGTTGGATAATTTTGAAAAACAAGGTGGCAGAGTTTCACACGAGCTTTCAAATCTCACACCAGTAGTAAAATCAGATGGTGTTGGTTTACGCGCTATGCACAGAAAGTTTAATAACGGTGATTTATTAATTCTCTTCAGAGAAACAGGCGAAATCGGGGATTACAGTATTCACTTACAGTCGGCAAAGGGGTATTTGCTTGACTTGAACAATGGTGAGTTGCAACACATTGAAACTGAAAATGGTGTTTTTAAAATTTCTCTTGCCATAGGCGAAACTGCTGTTGTTTTACTGACTGATGAGGTTCTGAAAGCAGAAAATCAGAACCGTTTCAAAGATGAATTTAATATTACAAGTGATTTTACATTCAGAAAAGAAACAGAACTTGTTTGTGATGAAAACGGATTTGATAATATTAACCATTCTGAAAAGTCGGTTCCAATAAAACTTGGCGATTGGTCGCAAATTATTGGTAGTACTTATTCCGGTAGTGGCGTTTATGAAACTCGCTTTTCACTTCCAGCTGAAAAAGTAGGAAAAGAAGCCGAACTCAATTTAGGCGACGTTCATTTTGTTGCTTCTGTATCTTTAAATGAATACTATCTTGGTGCAAAATTAGCACCACCATATAAGTTTAAAATACCAACTGGAATTTTAAACGAAAACAATATGCTTAAAATAACTGTTACAAATACTTCTGCAAACTGGTATGTTCATACAGATTATTTTAAGAGATGGAAAACAGAAGAATTATCTCAGTATTTTGAGGGTGAAATTGAATATGCAAAAGATTTCCTCTCAGGTGGGTTATATGGTCCTGTTACA
>JAZOCK010000043.1:0-9290 GCA_045596445.1 Congzhengia sp. | reverse complement strand
TGCGAGCTTTTTTGTTGATAAAAAAGTTTTGGTCAAAAACAGACAGCACAGTATGCAGGTGACCCAGACTCAAAGAGAACTGCACAAAAGGGAATCTAACGAAACTGTTGCAAACCTTTTTGAAAAGTTAAAAAACGGACCGGAAAAATATTTTTCAGACCTGTACGCTTTCTCTTATTCGACAAAAAAGGGAAATGCACAGGAAATGTTGGATTATGCAAGGAAAAATGATATAAAAATATCAATGATGAATGTGGCTTTAAGAAAGCTGAAGCTTAAGACAGACAAATATATCAAAAAACTTTATCATTTTCTACGAGGAACTATAAAATAAAACGAAGGGAGATGCTCTAAAAATGAATTCGCTTATATTATTGTCATTTGTGCCGCTTATTGGCAAACGCATCTTCAATTCGATAAAAATGTCCCTTGAAAAAAAACGAACGGCATATCTTTGGATTTGCGGCATCTTTATTGTGTTTGTAATGGGACTGAGATGGAGATATACAGGTACAACTGACACGGATATGTATTGCAGGCTAATCGAAGTCCTTAGTGTAAGTAATATTAGTTTTTTAGATTATATCCGAAGCAGATTGACCGAAGCAACACTTTTGTCATCAGAAGTAGGGTTTTATGCCTTTGCCTGGATTGTTGCCAAGGTCTTTTATTACCCACAGTATCTTATATTGTTGTCGGCTGTAATTACAACAGCCTGCGTACTGAGGTTTATACGTCTTTATTCAAAGGATTATGAAATTTCGCTTACAATGTATATCTGTTTGGGTCTTTTTACCTTTAATATGAACGGTATGCGGCAGGCACTTGCCATGGCAATTTGCCTGATTGCTTATGACTTTATAGTAAAAAAACGGACTGTTCCTTTTGTTTTGACGGTTTTAGTTGCCATGTCGTTTCACAAAACTGCCATCATCTTTTTGCCTTTTTACCTGATTGCATATGTCAAGTATAATTTTTGGCATATCTCTATTTTTATGGGCATTATTGCTTTGTTTTATAGGTTTTCAAACGTTCTGGTAGAGGTTTTTGATGATGCAATGGATAAAAGCTATGCAGGAGCAGAAAGCTTTGAGGGCGGCGGAATTGTAGTTGTGGGTATATATGCTTGTATTTTACTTTTAGCCTTGATTTACAGAAAATCTCTTGACGGCAATGCCGCAAGAAGATGTTTTTTTATGACGATAACAGGATTTGCTTTATATTGTGCAAGATATTTTTCGGTCGGAATATATGAGAGAATAAGCTACTACTTTTTTTACTATTCAACATTACTTTTACCGGCGGTTATAAGCAAAGCACCAGAGCAGGAAAGAAGATTTGTAAAGATAGGCATTATACTATTATCAATTGTCCTGTTTATATACCGTGTCCGTGGCGGCGTATTTATGAACTTTAGGTTATTTTTTAATTAGTTAAGGAGAAAAGAAAATGAGAGTTTTGTGGATTTTAAATTTAGTTTTGCCAAAGGTTGCATCCGAAATAAATATTAAAGCATCTTTCAGCGGAAGCTGGCTTATTGACTATGCAGAAAAGCTTTCCAAGGACCCCAATGTTGAGCTCGCAACAATGACATATGCAAACGTTGACAGATTTTATGATGTAACCGTTGACAATATCAGAAACTTTATTTTCCCCGGAGGCGGCAAAAGATTGTTGTTTAACTCAAAGAAGACAATTGACGATTGTCAAAAGGTTATTGATGAGTTTAAGCCGGATTTGATACATATTCATGGGACTGAGTATTCAATGGGATATTCAATGATAAAAACAGGTACAAAAATTCCTGTGCTTTTGACAATCCAAGGGATTTTAAAGAGAATATATGAAGAATATTATGGTGGTATATCTTTGCCTCAGATATTAAAGATGGGTACACTTAAAGAATGGACTAAGCTGAAGACACAGTTTATTGCAAGACAGATGTATAGAAAAAATGCAAAACGAGAGAAATTTGTTTTGAAGAATGTAAAATATGTGACCGGCAGAACCCTCTGGGACAAGGTTGTGATGAAATCTATAAATCCTGACTTAAAATATTTTAGGCTGAATTATAACCTAAGGGACGAATTTTACAATGCAGCTTTATGGGATGCGAGCAAAATGCAGCCGCATACCATATATACATGTGCAACATCTTATCCTTTAAAAGGGTTACATATGTTACTTAAAGCTGTTGCTATTGTAAAAGAGGAGTATTCTGATACAAAGGTATTTGTTATCGGCGGCGATATTATGAAAAAGAAAAAACCAACCGGCTATGAGAATTATATTAAAAAGATGATTATAGAACTTGGTATCGAAGAGAACATCGAATTTATCGGAAATAAAAACTCCCGAGAGGTTGTAGAAATGTTGCAAAATGTTAATATATGCATAGTTCCATCTTCTATTGAGGGAGCTTCGGCAACCATAAGGGAGGCAATGATGATTGGGACACCGTGCATATGTTCGTACCGAGGCGGAATGACAGATTTACTTCGGGATGGTGAAAGCGGATTTTATTACGACTTTCCTGAATATGGTGTTTTAGCCGAAAGGATTAAGCAACTGTTTTCAGACATTGCCCTTTGTGAGAAATTTTCAAAAAATGAGATAGAAGACGCAAAAATAAGACATAATCGGGAAAAAAATTATTCAGAGCTGATCCAAATATACGAGGAAGTATCAAAAAATAATTAAGCTGGGGGAAATGCAATGTATAAAGCGAAAATAGATTTGCCGGTTTTGTTAATTTTTTTTACAAGACCTGATACGCTTAAAGAAGTATTTGCATCTGTAAAAGAAGCACGCCCTACAAAGCTTTTTCTGGCTTGTGATGGCCCGAGAGAGGGAAATGAAATAGATAGGGAAAGAATTGAAGAATGTAAAAAAGTAGTTTCTGATATTGATTGGGAGTGCGAGGTTTTCACACGTTATTCAGAGGAAAACCAGGGCTGCGGGAAAGGCCCGATGAATGCAATTTCCTGGGCTTTTGAGCATACGGACAGACTTCTTATTTTGGAGGACGACTGTGTTGCAAATCAAACTCTTTATCCTTTTATGAAAGAAATGCTTGATAAATATAGTGACGATGAAAGAGTGGGAATTATCAGTGGATTTAATCACTTTAAAGAGTGGGATTGTGGAGGTTATAGCTATGCATTCACAAAAAGTGCCGCAACTTTAGGCTGGGGAACATGGAAGCGTGTCTGGGATAAATATGACTATAATGTCAGGGAAATTGATAACGAATACCATCAAAAGCTACTTCTAAATGAGATTATTCATAAAAGAGCAGGTAAATCAAGAATAGGATCATGGATGGGGACATTTAAAAGCAATAAAGAAAAAGATGTTAATTACTGGGATGTCCAGTTTGGATTCGTTAAATACTCCCAGTCATATCTTTGTGTTGTACCCTCCGGCAATCTTATTTATAACAACGGTGTCGGGGCAGGTTCAACCCATACAGCAGCTAACAAAAAGGTTAAATGGAAATTAGGCAAAATCTTGTTTATGCCGACTGTCGATATGAAATTTCCTCTTGTGCACCCCAAGCTGGTTATATGCGACAGAGAGTACGACAATCTGGTTTTTGAAAAAATACATTTCCCAGGCAAATTTGTAAAGTATGTAAGAAAGATTAAACGAAGAGTATTTAAGATATATTAAAGGTGGGAAACTCTATGAAACAAAATAGAGCGTTGGATTTAGCAAAGTTTATTTGTGCGATATTGATTGTAATAATTCATGCAGACCCTTTTGGAGATTACAGCAAAGTTTTAAGTTATGGCTTTAGGAATATAATTTGTACGATTGCAGTTCCTTTCTTTTTCATTTCAAATGGATATATTTTCATAAGCAAAATAAACTCTCTGTCTACCAATGAAGAAAAATGGCAGTATTATAAAAAATACATATCAAGACTTATAAAAATGTATTTATACTGGGGTGCGGGGCAAAAAACTTATGGTATACAAGCTTTTGTCGCTGTTGCCTATGAGAGTCTTATCGTTACTTATAACAATGTTTTGTACGCATTACAACAAAAGAGACACAGGGTATATATACGAGGTATGTAACTCAAATAAAAAATTTGCACCCCTTAAAAAAAGTATATATGAAAATTACAAGGATTTAGCATTCAGAGATATTAAAGCCATGGCTATATGTGAATATGATGCCCTTCTTAAATCGCGATTTGGTGAAGGATATATGGATGAAATGCCTGATGAGGACAAGAGAATTCCGTCTCATCATCAAACGGTAGTTTTGACTAACGAAAAATAAGGCTTTAAAATTAAGTTATTGTTTGAAGAATTTTGGACGGTGAATTAAATGAAGAAAACAAGCCAAATAAGAACCGGTGCACTTTTATCATATTTTGCAATTGCGTTTAATATGATTGCGGGAGTTATTTATACTCCTTGGATGATTAGCCAGATAGGTCAGGCGAATTTCGGGCTTTATACCCTTGCAACTTCGCTTATTACTATGTTTGTGGTAGATTTCGGAATGGGCGCGGCAGTTTCGAGATTCGTATCAAAATACAGAGCTGAAAACAACCAGGAAAAGGTTAATAACTTTTTAGGGATAGTTTATAAGCTCTATACCTTAATAGCAGCAATTGTCCTTATAGCATTAATCGTAATCGGAATATTTATAGACCAGATTTACGCAAATCTTACCGCAAGTGAGATTGAAACATTTAAAGTTTTATATGTTATCGTTGGCTTTTATTCGGTTGTTTCTTTCCCATTTATAAACCTTAATGGCATAATGACTGCCTATGAAAAATTTATAGAGCATAAGTTTGCCGACTTATTTCATAAGGTTTTTATAATTGTGGCAATGGTTATCGCCCTCATTCAAGGAAGAGGCGTATATGCCCTTGTTACGGTTAATGCAGTATCAGGACTTTTAACAATCGCTATAAAGCTTCTTGTAATCAGAGTTAAAACTCCGGTAAGAGTTAATTTTAAGTTCTGGGATAAAGGGATGCTTAAAGAAATTTTTTCATTCTCTTTTTGGACAACGATTGCAAGCCTTGCTCAAAGACTGATATTTAACATTTCCCCATCAATAATTGCTATGGTTTCAGTCACGGGGGCGGTAGGTGTGGCAGTCTTTGGACTTGCAACCACTATTGAAGGATATGTGTTTACTTTTTCTACGGCAATAAACGGAATGTTTATGCCGAGAATTTCAAGAATTGTCCATACAGGTAAAAAGGAAGAAGAACTTTTGCCTCTGATGATTCGAGTGGGCAGAATTCAGTGTGTGATACTGGGAATTTTGATAGCAGGATTTGTTGCTCTCGGTCGGGCGTTTATTACAGATGTCTGGGGAAAACCTGATTTTGCACAGAGCTATATTTGTGCAATACTACTCATATTGCCAAGCTTTTTCTATTTGCCAATGCAAATTGCCAATACTACCATAACTGTTGAAAATAAAGTTAAGTTAAGAGCGGGCGTTTATATCGTAATGGGAGTGGTTAATCTAGTCCTTTCCTTCATCCTTTCGAGGTTCTTTGGAGCTTTCGGAGCATCACTTTCCATTTTTATAGCCTATATGGTAAGAACAATACTTATGGTTAACATATACCATAAGGTGCTTAAACTTGATATAAGAAAATTCTGTAAGGAAACTTATCTTAAACTTGTTCCCCAGCTTGTTCTAGCAATGATAATCGGCGGATTGTTTAGCCGAATTAATCCAATTACCAATCCATATTTTAAGTTTATGTTGGACGGCATAGTTCTGGTGGGTTCATACTTTGTAATAATGTGGATAAAGGGATTTAATACTTACGAAAAAGCTCTTTTTAAGTCTTTTATAGGTAAGAATAAAAATATTGATTGATAATTAGCAGATGTGTTAAAGGAGATTTGATATGAAAATAAATAAAACAAAGCTAGTAGATGGTATTCTTGCATTTCTGAGAAGCTATGGTAAGCGAAATCAGGTGAAAAACCTTAACAAAGCAAAATTTGAGCTTTTGAAAAAATCGGGAATTCCAATAAAGAAATTAACTTCGACTCAAAAGGCCGAGATTGACTCTATATATAAAAAATACGGATATAAATATTCATACGATACACATATTATTACATATTCCGTAACAGGAAATTTCGATGCCCGTATTTTACCTGAAGATATGTATAGGTCAGACCTTGAACTTAAGCTTAATGATATAGGTCAGAAATTTGTAATGTCTGATAAAAATTATTTTGAGATGTATATGCCCGAGGTTAAGTTTCCCGATGTTATAGTAAGAAACATTGAAGGTGTTTTTTACGATAAAGACAGGAATATAATAACAAAAGAAGAAGCGGAAAAGCTTATTTCAGAGCACGAAAAGGTAGTTGTCAAACCAGCAACCGACAATGGTTTTGGAAAAGGCGTAGAACTTGTTGAAAGAGGAAAATTGAAGGTAACAGAGAGTTTTAAGAAAAACTACTTGGTACAGAAACTGATTCTTCAGCACCCATCTCTTTCGGTTTTTAATGAAAGCTCTGTTAATGTTGTTCGTGTTGTTACAATGTTTTTAGGCGGAAAGGTTTTCCATTTAACCTCAGCGTTTAGATTTGGCGGAGAGGGGTCATTTACTGATAATCGTTCAACTAAAGACGGAAAGGGAATGACGATAGTTGGAATTGATGAAGAGGGAAGACTTAGAGAAAAAGGATATTTCTCCTGTGGTATATCCTCCGAAAAGAGTCATAGTGGAACTGTTTTCAAGGGATGTGAAATTCCCAAGTTTAAGGATATGGTTGATATTGCCTTAAAGCAGCACAGTCGTTTTCCATCAGTCAGAATTATAGGTTGGGACTTTACGGTAGACAGGGAAGAAAATATTGTAGTTGTTGAATACAATATAAAGTATCCTGGTGTGCTTTATTATCAATGGGTAAACGGACCGCTTTTCGGTGATAGAACGGAGGAAATTCTTGATGAAATAAAAAAACTTCCCAAAAGTGAAGGCTTTTTTAAATTATAGTATCCATATACATACATTTCAGGCATACGGGAAAGTATGAGGAGAGGGGTCAACAAATGAACACAAAATCTATTTTGAATTTCCGAAATTCCTATGAGGGAATATTTTCTGCAATCAGACGTACTCATATGAAAAGGCTTGTGAAGAGGCTTAAAAAAGGACAAACTGAAAAGTATGTACTGACCAAAGATATGGAAAAAGAGGCAAAGTCTTTCTGGAGAAAATACAAACAAGTGCCTATGCTGTATCATAATTTTTATACAGAAAAAAACGGTGAATTTCACAAGGAATATATACCTGATGAAATTTATTACAACTATATACAGCCTTATTTTAACAACTACAGATTGTCAAAAGCCCTAGACAACAAGTGCTATTATCACAAAATGTTTAAGGATATAGCTCAACCGAAACTTGTTTGCTGCCGTATTAACGGATTTTGGTACATAGAAGACAAGCTTGTGCAACAGGGAGAGGTGTATGAAGCTGTAAAAAACGAAAAAGAGGTATTTATTAAGTGTGCCACAGACAGCGGCGGCGGACATGGTGTTAAATATCTTAACTGTGAGGACGTTACATTAGAGCAATTTAAAAATGAAATAAAGGACTTTACGGGGGATATTGCAATCCAAAGAGGAATTACACAGCACGAGGTTCTGGCGAAAATAAATCCGTCTTCTGTTAACACAATTCGCATAATAACTCTTCTTGAAAAGGAAGGGGCAAAAGTTTTGTCCGTTATTTTGCGGATGGGAGTAGGAGAAACAAAGGTTGACAATAGCAGCAGTGGGGGATTAACCATAGGTGTTTCTTTGGATGGAAAATTGAAAAAATTTGCTTGTGCCGATAAGAAAAGACTTCTTGATACCCACCCAACATCAAATGTTGTATTTGATGGATATGAGCTTCCTTCATTTGAAAAGGTGAAAGAGCTTGTACTCAAGGCAAGTTTTATGGTTCCCCATTTTAGAATGGTTGCGTGGGATGTTTCTGTCTTGGAGGACGGAACACCTGTACTTATTGAAGCTAATCTCTATGATGGACAACTTGACTCTCACCAGATACACAACGGACCTCTCTTTGGCGAGGATACAGAAAGAATATTGGATGAAGTCTTTAATAAACAATTAATCTGACGATGGGGGAATACATGTGTTTATTTTGTTTGCGGTTTTTGTCATAATATGTTTGTATGGGATAAAAATCAATCTAAAAAGCACAGAATATTTTAGTGATTACATATCTTTGGATAAGACCACTTCAGTCAAGGGAATTTTTATAATGCTGGTGTTCTTTTCGCATTTTAACCAATATGTGACCTACAGCGGAAAACTGGATATTATTTATGTTAAAATACTGGCAATAGTGGGACAGATTATGGTGGTGCCATTCCTTTTTTATTCGGGATATGGTATTATGGAAAGTATAAAGAAAAAGGGGATGGCATATGTCAACAAAATCCCTAAGAACCGTTTTTTTAAGGTGTGGTTGGAGTACGCTCTTTCTGTAGTGCTGTTGGCAATTATTAGTTTTGCTATTTCAAAGCCAGTGACCTTAAAAGAATTTTTTGGTGGCATATTTATATACGGAAGAAGTTGGTATATTTTTGCGATTTTGTGTTTTTATTTGTTTACATATGTTGCTTTTAAGCTCACAAAACGTCAAAAAATGTTGCGAGGGGGGGTACTTGTAACAATTTTTTGCATATTATACATTGCAGTAATTCAAAACTTTAAACCTAGATTTTGGTATGATACGGTTTTGTGTTATCCTTTGGGGATGTTTTACTCACTGTATAGGGAAAAGATAGAAAAGCTTGTAGCTAATAAATTATATATGTGGATAATTGCACTGCTTATTTGTGGCACGGCAAGTATAGCATTAAAGGTATTTGGGAACAATGCTTTAATCCCTGTGCTTATTGGATTTATGATGACAGGGCTGTTCGTTGTCTTTGTAACAATGAGAATATCTTTTGGCAACAAAATACTTGATTGGTGTGGGAAGTATATTTATGAGATACTTATTTTGCATCGTATACCGATGACTGTTTTTGATCAATTGGGGATAATTAAAAACAATCCTATTTTGGGATTTGTACTTTCATTAATATCTACAATGATATTATCTTATTTATTTTCAAAACTATATAAAAAGCTCTGGAGCAATGTATCCGGACAAGCTAAACTTATAAAGGAGAATTGATATGGGACTTTTTACAGGAAAAGTACTGTTGATTACCGGTGGAACCGGTTCTTTCGGAAATGCCGTTTTGAACAGATTTTTG
>JAZOCK010000042.1:0-28042 GCA_045596445.1 Congzhengia sp. | reverse complement strand
AAAAAAAAGGACCTTACGGTCCTTTTTTATCTATTCTGCGTTTTCCAATTCTGCCTGAATATCATCATAAGCAGAAAGCATTGGTTTAATTTGCTCTCCTTTTAATCTTGCAAGGTAATTCTTAGTGATTTTAAATACTGTACCTGACATAATAACAACACCTATCAAGTTCGGAATAGCCATAAGTCCATTGAATGTATCTGATATGTCCCAAGCAAGTGAGAGATTCATTGTTGCACCAACCATAACCATACTGATGAAGATTGCTTTATATAAATCTGTTGTTGTTTTGCCAAAAAGGAACTCGCAAGATTTCGAACCATAAATAAACCAACCGATAACTGTTGAAATTGCAAAGAAGAAGATTGCGATTGTAGCAAACCATCCACCTGCAATACCAAATGTATTTTGGAATGCTTTTGTTACTAACACAGATGCAGCATCATTACTAAATGCTTCTGCAACAAGACCTGAAGAAAGATCGATTACACCTGATGTAAGGATAACCAAAGCTGTTAAACTACAGATAACGATTGTATCAACAAATACTTCGAATACACCCCATACACCCTGTTTTACAGGTTCTTTAACATTTGCTGAAGAATGAACAAGTGCTGATGAACCAAGACCTGCTTCGTTTGAGAATACACCACGAGCGATACCCTTCTGTGCCGCTAACATTATTGCTGTACCAACAGCACCGCCGGCAACAGCGTTCAAACCGAAAGCACCCTTGAAGATTGCCACAAAAGCACTACCTACCTTGTCAATGTTAAGAGCTACGATAACTACTGCACCAATGATGTAGAAGATAGACATAAAGGGAACAAGCAATTCTGTGAAAGAAGCAACTCTCTTTAAACCGCCCAAAGCCATAAATGCCATTAAAGCCATCAAGATAACACCTGTAACAACTACAGGGATACTGAATGTCTGTTCGAAGTTAGCAGCAATTGTGTTGATCTGGCTCATATTACCGATACCAAATGATGCCAAAATACAGAAAACTGCAAAGAGAACACCTAATACTGTACCGAGTATCTTGAGACCTTTTTTACCTGAAAAACCTTCCTTTAAATAAACCATGGCACCGCCGAGCCATTCGCCGTCAGCAGTTTTTCTACGGTAGAAAATACCAAGAATGATTTCTGCGTACTTTGTCATCATACCGAAGAATGCCGCGATCCACATCCAGAAAATAGCACCGGGACCACCTGCTACGATAGCTGTTGTAACACCTACAACATTACCAACACCTACTGTACCGCCCAAAGCAGTACAAATAGCCTGAAAAGGTGTGATTGTTTTTCCGCTTGCGTCTTTTTCGCTCTTTTTGAACATAACGCCAAATGTGTTTTTCATCCATAAACCGATTTTTGAAATCTGGAAGAATTTAAGACCACAAGTAATTAAAATTCCTGTGCCAACCAAAAATACCAACATTACAGGGCCCCACACCCAACCATTTACCGTTCCGTTGACTTTACTGACAATAGCCAAAAAATTTTCCATTAAAACATTCCTCATTTCTTAAATGATATTTTTTTAATATTAGCTAAGTAAATAAAAAAGCATCGCGAAAACACGCAATGCAAAAGGAATATAACACAAAATTAAAGGTTATAATTTTTCCGTCCTTTTGCCTGAGAGATTAGCATAAAGCCTTGCACCTTCGGCACCCAAATGTATGAGCTTCTCCGGAATGTTATCCATTCACAGTCTTTTAACCTGAGAGCGTTACTCCTTCGGTAAGAATTAATCTTTTTCCTGCAAACTTCACTTAACACAATATTAAACTACACCCATTATATACATTTTGTCAGTTTTTGTCAAGCATTATAAGGTGACTTTCACTTTTTTTTACTAAAAAAGTAAAAAATAATGTACATTTTATAAAAAGTATGTTATAATATGGTAAATAAAAAAATAAAAGATTAGGAGTAATCAGATGGACGGAAAAACATTACAGATGTTTATAACAATGTGCGTTTACATTTTAGTTGTTATAGGCATCGGAGCTTATTTTGCTAAACGCTCCAACAAAAATTCAGAAAACTTTTTCATTGGCGGTCGTACACTTGGACCATGGGTTGCAGCTATGAGTGCTGAAGCTTCAGATATGAGCGGTTGGCTCCTGATGGGACTTCCCGGCGTAGCATACTGGTGTGGTTTTGCAGATGCTTTCTGGACAGCCTTAGGCTTGGCCATAGGTACATATTTAAACTGGCTTATAGTTTCAAAGCGTTTGAGAAAATATTCCTTTGTAGCCGGAAATGCTATTACAATCCCGGACTTTTTCAGCAATCGTTTCAAAGAAAACAAAAAGGTTATTATGGCAATCGCTTCTTTATTCATACTTATTTTCTTTGCAGTTTATGCAGGAAGCTGTTTCGTAACATGCGGCAAGCTTTTTAATCAGATGTTTGGTCTTGATTATCAATTGGTTATGATTTTGGGTGCATTATTTGTTATAGTTTACACCTTTTTGGGTGGTTTTTTAGCAGAAAGTGTATCTGATTTTATGCAGGCTATTGTTATGATTTTCGCACTTGTTGCTATACTTGTTTCAGGAACATTTGCTGCAGGTGGTTTTTCACAGGTTGTTGAAAATATTAAAAACATTCCCGGATTTATGGAGTTTTTCAGTATTGCATCGCCCACTATGGCAGATGGTGTGCAGAAAGTTGAAAACGGTGTTGCACTCTTTGATTCAACTCCTGCTCCTTATGGAATTTTATCAGCAATTTCAATGCTTGCCTGGGGGCTTGGCTACTTTGGTATGCCTCAGGTTCTGTTAAGATTTATTGCTATCAGAAAATCAGACGAACTAAAATCATCCAGAAGAATTGCAACAGTATGGGTTATAATTTCACTTGCCGCTGCAGTTTCTATCGGTCTTATAGGAAGAGGCTGGAATCCTACACTTCTTTTGACAAAGGCTTCTGCTGAAAATATATTTATTGAAATGAGTCAGGTTCTTTTCCATCCTATTGTCGCAGGTGTTACAATGGCAGGTATTTTAGCCGCTACGATAAGCTCGTCAGACTCTTACTTGCTTATTGCTGCTTCTGCATTTTCAAAAAATCTGTACCAAGGGATATTGAAGAAAAATGCTACCGACAAGCAGGTTATGATTGCAAGCAGAATCACTCTTTTAGTTATAGCACTCATTGGTATTATTATTGCTCTTGATGAAAATAGTATAATCTTTGTAATAGTAAGCTTTGCTTGGGCAGGCTTTGGTGCGACATTCGGTCCTTTGATTCTCTTCTCTCTGTTTTGGAAGCGTACGACAAGGGCGGGTGCAATTGCAGGTATGTTAGCAGGCGGTATATCCGTATTCGTTTGGAAACTTGTTCTAAATCCGTTAGGCGGAATTTTTGCAATATATGAACTTTTACCGGCATTTATAATCTCCTGCCTTGCTATTGTGGTTGTTTCACTTCTTACAAAGGCACCATCACAAGAAATACAAGACGAATTTGAGCTTGCAAAAACTATAGATTGCTAATCGATTTTTAAAAAGGTGCTGTAGTAAAATGCACACACCACACAAGGCAAAGAAAAGTGTGTTAAAAGTGCCTTTTAAATTTTAACAATAAGTAAAAAAAGATAAGACATAGGAAGGAATTTGCATATTGCAAATTCCTTCTGTTTTTATTGCCTTGTGTTTTGAACAAACTTCGCCTCTCGGCGTACCCCGTACGCCGTCGGGTAACCGAAAAAAGCGTAGCCTTTTTTCGCTCAGTTTCTCCAATCTGTGCTATTTTCCGTCCAGCACTAAAACATCAGGCTGTGGTCAAAGCCCACAGCCTGATGTTTTTATCTGTTTGGATATTCTGTTTCAACAAATTTTCTTAATGCCTGAACCGAACGTTTTACTTTTTCTGTATCAATACAGTATGCCATTCTGAAATATCCCGGGCAGCCAAACGAATCTGCAGGTACTAGTATCAAATCATATTTTAAAGCCTTTTTGCAGAAAGCAACAGAATCCTCCTCAAGTGCCTTAGGGAAAATATAAAATGTACCGTTTGGTCTGACACAAGTAAAACCAAGCTCCGTTAGTGCATCATACAATATATTCATATTTGTTTCATAAACAGAGAGGTCGGCGGTTAAATCTGCATTTTCAGCGACTGCTAATTGAAAAAGTGACGCAGGACAGTTGTGTCCGATACCTCGTGAAATCTGTCCCATCATAACTACCATTGTATCTGCCTCCGGACACTCCGGATGTACTGCAACATATCCTATACGTTCACCCGGCAGAGATAATGATTTTGAGAATGAATAGCAGGTAAGTGTATACTTATAAAATTTTGCAGGGTAAGGAGATGTAATTCCATCAAATATTATTTCACGATATGGCTCATCAGAAATAAGGTAAATGATATGTCCGTATTCTTTGGATTTTTCTTCTAAAATTTCTGCCAATTTTTTAAGTGTTTTTTCAGAATACGCAACGCCTGACGGGTTGTTTGGAGTATTAATCAAAACCGCTGCTACTCTATCTGTCAACATTTTTGTAAATTCAGTAAAATTAATCTGAAAATCTTCTGTGTTGGCAGGAACAGTCTTTAAAATTGCACCGGAATGATTTATGTATGGTATATATTCCGGAAAAAACGGTGCAAAGGACAACACCTCATCTCCCGGTTCAGTTACGCATCGCACTGCATGTGCAATAGCACCTGCGGCACCCGAGGTCATAAATATATTAGAGCCACTGTAATTCATATCAAAGCGGCGATTTAACGATTTTGCTATTTTTTCCTTAACCTCAGGAATACCAAGACTCGGGCTATATCCGTGAAGTGCTATTGGGTTTTCTTCATTTAAAATTTTAATAAGATAGTCCGTAAGTTTCTGCGGAACAGGAATAGATGGGTTTCCAAGACTGTAATCAAATACGTTTTCATATCCGATTTCTTTACCCCTCGCAGTTGCAAATTCCGACAACTCGCGAATTACAGATTTTTGTGTTAACATATCCTTGTATTTTTTTGCAAGCATTGATGTGTGCCTCCTGTATTTTAGTTATTTATCATTTCTAAAAATTCATTTAACGAAAGTGTTTTTATACCTAAGCTCTCAGCTTTTATAAGCTTACTTCCGGCGTTCTCGCCAACAATTAAAAAATCGGTTTTTTTAGAAACTGAGCCTACAGCCTCGCCACCGTTTTCTTCGATTTTTTGAACAATTTCATCACGCGAAAATTCTTCAAACTTGCCCGTAACAACAAACTTTTTACCCGCAAGTAACGAGTCGCTTATAAGCACTTCCTCCGTTTTATCATTAAGACCTAAATCAATAAGTCTTAAAACCAACCTTCTGTTTTCATCATTCGAGAAGAAATTTACGATATTTTGAGCTGTTTTTTCTCCAACGTCTGAGATTTTAATGAAATCATCAAAATTAGCAGACATAATTTCTTCCATATTTTTAAAGCGACGGCAAATGGTCTTACACGTCTTTAAGCCGTTTAAATTTATACCCAAAGCATATAAAAACCTGTATAATTCGCGTGTTTTACTTTCATTTATAGAATTTATTAAATTATCTGCACTTTTTTCTCCCATTTTTTCAAGGGAAGCAATATTTTCTCTTTTTAAGTCATATAAATCCGCAGGGGATTTAATTAATTTCTCATCTAAAAGCTTTTCTAGCAACGCAGGACCCAAGCCCTCAATATCCATAGCGTCACGAGATACAAAGTGCATCAATCTACGCAAAAGCTGTGCAGGGCAACTATCTCCTGTGCAACGATGAGCCGCTTCTCCCTCAATCCTTACAACAGGTGCGTTACACTCAGGACAAAATTCAGGCATATTGAATTCTACCTCACTTCCATCTCTGTCGCGAGGCTCAATTCCTACAATTTCAGGAATGATATCTCCTGCTTTTCTGACATATACATTATCGCCTATTTTAATATTTCGTTCACGAATAAAGTCGATATTGTGAAGCGTTGTTTTAGAAATTACACTACCTGCAACACGTACGGGTGTAAGTAAAGCATTAGGCGTGATTTTTCCCGTTCTGCCCACCTGAACAAATATATCCAAAAGCTTTGTTTTTTTAGTTTCTGGCGGATATTTATAGGCAACTGCCCAACGAGGACATTTGGCAGTTGTTCCCAGACGTTCTCTTAGTTCGAGATTATTTACCTTAATAACCGCACCATCAATATCAAAGGGCAACAAGTCACGCTCGTTACCGATTTGTTCAACCTTTAAAAAGGCATCCTCTATATTTTTAAAGACTTCATTTTGTTGTACAGTTTTAAAACCCAACTCTGACAAAAATGCCAGACCTTGATGGTGAGTTGCATGATCAAGACCCTCTGAGCGTTGAATATTAAAAATAAATATATCTAAATTTCTTTCTCGTGCGACCGATGAATCCAGCTGACGAAGTGAACCTGCGGCAGCATTTCTCGGATTTGCAAAAAGTGAAAGCCCCTTTTTCTCTCTTTCATTATTTAAAGCATCAAAGGTAGCTTTTGACATAAAGACTTCTCCGCGTACCTCGAGGTATGGGATATTACGGGTTAAACGCAAAGGTATGGAATTTATGGTCTTTAAATTTTCAGTTACGTCCTCTCCCACTAAGCCATCGCCTCGGGTAGAGCCGCGAACAAAAAGTCCGTTTTCATATTCTAATGATACTGAAAGTCCGTCAATTTTGTATTCAGTGACATATTCGACACTTCCTACTGCATCTCTTACTCTTCTGTCAAAATCTAAAATCTCATCTTTTGAAAACGCATCATTTAAGCTAAGCATAGGAACAGTATGTGTGACACTTTCAAAATTTTCGGCAACATTTCCTATTACGCGTACTGTTGGTGAAGCCGGATCACGAAACTCCGGGTGTTTTTCTTCCAGTTCTTTTAACTCACGAAGCAGCATATCATATTCGTAATCAGTAATTTGCGGATTATCCAACACATAATACTGATGAGAGTGATATGTTAAAAGTTCAGTTAATTCTTTAATTCTGTTTTTTACTTGCTCCACTAATACCACGCCTTTTAAATAATTCTTTAAATATTTTACCCTAAATTACGAAAAAATGCAATAGATACACATTAAAATAATAAATAACAAAATATGTCGTCTTAAATCAAGACGACATATTTTTTGTTTTGAAAGCTTTTTATTTTATGAGTCAATAGTTGATACACAAATTGTCATTTCCTCTAAAACATCTAAGAACACTCTTACTGTGTCTAACGCGGTAAATGTTGTGATATTGTTTTCAGCGGCACAGCGACGTAAAATATATCCGCTTGTCTGCTGGTCATTTGAGTGCATATCCTTTGTGTTTATAACATAGGTTACAAAGCCTTTTCTCATATGGTCTAATATTCCGTCAGGACCATCGTCAACTGTCTTTTCGCGAGTTTTAATTCCGTTTTCCTTTAAGAATTTAGCCGTTCCGTCTGTAGCCTCAATATTAAACCCAAGGTTATAAAAACGTTTAATTAGAGGTAGTGCTTCCTCTTTATCATTGTCGGCAATTGTTGCAAATACTGTTCCATAATTTACAACGTGCATATCTGCTGCCTGCAGTGCTTTATAAAGTGCACGTGTTAAAGAATCGTCATATCCGATTGCTTCACCCGTTGACTTCATTTCAGGGGAAAGATATGTGTCAACGCCACGGATTTTTGAGAATGAAAAGGCAGGTACCTTTACATACCAACGTTTCTTTTCTTCAGGGTAAATTTCTGTTATGCCCTGCTCCTTTAGTGTTTTTCCTAAGATAACTAGCGTGCCGATATCTGCAAGACTGTAGCCTGTTGCCTTTGACAAGAAAGGAACAGTACGAGAAGAACGGGGATTTACCTCTATTACAAATACATTTTCGTCTTTATCAACGATAAACTGAATATTGTAAAGTCCAACAATTCCTATGCCTAAGCCCAATCTTTTTGTATAGTCTAATATTGTATCCTTTACATTCTGTGAAATACTAAACGTAGGATAAACTGAAATTGAGTCACCAGAGTGGATACCTGTACGCTCAACGTGCTCCATAATGCCAGGAACAAAGATGTCAGTACCATCACAAACTGCGTCAACCTCTACTTCTTTACCAATAATATATTTATCAACTAAAACAGGTTTGTCCTCATCGATTTCTACGGCGGTTTTCAGATAGTGACGAAGTCCTTTTTCGTCGGCTACTATTTCCATGGCACGACCTCCAAGCACATAGCTCGGACGAACAAGAACAGGATATCCTATGCTTTCTGCCGCTTTTATGCCGTCTTCGATTTTTGTTACTGCTTTGCCGTTTGGCTGAGGAATTTTCAACTCCTCCATAATTTTTTCGAATGAATCGCGGTTTTCTGCACGTTCGATTGCCTCGCAATCTGTACCTATTAGTTTAACACCGCGTTTCATAAGACCATCAGCTAAATTAATAGCAGTCTGACCGCCTAAAGAAGCAATAACACCCAACGGCTTTTCTAATTCAACAACACTCATAACATCTTCAACGGTCAATGGCTCAAAGTAGAGCTTATCTGCAGTTGTATAGTCTGTTGAAACTGTTTCGGGGTTATTGTTAATAATAATAGCCTCATAGCCGAATTTTTTGATTGTCTGCACTGCGTGAACTGTTGAATAGTCAAATTCTACGCCCTGACCGATACGTATAGGACCTGAGCCTAAAACTACAATTTTCTTTCTGTCAGAAGGTATTGATTCATTCTCGTCCTCATATGTTGAGTAGAAGTATGGAATATCACTTACTACTTCACCCGCACAGCTGTCAATCATCTTATATACAGGGAACATATTGTTTTCTTTTCTTATATTATATACCTCGTCTTCAGGCACTTTCCAAAGATGAGCTATATATTTATCTGAAAATCCCATCTTCTTAGCTTTATAAAGAAGCTCTACATCTCCCTTGTTATCAGGATTTTCCAAAACTCTTTCGAAATCAACGATATTTTTTATCTTATCTAAGAAAAACATATCAATCTGTGTAGCATTACAAATTCTTGAATGGTCCACACCTAAATACATCAACTGAGCAATTGCATAAATTCTATCATCTGTTCCTTCTGCAATATAGTCCATAAGCTCATCAACTGTCATTTTATTCTTGTCAAACTTTGACATATATAAGTGACAAACACCAATTTCTAAAGAACGAACTGCTTTTAATAAGCTTTCCTCCATCGTTCTGCCAATCGACATAACCTCGCCTGTTGCCTTCATTTGAGTTGACAGCTTATTTGAAGCCTGTGTAAACTTGTCAAATGGAAATCTTGGCATTTTTGTTACTACGTAATCTATTGTAGGCTCACACGCAGCGGTTAAACCACCAAGCGCAATTTCTTCTAATGTCATACCAACAGCTATTTTTGCGGTTACTCTCGCAATCGGATAACCACTGGCCTTAGAAGCAAGTGCAGACGAACGGGATACTCTTGGGTTTACCTCAATTAAGTAATATTTAAATGACTGCGGGTCTAGTGCAAACTGTACGTTGCAACCGCCCTCGATTTTCAATTCGCGAATAAGCTTTAGGGCACTATCACGAAGCATATGATACTCTTTATTTGTGAGTGTTTGGCTAGGAGCTACAACGATTGAATCGCCCGTATGAATACCAACAGGGTCTAAATTTTCCATACTGCATATTGCAATTGCAGTATCATTTTTATCACGCATTACTTCAAATTCAATTTCTTTATAGCCCTTAATACTCTTTTCTACCAACACCTGACCCACGGGAGAAAGCTTAAGTGCGTTTTTCATAATTTCAGCTAATTCCTCATCATTGTCAGCAAAACCGCCGCCTGTACCACCCAAAGTGAATGCAGGACGCAAAACAACAGGGTATCCGATACGAGAAGCTGCCTCCTTTGCCTCTTCAATTGAGTAAGAAATTTCCGATGGAATAACAGGCTCGCCAATACGTTCGCAAAGCTCTTTGAAAAGTTCTCTGTCCTCTGCCATCTCGATACTTTCACGGCTTGTTCCTAAAAGCTTAACGCTACACTCAGCTAAAATTCCTTTTTTATCTAACTGCATAGCAAGGTTTAATCCTGTCTGACCGCCAATACCCGGAACAATTGCATCAGGACGCTCATAACGGATGATTTTAGCAATATATTCAAGATTTAAAGGTTCCATATATACCTTATCTGCAATTGTGGTGTCTGTCATAATTGTTGCAGGGTTTGAGTTACATAAGATAACCTCGTACCCCTCCTCTTTTAATGCCAGACAAGCCTGTGTACCTGCATAGTCAAATTCTGCAGCCTGACCAATTACAATAGGACCTGAGCCTATTACCAATACTTTTTTAATGTCTTCTCTTTTAGGCATTGTGCTGTGCCTCCTTTATCATTTCTATAAACTGTCCGAAGAGATATCCGCTATCCTGCGGGCCGGGGGCACTTTCAGGATTATATTGAACTGAGAACACCTTGTCACGAATAGAGCGAACGCCCTCTACACTTCCGTCAGAAACATTTTTATGAGTTATTTCTAACGGTGTGTTTTTTAATGATTCTTCTAAAACTACATAGCCGTGATTCTGTGCTGTTGAATAGATTTTACCTGTAAGTAAATCTCTTACAGGATATCCGCCACGGTGTCCGACTTTCATTTTTTCTATTTTTGCACCATAGGAAAGACAAATTATTTGATGACCTAAGCCAATACCGAACATTGGATAGTGTCCTAAAAGCTTTTTGACAGTTTCTATAACTTCTGTTGCCAATTCGGGTTTTCCGGGTCCGTTTGATACGAAAACTCCGTCAGGCTTCATAAATTCAATTTCTTCGGCAGTTGTGTTGTACGGAACAACTGTAACATTGCAACCAACAGCATTTAAGTTCCTTATAATACTCATTTTTATGCCACAGTCAATAGCAACAATATTATAGGTGTGGCTTGTAGTTCTTGAATACCAACGCTTTTTACAGCTGACCTTTTCAATTAAATTTTCAGACAGATGGACATTTTTTAACAATTTAACAGCTTCCTCTGTTGGCGTTTCATAATCTGTGATAATAGCATGTCTGGTACCTAAATCACGAATACTTCGAGTCAGCTTCCTCGTATCTACTCCGTAAATTCCGGGAATTCCGTTCTCCTCGAGGAATTCTGCTAATGTTTTTGTATAGCGGAAATTACTTGGCATATCGTTATAATCTCTAACTACGATAGCACCGATTGATGGCACCTTTGCCTCAAAATCCTCGTCGGTAACACCATAATTACCAATCAACGGATATGTCATAACAACCATTTGGTTTGCATATGACAAATCGGAAATAATTTCCTGATAACCAACCACCGAGGAATTAAATACTATTTCACACACTTTGTTACAATCTGCTCCAAAGCCATAGCCATAGTATTCCTCGCCATTTTCAAACACAATTTTTCTGTCAAAAGCTTTGTTCATACAGTCTACCTCAAATCCTTTTAGAATTAGTTTTTTGGTGCATAAGATTAATAAGTCTATATCAGAAATATTATAGCATAAGCCAATCCTAAAGTCAACAAAAAAAGAGAGCTTTTCCGTAGAAAAACTCCCTTTTTTTGGCTATTTAATTATTTTTTTGCAAATGATTTACAATCAACACATTCACATACCTCAGGATTTTTTTCGTGTGAACCTATCGAAATGCAATCAAGTGAACAATATTCCTTGTCACAACAATGATATTTACATTCATCTACTGTGCATTTAATTGAGCTGTTTGCTTTTGTACTGCAATCCATTCTTATCCCTCCTATTTATAAAGAGACTCTTTGCCTCTTTAGAAATAGTGTTTGCATTTTTTCAAAAATTATTTCTTTTAATTTTTTCTATTTTGCAATTTAAATTGGCTATCAGCTTTATACTTCTTTTTGCACTTCTTATGGTATTAAACTTTTTTGCAAGGTCAATATTTTTAACAAACATCCTTGCACTAAAAAAATACCTGTCACCAGAATTTTCAGAAATTTTTATCACATAATAGCTGTCAAATTCGTCCTCAATCATCAGCACAAATTACCGCCTCCTGCCGATATTTTATCACTAAAAATACCCTTTTTCAACACAAGTGACGTTTTGTGGCAATTTTTTATTTATTGTGTCAAATTAAAAAATGCTTTATCACCCAAAAAGCGTGCCTGACTTCCCAGCTCTTCTTCTATTCTTAAGAGTCTGTTGTACTTTGCAACTCTGTCTGTTCTGGATGGTGCACCTGTTTTAATCTGTCCCGAATTTGTAGCAACTGAAATATCCGCAATCGTTGTATCCTCGGTTTCTCCGCTTCTGTGCGAAGTAACTGCAGTATATCCTGCACGATTAGCCATTTCTACTGCTTCTAAGGTTTCAGTTAAAGTACCTATCTGGTTTACTTTAATTAAAATGGAATTGGCACAGCCTGATTTTATTCCTCTTTCTAATCTTTCGGTGTTTGTTACAAATAAATCATCGCCTACTAACTGGATTTTTTTACCTAAAGTGGCGGTCAAGTTTTTAAAACCGTCCCAATCTTCTTCCGATAATCCGTCTTCGAGGGAAATTATTGGGTATTTATTTGATAAATCCTCCCAAAACCTTATCATTTCATCCCGGTCCTTAAAATCATCTGTTTTCCAGAAATAGTATCCGTCCTTGCCGATTTTTTTTGCCTCTTCATAAAGCTCCGTCGAGGCTGCGTCCATCGCTATTTTAAAATCAGTCCCTTGCGAATATCCTGCCGAATCAATTGCCTCACAAATTAGTGATAGTGCCTCTTCATCGGATTTTAAATTAGGTGCAAAGCCACCCTCATCTCCTACAGAAGTAGAATAATTCTTAGCCTTTAACACTTTTTTTAAGGAATGAAATACCTCGGTTGATTGTCGTATTGCCTCCGAAAAGCTTTTTGCACCTGTGGGCATAATCATAAACTCTTGCAAATTCACGCTATTATCTGCGTGCTTGCCCCCATTTAAAATATTCATCATCGGTACAGGCAAAACACACGAATTCACACCGCCTAAATAGCGATATAAGCTCAAGCCCTGTGACGCCGCCGCAGCCTTAGCCACAGCCAACGATACAGAAAGTATGGCATTAGCACCAAAATTTTCTTTGTTCTTTGTTCCGTCCTCCTGTATCATAATCTTATCTATTTCACGCTGATTTAACACATTAGCACCAATAAGTCTATCCGCTATCTCGTTGTTTACCTTAGACACTGCTTTTTTTACGCCCAAACCATTGTATCTTGACTTATCGCCATCACGAAGCTCAACAGCCTCATATGCACCTGTTGATGCACCCGACGGAACTGATGCACGTGCAACAATTCCCTCCTCTGTAGTAACACTCGCCTCTACCGTTGGATTTCCCCGTGAGTCTAAAATTTCTCTTGCACAGATGTCGGCAATCTCAATATAGTCCATACTAACCTCCATATTATTGCATTAAAAAATGCACATTCTATTTTTAGAATGTGCATCTTTTTTAAAATTATTATTCAATAATACTTTTTCCCGTCATCTCTTGAGGTTTTTCTAAATCCAGGATTTTTAGCATTGTAGGAGCAATATCTGCTAAAACTCCATCTTGGCGAAGCTTTACATCTCCTAAGCCCAATACAATAAAAGGTACAGGGAATGTTGTGTGTGCGGTAAATGGTCCTTTTGTATCAGGGTCAATCATTTGGTCCGCATTTCCGTGGTCGGCTGTAATTAACATTGCACCGCCTAAAGACAACACCTTATCTGCAACTCTGCCTACACAGGTATCAACTGTTTCAACTGCCTTTACTGCACAGTCAATAATACCTGTATGACCTACCATATCGCAGTTTGCGTAGTTTAATATTATAACATCTAAGTCGCCCTCATCTAACTTTTCCATTAGTTTATCGGTTACCTCATATGCACTCATTTCAGGCTTTAAGTCGTAGGTTGCAACCTTGGGCGAATTAATTAAAGCTCTGTCCTCGCCCTCTGAAACCTTTTCAACACCGCCGTTAAAGAAAAATGTAACGTGTGCGTATTTTTCTGTTTCAGCAATTCTTAACTGTTTTTTGCCCTTCAGACTTAAATATTCTCCTAATGTATTTGTTAATACCTGAGGTTTAAATGCGACATCTACATTTGGCATTGTTTTATCGTACTGTGTCATACAAACAAAGTATGTGTTAAAATACTTTCTTTCAAAGCCGTTAAAATCAGGGTCTACAATTGTTCTTGTAATTTCTCTTGCTCTGTCAGGTCTGAAATTTGCAAAAACAACGCTGTCGTTTTCTGAAATTTTACCAATTGCCTCGCCGTTTTCTACAACAACTGTAGGAAGCACAAATTCGTCTGTTACCCCATTTTCATAAGAGTTAGCAACTGCACAAATTCCGCAAGCTGCGGTTTCGCCTTCGCCTAACACCATTGCGTTGTAAGCTTTTTCAACTCTTTCCCAACGATTATCTCTGTCCATAGCATAGTATCTGCCCATAACTGTTGCGATTTTGCCTACGCCGATTTTTTTAAGTTCATCTGCCATTTCCGCAACAAAATCCTTGCCTGATGAAGGGGGAACGTCACGTCCGTCTAAAAAACAATGAACAAAAACTTTGTTAAGTCCATATCTTTTAGCCAACTCCACGATTCCATAAATATGTGTGTTATGGCTATGAACACCGCCATCAGACAAAAGTCCCATTATATGAAATGCACTGTCATTCTTTTTGCAATTTTCAACTGCTTTAAGCAATGCTTCATTCTCAAAAAAGTCGCCATCGGCAATTGATTTTGTAATTCTTGTAAGTTCCTGATAAACTATTCTGCCTGCACCAATATTTGTATGACCTACCTCAGAGTTACCCATCTGTCCGTCAGGAAGACCAACCGCCATACCACTAGCCGCAAGCGTTGTGCTTGGAAATTGTGCAAAAATTTTGTCCAGGTTAGGAGTTTTTGCTATATCAACAGCGTTACCAGTTTTGTCAGGATTAATTCCAAATCCATCCATAATACATAATAATAAAGGTTTCTTCATATTAACCGTCCTTTTTCTTTAAAAAAGACTGCGGTTTCGCAGTCTTTTAAATTATTTATTCCAGTTTGTGATTTTTGAAAAATCAGGTGCTTTTAATGATGCACCACCGATAAGACCACCATCAATATTCGGCTTAGATAAAAGTTCTACTGCGTTACCTGCATTCATACTGCCGCCATACTGAATTCTGATTACTTCCGCTGTAGGAGCATCATAGATTTCGGCAATAACGTCACGGATAATTCCACAAGCCTCATCTGCCTGGTCAGCAGTAGCTGTTTTACCTGTACCGATTGCCCAGATAGGTTCATAAGCGATAACTACCTTTTTAGCATCATCAGCACTGATTCCTGAAAAATCTGCCTTAATCTGCATACGAACAAATTCCTTCATAATGCCCATTTCGCGTTGTTCTAAGGTTTCGCCACAGCAAAGGATAGGTGTGATGCCCTTTTCTAAAGCTTTTTTAACCTTCTTATTTACTGTTTCGTCTGTTTCTGCAAAATATTCACGTCTTTCTGAGTGACCGATTATTACATATTTAACACCTAAGTCTAATAACATATCAGCTGAAATTTCGCCTGTATATGCACCACTTTCTTCCCAATGCATATTTTCAGCACCTACTGAAATGTTTGTACCCTTTGTCAATTCTGTTGCAATTGCTAAATCAACAGCAGGTGTGCAAATAACTACATCAGCATCAGAAATTTCAACTAAAGGTATAAGCTCCTTTATAAGTGCAGCAGCCTCAGATGGTGTTTTGTTCATTTTCCAGTTGCCCGCAATAATTTTCTTTCTTGCCATTTTTGTTTCCTCCAAATTGTCAAATTATTTATCTGTTAAGCAAACAATACCGGGTAATTCTTTACCTTCCAAGTATTCTAAAGATGCACCGCCACCTGTTGAAATATGGCTCATCTTATCGCCTAAACCTGCCTGATTAACTGCAGCAACACTGTCGCCGCCACCGATAACTGTTGTAGCATCTAATTCAGCTAACTTTTTAGCAATTGTGTTTGTACCTTTAGCAAAGTTGCTCATTTCAAATACGCCCATAGGTCCGTTCCAAACAACTGTCTTAGCATCAGAAATAGCGTTTGAGAACAGTTCAATCGACTTAGGACCAATGTCTAATCCCATATAATCTTCAGGGATATTGCCTTCTACTACCATAGATTCTGCATCGTTGTTAAATTCCTTAGCAACTACCGTATCAACAGGAAGTAAAATTTTGTCACCTGCAGTTTCTAACATTTTCTTTGCATAGTCAATATAGTCAGGCTCTAAAAGTGATGTTCCTGTTGTCTTGCCCTGTGCTGCAAAGAATGTGTAAGCCATACCACCACCAATGATAAGCTTGTCAACCTTCTTTAAGAGGTTTTCAATAACCGAAATTTTAGATGAAACCTTAGAACCGCCTAAAATTGCAACTAAAGGTCTTACGGGTGTATTTACTGCGTTACCTAAAAATTCAATTTCTTTTTCAATCAGGTATCCTGCAACAGCTGTATCAACATACTTAGAAACACCAACATTTGAACAATGTGCACGGTGAGCTGTACCAAAAGCGTCATTTACAAAAATATCACAAAGTGATGCTAATTCCTTTGAAAATTCGTCAACATTCTTTGTTTCTTCTGCTCTGTAACGTGTATTCTGAAGTAATACGACATCGCCGTCATTCATTTTTGAAATAGCAGACTTTGCGTTTTCGCCGACTACGTTATCATCAGCAGCAAAGATTACTTCTTTTCCTAATTTTTCAGATAAGCTCTTAGCAACAGGTGCTAATGACAACTCAGGCTTTGGCTCTCCCTTGGGTTTGCCCATATGTGAGCAAAGGATAACCTTGGCACCATTTTCAATCAAATACTTGATTGTAGGTAATGAGCCTACGATTCTGTTTTCGTCCGTGATTTCAAGCTTATCGTTTAGTGGCACGTTAAAGTCGCAACGAACCAAGACTTTTTTACCTGAAACCTTGATGTCTTCAACTGTTAATTTCATATCTTTCACCTCATAAAAATAATAAACATTTGTAATAAAAAACTATGCCCATATATTATAGTACATTTTTTGGAAAATTTCAAGTAAATTTCACCATTTTTTTAAATTATAAACAAATTTTAAAGTTTTAAAGTTTTTGGTGCATTTTAGTAATTTTTATGTTATACTAATTCTGGTGATTATATGTTTGGATATGTCAGGGTCAATAAGGACGAATTAAAAATACGTGAATACAACGTATATAAGTCCTACTACTGCGGACTTTGTAAAACTCTGAAAAGTGAATATGGTTATTTTTCCCGTTTTTGCTTAAATTATGATTCTGTTTTTTTAGCACTTATTCTTTCATCGGTAACAGAAGATAATTATGAGGCAAAAAATGAGATTTGTATAGCACATCCGACCAAAAAAACTCCTGTGCTCAAAAAAAACAAATCACTTTCATATAGTGCCGCAGCTATGATAATTTTAGCACTTTTAAAATTAGAGGACGACATCAACGACGAAAAATCACTAAAAGCAGCATTTATCTATATATTACTTTTTCGTGCCAGACATAAGCTAAACAAGAATTACAAAAGGCTTTTCCTGGATTGTCGTAAACAGATAAATAAATTGTCAGATTTAGAAAAGAATAAATGCAGCGATACAGATGAATTATCACATATTTTTGCCGAGCTTTTAAAAATACTTTTTTCACCTGATTTTATAACAGATGAAAAGGACTCACGAATTCTTTCTCAAATAGGATATATGTTGGGGAGATTTATTTATATTTTAGATGCTTATGAGGACATAGAAAAGGACAGAAAGAAAAAAAGCTTCAACCCGTTTTTACTCTCGGAAAACAAGCTTGACAATGATGAGTTGTTTAATATTTTGACATTTGATTTAAGCAGTATGGCAAACAGCTACGAATTGCTTGACTTAAAAATCAACAAGCCTATTTTAGATAATATTATATACTTAGGCCTGTCGGGTGTACTCGACAGGGTTATAAAAGGAGAAAATAAAAATGCGTGACCCTTATGAAGTTTTAGGCGTATCTAAAAACGCCTCGCAGGAAGAAATAAAATCTGCATACAGAAAGCTGGCTAAACAGTACCACCCCGACAGATATATAGGTAACCCTTTGGCTGATTTGGCTGCTGAAAAGTTTAAAGAAATAAACGAAGCTTACGACACGCTAACAGGCGGGAACGCTTCAGGCTCATATTCTGGCAGCTCTCACTCATCATATTCGGGGGCGGGAAATTTTGCCCAGATAAGAAACTATATTAATATTGGTTCAATAGACGAGGCAGAGCGACTTTTAGATGCAATAACTGACAGAAACGCAGAATGGTTTTACTTAAAAGGTATGGTATGCCTTCGCCGTGGGTGGCACACACAGGGTGTTAACTTTATACGCCAGGCAGTTAATATGGCTCCCAACAATTTAGAATACAGGCGTACGTTAAACGCAATAGAAAATCAAGCTCAACAATATAGAACTGTAGGTGGCGGAATGTCTGATGCCACCATGTGTAACTGTTGTAGCAATCTGATTTGTGCGGATTGCTGTTGTGAATGCATGGGTGGCGACTTAATCAGTTGTTGCTAAAGAGGTATGAAAATGACAAAGAAAATCACAACATCTTCAATAATGACAGCACTGACACTTGTTTTTCTCTTTGGTTCATCTTATGTTCCTACCGGGAAAATAGCACTTTTAGCACTCACATCTATGTGTATGTTGGTCACAGTCCTGGAATGCGGTATAAAATATGCCTGGATACAGTTTGTCGCAACCTCTCTTCTTTCGCTCTTACTGATTCCGTCAAAGGGTAATGTTTTTCTTTTTATAGCAATTATAGGCTATTATCCAATACTTAAGCTTCATATCGAGAGCATAAAAAATATTAAACTCGAATTACTTGTAAAAATTATGTTTTTTAATGCTTTACTTATTGTGGTATTTTTTGTAGTTAAGTATGTTGTTTTAAACTATCTGTCGTTAGGTACAATTATAGATTTTGTTCTTGCAAATACCTTCCTGGTGGTTGTAGTTTTAGAGGTTGGTTTTTTCTTTTATGACTGCTTTTTAGGATTTTTTGCACGCTATTACAACGATGTAATAAGAAAAAGATTAAATAAACAAAGGTGATTATTATGAAAAAAAGAATTTTATCGTCAATTTTGTGTGTTGTGTGTGCCTTTTCTTTATTAGTCGCATGTAATGACTCTAAGGAAATAGACCTGCCGCTTGCAGAACTGAACGAAAATATTACTAAGCCCGAGGGAAAATTTCTAGAGGTTAACGGAAAGCCCACGGCACAGGGTGGTTTGTCTTCTCTGGGCGAAAATTATCTAAAAATTATGATTGAGGGCACAGAATATGAATTTAAAGCCTCTGCAGAGGTTATGAGAAAAATTGGTATATTTAACAAAGATGAAAATAATTTGAAAATAAAAATAGGTACATTTCTAATGCTTACCTATGAAATGCAGGGAGATATATACTTTGCAACAGATATAGAGATTGTAGAGTCAAATTAAACAGAAATGGTGCGGTTTTAGACCGCACCATTTCTATTTAATATTATTTGCCTTTTCGTTACACTTTTTTATTGCTTCTATAATCGCAGCACGAAATCCTCTTTTTTCAAGCTCTGCTACCGCCTCTATGGTAGTACCCTTTGGCGAACATACCATATCCTTAAGCTCAGCGGGATGTTTGCCTGTTTCTAAAACCATTTTTGCAGAGCCTAAAACTGACTGTGCAGCTAATTTGTACGATTTTTCTCTCGGAATACCACCTGCAACGCCTGCATCTCCCATTGCTTCAATCAACATAAATACATACGCAGGACTACTGCCTGATACACCTGTTACCACATTAATCATTGACTCTTCCATAATTTCTGTTTGTCCTACAGCAGAAAAAACGCTGACTACGTCAGACAATTCATCATCAGTTACATAGTCGTCGGGCTTTGCTATCACTGTCATACCCTCACCAACCTGAGCAGGTGTATTCGGCATAACACGAACAACCTTAGATTTTTTGCCTAGTATTTCTTTAATTTCAGCTACAGTAATTCCTGCAGCAATTGATATGAAAACCTTGCCGTTAAGATTTACGCCCGACAATTCCTCTAAAACCTTCGCCATAACAAATGGCTTTACTGCCAAAACTATGTAATCGCAGTTAAGTGCGTCCTTATTGTCAGTAGATGTAATAATTTCACTATCGTATTTTTGTAAGCTTTCTTTATTTATATCGCACACGCAAATATCTTTCTTTTCACACAATCCTGATGCAATAACGCCGTTTGCAATTGCACCCGCCATATTTCCGCCGCCAATAAATCCTATTTTCATAAGTGCTTCTCCATTTCCTGCAAATTTACAACAGGAATCGGCAAACCGATTCCTGCATAATTTATATTATTTTTCTTCTTTTACCTTTTCAGGTTTGGGGTCTTTTTCAACAAGGACACCATCAACATATACGTTTACCTTACCGAGATTAACGTTTGTCATCATTGTCACGTTCTTTTTTACCGCTTCCTGAACAGCCCAGGAAACTTCTAAAATTTTAAGACCATAACAAACATTTATATGAACGTCGATGTCTGTAACGCCCGTCGTTTCATCTGTATTTACACGAATGCCTCTTTGTGTGTTTTTCTTAACTATAATATCTACAATTCCTTCAGTAAGCGTTGAAGCAACTGATGCTCCCTTAATTTCGCCTACTGCCTGGGATGCAATTGTCATAACAACCTCGTTGGCAATTTTAATTGAACCGCCATTATCTTTAGTTTCAAAAGTAATTTCTTTATCAGCCATTGTAAATACCTCCAAATCAAAATCTTTGTTGTATTTATTATATCATTACTTTAAAGAAATTACAACTCTTTTTTTTAATTGGGTTTTATCTCAACAATTTTTACCTCTTCTGCCGTACACGCCCCCGTGTCTACCGCTATTTGAGTTATGCTTGCCGCATCAATTTCATTTAGTCCTTCCGTCATTACCGCTATACTTGTCACGTTTTCTCCCATAAATACGATACAGTCCTGATACCCCTTGGCTTTGATGAGATTTTCTGCCGTAACCTCACATTCTGTAAACTTTGCCAAAAGCTCAATCTGTGTCTGTGCGTTTTCCTTAGACTCGCTGTCTGCACCCTCTGAGTTTAAAATTTCGGATAACATTTCTATAGATTCGTCACGCTTTTTTTCTCTGTCCATTTTAGCATTTGTAAAATAATTAGACGTTGCGGTCACATCACCAGAATCAGAATTTACCATTTTAGCCTCACCAAGCTTCTTTGCCGCCTCATTAAACATAACAGAAACATTAGGGTCTTCTTCTCCGTTTTTTATGCTGAGATTAAGATATCCTGCAATCCCTATTAGCAGTATTAAGGATACTGCCGCTATCTGTCTTTTTCTTACGATAAACATTTTGTTTTTGTCATTTTTTCTGTTCATTTCTCCTACCTCTTTCTATTTTCGCTCCAACACTTCTATACGGTTGCTTTTTACTCCCAGGAGTGCTCTTGAAGCCTTTATTATATTGTTTTTTATTTGAGGGTCATCAGCCCCTTTTGCACAAATTAAAACGCCTGATATTTCAGGGTAAGTTTTTTTAGTTATCAGTGCCTCTTCGCTGTTTGAGCTTTCTTTCTTCAAAACATGGGTGCTGTTGCGGTTTTTACTTGTTTCTCCATCGTTATTGACGGTATTTTGGGATTCATCCTTGGCAAAATATGTGTTGCCTGTATCCTCTAAAATTATCATTACATCTACCTTTCCCACACCCTTTATCTTAGAAATTATTTTACACAAATCTTCCTCTAATTCTTTTTGATATGAAGTAAAATCGTCTGTAGTTTTTACATTACTGTTCTCGCTATTTTTCTTGCTACCGCCAGGCAACATAAGCAGTGCTATCCCTAGTATAAATATGACGCACAAAACCTTTGTATTCTTAATTTGTCCAAAAAGTTTTTTTAGTTCTACCTTCACTTTTCTACAATGCTCCTCTCGGGAATCCCTAAATACTCAGAAACTATATGCGATGCTTTTGATGTATATGGTGACAATTCAATCTTGTCTATATTTATTACATCTTCCTCTTTATCTGCATAAACCACTACCGAAAAATCAAGATTCGTTTCTTCTTTAAGCCTTTCTCTAATGTTTTGAGCCAGTTCCTTCTCATATTCTTCCATTATATATGTATTAACATCAAGCTCTAGTTTTTTTGTATCTATTCTGTCAAAATCAATGTCATTTTTACTTATATTTAAAACAGGCGAAAGTATCACCGCCAAAACTAAGACACTTGCCAGAATATTTATATACTTTCCAAAGCTGTCTTTCGGAAAAATTGCTGATATTATACCTACTGCAAAAACCGCAGATACTACTGTTTTTAGATATTCATTCATAATTTTCACCTGAAGTTTAAAAGCATCGCAAGGCTTATAATAAACATTACCGCTACCGACAGTAAAATAAGAGACACTCGTCCTATACTTTGAGCGAATTCATCTATTACCAGACATACTCTTTTTTCTGAGGTGACAGAAGCTATTGCACTTGCCAATTTGAAGCCTAATGACACAGTGCAAACATTTATTAAAGGCACCAAGCATATGTATCCTACGCCTATCACTCCTGAAATTCCCAAAGCACCTGACATTGTTTTTGCACTTGCTATGACTGTTTCCAGCGACTCCGATAACGCTCCGCCAACAACAGGAACAAAGCTGCCTACTGCATATTTAATGCTTTTACCCGCTAATGTATCAAGTGTCGCTGCTGCTTGTGTTTGTAATCCGATAATTACGCTATACAGGGTTATCATAAAGCCTGTTCCCCACTTTAAGACCTGTTTTAAAATGTTTGTTATTCCATTAAGATAAGGCATTGCTCCCAGCTTATCACTTACAGAAAAAACAGTTATTACGCATACTAACGGAAGCATAATTGATTTACATACATGTATAAACACTTGCATTGCAACAAATATCGAGCCTGCCGCCGTACCAATCGAAACAGAGCCTGCTGATGCCATTGTAATTAGTGGCGGCATAAGCGAACTGATAAAAATAAAAAGTCCGTCTATGGTTTCTGTAGTAACCGATAACGTATACGAAAATATTTTAATAGCTATTGTTGCTACAACAGCAACAGTTGCAAAGGTTCCTATTTCATTTTTATCTCCGTTTAAATTTACCACCAATCCTGAAAGTATGGCAACTACCGTCATTTTAATAGTATTCGGAAGATTTTTTTGAATACCGCCTATAAAAAGGGACGATATTTTTTCTAATACTCCCAAAAATGTAACAGGTATTTCTCCTTTTTTGACAGCCTCTACTGTTTGTCCCAATGAAAAGCCGCTCGGTGCATCGATTTCTTCTATAATGTTACTTGTGTTTTCAGCCTCCACAATATATGGTGTATATAATAATAGGAAGAAAGTCAGTATAAGGATTATCTTTTTCATTTGTTTTCTCCTTTTTTGATATCTACGGAAGCACTCTTAAAATCTCGTAAAAGAAATCACTTATAACAGGCAAAGTAAAGCACACACAAATAATTTTGCCGCAAAAACCAACCACAGCGGACACCGCTGACATTCCCGCATCAGCACATATACTTGACGTTAAAGATGATACGGCGGCAATGCCTGTTATTTTGAGAAGCACACTCATATACGTATCTGTGTCTTCAAATGCCGAATACAATGTTCTGGCATATGAAACAATTTTTTCTAAATATGGAAGTCCCAAAAAAAATATACACATAGAGCATACTAAGGCAAGACTAATACCAAGATACGCCTTTTGTTCTTTTAAAATAAGTGCAAGCAATGTCCCTGTTATCGCTATCGCCATTATTTTTATTCCTATCATAACGCACCTATAAGTCAAATATTGTCTTAACCATTTCAAATAAGTAATCAATCTGCTCTATTACCATCAAAAGCACAACAACAAGTCCCGCTAAGGTTGTTAACATTGCCTGCTCCTCTCTGCCTGCACGAATAAGCACCTGGTTTAGAACACTTATTAAGATTCCTATTGCTGCAATTTTAAATATAAGGTCTATTCCCATACTTTCCTCCTATATAGCTAATATTACAATTACTGCACTTATCGCTGCACCTAAGGTATATATGAGCTTTTTATCCTTTTCAAATTTCTCTTTTTCCTCCAAAATCAGCATTTCTAATATACCTTCCGTTCTATTGAGGTTTTCAATTTCTATTTCTACTGTCTTTTTACCGAAGTTTTTAAAAAAATCGGATACTTCCTTTTCAGCTTGCTCGGAAAAAAGCTGCTTGCCGCACGTCATTTTTTGCCAAGCCGAAAAAATATCAATATTTTCTTCGCCATCTAAAATTTCTGCTATCCCTTTGAAAATTTCTGCAATTTGTCCGCTTACGTTGTTTGATATTTTGTTACATAAAACAGACATTTTATCCCCTGAAAAGCTCAACTCATGCTTTAAATATGTAATCGCCCTTTTTATTTCTTTAAGATTTAGAAATCTTTCCTTAATCTGCTCCACCTTTAAATATGTAAATGACCCCAATGATAATGCAATCAAGCCTATTCCCATAATTTTATACATTTTAAAACCTCCGGTTTTCCGTTATTCTTATGTAAAACTATACCTACTTCAAAAAGTGATATCAGCTCGTGTTTTTTCTTTATCTCTTCAATACCGTAGCCGTGCATTGTAGTAATAATTTTACAACCGCCCTTCAGGATATTTTCAACGGATAAAATATCCTCCTTGCTTCCTATTTCATCGCAAACAATAACATCAGGTGAAAGCGACCTCAAAGCATGTATGATACCGTCACGTTTTGAAAAACCCGACAAAACATCAGTTTCTATCCCGATATCAAACTGCGGTACTCCCTCTCTTACTCCTGCAATTTCAAAGCGTTCATCAATTATTGATACCTTATGCTCACAAGATAAATTTCTTGCAACATCACGCAAAAGTGTTGTTTTTCCCGCTCCGGGCGGTGCAATTATAATTGTATTAAATATTCGTTGATTTTTTCTTATCTCGTTAATGCAAGCGTCTGCACATCCTTTGTATTCTCGTGCTATACGGATATTTACAGAAGAGAAATCCGCAATATTTAAAATTTGTGTACGTTTGCCGACAGCTCGTCCGCCTATACCTACACGATGTCCGCCTTCTAATGTAATAAAGCCTTCCTTGATGTCCTCCGAATACGCATATACAGAGTTTTGACAAAAACCTGTAACTATCTCTTCAATATCCTGATATGTTGAAATTATACCTTCGTCAAAGCTACACTCTCCCATCTCTCCTAAATACGATTTTCTGTCAGAATAATATAACATAATAGGACGACCTATTCTAAATCGGATTTCCTGCAATTTATTATCAAAGACACGTCTTAATTTGTCACTTATTTTTTTGGGTAGCTTTGATGTAATTTCACGCATAGCTTTGTCCATGTTGTTGCACCTCTTTTTATTGTTATTTCTATGAGCTTTTCTTGTAGTTTAGAACTGATTTTTTGTAATTTCAGGCGTTTTTTCTTCCATATTTTGTAATTTTATTACATAAACTGTAAATAATTACAGCCAAAAACAAAAAAAACGAGAAATTTTCTATTTTTTTCCATTTATCTGATTTTTGGCATATCTAATGGGTTTTCGGGCGTAATCTCCATTTTTTTCCAAAAATATTTTTAATGTTTTTTGCTTAAAACAGCATAAATGTTTGACAAAATAGCAAAAATATTTTATAATAGGCAATGCTTTGGAGAACATTTAACAATTTTGTAACAGTTTACATGTTTTTTTGGAGGTAATTAATGAGTAGTAAAACAAGACTAAGGAGTATGGCAAAAAACTTCTTTAGCAGAAGATTTTTTATGCAACTTGTTGCCTTAGTTACACTTCTCTGTGTGTCGATACTTTTTTATGGTTTTTCAAACAAAAGTATTGACGAAGGTTTTAAAACAATAAGCATCATCGATGCCGACCTGAAATACGAAGTAGTAACAAAAAGCACAACAGTTGGTGAAGCCATTGCTCTTGCCGGCATTACTCTCGGTGAAAATGATAAGCTTTCTAAAGACTTATTCGAAGCAACAGCTGACGGCGATGAAATTGTCCTTAAGCGTTCAAAGCTCATCAAGCTCGAGACATCCGGTAAAGTATTTGAATTCTACACAAATGAAAACACCGTAGGAGAAGCCTTGCTTTCCGACGGATTTTTAGTAGGAAAATACGATGAGGTTATTCCCGATGTGAATTCCTTGGTAAAAGATGGCATGACAGTAAGTGTAAAAAGGGTTTACATTGAGCTTTCTGAGGTTACAGAGGAAATTCCTTACACAACAAAGACAGTTGATAACCCTAACGAATTTATGGGTTATGAAAAGGTATTACAAGCAGGTGTAAACGGCACAACAACCAGAACTTATAAGCTTGTAAATAAAGAGGGTGTCGGAGTTACAGCTATTTTAATAGCAGAAACAAGACAAGAGCCTAAAGAAGAAATTATAGAGGTCGGTACAAAGAAAGTAACACCCGAGTCTATGACTGTCATCGAGGGACAGACCGCCGATGGCATCCCCTACTCTGCTTTTCCGGCAATGGCACAGAATAATTCAAAGACAGTAATACAGGGAAATACAGCAATTACACCATACGGTGAATTCAAGTTTTCTAAAATAATTAACGGAAGAGCCTCAGCATATGAAGGCGGAGTCGCATCTAACGGCATATGGGCAGGTCAGACAGCAACAGGAAGAGCACCTGTTTATGGTGTAGTGGCCGTTGACCCAAGCTTAATTCCTTTGAATTCTAAGCTTTATATTGAGTCAACAGACGGCGGTCAGTCCTGGATTTACGGTTTCTGTGTTGCAGGAGATACGGGCGGTGCAATCAAAGGCAATCGTGTTGACTTGTGTTACAGCACAGTTGAGCAGTGCTACAGCTTTGGCAGAAGAAATTGCAAAATTTATGTTTTAGAATAGTTTGAAAAAGAAATCTCACTTTGAGGTTTCTTTTTTTTGCATTTTTTCGTAAAAAGTATGGCATTTTCAGATAAATTGTGATATTATAATATGTATTATTATATATTTAAGGAGAGTTTGGTTTTTTATGGCATTTACTAAAAAGAAAAAAAAGCTAAAAAAATCAGGTAATGATAAAATTGTAAATCAAAAAACAAAGAATACTAAGAACACGTTTCCAGAAAGCAACGACGGCTTTGTTCCGCTATTTACAATGGTGGGCGGACTTTTACTTGCTGTATTTATTTATTTTCCGGAGGGCTTTTTCGGTTCGGCAATCAAGGATATTGCGACAAGTATCTTTGGATGGCCTGTTTATCTGCTCCCTCTTCTTTTGATAGTTAACGGAATACATAGATGTGCCAAAAGCTACAATGAGTACGCTGAAAAGTATTTTTATGTTACAGCAGGACTTGCTGTATTATCTGTTTTTTCGCACTTATTCGTAGAAAAGCAAAACCCACTGCTCCTAGAAACAATAAAGTCATATTTTATAGAAGGTGCCAATGGCAACGGCGGTGGTTTCTTCGGTGGCTTTATAGCGGATGTTTTGAGGGCATTAATGGGACAGGTTGCTACATTTATTGTATCACTCACGGCAATTATTGTTGTTACTATGATGCTGTTTAACTGGTCTCCTGTTAAACTCCTTTTACGTGCAATTGTAAAATTCTATATGAAAATAACCGGCAAAAGATTTAAAATTCCCTCAAAGGAAAAGCAAAAAGAAAAGCAACAGCTTGTTGTTAACGATAATGGTGAAGTTGAATTTGTTAACTTTACCGATGATGAAATAGGAATTAACAAAAAGACACGTAAAGCTCCCAAAATGGAAAACGATAACGATTTACCGCCATGGGAAGCAGAAGAGGATATTATGTCGGGCTTTGATAAGATAATTGACAATGCAATTCCCGGACCTATAGAATTTGAT
>JAZOCK010000041.1:0-6741 GCA_045596445.1 Congzhengia sp. | reverse complement strand
AAATAGGGAAAAGTTAGTAGGTCCTATTATTCACTGTTCTCCTGACTTGACACGAGTAATTATGAAGATTAAAAAAATAATAAAATCCAGGGAGGCTATTTTATGAAAACCAAACAAAAAACTATTTCTATAACATTGAGTGTAATATCACTAGTGCTCATTCTATCGTGTACAGTATTACCAATTTTTTCTTTTTGGAATTATAGACTTTGTATGATTCCACTTGCACTCATTAGTATTCTTTTGTTTTTTACAAATCTTAAAGAAAGAACAAAAAAAGTTCACATCCTAATTGCTTGTATAATCTTGGTGCTGAGCGTAATGGCTTTCATATTAGGTTCAAATATGGAAGGGGTTGTTATCAGTGCAGTATTGTCTGTATATATTGCAATCTTATTACTTTTGCCTAAAACGAATCAGGCTACTTTAGCAATCACGATTATTTCTGCTATTATTACAATTTTTATACAAATTTCAACTATCTGTAGATGGTTTAATAATTACGATTTAATTTATAGCGGTGATTTTTCAGAAATTCCTTTAGATGTAGCAGATAGAATGTTAATTACAGGTTTCAACGAGATAGGAATGGCAATTATAATTTGTTGTTTGATTTGTTCTGCTTTTTCTATTCAATGTAACATAACTAAAGAAACGCAAAATGAAAACTCTACAACCGACAATCAAGATATTAAAAAATCAAAAATTAGATTTTGCAGAAAATGTGGATTTAAATTGATTGATGATAGTGAGTTTTGCAGTCAGTGCGGAACAAAAAGGTGTCAAGGGGACGGTTCTGTTGACACAAGCGGAGCTGTTTCGCGGTCAAGTTGATATTGATAATAATGGCTATATAATAGCGGATGAAACGACAAAAAGAAGTATCAGCGGAGTTTTTGCGGTGGGCGATGTGTGTACAAAACCTGTTCGCCAGATTGCAACTGCTACAGCAGACGGATCAGTAGTCTCACATTTTGCAGAAGAATATTTGTCAAATATATAGTTCTATAAGAATACAGACGGAACAAGACCACCTGTATTTTTTGCTATATGCGGTTTAGTTTATTTACCGATCTACATATATATGAATATAGAAGCGAATTGAAAGGAAAAGACTTATGAACAAAATATCCGCTGATATACTTCAAAAAGCAAATGAAGAAGCCATCTATAACGTATATTTATATTTATTACATAAGAGATTACCTAAAGAAAACGAGTCGCTAAATTCCATTGTACTTGGGTTGGAGAGTGCATCAAAAAACAAAATGTTCCACAATTGGAAAGACAGAGATATATACCGTTTGAACATTCTTAAAAATGCGGTTTTAAGAAACAAAACACTTGCAGATTCCCAAATCATAAATTTGACATACTCAAAAAGCGGTCTCACAGCGTGCTCGTTCAAAAAGCCTAACGGAAACATTTCTGTTGTTTTTAAGGGAACAGGTAGTGGAGAATGGATTGACAGTGGCGAGGGTTTGTCCGGTATCCCTGAAGCGAATACATACATAATTTATGAAAAAGGTGGTAAGGCTGTTCATAGTCAAATCGTTCAAAACGATTATGCCACCGACCAGCAGGTTGATGCTTTAAATTGGTTTAACAGCATCGCTTACAAAAATAATTGGAATGTTCACACCAAAATCACCGTTTCAGGCCACTCGAAGGGCGGAAATAAAGCACAGTTTGTTGCAGTAAACTCAAATTTGGCAGACGATTGTTATAGCTTTGATGGTCAGGGATTTTCTCCTGAAGCTTTATTTAACTTAAAAAAACAGTATGGCAAAAAATACGAAGAGCGACGATGGAACATTCGGAGTTTTTCGGCAGAGAATGACTATGTTAATGTGCTGGGTGAGCGTCTTGTGCCTGAACAACACATTTACTACTTTGAATCAAGGACAGGAATCCATAATATAGAAGCAATTCTCGACGAGAATGGAAATTTCCGGCCGCAAACGGAGCAAGGAAAGCTTTCTTTATATGTGGAAACTTTTTCTGAAGAATTAATGCAGATGCCACCCGCAGTCAGACAGTATGCAACATTAGGAATTATGAATATTTTTCAAAAATATCTGGGAGAGGGCATTCCTGTAAACGGCGACAGTGTTTCTATGGAAAAAACCATCGCTGGTGTTGGTCTTGCCATTAGCTCCTTACTTAACCGCTTTCGCAAAAATTAGAGTACATAGATATAGATAGCAAAAAGGAGCTGTAAATTTTTACAGTTCCTTTTTGCTAATTTATTTACCTATAAACATTTGAGTCCAATAATTTCCTTCTGCAACATATCCGACCCCGATTCTGTTATAGGAAGCATTCAAGATGTTTGCTCTGTGTCCAGGCGAATTCATCCATCCGTCAACAACAGCCTGAGGAGTTTTATAACCTTTGGCGATATTTTCGCCGGCGGTTTTATAGGATATGCCAAAATGCTTCATCATTTCAAAAGGTGAGCCATAAGTGGGACTTGTGTGAGAAAAATAGTTGTTATCCTTCATATCCTGCGACTTGATTCTTGCAACACGGCTCAAATCTTCGTCCGCTGCAAGTTCGCCCAGTCCATTTGCAACTCGTATTTCATTCACAAGTCTTATAACTTCTTTCTCGTATGCACTTATACCCAAATTCTCGGACGGAGCATCATTATCCTGTTCCGGCGGAGTAACATCTGTATCTCCTGAAGGCGCGTCATTATCCTGCACAGGCGGAATAACATCGGTGTCTCCCGAAGGAGTATCGTTATCCTGCACAGGGGGCGTAACACCATCGTTCTCTGGCGGAGTATTGTTGTCCTGTTCGGGGCAATTAATTTCAGGAATAAAACTTGGCAAATCATCGCAAGAGAGTTCGCCATTTCCTAATTGTCCTTGCACAACAACCGCACATATGCCATTGTCTAATTTAAATGTGTCTACTGTAACAGCCAAAGCAACGGTAGAAAGCGCCATCACTGATATTGCTGCAATAATTAAGATTGAAAAAAGTTTTTTCATGTTTTTCCTCCTGAATTTTATTTTGTGTCTGACTGACACCTCATCATAATAGCATATTATTTTACATAATTCAAATGTAATTGTTGGAAACAAAGGGATTTTATTATAAAAGCATAGAATTACAATCTCATGTTCTTATGGGACTGAATCCCGGTCTTATAAATTCATCAGGCTACTCTTGGACAGGAGACTATGTTACTGTAACAGGAGATTTGTGCGCTGACCTTTTAAGCAACATTGCATCCGAGCAACGCGCAAAGGTTGTATATGAATATCTGTATCGCCAGATTGATGATAAAAAAGTAAGAGAAACCATAGATTTTCTCTTAAACCGTGAAGAAGCACACAATCAAATGTTCCGTGATGCCTTTAATAAAGTGCAAAATAGCGGCTCCAACAGAGATTTTGGAACAACAAAAGCTGCCCGAATGTATTTTTCAATGTCTGATCCCGGTCCTAATGCTTTTGCAAATAATGAAACGGTAGCACCTTCTTTTAGTAAATAGTAATTTTATTGTGAAAACCCCTTTGAAGAATATCTTTCAAAGGGGTTTTATAAAACTAACAAAGAGCTTTAAATTCATTTGTTGGTGGTAGACAATTATGATTTTTACATACATAAAATGTTGTCTGATTGTTTAAAAGCGGATATTTTGTGCTATCTGTAACTACCGATATATTTGCCAGATAAGGCAGTCTTTCTCGTATTTGATTTAAATCAGAGCATTCCTTTAATGCAATCGTAATATGAGGTATGGAATTTTCGTGCATCATCAGTGCGATTAAAAACATGCTGTTACTTGACGGATATTCGTTTGCCTTAGCAGACATAAAAGCTATCTGTTTTTCCAAAAGTTCTTTGTACTCATCCTTTTCTGTGATTTGATGCAATCTTACCAAATTATATGTCATGACTGAATTTCCGCTGGGAATAGCACCATCATAAGTTTCTTTTGGATTTATAAATAGTTCCGTATCATTCGGCTCGGAAAGATAGAAACCGCCGTTTTTGTGGTCTGCAAATCGTCTTACTGCTTCTATGCAGAATTTTTCTGCCTTTTCAAGATAGATTTCATCAAGTGTCGAGCTGTAAAGCTCTGTCAAGGCTGCCGCATAGAAAGCATAATCGTCTAAAAAGGCATGATTTGTATGCTTTCCATCACGGAAACTCGTATAAAGCCTTAGTCCATCACATAGGTGCTTTTCAATAAATTCCTGCGAATTTTGTGCTGCATTAAGATATTTTTCATTTCGCGTAACTCTATAAAGCATGGACAGTGCTGCAATCATCATAGAATTCCATGATAACAAAATTTTATCATCAAGGTGAAGCGTAAAACGATTTTTTCGATAACTGTACAGTTTTTTAATTTCTTCTTGGAAGCCAGTCTTTAAATCGCTACTTTTAAGCAGGTTTGGAATATTCATACCTTCAAAATTTCCGTTTTCTGTAATGTCAAAAACTTCGGCAAATTTCTTTCCTTTCTCTTCGCCTAAAACAGCAGTTATTTCATTTAGTGAAAATGTGTAATATTTTCCCTCAACACCCTCACTGTCAGCATCCTGAGCACTATAAAATCCACCGCTGGGAGATGTCATTTCATTTAAGATATATTCTGCAGTCTTTTCGGCAGTATCAAGATAAATATTGTTGTTAGTGATACTGAATAAAGATGCATATGCCATTATCAGTAAGGCGTTATCATACAGCATTTTCTCAAAATGAGGGGCAAGGTAATACCTGTCTGTAGAATATCTTGAAAAGCCGTAACCTATATGATCAAAAATGCCGCCTTTTCTCATTTGTAATAGTGTTTTTTCTACCATTTTCAAAGCATTAGGATTATTGTTTTCTTTTGCATATAGCATTAAGAATAACAAGTTATGCGGTGTAGGAAACTTTGGGGCATCACCAAAACCACCATGCGTGCTGTCGAAAGTATGCTCAAAAATCTGTACCGAGTGTTGTATCAAGTCGCTGTCAATTTGGTTGTTTTCGGCGGTATCTGCATTTCTTAGATGCTCAATAATTTCTTCCGCAGACTCTAAAAGGACTGCCTGATTTGAATTCCACCTATTTGCAATTGTATTTAAAAGCTCTGAAAAGCTTGGCATACCATATCGTGAATGAAGAGGAAAATATGTGCCGGCAAAAAACGGTTTTTTATCCCATGTCATAAATATGCTCATAGGCCAACCGCCACTACCGGTAAATGCCTGACATACCGACATATATACACTATCAATATCAGGTCGTTCCTCACGGTCTACCTTTATTGAAATAAAATGTTTGTTCAAAATCTCTGCAGTTTTATTGTCCTCAAAGCTTTCGTGCGCCATAACATGGCACCAGTGACATGTGCTGTAACCTATACTTAAAAAAATGGGCTTATTTTCTGCCTTTGCCTGCCGAAATGCCTCTTCACACCACGGATACCAGTTTACAGGATTTTCTGCATGCTGCAGCAGGTACGGGCTTGTTTCATTTTTTAATTTATTGCTCATTTTTGCCTCCATATATAGTTTTTATTAGTATATCCCGTTGCAAAACAAGAAATACTATACAAAAACAATAGAGGTAACATATGTCAAAAAATAATTATTTTAAAGGCTGGTATTTCAAGTGCTCTGCAAATGATAAAACAATTGCTTTTATTCCGGCGTACCACCGTAGTAACAGAAGAGAAACTGCCTCGTTACAAATTATCACAGATGAAGCAGCATTTAATATACCGTTTGACTCATTAAAATACTGTGAAAAACCGTTATGTGTGAACTTGGGGAAATGTATTTTCTCCGAAGAGGGTATAAAGTTAAATATTAAAAATGATGATCTGACAATCATAGGTGAACTCCGATTTGGCGGTGTTTCCCCAATTAAATATGATATTATGGGACCTTTTCACATTGTCCCTTTTATGCAATGTAAACACAGTGTATACAGTATGAAGCATTCAGTGGATGGTCAAATCGCTGTTAATGGCAGAGAGCTTAATTTTCAAAATGCTCAGGGCTATATTGAAGGAGACAGCGGTTACTCTTTTCCGAATCGGTATATATGGACACAATGTTGTTTTGAAAATGGCTCGCTGATGTTATCAGTTGCGAATATTCCGTTATTCGGATTCCATTTTACCGGAATTATCGGTGTGGTTTTGATTGATGGGAAGGAATATAGAATTGCCACCTATCTTGGAGCAAAAATAAAACATATTGGAGATAATACAGTCATTGTTAGCCAAGGCAATTATGAGATTACTGCAAAATTGATTAAAAAGAATGCACAACCACTTTACGCTCCTGTAAATGGCACGATGAACAGGATTATTCATGAAAGTGCTTCCTGTACGGCATATTACAAATTTTCATGCAAATGTAAGCTTCTGTGCGAATTCACAAGCTACAGAGCAAGCTTTGAATTTGAATATAACAAATAATAAGAATAGCTTGCTCTTACTTAAATTGTATATCATTTAAAAATCGATATCTTACTTTTTTGGATACCCATTTCTTGTGAAAAAGTATTGATGTTTTCTAAGTCTCGTGAACTAAACCAACTAATTATCCAATTTGCATTATTGTTCGTGTTTTTAAGTATTTCTTTGAAATAGGGATAGTCAACATTTGATAATGAATGACCAATAACAATTATATTTTCAATATGTGACAAACTCGCAAAGAATGTGTGATGATTAGCTATTATTTCATCTGTTTTTTTCGTTGTTTCTTCATCATACCATGT
>JAZOCK010000040.1:0-3899 GCA_045596445.1 Congzhengia sp. | reverse complement strand
TCCTGTTGAGTTTAATGCCAGCAGACGAGCACTTATGACTTTATCAAAAGAAGATATTCTTAATAATAACGAGCTTGCAGGAGCAAAGCAAGTGTTGTCAGCTGCAGCAATGACGTACGTTGCAGCGGTGCTTGTATCACTAATGCAACTTTTAAGACTTGTCTTGCTAAACCGGAACAGAAGAGATTAAAAAACAACCTTTTGGTTGTTTTTTATTTTTGTGCTTGACACAAGATTTTGTTTAATGTATTATATAGGGGAAATATAAATTTTATTTTATAAAAAAGAAAGAGGTAAATCTTATGAGCGGACAAAAAAAGCAGACTACAAGGACTATATGCTTAAAAAAACTTCCAGAGTGATGGAGGATATTGAATGGTCAATTTCTTACAGTTTTAATTCTAATGATGTTAAATCGCCAAGAGTTTTGCTTGTTGGCGACTCAATATGCAATGGTTACCAGCAATTTGTACGTGAAAATTTAGGTTCTCGTTTAAATATTACATATTGGATAAGCTCAAAGTGTGTAACCGACCCCCGTTATTTGCGTGAACTTGATTTTCAACTTGATTTTTATGATTATGACATGATTATGTTTAATAATGGTTGCCATAGCAGTGATGAATTTCCTGAAGAAAGAGAAACCGCATATAAAAATACAGTGGAATTTATTATGGCAAAATGTGAAAACACACCATTAGCACTTGTACTGACCACCCCGGGAAGAAAAGATGACGTTGCAGAAAAGCACAGAAGATTTAACGAAGAAACAATAAAGCTTGCAGAAGAGAAAAAATTACCTGTTCTTGATTTGTTTACACCTATGATGGCACTTGACAGAACAGAAGCAATGCTTGATGACTTCCATTGGAAAGAAGAGATAAGAAAAGAACAAGCAGAAATAGTTACGAAATTTATTTTAGATACGTTAAATCCCGATGAGCGTAACTTAGTTCAGCTTTCGTCAAAGAAGGGCCCATCAGGAGAGGTAAAATAGATAATAACTGAAAGAAAAGTATAGGAACGCATTATGAATTATATTGAACTTAACGATATGAATTTGTCACAGGTTGTATTGGGTACCGAAGGATATTCCGAGAGAATTGACAAAAAAACAGCCTTTTCTATTATGGATTTCTATTTAGAAAATGGCGGTAATATAATAGATACCGCCAGAATGTATAATGGAGGAAAGTGTGAAGCGGTAGTAGGGGAGTTTATAAAAGGTAAAAGAGATGATATTTATATTTCTACAAAATGCTCGCACCCGCCACTTGATGATTTGTCTCATACAAGACTTGATAAAGAAGACATAGAAAGCGATGTCAATACAAGTTTAAAAGAATTGGGTATTAACTACATTGATTTGCTTTGGCTTCATAGAGATGATATAACAAAGCCAGTAGAGCCGATAATTGATACATTGAATTCTTTGGTTAAAGCAGGAAAAATCAAAAATTTCGGTGCTTCTAACTGGTCATATGATAGAATAGTTGAAGCGAATGATTATGCAAAAAAGAGTGGACAGATAGGATTTTGTGCGAGTCAGGCACTTTACAATTTAGCCACACGTTCAAGGGTATGGGAACCTATGCTTGCTTATATTGAAGACGAAAAGGAAAAGTATGATAGCGGTAATCTTCCCGTATTTGCATATTCCTCACAGGCTAAAGGATTTTTTGAAAAATATGCAATTGGCAATTTATCGCCTAAGGCACGGGACAGATACTTAAATGATGAGTCCTTAAAAACTTTTGAAGAAATAAGAAAACGAGCCCAAAAAGAGAACACAACTATATCCTATATGGCACTTAAAATGCTTTGCGAACGTAGTAATTTTGATGTTTTTACTATTGTCGGACCATCAAAAGTAGTCCAGCTTAAAGAAACACTAAATATAAAATAAAGAAGATTGCGTAGGGGTGTTTCTCAAAAGGATGTTTCCGAAAAAAGCCGATTGAGAGAGAACTAAGTACAGTTATTGAAAAATAGCTGTACTTTTTCTTTTGCTCAAAAGGTTTTAAGTTAATAAGTTATAGAGTCGTATCAAAATGATGCGGCTTTTTTTAATGCAAAAAGGAGGCATACTTTTATGAAAATTTATACTGAAAACTTTACGATTATACTAAACAAGCATATTACAAATACGGAGATAGATACCTATGAGTTTAGAGTTCTTTGCTATCTTCTAATGCTGGCGGATGACAACGGCATTTGCTTTCCGTCATACAATACAATCGCTGAGAAAATCGGCATAGGCGAAACAAAGGCAAAGAATGCCATTAAGCACTTGATTGAACTTGGAATTATCAAGAAGACTAACCGTATAAAAGAAAATGGCAGTGCCGGCTCCAATTTATATGTGGTGTGTGAAAAGACCACTATGCAGGTCACAGAAAAACTTGATGATGTTGTTTCAAGTACGACCTCTTGTGTGCCTGATGACCTACCCCGTGGTTGTGAAAAATCCAAGGGCGGTGTACAAGACGGCTGCAATAAATACTCAAATATAAATAATAATTATTTTATTAATAACCATCTATCATCAATAGAAGATTTGATGGATCGTGCAGAAACATATGAACTGGATGGACTGACAAAGAAGAATTATGAATCGGCTATTGAGATTATGTTTAATTCAGAATCAATTTCGGTTGGCGGTGAAATTATTCCCCGTGAAATTGTTCGCAGGCGATTAGAAAATATCAGCTACGAGCATATCGTCTATGTCGATAATAATATGCCGAGGAAAATTGTTGACGGCAAAGTTGAAATTCAAGTCAGAACGCCTGTTCCATATACCGTAACTGCTCTATATAATGCATTGCGTTATACGGCAGATGAAATTGTCCGAATGGAATACGGAGATGATTCATCTGCTGACCTCTTCCGGAAGGAGGATGACGATGAGATATTTATATAATCAGCAAAATAAATTCGGGAATTGTTTTGTACTTCCCAATTCCATTATGCAACTGGATTTAAGTCCACTTGCTCGACTGATATATTTCTATCTCATATATATTGAAGACAGAAAAACATATCAGTGCTACCCAAGCTACAGAACTATCGGTAAGGCTCTTAAAATAAAAAGCATAACTACCGTTGCTAAATATGTAAGGGAGCTTGAATATAAGTGTTTAATCTATACTGAACCAACAGAAATAATTCTGAAAAACGGTAAAAAACAAAACGGCAATTTGAAATATACAATCAGGCCTATCCAAGATGCCGTTGAGTATTTTCATCAGCAGCAGATGAAAAAGTTTCAGGAAGATTTGGCTCGTGAAAATGCTAAAAGGATGCTCGAAGAATATGACAAAAAGCATTCAAAATGAACTGCATAAAAATCGTTTTTTTCTCGTTTTGCAGATACCCCCTATTAAATTCTGTTATACATAAACCAAAGAAAAGGGATTTTTGATTTTTGGCAAAATGAGAACGACTGTGACAGAGAATTTCGAGAAGAAAATTCTTGGGTAAGGTATTTACCCTACCCAAGTAAGTTAACCTCGTAATTCATCGTGCGACAAATAGGTTTGAAACCTCAAAAAACGATTATAGGCATTTGACCAAGGGTTAAGACGGCATAGTGAGCATAGAACTTTTCGGGGTAAGGTAGTTACACCGCCCTGAAAAGTTAGCCCCTCGTATCCGCCATATAAACCGCATAGTTAGCCATTAAAATCGATTTAAAAGAGCAAACGAAAGTACGAGAAATCACCTGACGGGGCGCCCCAAAACGGCGAGGCGTGGTGTTTTAAAAGAAGCAGGATAAAGCTTGGTGCGCTATTCGCCCCAAGCAGGCTCACATCGCCGTGCAAAGCCCTGCGGAGAGTTTACAAAAGTGCATCTGCTGGTGATGGTTTGGTGCTGAAATGCGGATTTTCCGCACGGTT
>JAZOCK010000039.1:0-83290 GCA_045596445.1 Congzhengia sp. | reverse complement strand
AAGTTGGTAGCGACAGCGAGCCGTTGAGAGGGCGTTTACAACCGAACAGGCAAGCCGAGCGAGGCTTTTTTCGAAAGAGGAGCGGCAGCCGATAAAGTGAAACCGTATTTTAAAAATAAAATACGGCGAACCGAAAGGCTCACCGCGACGTGGTGGAGATGACGAGAGTCGAACTCGTGTCCGAAAAAAGTTCCGATTTGAGCACTCCGGGTGCAGTTTGTGATTAAAATTCCTGCCTTTTAAGGTTCACAAACAACCCTTAAAATTTAGTAGCTTCATAGGTCATGGCTGCCGCAAAGCTTTGGCAGCTCACGTTCACCGCTTAAATGATACCCTTCTGCCGACTGCGGTACGTAGGCAAAGAGCAGCTGCCATTAATTAGGCAGCGTAAGCTAATCTATTATTGTCGATTATATTTAAGTTACGGATTTTAAAGTGGCTCCGCACCACTACCCGCTCTCAAATGTTCTCTCTTCCCGTCGAAACCGTTGCATCCCCATATTTAATTGTAAAATATCTGCCTAATAATTCTACCATTAATATTTCCGAAAGTCAACGGTTTAATTCTGACATTATTGTTTAAATTTACCTGTTTTTTGATATTTTATAAACTGCATCGGCTAGAGCCTCTGCATCCTTTAGAGTATTAAAATATCCAAAGCTGGCTCTTATACATCCTATTTCCTCAGTCTTAAGCGTCTTGTGGGCAAGATATGCACAATGAAGTCCTGAACGCACACAAATACCATATTCATCATTCAGTCGTTGTGCCACCTCTACACAATCCATACCTAAAATATTAAAAGCACAAATTCCACTGCGATTTTTTCCGCCATAAACTATGACATCATCTATGTTTCTTATCATTTCCTCAAAGTGCTTTCTCAAAAAGCTTTCGTGTTCAAAAATTCCATCAATTCCGACCTTTAAAATAAACTCAGTCGCCGCACCCAATCCCGCAATACCCGGAACATTCATAGTCCCGCTCTCTAATATGTCGGGGAAAAAGTCAGGCTGTGTAAGACTTTCTGAAACACTTCCCGTTCCACCCTCTATAATTGGCTTGATTTTTATTCCCTCTTTAACATAGAGTCCGCCTGTGCCCATAGGTCCCATCAAGCCTTTGTGTCCGGGAAAAGCAAGTAAATCAACATCTGAAGCATCTATTTTTTGCATACCAACACTCTGTGCACCATCTACCATTAGAAGAACATTATGCTGATGTGCAATCTCTGCCGCTTTTTTTATATCGTATATATTTCCGCAAACATTAGATGATGCTGTCATAACTATCAGCTTTGTTTCGCGTTTTATCATTTTTTCTAATTTTTCTAAATTAAGCTCCCCTTGTTCATTTCCGTTTAAAATCGAACAAATTACATTTTTACCCTCTAAGGCTTTAATCGGTCTAATAACGGAATTATGCTCCATTGAGGTGGTAATAATATGCCCGCCCTGTGACATTATGCCTTTAATTCCCTTGTTTAAGGCTTCGGTTGTATTTTGACAAAAAGTAATCCTCTCAGGATTTTCTATGTTAAAAAGCTTTGCCAGACTTTTTCTTGTATCATATAAAATTTCGCCTGCTAAAACTGACAAATTATGTCCCGAACGTCCGGGATTTGCACTCTTTTTACACATAGCCTCATAGGTTGCACGAATAACACAATCGGGCTTTTTAAAACTGGTAGCCGCATTATCTAAATAAATCATTATCTCACTCCTCTTAATTATTATATGAAAAATATTTTTTTCTGTTATTTGTAAAAAAACGCTACCTCTCATCATATAATGTAGCGATAACTAAAAAGGAGTGATTATTATTAATAATATTGAGGCACTTTTAAAAAATCTTGACAAGGAAAAACTCAATAAGATGCTCAACGACCCCACACTTCAGGAAAAAGCCAAAAATCTTAATGTATCTAAGCTTTTAGAGGAAATCAAAAAAAATCCAGACATTGTCAATCAATTAAAAAAACTGTTTTAAGGAGTAGCTTATGTCAGAAGAAAGCGATTTACTTGCGACTCTTTCCTCGCTTCTGTCAGAAAATACAGAAAGCGAAGAGCCACAAAAAACAGAAGATACAAACGATTCCCCCTTTGATTTAGATATGATTTTAAAGCTGGGAAATATGTTTTCAACTCTGAATACAGACGATGACAGAGCAAGGCTTCTGCGTGATTTAAAGCCTTTTTTATCTTCAGATAAACGGGATAAGGTAGACCAGGCAATAAAAATTCTAAAGCTTTTAAAGATTGCCGAAAAGGCAAAAAACGAAAATTTATTCTAAAGGAGCAGGCTAATGGTAACAAACTACTATAATTCCAGTAATAACTATTCATCGCCAGTCAGACGGAATGAGCCTTTGCCTTATGAGGAGAAACCCCAAAAAAACGAAAAAGACCAAATATTAAAACCAAAACACGACACAGACAAAACATTGATTTTGGGAATTTTGGTTGTTCTATACTTAACAAATTGTCACGATAAATGGTTAATGCTGGCACTTTTGTACCTTGCTTTCGGCTAAACCTCATAAGAAAGAACCGAATACCCCTTTTTCTTAACCGCACGGATAAAATCACTTTCCGTTGCGGTTTTGATGATTTTTAAGCTATCATCAACAATATAAACTATATAAAATGTGCTTAAATTCAATTTTTTTATTAGCTTGTAAGCAGGTGTGTTATAATTTATAGTCAAAGATGATGTGGGAATCAAAGCTCTTTTTTTGAATTTTTCTTTTTCATATATCAGTTCATTCATAATAAGCAGGTCGCACGACTTTTTTTCCTCCACTAAAGAAAAAATCAAGAATGCACCAATTATACAAAGACTGGGATTTCCTTTAGTGATAATCAATATATAAATACCCATAGCACATACTGCATACACAAAAAAACGTGATATTTTTCTAATACTCCTTACAGCCCCTATAAGCCCAGTATACCTTATTAAAATTGCACGCAGAATTCTTCCTCCGTCCAGGGGAGGCACGGGTATAAGATTCAGCAACAGAATCGACCAATTTATAATCAAAAACATCATGTAATTAATATTTTCCGAATAAACCTTATAAAAGCTCTGTGCTAGAATTATCATCAATACGTTTGCCATTGGACCTGCAATCGCAATTATAACCTCTTTTTTAGGATATCTGATTACATTTTTAGACAGCCTCAAGGTCATACCAAAAGGCAAAATCACAATTGATTTTACCTCAACCCCCACTATGAGCGATGCAAATAAATGGAAAAGCTCATGAATTAAAACTATGCCGAATGACATAAAAAATGTCATCTGGCTATTTAATAAGTACGACAAAATAAGCATTGGCACAAGCAGGGCATGAATGTACAGAAAACGAGTTATTTTAATCATTTTTTTCTCCAAAATCTATAAAATCAGACGGGTCTAAGTATGTTTCACCTTTTTTTATTTCAAAATGAATTGTGTTGTTATCTGTATTTGCCCTGGCAATTGCCTGACCTTTATCAACCTTGTCCTTAATATTGGGAAAAATCTCATTTAAATTTGCATATAAAGTTGAAATTTCGTCGTTGTGCTTTATTATAATATACGAGCCATATTCTTGATTTGTTGCAATTTCTACTACCTCACCTGAACCTACCGAAAGTATATTCTGCGTAGGTGAAACTTTTATATCAATACCATAATTAAATCCGCTGACATCTGCGTCTTGCACGCCAAATCCCTTAACAAGCTCACAATTTTCTGCAGGCTTAATAAAATCCGATACGGGATTCATTGTTTCAAATTTGTCGTTTTCTGTGAATATACCCTTTAATTTTTCGTATTCTTTTTTTAAATCCGTCTGCTCGGTCAAAATTAATATAACGCTTTTTTTAGCTTTGACAAAAACATCGTCAGGAGTGATTTTTAATATGCTTAATATAATTAATAATACAGTACAAATTATAAACCGAGTTGAAAATGTAGTTTTTTTTAAATTTCCCATATCTGTCCTCCTCATAGGTTGTACCATATTATATTAAGAAAAACTTATTAATATGACAAAGAGCTGTAGCAAAATGCTACAGCTCCTTTACTATACCGCCATAATCTCGTATTCTTCATATTCTATCTTATCCGTGCCGATAAATTGTTCTATAATATCGTGAACAGATATCGGGGTTACTGCGTTATCGGCCAAGATATTTGCAACCTCCCGTGCCTCAGCCTCAGTATAAAAAATATCAAACACCTTTCTGTACTCAATTTTCAAACTTCCCTGCTCAGTGTTTTCTCTCTTTAATACCTCTATCCCATAAGTATTATGTGCTTCGCCCTCTAAGTAAATTTCTTTTTCTAATGTGTAATACTCTAACATAAAGCTTCTGCTTTTTTCTTCTTGAATATTAATCACTACTTTTCTTATTTGTCTTCTGATGCTCATCTTCTTCTCCTTATCATATTTTGTGTATTTTTCGTCGACACAACACATTATATAGTATTTTATATTACAATTCAATTACAACCCTTCGACAATTTTAATTGAAAATAGAAGAAAATACAAAAAACAACCAATAACAAGTCGAAATAAAGATTATTTTAAAATATACTGGTAAAAAGATATGGACTTTTTATTTTTTTTGATATATAATATTTAATATCATTTTAAGATAACGAGGTGAAATTATGCAAGAATTGAAACAAAAATACGGTCTTTTGACCGCTATTGCAATGGTTGTTGGTATTGTTATAGGTAGCGGTGTATTCTTTAAGGCAGAAAAAGTATTAAATGTAACAGGCGGAAATCTCCCGTTGGGGATACTTGCTTGGGCAATCGGCGGTCTTATCGTGTTGGTTTGTGCCTACGCCTTTTCTATTTTGGCAACACGCTATTTAAAAGTAAATGGCATAGTCGACTACGCAGAAAATGCAGTTGGTGAAAAATACGCCTACTTTATGGCTTGGTTTATGACATTTATCTACTACCCCAGCTTAACATCTGTTTTAGCTTGGCTCTGTGCAAGATATACTGGTGTTTTAGTAGGATTTGCAGTAACAGGCCCTGAGGTTATGGTAATCGCGTTTGTTTATATGACTGTGCTCTATGCTTTAAACGTATTATCACCTATTATTGCAGGTAAATTTCAGGTTACATCAACATTCATAAAGCTTATCCCGCTGGTTTTAGTTGGTGTTGTAGGGCTTATAGTCGGACTTTCAAACGGTCTTACTGTTGAAAATTTTACAACCGTAGTAAATATACCTGAAAATGGTTATATAGTAGCACTTTTTTCTTCAGTTGCAGCTTGTGCTTTTGCTTATGACGGCTGGATTATTGCAACGAGCATAAATGCCGAGCTTAAAAACCCTAAGAAAAATCTTCCCATAGCCTTAACGTTAGGTATGATTATAATTATTGCAGTTTACATTTTCTACTTTATCGGTTTGGCAGGCGGTGCAACCAATGCTGAAATGATGGCAAATGGCGAAGCAGGTGTAAAAACTGCGTTTTCTAACATATTCGGTTCATTTGCAGGAACAGCACTTATGGTTTTTGTTGTCATCTCATGCCTGGGTACTCTAAATGGTCTTATGATAGCTACAACAAGAAGTGTATATGCACTTGCTGCAAGAGGCAAAGGCCCAAATCCCGAGCTTTTCTCAAGACTTGACAAAGACACAAATATGCCCACAAATGCATCAATTATCGGTCTTTTACTTGCTGTACTTTGGCTTATGTTCTTCTATGGTTCAAACTTGGTTGAAGTACCGTGGTTTGGAAAATTAGCATTTGATTCATCTGAGCTTTCTATCGTATCTATCTATGCATTATACATACCAATATTTGTTATGATGATGAAAAAAGAAAAGGATTTACACCCCATAAAAAGATTTGCAGTTCCTGTACTCAGCATCTTAGGTTGCTTGTTTATGGTTGTTTCGCTCTTCGTTTCACACGGCTTTATACCTACAATAGCATTTATTGTAATCGGCAGTGTAATTATGCTTTTAAGTATTTTCTTCTATAAAAAATAATAAAAACAAAAAAACAAACAAGTGGTTGCAGCCTAAGCTGCAACCACTTGTTTATTTATTACAATTAAAACTTATCTACAGGAAATAATATCTTCAACTGATTTATTTTGCTCTCATAAGCCTTTTGGCGTTTTTCCTGAAGTATTGCATTTGCAATCTGTCCTTTAACCTCGTCAAATGACATCTCGCTTGCTTCGTTTTTAGCAGTTAATTTAATGATATGGAAACCAAACTGTGTCTTTACAGGACCCCTAAGCTCGCCAACCTCCATAGAAAATACTGCAGCATCAAACTCAGGTACCATCTGTCCTTTTGTAAATTCGCCCAAAGCACCTCCGTTTTGACCTGACGGACAAGAGCTGTTGTTTCTCGCAGCATCTTCAAATGAAATCTCACCTGATTCAATTTTAGCCAATAATTCCTTTGCTTTTTCTTCATCATCTACTAAAATATGACTTGCAGCAACCGACTCTCCGCGAACAAACTGAGCTTTATTTTCATCGTAATATGCTTTTATCTCGTCATCTTTTACGTCTATCTTCTCTAATGCTTTTGCTAAATTGAAGTTTGCAAGCATTTCGTTTTTAATTTTTTCCATCTCTGCTTTAAACTCTGCATTATGCTCCATTAGATTTTTTTTGGCGTCTAAAACCAAAAGCTTCTTTTCGATTAGTTGGTCTAAAACCATTGCTCTTCCCTGTTCTGAATCAAAATTCTGTCCGCGAGAAGCGTAAGCTGTTACAACCTCGTCGACCTCTGATTTTAAAATTTGAATTCCGCCTACATTTGCTAAAACCTTGTTCTCCATTTTTATGCCTTCCTTTACTTTTTTCCCAAGCTTTCACAATATACACAGCGATATGTCTTCTTCTCTCTGTCAGTTAATTTAAAAATATGAGGAAGCTCTTGCTCTGTTGTTGTAATACATCTTGGATTTTTACATTTTATAACATTTTTAATTTCTAACGGTGCTTCCAGATGTTCTCTTTTTAAAAGCTTTCCGTCTTTTATAATATTTACCGTTACACGCTCATCTAAATAGCCTAAAACATCTAAATCAATGTCAATAGACTTATCGATTTTAATTATGTCTTTTCTGCCGTACTTTTTGCTCTCAGCATTTTTTATAATCGCAACCTGACAATCAAGCTTATCCAGTTCCAAAGCGACATAGATATCCATTCCGCAGCCTGCAGTAATGTGGTCTAAAACGATACCGTCTTTAATCTGTCCTATAATCATCTGCCCGCCTCCTCTAAAAGCTTTAGAATCAATGCCATACGAATATATTTTCCATTTAATACCTGCTTAAAATAGCAAGCTCTGGGGTCTGAGTCAACTTCTGTTGAAATCTCGTTAACACGCGGTAATGGGTGCAATACTGACATATCCTTTTTGGCATTGCTGAGCTTGTCAGTTGTCAGGATATAGCTGTCTTTTAGGCGAATATAATCCTGTTCATTAAAAAACCTTTCCTTTTGAACTCTTGTCATATAAAGTATGTCAAGCTCGCCCATATATTCATCTAATGACGTAGTTTCGACGTACTCAATGCCATTTTTTACAATGACATCTTCTATAATATAATCAGGAAGCCTTAATTCCTCCGGCGAAATTAAAACGAGCCTTATGCCGCTATAACGCGTCATCGCACTAATCAGCGAATGAACAGTTCTGCCAAATTTCAAATCACCGCAAAGACCGATTGTAAGGTTGTTAAGTGTCCCTTTTTCTCTGTAAATTGTGAGCAAATCAGTCAACGTTTGTGTTGGATGATTATGTCCGCCGTCACCTGCATTTATTATCGGAACCGAAGACGACATTGTTGCAACCATTGCCGCTCCCTCTTTAGGATGACGCATAGCAATAATATCTGCATAACAGCTTACAACACGGATTGTATCGCTCACGCTCTCACCCTTAGCTGCCGACGAGCTTTGAGCCTCTGAAAAGCCCAAAACCTGACCTCCCAACTCATACATAGCCGCCTCAAAGCTCAACCTTGTGCGGGTAGATGGTTCAAAGAAAAGTGTAGCTAACTTTTTACCCTGGCATTTTTGTCTATAGTTTAAAGGATTATTTATTATATCCTCTGCTACACATATAAGCTCTGTTATTTCGTCTTTTGAAAGATCGAGAATATCAATTACATTTCTCATAATGCACATTCTCCTTGTTTTAAATTATTTTATCCAGGATTCGTCAGACGGATTGTTGCGAAAAGCAATAAGTCTTTCCTTATCATCCGGCTTTATGTAGCCTGTTTCTGCTGCAACCTCTACAACTGCATCAAAATTAGAAAGGCTTACATTTTTAACATTTGCGGCTTCTAATCTTTCTAAACCTTTTTTCATACCATAGGTGAATATGCTGACAATACCTAAAACTTGAGCACCTGCTTCTCTCAATGACTCCACCACTTCGATAACGCTTCCACCTGTTGAAATTAAGTCCTCAACTACAACAACCTTTTGGCCTTTATCAAGCTTGCCCTCAATTTTGTTCTGTCTGCCGTGGTCTTTGTTGCCTGAGCGAACATAACCCATAGGAATTCCCATAATGTGACCGCAAATAGCAGCGTGTGCAATACCTGCAGTAGACGTTCCCATCAGCACCTCAACGTCAGGAAAATTTTCACGGATTTTTGCTACTAATCCGTTTTCTACATCATTACGCACCGAGGGTGCAGTAAGGGTTAATCTGTTATCACAGTAAATAGGGCTTTTAATTCCGCTCGCCCATGTAAATGGTTCCTCGGGGCGTAAAAATACTGCCTTAATTTCTAACAAACCTTTAGCAATTAGCTTTTCCATAATATTTATCTCCTAATCTATAAATTCTTTTACACATCTTCTGTATGCTGCTACCGGGTCATCTGCTGCTGTAATGGGTCGGCCTACTACTATGTAGTCCGAGCCGATTTCCTTTGCCTTTTCAGGTGTTGTAACACGTACCTGGTCACCAATATCACCATCTGCAAAACGTACTCCGGGTGTTACCGTCAGAAAGTCTTTTCCGCAAACTTGATGCACCTTGCCTGCCTCTAGCGGAGAACAAACAACTCCGTCTAATCCTGACACTTTTGCAGTTTTTGCATAACTCATAACAACATCGTCAATCGGCTTATCTATTAAAATTTCATTTGTCATTCTTTCCTGGCTTGTAGATGTCAACTGCGTTACCGCAATAAGCAAGGGTCTTGTGCCGTCATCTCGTGTTAAACCTTCAATCGCTGCCTCCATCATAGCAGACGTTCCTGCTGCGTGAAGATTGCACATATCTACATCTAAGCGAGATAACACCGCCATTGACTTTTTAACTGTGTTTGGTATATCGTGAAGCTTTAAATCCAAGAATATTTTATGACCTCTTGATTTTATTTCCCTTACAATTTCAGGGCCTTCTGCATAAAACAACTCCATACCGATTTTAACAAAGGGCTTTTCCTCAGTAAACTTGTCCAAAAACGCCAGTGCCTCGGCTTTACCTGCAAAATCACAAGCAATAATTACATCTTTTCCCATCAGTGTGCTCCTCCTATTATATCGTTTAAATTATTTATTCCATATTTCTTCATAGCGGTTGGCAAATTCTCTATAATATCACGACAAGCATAAGGATTAATAAGATTTTCCGCACCTACCTCTACTGCCGTAGCCCCTGCTAACATCATTTCTATGACGTCTTCTGCCGTAGCTACACCCCCCATACCGATTACGGGGATTTTTACTGCCTCATACACCTGATATACCATACGAACAGCCACAGGGAATATCGCACGCCCTGAGAAACCGCCCATTTTATTTGCAACAACAGGCCTTTTCGTTTTTAAATCTATCTTCATTCCTAATAGGGTATTAATCAAACTTATACCGTCAGCACCTGCATCTTCACAAGCCTTGGCAATTGATACAATGTCAGTAACATTAGGCGAAAGCTTAATATATAGTGGTTTTTTTGTAACCTTTTTTACTGCGGCTACTACGCTTCTGGCAGCTTCTGCCGATGTGCCGAAAGCCATACCTCCATTGTGAACATTGGGACAAGAGATATTTACTTCTAACCAACCAACCTGCTCCTCTTTATCTAAAAGCTCACAGGTGTAAACATATTCTTCAACTGAAAATCCGCTGACATTTGCCATAACGGGCTTAGAGAAGCAATTCTTAAGCTTTGGCAATTCTTCTTCAATTACCTTGTGAACACCGGGATTTTGCAAACCTACAGAGTTTATCATACCCTCTCTGCACTCAGCAATTCTGGGTGTAGGATTTCCAAAGCGGGCATCTTTTGTTGTTCCCTTAAATGAAAATGTCCCTAAAATATTTATATCATAAAGTTCTGCAAATTCATAACCAAAACCAAACGTACCACTGGCAGGAATTATTGGATTATCAAGTGTTATACCCGATAAATTTACCTTTGTATCTACCATATTATTTCCTCCCTTACTAATACAGGTCCGTCCTTGCAAATTCTTTTATTGCCATATTTTGTCTTACACGTGCAACCCATACAAGCACCAAAACCACAGCCCATACGCTCCTCAAAGCTAAACTGACCTGAAGTATTTGCCGTAGCCTCAATTGCCTTAAACATAGGCATAGGACCACAGGTGTAAAAATATGTATAATCTATTGTTCTAAGTGCATCTGTAACAAATCCTCGTACTCCGTAGCTTCCGTCAACTGTTGTGACAAAAACTTTATCGCACAAGTCACGAAATTCGTCCTCGGCAAAAATCTCATCCTTAGTATTAAAGCCTAAAATAACAGATGGGTTTTTACCCTCAGCAATTAACTTTTTTAAAAGTCCGTACATAGGCGGAATACCGACACCGCCACCGATTAAAACAGGATTTTCTCCGCTGACACTTGTATCAAAACCGTTTCCTAAACCTACCAAACAGTCAAGCGTAGCTCCTTCTTTAATATCAGCCATTGCCTCAGTTCCTTCGCCCACTACCTTGTAAATGATTGTGATTGACTCATCGTTCCAATCATAAATTGAAATTGGTCTCCTTAAAAAGAAGCCATCAAGCTTTATATTTATAAATTGTCCCGGTGCTTTAATTTCAGTGGTATCTCCAAAAAGCACCATTTTATACACATTTTGTGTTAATTTAACATTCTGTGAAACCCGGTAAAGTCCACTCGTCATACTTCTTTCCTCCATACAAGTTCGCCGTTTTTAAAGGTCGCCATACATTTTCCATAAACCTTCTCGTTTAAAAACGGTGTGCTTTTTCCTTTTGAGTAAAATTTCTCAGGATTTATAATATACTCACAATTCAAATCAAAAACTGTAACATCGTTTTCCCTGAGCTTTATACCAAAGCGTTTTCTCGGGTTAATTGCCATTAAATCCACGAGCTTTTCTAACGTAATTAGACCTTTTCTTACCAAATGTGTATACATCAAAGCAAATGCCGTTTCTAATCCTACCACACCCATAAGACTTTTTTCTAAGCCCCTTGATTTTTCCTCTTCGCTATGCGGTGCGTGGTCGGTTGCAATCATATCTATTGTCCCGTCCTGTAAACCCCTGATTAATGCTTCCCTGTCACGTTTTGAACGAATAGGCGGATTCATCTTAAACCTTGCGTCTTCTTGTAAATCCTCATCAGTCAATATTAAATAGTGCGGTGCAGTTTCGCAAGTAATATCTACACCCTGTGATTTTGCTTTTCTTATAATATCTACACTTTCTGCCGTTGAGATATGGCAAACGTGATAGCTTACACCCGTCTTTTTTACAAGCTCAATGTCACGTGCAATTTGCATATATTCACTCTCACTGCAAATTCCTCTGTGAGCGTGCAATTTTGCATATTCTCCGTCGTGTATATATCCACCACGCAAAAGCTCATTTACCTCGCAATGTGCTACAATCATTTTTCCCAATGACTTAGCTTTAAGCATTGCTTTTTCCATAAGCTCGTCCGATTGCACTCCTCTGCCGTCGTCAGAAAATGCAATAACATATGGTGCAATTTCGTCCATATCGGATAGTTCCTCGCCCATCTGTCCCTTAGTAATAGTGCCGTATGGATGAACATTTATTATAGCGGTTTGTTTTATTTTTTCAAGTTGAATATTTAAATTATCTAAACTGTCGGGGCACGGCTTTAGATTAGGCATAGTTAAAACATCTGTATAACCACCTGCAGCAGCAGCAGTGCTTCCCGTTTCGATTGTTTCTTTATATTCAAAGCCCGGCTCACGAAAATGCACATGGACATCACAAAAGGACGGCAGCACCACACAGCCGTTGAAATTTAAAACCTCAACCTCTTGTGAGTTTTCGCAAAATATCGTGGGGGTTTTCTCATTTTTATTTAAAGAAGTTGCTCCGCTTAACAAAAAACTCAAATATTTCACTCCTTAACAGCAATGCCATAAAAATTTCGTAAATATTTTATCATAAACTAACGCTATGTGTCAATAAATTAAGAAGCTTTATTGGACTTTTCTGACTGTTCTTAAATATTCCCGATAGGCCTCTTTTCCCGTTTTTGTTACAGGTATTACCCATTTTTTAGATAAAAAGTGCTTTAAGCAAAATACAAACTTCGTAGCATCTTCGAAAATCATACTTGTCGCATACACCAAAACAAATGGCAATTTTAAAACAAATGCCGTAATTACAGCTATAGGAACAGATATACCCCAAAGACAATATAAATCATATCGCATTCCCGTCTTAGTGTCGCCACCGGAACGAAAAACGCCCGTAATTACAACATATAAAAAGTTCCTTACAGGAAACATCACGGCGTATACTACCATAATTGTACGTGCGGTATCAAGTGTTGTTTGAGTAATTGTCCCTGCGGTGTTAAAAATATTTACCAAATCCGCTCTAAATATCACTATAGTTATTGACATAAGTGTAGCCAGCATCGGCACTAACAGCACAAAGCGATTAGCATCTTTTAATCCTGTTTTGATTTTGCCTCCGCCGATTTCCTGACCTACCATAATACAACACGAGTTGTTAATACCTACAAAAAATGAGAATACAATGTTATCGAAGGTCTTGAGTATTGTCATTGCAGCATAATACTCATATCCCATATTAGAGTAAATTACATTAAGAGTAAATGTGCCTAATCCCCACAGTGTTTCATTAATTAAAACGGGCAATGCACGCGTAAAAAATAAGCTTACATCTTCCTTTGAAAAGCTTAAAAGTTCCCGAATAGGAGAGCATACAATTTCGTCTTTATCATATGCCAGAAAAGTCATTAGGAGTATCGGCCCTACCCATGCCGATATACACGTTGCAATAGCTGCACCCTGAACACCTAATGTAGGGCTACCAAATTTACCAAAAATCAAAGCATAGTCAAGCAACGCATTTAATATGGTGGTAAGTACAGCTACATACATCGGAAGCTTGGCTCTTCCTGTCGAGCGAAGAAGTACACCAATTATTTGATTTAACGCAATAGCAGGATATGAAAATACCGCGATTTTCAAGTAGCTCGCCCCTATTGTCAAAACCTCTGTATCGTGATTAAATATGCTTATTATAGGCTTTGGAAATATAAATCCCGAAATTGTAAAAAACGCTGCTGCAAACCCTACAAAAACCATTACGATGCCATAGGTCTTTTTAATTCCGTCAATATTTTCATCGCCGTAATACTGTGAAAAGAACACAGACGCACCCGAAGAAAATCCAAAAAGCACAAGATTTAAAAGCCAACTCCATTGCCCTGCCATACCGACTGCCGCTAGGCTTACATCTCCCAGGCAACCGACCATAAGTGTATCTACCAAAACAAACGAGCTTGTAAGTAAATTTTGTATAGCAATTGGAAGTGCAATACTAAAAACCGCACTCCAATACCTTTTCCCGCCAAAAATTCTTCTTAACATATATCCTCCGACCAAAAACTTGGGTGCTGACATCAGCACCCAATAAAAATACTATTTTACCCCAAATAAGAGGTCTGCATATGTAGGATACGGCCAGTAATCGCTCGCCATGACCTTTTCTAATTCGTCAGCATATTTTCTTACCTCTGACATATCGTTTAATACAACATCCTTATGGTAGAATGAAACCTTTTCATAATCATCACTGTCGGTTATCTGGTTTTCATCAGCCTCAAGCTTTTCTATAGTAGTATATAAGTTATCGCATATATTAGAAATCCTATCAATAAGCTTTGTTTCTAAGCTGGATGATACACCTATTGCCTTCTTATTAGCTGCAATTTCTGTTAAATCCTTCAAATAGAAAAGTCCCGCAGGGATAACGTCTTGCTTAATCATATCAATAAGTGTTAAGGCCTCAATATGTACCGTTTTGTTGTAAATTCCTAACAAAATTTCGTGACGGGAACGCATCTCTACTTCTGTGAAAATATTATGCTTTGTAAATAGCTTCACATTTTTTTCAGACACGAAGTGAGGCAGAGCATCTGCTGTCGTCTTAAAATTGCAAAGTCCACGCTTTTGAGCCTCTTTTTCCCATTCCTCCGAATAACTGTTGCCACTAAATATTATACGCTTATGCTTTGTGATGGTTTCTTTTATTAAGGCGTGCAAATCGTTTTCAAAATTATCGCTTTTTTCCAATTTGTCTGCAAACTGACATAAAGCCTCTGCAACGATTGTATTTAATACAACGTTTGCATCAGAAATAGAATCGTTAGAGCCTAACATTCTAAACTCAAACTTATTACCTGTAAAAGCAAATGGCGAGGTTCTGTTTCTGTCTGTTGTATCCTTTGAAATCTTAGGAAGAACGGAAACACCGACATTAAACTCTTCCTTGCCCTTATGTATGTAATTTTCGTCATCTGTAACTATTGCATCTAATATAGCCTCTAACTCTTCTCCTAAAAACATCGAAACAATAGCAGGAGGTGCTTCTGCTGCACCTAAACGATGGTCGTTGCCTGCCGTAGCAACACAAATTCTAAGTAATTCCTGATATTCGTCGACTGCCTTTATAACTGCAACTAAAAATGTCAGGAACTGTGCATTATCCATAGGAGATGAGCCGGGGTCAAAAAGATTTTTACCTTTGTCGGTAGAAATAGACCAGTTATTGTGCTTACCACTGCCATTTACACCTGCAAACGGTTTTTCGTGCAAGAGGCACACCAGGTCGTGCTTATGTGCAAGCTTCTGCATAACCTCCATTGTCAACTGATTGTGGTCTGCAGCTATATTTGTAGTAGCATAGACAGGTGCTAACTCGTGTTGAGCGGGAGCCGCTTCGTTATGCTCGGTTTTAGCGGTTACACCCAATTTCCAAAGCTCCTCGTCCAGATTCTTCATAAAAGCACTTACACGAGGCTTTAGGTTGCCAAAATAATGGTCGTCCATTTCCTGTCCCTTAGGAGGATTTGCACCGATTAAGGTTCTTCCCGTAAAGATCAGGTCCTTTCTTGCCTCAAACATATCACGTTCAACCAAAAAATATTCCTGCTCTGCACCAACCGTAGAGGTCGCACGCTTTACATCTTTACCGAAAAGCTTTAATATTCTTAAAACTTGAATGTTTAACGCTTCCATTGAACGTAAAAGAGGTGTCTTTTTATCCAATGCTTCTCCGCCGTATGAATAAAACGCCGTAGGAATGCATAAAACACCCTCTTTAATAAATGCGTAAGATGTTGGGTCCCACGCAGTATAGCCTCGTGCCTCAAATGTTGCACGAAGTCCGCCCGACGGAAAAGATGACGCATCAGGCTCGCCCTGAACTAATTCTTTTCCTGAAAATTCTAATATAACGCTACCATCAGACATAGGAGAAATAAAGCCATCGTGCTTTTCTGCAGTAATTCCTGTTAATGGTTGGAACCAATGTGTATAGTGGGTTGCTCCCAACTCTACCGCCCAGTCCTTCATAGCAGAAGCTACGATGTCTGCAATATTTTTGTCAATAGGTTTGCCGACTGATATTGTCTTTTTTAAAGCCTTATAGGTTTCCTTTGGCAATCTTTCACGCATAACATGGTCATTAAAAACCAGTGATGAAAAGATTTCCTGAATCAGTGCCATATATATTCCTCCCGTGTATAAATGATAAAGAGCTAAAGTTCCTCAAAATATCTCAAATTTTATACTATTAATTGTATATTTAAAAGCAATATTTGTCAACAAATTTTTAACTTTTGCAATTAAATTGTAAGAAAACTTGAAATGTTAAAAAAAGTCTGTTATAATAAAAGCATTCTACCAAAGAAGAAAGGTTACGCTATGCCTAAGTTTTTTATCAATAAAGAGGATATTAAAAACAACTGTATAAAAATTACAGATAGCGACGCAATGCACATATATAAAGTACTGCGTACTGAAGTTGGCGAAATATTAACGCTATGTGACGGATACGGCACCGACCTTACTGCCAAGGTTTTAGAATGCAGTAAGGACTGCGTTTTGTTTGAAATTTTAGACTCTGCTCCATGCCTTGCAGAACCCAAGGTTTTAGTTACATTGTTTCAGGGAATTCCAAAACAGGGCAAGATGGATTACATAATAGAAAAATGTACGGAATTAGGAATTTCACGCATAGTTCCCGTATCTATGAAACGCTCGGTAGTAAAAATTGACGACAAAAAGTCAGAGGCTAAAAAGCTTGAGCGTTGGCGAAAAATTGCAAGCGAATCTGTAAAGCAATGCAAAAGAGGTGCAATTCCCGAAGTTACTGACATAATGAGCGTTAAAGAAGCGGTTGAGTTTTCAAAAACATTGGACCTGACAATTACCGCCTATGAATGCGAAAGAGAAACATCTATAAAGTCGGTTTTATCGGGCCAAACTCCAGCCTCCGTCGGTATCTTTATCGGTCCTGAGGGCGGTTTGGACAGCAGTGAGATAGAATTGTTCAAAGAAGCTAACATCAAAACAGTAACACTCGGCAAAAGAATTCTTCGCACCGAAACAGCAGGACACACGGTTTTAACTGCAGTAATGTATGAATTTAATGAATTAAAATAACAAACAACGAAAGAGGTAAAAAAAATGGAAAAAAAATTTATTACAAAGGAACAAAAAGAAAAAGTAAGCAACAGATTAGTCTTAAACTTCGGCATACTTTTAGCAGGGGCTTTAATTATGCTTTACGTTTATAACTTTACCGTATCAGGCTATTCGCTTGAGGTTAAGAATGTTTTAGGTGTTTTAGGTATTATCCTTGCAGTTATTGCAATTGCAATGCTTGTATTAGGCTTTACAAAATATCCTAAATTTAAAAACTACTCAGCCATTCCGTTTGGTGCATTTATACCATGTGCATTAATTTCATATTTTCACAAGATTCCTTTCTTGTCATCAGCATTCCCGACATTTTCAGCAACACATGCAATTATAATTACATTGCTCTTAATGGCGTTATATTTCATTGTTCTTTGTGTATATACAGGAATATATATGGCGACACATAAGGTTATTGTTGAAAAAAAAGTTATTCATCATAAGAAAAAGAAATAATACCTGCATAAGTTTTAAGAGGCGAAAGCAAAATGCTTTCGCCTCTTAAATTATATACTTTCTTATTTCCTTTTTTAATTTTTCTATTATTCTTTTTTCAAGCCTTGATATGTAAGATTGAGAAATCCCCAACATATCTGCCACTTCCTTTTGAGTCTTTTCCTCCTCGCCTAAAAGTCCAAATCTAAGATTTAGTATTTCCTGCTCTCTTTTCGATAACTTTTTTACCGACGCAAATAAAAGCTCTTTGTCAACCGCATCATCAATACTCTTATAGACCTCATCTGCATCAGTCCCTAAAATATCCGAAAGCAAAAGCTCGTTTCCGTCCCAATCTGTATTTAGCGGTTCGTTCAGTGAAATTTCTATTTTTTGATTGTGAATTTTTCTTAAAAACATTAAAATTTCATTTTCTATACACCTTGATGCATATGTCGCAAGCTTTATGTTTTTATCCGTGTTAAATGTGTTTATTGCCTTTATTAATCCTATTGAGCCAATCGACACCAAATCCTCTAAGCTTATACCTGTATTTTCAAATTTTCTTGATACATACACAACAAGACGAAGATTATGCTCTATTAAAGTCTTTTTAGCAATTTCTCTGTTTTCAGTCAGCAAAAGTGAGAGAAAATACGCCTCATTATCTGTATCGAGCGGTGGCGGAAGTGCCTCTCCCGTGCCTATAAAATAACATTCGTCACAGCAAAGAAATCCTAATTTATAGATAAACAAGCGAAGCTTCAGATAAAGTTTATTAAATATAAAAAACATTTCTATGTCCTTTCTTAAAAAGAATTGATTTTTGCAGTATTTGGCAAAATCATACGATATGACCCCTCCTTATCTAATGACTGCTCTGTAATCGCAACTAAAACAGGCTCGTTAAAATCTATTTCCGTCGACGAAACTCTATCTGGTGTAAATGCGTACATACCAACGGCTTTTCCTATGCAGTTACAACCAATATAAAGAAAATCTTTTGGATTATTCACAATTGCCTCTGTTATTTTTTTCTCATCAAAAAGTTCAGCGACCGACTGCCACTCTGCAATAATTACAGACCTTTGTGTCACGGGGTCAGCCATAAAATTACCACTGTCAAAAAGTGCAACATCGGAAACACTTCGCCCGTTTTTTTCAATGGCCACATTATAAAGAAACGTAGATTTAATCTTCTGCTTTTTAATATAACCTGTCGCCGTATGAATAATTGCTACCGAACCCACAAATATCAAAAGCAATGTATAAGCATCAATATCGGCATAAAAAATTCCATTGTTTATTGCTATTTTAGATGCTTTGCCCGAAAAAACAACTGCAAATCCTATGCCAGACGTAGCTATGCACACCAAATAGAACGTAGCAGTATCCTTTAGGAGTGCAACAGCCTTTTTACTACCGAATGATATAAAAACCATAAAAAACGCAACTAATACAGTCGCAAGCAACGAGCAAGCTGTATTAAGCTGTATAAAAAACATCGTTGCAGAATATAGGGCACCTAACGACGCACTTATTCCCATTTTTAGTATGTTTGGGCTTTTTTTTACAAAAAATGATGTTACAGACAACAGAATATAATCAATTATAAAATTTATTATAAACAGAACATCCACGTAAACTTTAACCTCCATAGTACCTCTCCTTTGAATTGTAAAACCATTATACTATGTGTTGTCGGGTTTAAATTGTCACATCGTGCTGTCGATTTAAAAAAACTTTATGACAAAAGGATTAATGTTTCTAAATATTTCGTCTTGAAAAATGTAAAATTTTGTTGTACAATAGATATTACAGTTGTTAAAATGTAAACATAAGAATGTGAGGCAAAATAATGATACAAACAAATTGTTCAAAATGCGGTGCAGATTTAATTTTACACGACGGCTACGGTGTATGTAATAAATGCGGCGAGATTGTTGCGTTTGACGTAGCCGAGGAAACCAAAGAAGAAATCCTTGAAACTGAAATTACAGAAGAAATCGAAGCGATAGAAGAAGAAACCATATCAGAAGATATAAAAGAGACATTTGAAGAACCCGAAACTGAAGAAAAACCAGAAATCACTGAAACAGTAGAGGAAGAAACAAAACAGGAAGTTCAACCAAAAATGCCAGAGGTTGAGGATGCTCCTAAAAAGAGAGGTATACCTCTCATAATACTCATCATAGTAATCCTTTGTGCGTTAGCAGTTTTAGCAGGATTTATTTTGTCAGGACTTTACAGCGAAAAAAAAGCAGACAGAACTGACGAAATCGCCCCCGTAAGCGACACAATTGAAGAAAATACGCCAGAAGAATTTTTTACAGAGGAAGAAATCCCTGAAATCACAGAGGAAACTACACCTGAAAAGGTCAAGCCTGCTACACCCCCTGCTCCCGTTACGGAAAAAGAGCCTGTAAAATCAGAAAAAACCGTAATAACAGAAGCTCCTGCAATTGCCTATCGTATAAGAAAATCAGCAGATGATTCCACAACCCAAATCGGTGCATTCTCTGATTTGGAGCGTGCCAAAGCATTTGCTCAAAGGTATGCAGAAGATGGCTATATGGTTTTTGATATGTACGGAAATCTAGTTTTCGAACCGTAATTTTTTAGGACTTGCAAATTGAAAAATAACAAAGCATATAATCTACAAAGATTTTTTTGTGAGGTAGATTATATGCTTTCTACATTTATATTGGCTTTAACGTATTTTTTACAGTACGGCTTGTTTTTGGTGTCCTATGTTTCGGGACAAAATAATTTTAAGAAGCCACTGACTGCAACAGAGGAAAAGCACTTTTTAGAGCTGGCTTCCAAGGGTGATAAAAGTGCAAAGGATATTTTAATCGAAAGAAACTTAAGATTAGTTGCACATATAGCAAAAAAATACAACAAAATAGCTGGAATTGACGATGACGATTTGATTTCCATCGGTACAATAGGCTTGATTAAAGCAATATCTACATTCGATTACACAAAGCAGGCTCGACTTGCAACATATGCTTCAAGATGCATCGAAAATGAAATCCTGATGTCAGTAAGAGGAAGTAAAAAGTTAAAGCAGGAAATATCATTAAACGAGTGTTTAGGGCACGACAGTGACGGCAACGAGGTTACATTTATGGATATTTTGCCGGCCAGCGATATGGAAATCGCAGACCGCGTAAGCACTGATATGGATATAGGGAAATTAGGTAAATACATAAAAAACTCGCTTTCTCCAAGAGAGCAAGAAATTATTATCAAAAGATACGGCTTGGGAAACCGTTCATACACACAGCAAGAGATTGCACGTGAATTAAGAATTTCACGTTCTTATGTATCACGAATTGAAAAAAAAGCATTGGATATTCTGAATCAATGCTACAAAGAAAATAAATAAGAAGCAGTTCACAATGAACTGCTTCTTATTTATTTGATAACGAACGTATTTATAATCTCATTAATATCTGCAGATACTCTTTTGGGAACCTCTCCGTACCTGGTGTATGTCATCGTATAAACAACACCATTTTCAATGCTCATATATACCAAAACATCTGAGATATCATCGGGTATATCCCCTGCACTTCCCGGAATTGTATAGTGTATTTTTATAAATTCTTCATTGCCCAAATAAGATATTTCTGTAGAAATCAGTGTGCCCGATACAGCACGCACCATACTTTCTGCCACACTTTTGGCATATTCATTTGTCATTGGATGCTCAGGTCCTGTGTAGACATCGGCACGAATACTTAATAATGCCAAATATTTGTCCGATATCGAAAGCAATTCAAAATCTGTTCCGTCGTTTGCGTCTGTTTTAACTTCATAATCTAAAAAACAATCGATGCTAAAATTTGACTTTATGTTATCTTTTTCTGACAATACCTTAGAGGACTCGTATTTTTTTATATTTTTCTTTCGCGAAAGGTATTCCTTGGTAATAATTTTCACTCTGTTGTTTTCTCCGTCCCACAAAACACCTGCTCCGAAAGCCTCAACTGCTGCACGTGCAGGTACCATAGTGCGGTTTAAAACTATTTGGGGCGGAACATCCAGAATAATCTTTTCGCCGTTTAGCAGCATACAATTGTCGTCAACAGTCATAACAACAGTTTTGCCGTCAAGCTTTGAAACTACTGTTTTAGTAGGCTCGTTCCAAGTAACTACGGCACCCATCGCTTCGAAAATTGCTCTTACAGGAACCAAAACTCTCCCATTTACATTGATAGGAGGGGCATCAAATTCCAATTCAATTGCATCAAGCTCTACCGATATGTTTTGTTCAGCAGAAACATTTGCAAATGTAAACAACATAAGCAGGCTTAAAGCGAGGCTTATTATTTTTTTCATACTGAATTTTCTCCTTTAAATTTTTTAAAACACAAAATTTAGCTAACTTACGGGAGATTATACCATTATGTAGTTGTTTTGTCAAGTTTTGGGAAATTTAATACATTTGACAAATCGTAAAAAATATGTCAAAATATACTGCGAGGTGAATTTTCATGTTGGGAACATTAGTAAATACAGTCGCAGTAATTCTAGGTGCTTCTATCGGCCTGGTTTTAAAAAAAGGTATACCGCAAAGGTTTTCCGATTCAATTATGAAGGCAGTAGCATTATGTGTAATATACATAGGAATAGACGGATGCCTTGAGGGCAAAAAAACCCTTGTTACAATAATATCTCTGGCAGTCGGGGCACTCTTAGGCGAGCTTTTAAGACTTGACGACATGGTAAACAACTTAGGAAAAAAGTTGGAAGAAAAAATCTCCAAAAACAAAAACAATGACGGTGGCATCGCCAAAGGCTTTGTCGCTGCAAGCCTTTTGTTTTGCGTAGGAGCTATGACTATTGTCGGTTCATTGGAAAGCGGTATTTCAGGCAACCACGAAATACTTTTTTCAAAATCCTTGCTTGACTTTATAAGCTCTATAGTATTTAGTGCTTCTATGGGTGTAGGTGTTATATTTTCTGCAATATTTGTGTTTGTATATCAAGGGGCGTTGACACTCCTCGCACAATTTATAGGACCTTATCTCAGTGATGTGGTAATTGCTGAAATGACCTGTGCAGGTTCACTGCTTATTATAGCACTGGGACTTAATATGCTGGGAATTACAAAAATCAAAGTAATGAATTATATTCCTGCAGTATTTTTGCCTATACTGCTTTGTTTATTTATGTAAAAACGGGCTGTAGCACTTTGCTACATCCCGTTTTTATTTGGCAACTGCACCAGAACAATAGCCAAAAACATAAATGCACACCCTGATATCTGAGCCAGAGTCATTTTTTCACCTAGAATAATCCAACCCGAAATCGCTGCAAAAACCGACTCTAATGACATAATAATCGAAGCCGAGGTCGGCTCTGCGTATTTTTGACCGATAATTTGAAGGGTATATGCAACACCGCATGACATAATACCTGAATACAAAAGCGGCACACTGCATACCAAAATGCTGTCTATGTCCGGCTTTTCTATAATAAACATCAATATAAGATTTATTATACCTGACACCAGAAACTGCGTACAAGCGAGCTTTACACCATCGGCATATGTGATAAACCTGTCGATTAGAAGTATCTGCCCTGCAAAAAACACAGCACATATAAGAGTTAAAGCGTCACCCCAGTTAAACGAGATTTTCTCTCCGAAAAGACATAAAAAGTACATTCCAAACACGGCAATTAAAACACCGATTATGGTATTTAAATTAATTTTCTTGCCACACAAAACACCAAAAACCGCCACAAAAATTATGTAAAATGCAGTCAAAAATCCACTTTTTGCCGTCGTTGTGACTTGCAGTCCATAAGTTTGAAGAGTTGATGCTATACACAAAAATATTCCGCATAGCCCTCCATATTTTATAAGTTTTTTTATATCGGTTTTTTTGTATGCTCCGCTTTTCTTTTTGTTTCTGTCGCTAAAAAATATGACTGGCAACAATACAATTCCACCCATTGTTGTACGAATTCCCATAAAGGTGTTAGGTCCTATATAATCCATTCCTACGCTTTGCGACACGAAGGATATGCCCCAAATGATTGCTGTAATAAATAATATTATGTTTCCTTTTATTTTTGAATTTAAGTATGTCATTTTTTCTCCTATTTAAGTACGACGTTTGCATCTCCCAATATCTTTTTCAGCTTCAAAATCATCTCTTCATTGTCTGCCACCCAAATATTTTTCGGTGCTAAAGAGGTCTGTTTTTTATCTTCATTATAGAAATATACCGGTGTGTTTCCGCTGTATTCTAAAAGTACAGGGGTAACCTTTTCTTTTAAGTATTCCTTGCCGACAACAAATCTTAAAAACAGCTTTTTGTCTGCCTTCAGACCCTTAGACACTTTTGGGATTTCTATATTTTTTTCCTTTGCTCCGTGTTCTAAAGGCTCTACCATATCACAAAGAATTTTAGGCTCTTCGTCTTCTCTGAAGCTTAGCTTTCCTGAAACAATCAATGGTGCATCTTCAACCAAATATTTTCTTGAACGGTCAAACACATTAGGAAAAACTATAATTTCTGCCCGACTCGTCAAATCCTCTGCGGTTACAAATGCCATTATTTTATTGTTCCTGGTAACCTTGGTTTTGATAGAAGATGCCAGAACACACACCCGAACAGGCATACCATCAGACAAATCATTTGCATTTTCACTTTCATCTGCTACGAAATCAGAAAAACTTACAGTTGAAATTGCACTGATTTCTTCAATATATTCCTTTAAGGGATGACCAGAAATATAGTAGCCGATGCTTTCCTTTTCATATTTTAAAAGTTCTTTTTGTGAAAGCTCAGGGATATTTTCAGAACTTTTTCCTAAAAGCTCCTCTTCCTGCTCACCAAACAGATTTAACTGACCCTCTACATTTCTCTTTAAGTCGTCGGAATACGAATCTATGATATTTTCAAATTCAGCTAACAAATACGAACGATTTTCACCTAAGGAATCAAATGCACCTGCTTTTATTAAATACTCGTGAACACGTTTGGAAACGCCAAGCTTCACCGTTCTTTTTGCAAAATCCTTATAGCTTTTATATTTGCCATTTTTCTCCCGCTCTAAAACTATATCATCTACACAGCCAATGCCCACATTCTTTATAACGGCAAGACCAAATCTGATATCGTTACCGCTTACAGCAAAGCCCGACACACTCTTGTTTATATCCGGCGGCAAAACTTTAATTCCCATGCGAGATGCCTCTTGTGAATATTTTGCAACCTTTTCGGGACTGTCTAAAACAGATGACAATAACGCAGCCATATACTGTGCAGGATAAAAATGCTTTAAATAAGCCGTTTGATATGTTACAAAGGCGTAAGCTGCCGCATGAGATTTATTAAATGCGTACTCTGCAAAATCCATCATCTCATCAAATATATCATTGGCAACGGCCTCATCAACACCACGACGAATTGCACCATCAACTAAAACCTTGCCATCATCATCTACAATTCCGTGTATAAAGTTTTTACGTTCCTTCTGCATAACGTCGGCCTTTTTCTTACTCATTGCACGACGTACCAGGTCTGCACGTCCCAGAGAATATCCGCCCATTTTACGAACAATTTCCATAACCTGCTCCTGATACACCATACAGCCATATGTAACATCTAAAATAGGCTCTAAGAGCACGTGCTTATATTTAACCTTATCAGGATTTTCTTTGTTCTTTATATACCTTGGAATCTGGTCCATAGGTCCGGGACGATAAAGAGAAATTCCCGCGATAATATCTTCAATGCTTTCAGGTTTCAGCTCTTTCATAAACTGCTTCATACCGACACTTTCTAGCTGAAAAACGCCCTCTGTTTCGCCACGGCCTATCATTTTATATACGCCGTCTTTATTTAAATCAATCGAGTCAATGTCAATATTTTCTCCCGTCGATTCCTTTATGATGTTAATTGCATCTTTTATAATTCCTAAATTTCTAAGCCCTAAAAAGTCCATCTTCAAAAGTCCCAATTCTTCAACGGTATCTTTAGGGAATTGGGTTATTATTACATCGTCATTTTTCTGCAAGGGTAAATATTCCGTTATCGGCTCTCTTGCAATTACTACGCCTGCGGCGTGTGTACCTGCGTTTCTAATCAAGCCTTCCAATTTTATAGCGTCATCAATAAGTTCTTTTGCTGTCGCGTCAAGTTCGTACTTCGCCTTTAGGTCAGGGTTTAGTTCCAAAGCTTTTGGTATTGTCATTTTAAGGTCAAACGGAATCATTTTAGCGATAGCATCAGTGTCCGCATATGAAACATCCAATACCCTTCCCACATCACGAATTGCATTTTTTGCTTTCATTTTGTTAAAGGTTATAATCTGTGCTACACGCTCACGACCGTACTTTTCTACAACATAATCTATAACACGTTGTCTGTCCTCATTGCAGAAGTCAACGTCAATATCGGGCATAGACACACGTTCAGGATTTAAAAACCGTTCAAAAATAAGACCAAATCTTATAGGGTCAATGTTAGTAATTCCTAAGCAGTAGCTTACAATACTGCCTGCTGCAGAGCCTCTTCCGGGACCTACTGGAATTCCTGTGTCTTTAGCATATTTTATAAAATCCCAAACTATTAAAAAATAGTCTACATAACCCATATTCTTGATAACATCAAGCTCAAAATAAAGACGACCTTTAGCCTCTTCGTTGTTTTCATATCGCTTTTTTAGACCCTCTTCGCAGAGCTTGGTTAAATACTCATAGGCTGTCATGCCTGAAGGAACATCATACTGCGGAAGCTTTAAAACACCGAATTCAAAGTCCACGTTACATTTCTTAGCTATTTTTTCTGTATTTTCAAGGGCTTCAGGGATTGCACCGAAAAGCTCTTTCATTTCCTGTTCATCTTTTAAATAAAATTCGTCCGTTTCAAAAGCCATTCTGTCTGTTTCTGCGACTTTTCTGTTCGTTTGTATACACATAAGCAGGTCCTGATATTTTGCATCGTCTTTTTCTATATAATGCACATCATTTGTTGCTACAAGCCCTATTTTATATTCGTTTGCCAGACGGATTATGGCGGCATTAACCTTTTTTTGCTCAGCAATGCCGTGGTTTTGAATTTCTAAATAAAAATCCTCGTTACCAAAAAGAGCAAGATACCTTTCTACTAATGCTCTTGCCTTTAAATCTTCGTCCTTTAATATAGCCTGAGGAATTTCTCCCGCCAGGCACGCTGACATACAGATTAACCCCTCGTGATACTGTTCAATTACAGAGAAATCAACTCTCGGTTTATAGTAAAAGCCGTCAATCCAACCCTTCGATACAATTTTAACGAGATTTTTGTAGCCCTCGTTATTTTTTGCCAAAAGAACAAGGTGATGCGTTGTGTTTGATTTATCATGAGATTTGTCATTTAAATCATTTGCCGCAACATACACTTCACAACCAACTATTGGTTTTATTCCTTGTGCAATTGCCTCTTTGTAAAAGTCAATAACACCACACATATTCCCGTGGTCTGTAATGGCTAAAGCGTCCATATTAAGCTCTTTTGCACGAGAAACAAGCTCTTTAATCCGACATTCGCCGTCTAAAAAGCTAAATTCTGTATGAACGTGTAAATGAACAAAGCTCATCTCATCCTCCAAAATACAATACTTTTTTATAATTTTACCACTTAAACAAAGAAAAATCAATATATTCTTGTGTAACTTTACTGTGAAAATTTTCTTGACTTTTTTTACAATTTCAGTTAAAATATAAGTAAGCGGTACTATATCTATCAGTGGCTGAGCCTTGCGGGAGGTTATAAAATGAATTATAATATAGGGGACAAAATTGTATACCCCGTACACGGTGCAGGTGTTATTGAATCTATCGAAAACCGTGAAATTATGGGCGAAAAAAAAGAATACTATATTATGAAGATGCCTATAGGTGATATGCAGGTTATGATACCCGTGGCTAATGCTTTAGAAATCGGCATAAGAGATGTTATAGATAAAGACGAAGCTGATAATGTAATTGCAAAATTTAAAGAGTACTCAACAGAAATGGACTCCAACTGGAACAAGCGTAGTCGTGAAAATACAGTCAAAATCAAGAGCGGAAATATTTATGAGGTTGCACAGGTCGTAAAGAGCCTTATGTTTCGTGACAAGACACGCGGACTTTCTACAGGCGAGCGTAAAATGTTAAACAGTGCAAAACAGATTATGGTTTCAGAGCTTGTAATGGCAAAATCAGTTAATCAGAGTGATATTGAAAATATAATAAACGAAATAGTAAACGCAGAGCTTGCATAAGCTCGGAAGAGGTGTCTATGGCTAATAGATTAAGTGTTAAATTAGACGGACAGGAATATACAATAGTTTCTGAGAACAGTCGGGAGTATATGCTTGAAATCTCAGATATAGTAAATAACAAGCTTACTGATATAAAAATTCAAAATAACAAGCTCAGCACCTCTATGGCTGCTTTGTTGGTTGCTCTTAACATAGCAGACGATTTAAAAAAAACAGAGCTAAAACTCAATGAATTAACTAAAGAAAACGAAGAGTTAAAAAAACGTTTGGAAACCGCAAGACAATATGTACAAAATCGTGGTATTTCAGCAAATTCTGATAATACCAGAGCTGAGAGCTCAGTAAACATTCATATAAAAAAGTAATACATAAGATAACTGTAAGCATCTGAAATATGTGTCCCTTATAAATTTATTGAGCATATTTCAGGTGCTTTTCAACATTTATACAGATTCAAAGGAGACTGCTATGGAATTAGTAATTCTTACGGCATTAGGTGTAGGCGGTGCTACACTTTTTGGTGCTGTAATAGGATTTTTGTTCAAAAATATTTCCCACAAATTCAGTGACATAGTTCTTTCATTTGCAGCGGGCGTAATGTTGTCAGCGGCAGTCTTAGGACTTATCGTGCCGTCTCTTGAATATGGCGGAAAATTCGGCATTGTTACAACTGTTATCGGTATTTTTACAGGTGCTTTATGTCTTAACTTAATCGATAAATTAGTCCCGCATTTACACAAAATAGCAGGAACCGATATTGAAAAGCACAAAGACAACAAAAATCTAAACAGTGTATTTTTATTTGTAATGGCTATTGCCATACACAATCTTCCAGAGGGAATCGCTGCAGGCGTAGGCTTTGGTTCGGGAAACACCTCCGAAGCATTAGTTATTGCAGGTGGTATAGCACTGCAGAATATCCCCGAGGGTATGGTTATAATCGGGCCAATGCTCTCTGTTGGAATAAGCCCACTAAAAACCTTCCTAATTGCAGCTATTACGGGCTTGGTCGAGGTCTTAGGAACATTCATAGGCTTCTTTGCAGTAACTGTGTCAAGCTCCGTACTTCCGTTCGCTCTTGCTTTTGCAGGCGGCACAATGCTTTATGTAATAAGCGATGAAATGATACCCGAAACTCACACCCATGGTGTAGAACGAGGAGCAACATATGCTCTTTTAATCGGTTTTTGCGTAATGCTTGTATCAGACGTGCTATTAGCATAAAAAACCTGAGAATCTAATCTCAGGTTTTTTTTATTACTTTAAAACCACATAATTTTGTGATATGGTATCGGTTGTTGTTATTTCAATGTCCGCCTCTAACTTTTTAAGCTCTTCTAAAGCTTTTTCTATGTCTGGTATGATATATCCTACATCATCCTTTTCATAGTGCAAAAGCAATTCTAACACTTCTCCACGATTTTCATCCGATACAGTTACAGTTGCTATTGTGTATTCGTCAGCTTCTGTTACAACACTTAATTCTGCAGAGACAGCATCTTCATTATCGTTTAAAATATTTACATCTTTATGATTTACATAACTATCAGCAGGCTCGCTTTCTTTTGCTTTTGATGTTTTAATTACATCAGAATTTAAAGAAGTTTTATCATTTTCAATATGCGAATCATCTGTTACTCTGTTCGGTGCAATAAAACTAAACGGAGTATCTGACACATTCGGCGTCACGTATTGGTCAGGGTTTTGTGCTTTTTGAGTAATATTCAAATCAGTAAACGTCACAACAGACAACGCCACAACCGCAGCTGTTGCAACACCTGCACCTATACGTCTTAGCATTAAGTAACGTTTTGCTTTTTTTGCTCGGGCTGCGTTTTCTGCTTTAATAATAAGATTTTTATGGAAATCTTGTGGCAAGTCAACTTGGGGAATATCTTTTGAAGTAACCACTATAGATTTTATAAATTCAAATTCTTTTTTGCAATTACAGCAACAATCAAGATGTCGGCTAACGATGTCCTTTTCTTCGTCGGAAAGCATGTTGTCAATATATAGCGGTATTAAATTAAGTATGTTTTTGCAATCCGAGTTTGCCATAGTTTGCCTCCTTTCTAATATCTATGACGAAAAATCACAGAAAAAGTTCCTTGCTATCTTCTAATTTTTTTTTCAATGCCAAACGTGCACGTGATAGCCTTGATTTTACTGTACCTAAAGAAATTCCCAAAATTTTTGCTATTTCTTCATATTCCAGCCCGTTTATATCTCTTAGAATGATTATATTACGATGCTCGTCGGACACTTTCAGCAGTGCGATTTCTAAAAGCCTCATAGCGTCTTTTTTCTGTAACTGTTCATAAGGTCCTGGGGATAAATCTTCAATTTGCATTTCATATTCTTCATTATCACTATCGGCTTGGGTTATGCTTACAGTGTCGAATTGTCGTGATTTTTTTCTGAGAATATCCAAACAAATATTGTTTAAAATAGTATAAAACCAAGTAGCAAACGATGAGTTTCCCCGAAAAGAACCGATTTTATCAAAAACACGCAAAAACGCCTCTTGAGTTGCGTCTTCTGCTAAATGAGAATCCTTTAACATTCGATAGGTAAAGTTAAATGCCTTTTTCTCATAAGCCCTTACAAGCTCAGAAAAAGCCTCCATATCACCACTTTTCACACGCTTTATAAGTGATTTTTCATCTAACATAACCCACCTCCAGATAACAAAGTGCGATTGCACAAAAGTACAATCGCAAAACTTTTCATATTTTATTTTTACCAAAGGAAACAGAACTATTCAAAGAGAGAATCATCATTTTCAATCCATTCGTCTACGCTAATGACACGAAAACTATCCTTAGTGTCACGAATTATAACTTCTTTTATACCTGAGTTTATAATGGCACGCTTGCACATAGCACAACTGTTTGTTCCTGCCAGCAATTCCCCTGTTAATCCGCTGTGGCACGCAAGATACAGAGTTGCACCCAGCATATCACGACGTGAAGCGGATATTATACAATTTTGTTCTGCGTGAACAGAGCGACAAAGCTCATATCTTTCCCCGCTTGGAATTTTCAATTCTTCCCTTACGCAACGGCCTAAGTCAATGCAGTTTTTTCTGCCTCTTGGAGCACCATTATAGCCTGTTGAAATGATTTCATCATTGTTTACGATGATGGCACCGTAGCAACGTCTTAAGCAGGTGCTTCTTTCTGCCACCGTTTCTGCAATATCCAAATAATAATTAATCTTATCTCTTCTTTCCATAGCGTTTAACCCTCAAGTGCAGTAATTTTATCAATTCTGTTTTGGTGCCTTCCGCCCTCAAATTCTGCACCTATATATGAATCCAAAATATTTTTTGCAAGGTCAGGACCTGTAACACGTCCGCCAAACGCAAGCATATTTGCGTTGTTGTGACGTTTGGTCATTTCGGCTGAATATTCATTTGAAACTAACGCACAACGTATGCCTGAAATTTTATTGGCAGCCATAGAAATACCTATACCTGTACCACAAACCAATACACCCCAGGAACATTCGCCGGAAGTTACCCTTTTACAAGCCAATTCTGCGATATCAGGATAGTCAACGGAATTTGTATCATATGCACCTACGTCAATAATATCAAAGCCCTTGTCACTCAGGTGTTTTTTTAAAATCTCTTTTAATTCAAAACCGCCGTGGTCTGAACCTACTACAACTTTCATTTATTTATCCCCCTTGTGTTTTTCATCATATTCACGTTCTGCCTGTGACTTTCGCAAATAAAGCGGTGCAATAATATTGGAATTGCCTACCTCTCCTAAAAGAGCCTTTTTGTAACCGATTTCCGCTATTGCCCCCGCTGAAATCAAATTATGGCGACCACAGGCAAAGCTCACACCATCAATACTAGATAATTGATTCTGGTTTGCAACAGCACCATCTCCCACAAACAGACATTTTTTGCCCTTAGCATATGAGATAATATCTTCTATTGTCATAACCGTTGGAGAAAGTACCTCTTTACCGCTTTCATAAGCGGCTGTATAGCATTCATTTTCGCGAGCAAAAATAAGCGGCATTACAGTGCCATCAAAGTAATTTACATTGTTATACAACGCCTCAAGGCTTGTTACTGCCACTGCAGGCTTAGACAATGTGTCACAAAAAGCGTGTATCGTTGCGGCACCAATCCTTACTCCTGTAAAAGAGCCGGGACCTATACCACAACAAAAAACATCAACATCTGAAAGCTCTACCTCTAAATCCCTTAACATTTCCTCAACCATAGGAAGCATTTTAACTGAATGGGTTTTTTTCTGGTTTTGCGTGTATTCACATAAAAGCACGCCATCACGAACAAGTGCGGCAGTGGCAGCATCAGATGTCGAATCTATAGCAAGCACTAACATAATTTCACCCTAATTTTCAATAATAATAGTACGTTCTGTAAAAGAATCGCGTAAAATTTTAACGTTTATACAATTTGGGGGAAGTGAGCCCGGTATATTTTCGGGCCACTCAATAATACATATAGCATCTGAATTTAAATACTCGTCGAAACCAATTTCTATCAGCTCGTCCTCGTCTTCAATTCTATACATATCAAAATGATAAACAGGAAAATCTACTCCGTCGTATTCATTAACTACAGTAAATGTCGGGCTTGTAGCGTATTCGCACACACCCAAAGCCCGACACAGACCATTTGTAAATACAGTTTTTCCTACACCCATTTCTCCATAAAGGCACACTACTGTGCCGCATGACAGAGTTTTGGCAAATTCAGCTGCGATTTTTTCGGTATCAACAACAGAATTTGAAATAAATTTAGTCATTAAGCCGCAGGGTTTCCTGGTGTAATTAGTGGCTTCGATGGTTTTGACGGAGTATCTGTTGTCGAAGGCTTTTCAGTTTCTGCAGGTTTTTCGTTTTCTGCGGGTTTTTCGTTTTCTGCGGGTTTTTCTGTTTCAACAGGTTTTTGTTGTTGTTCAGGCTTTTCGCTTTCATTAGGCTCATCAGAAGTAGAAGGGATTTCCTGCAAGTCTTCCTCCTGATAGCTTACACCCTGATTGTTTTGCGATTCTGTTTCTTCCTCAATAACAGGAATGTCCTCAGATTCATTTGTTAAATCCGAGTCTGTATAAGCAGGAGCATCATTGCTGTATGAGTCAGGCTCGTGATTTCTGTCAAGAAAGATTTCCGTTACCTTCATGGATATAAAGAAAAGAGCAATGAGAACAAGAATTATAAGTGCAACCTTGCCGATTTTTACCCAAACACTCTTACCTGAAGATATCTCTTCCGTTTCTTCTTCATAGAGTTCGTTTGCATCGTTCTCAGCTTGTTCAATGTCTGAATCTTCATACCCTTGATAGATTTCATTGAACTCATCATTGTTTTCCAAATATTCACTGCTGTGTCTTCTGCCGTGTCTTCTCATGGGAATGTCCTCCTATTCTTTTATAAAAAAATTACATTCGTTACAATTATTGTAGCACAATTTCAAAGCATTGTAAAGCAAAAAAATCACGTCTTCAATCAGTTAATTATAGCTATTGCTCTGTTATCCAAACGTTTTATTGATTTTCCTTCTTTTAGATAAAGAGTACCCGTTTTATACTCAGGGTTATAATTTCTAATATATGAAACTGCATCGTATCTTCTCACCCTGAAATCGTGAACATTCGTGTCTATTACGGTTACCCTTCCGTTTCTTAAGCTACAAAGTGTACCTGTTTTAGTTAAATAGTCATAGTCATCATAAAAAAACAGTGTTCCGTCAACAAAGAAAAAATCATGACATGAATTTTCTGATAGTGATAAAAGCTTGTTTTCACAGAAAAAGCTGATTTCATTATTATTAAATACTATAACAGCAGTCGAATCACTACCATCTAGGGCAAAGTCTGTTACGTTTTCGCATATTTTTGTTTTATTTTTTAAAGACGATGTTCCTATTTCATATCGCACCAGCAAGGTTTTTCCATCCTTTTGGTCGTTCTGGATGCAATAAAGATATCGGCCGTTCAAAGAAATTTCTATCTGAGATGTTATTATTTCCTCAAAGGCAATAAAAGGATTTTTTCTTTCCTTTACAATATACATATCAATATCTAAAGGAGATTCAATAATACTCTCTATATTATCAAGTGCCTCTTCTACTGAAGATATATCGCTCAGGTCCTTTTTATCTTCCAGATTAGTGTCATATTTTTTATAAACAACAATGTTTTTACAACTGTTGTAAGAAAGATACGGTGTAGAAAGGTGTGTGTCAACCAAATTGGAATCACCATCTATAAACGCATATAAAGAACATCCTTCTGTTTTTATTGGGGTTTCGGCAAAATATTCTCTTATTTCATCACGCATAAGCTTTTGCTCGTACTCTTCGGTGGCTTTTGTAAACAGTTCTTCATCAAAAAAGCTCAGTCCGTTCACTTCCCTGATGAAATCTGTTCCGTTTGGCATTAAAAGGTCTGTATCCTCTTCGCTTTTTTCGTCTGAAAAGAAATCGTCTATCGGTCTTTCGTAGCTTTCCGAAATTGTGTAATAAACTGTTTTTCCCAACATTAAAGCATCAGTCACATTCTCACTTATAAGTATTGCTTCGTTCCCGTATTGTCTGGAATAAAGTCCGTTATTTTTTATATAATAAACATTTGAGTGATTGTTCTTAGGCGAAATAAGCTTAGTTATTTCACTATCAACAAGCACAGGCTCAGCCTCCTTAGAGGTACCGCAATAATACATATTAGTGCCATTTTGCGTAAAAAATATAATTGCTTGACTGTTATCACTTATATAATATTCGCAAACATTTTCAAAGACCAAATGTCTCTTCTCCAAATTCGAAAAATATAGGTCTGTACCCTTTTTATATACAACATATTTCCCGTTTGCATTGATTTTAAAATCTGAGACATTTTTATCAATAACAGATGTTTTCCCCGAATTTAGATTGTAATAGCAAAGCTCCAATCCATCCTCTTCATTTTCACCGTGCGACAAAAAAAACACACTTTTACCAAATGATGTCGGACTGACTGCCGATGAAATTTCACATTCATCTGCACAAGTGCCGATTTCGTAGTTTTTACCTCCCTGTGTTTTCAAGATAATTCCTGACGATGTGTTGTATATAAGAGGTTGATTAGTCTTATCAAAAGTGATTTCGGGCAAAAAATAGTCTACTGTGTCATTATAATATTTATAGCCTGTAACACAAATCCCTGCAACAACAACTATGTAAAAAAACAGCTTTAAGGTGCTGAATTTCTGTTTTTTTGAGCAATCCTTCGGTATACCGAAATTTTCGTTTCCGTAAATTTCAGGCTCACTGTCTTCAGATCTCTTAAGCTTAATTGCCACAAAATCACCCCCCTTATTAAAAAAGTGCATAATAAATTAAGTTTATTATATCCCCAAACGTCAAAAATGTCAAGTGATCGCCCCTTAATGCAAAACAGACTGAAGTTTCAGTCTGTTCTATACTTTCTTATTATATTGTTAGCACACTTAATACCGTCAACCGCAGCACTCATTATTCCGCCCGCATATCCCGCACCCTCTCCTGCAGGCATCAAACCCTTAGTCGACTCACTGATAAATTCCTGATTTCTCAAAATTCTTACAGGTGCCGATGTTCTTGTTTCTACTCCCGTCAATACTGTGTCGCGATTAGCAAAACCTTTAATTTTCTTATCAAACTCACAAAAGCTTTTTTTCATCAAACTATTAAAACCTCGGGTAAACAGCGTGTTTAAATCAGCAAATTCATATCCGCGTGTTACACTTGGGCAAATTTTTCCAAGGGTGGTTGTTTTTTTATCATCTAAATAGTCACCCAGCGTTTGTATCGGAGAATTGTAATTATTACCGCCCAATAAAAATGCATTACGCTCCAATTTCCTTTGGAATTCAATTCCGTCAAGTGGGTTTGTGCCAAAATCCTTTTGACTTACATTGATACATATAGCACTATTGGAATTTATATTATCTCTCGCACGATTACTCATTCCGTTTACTGCAACCATCTCCTCCTCTGACGAGGCTGTAACAACAGTTCCGCCTGGACACATACAAAAGCTGTAACAACCAACGTCTCCATCACGGCAAGAAAGCTTATAGCTTGCAGGACCTAAAGCTTCATGTCCTGCAAAATTTCCGTAGAGAGCTTTGTCTATATCGCTTTGTAAATGTTCACAACGAACACCTACAGAAAATGCCTTGGATATCATCTTAATTCCACGCAAAAACAGCATTTCATAAGTATCACGGGCACTGTGACCGATTGCAAAAACCGCCACATCACAAGGAAGTTCGTTTCCGTCTGAAAGCATCATAGAACATAACGTTTCATTCTTTATTGTTACATCTGTTACTTTCGTGTTAAAATAAATTTCACCGCCTAAAGATACAATTTCTTCTCGTATTGATTTAACAACACCTTTTAAAATATCTGTGCCGACGTGTGGCAACGCAGAATATAATATATCCTCCGGTGCACCATGTTTTACAAAATCTTGAAGAACGCTGTCAATTAACGCGTCTCCAATTCTGCAGGTCAGCTTACCGTCCGAAAATGTTCCTGCACCACCTTCGCCGAATTGTACATTTGTATCGATGTCCAATGCCCCGCCTGACCAAAAATCGTTGATTTTTTCAGTTCTCGTATCGACATCTGCACCACGCTCTATTACTATTGGTCTGTATCCCCGCCTTGCCAAAGTCAACGCACAAAACATACCGCAAGGACCAAATCCCACGATTACAGGACGATTTTTAAGCAAAATATTCCCGGGCAAAACCTTTTCGCTTTCCTTTATTTCCACCAGAAAAACATCGTGTGAGGTGCGAACCTTTTGGTTTGTTTCTATCATAACAGAAAAAATAAAGCTCACTTGATTTCTTCTTGCATCAATTGATTTTCTAAGAATCTTACAGGATAAAACATCACTTTTTCCAATACCCATTTTTTTAAGGCAAGCAGAAAAAACTTCGTCATTTGACGAAGTTATAGGCATTTTCAAATTGTTAATTCTGTAAAACATAATTACCTCATACAAATTCGCACAGCACGGTATTTGAAAGACGCATACCGCGTTCTGTGAATTTCAAAAAGCCTTTTTCGTGGGTTAAAAGCCCTAATTTTATATATTTATCGATTATTTCTCCATATATTTCGTAAGGAGAATTTATAAATCTGCATTCAAATTCCTGCACGTCAATTCCATCAATTTTGCGAAGACCTAAAAACATAAATTCAGACATTTTATCCTTTACAGAAAGTGTCGTTTCATTAATCCTTGCAGTTGGATTTTTGATGTATTCATCAATGAGGTCATAATTTGAAAATCTTTTTCCTCTAAAATAGGAATGTGCCGCAGCACCGCAACCAATATATTCTTCACATTCCCAATATTTTATATTGTGACGTGAGCGAAATCCATCTTTAGCGTAGTTAGATACCTCATACTGACGAAAGCCTGACATTTCTAAAATCTCACGTGCCAAATCGTACATTGCTACCTCGTCATCTTCACGCGGCAAACGAACCTCCCAATTTTTAACCTTATCATAAAGCGGTGTGCCTTCCTCCAGGATAAGACTGTATGCAGAAATATGGTTAACTCCTGAGGTAACCGCTGTAATCAAAGTATCTCTAAAACTCTCAAGCGTTTGCTTTGGCAGAGCAAACATAAGGTCAATGCTTATATTTTTAAATCCTGCAAATTTTGCATCTAAAATGCAGTTTTTAGCATCTGACGACGTATGAATTCTTCCAATAGCTTGTAGCTCTTCGTCGTTAAATGACTGAACTCCAATGCTTAATCTGTTTACGCCGGCTAGCCTTAAGGCCTTTAATTTTTTAATATCTGCGGTTTTTGGATTTATTTCCATTGTAATTTCTGCAGTATCCGTCACATCAAAATATTCAAATATTTTATCTATCAAAAACACAAGTCCATCTAATGACAAAGATGACGGAGTTCCTCCACCGATGTAAATTGTGTCTACCTGCTTATCTTCATAGAGCTTAAACTCTTCAACAAGTGCAGCTAAATAGTCCTTTTCCTTTTGAAAACAGTCAGTATAGGACACAAAATCACAATATTCACATTTTTTTATACAAAATGGTATGTGGATATATAGTCCTCGCATTCAGCTCTCTCCTATTCATCTAGCTTTAATACTGACATAAATGCCTCTTGTGGTACTTGAACAGAGCCTACCTGTCTCATTCTCTTTTTACCCTCTTTTTGCTTTTCTAAAAGCTTTTTCTTTCGGGTAATATCACCGCCATAACACTTAGCAAGCACGTCTTTTCGCATTGCTTTTACAGTTTCACGAGCGATTACCTTAGTGCCGATTGCGGCTTGGATTGGTATTTCAAAAAGTTGACGGGGAATGCTTTCCTTAAGCTTTTCGGCTATTCTTCTGCCACGAGAATACGCCTTGGTTGAATGAACTATAAAAGAAAGTGCATCAACCATTTCACCATTTAATAAGATATCAAGCTTTACAAGCTCCGATTTTTTATAACCGCAAAGCTCATAGTCAAATGACGCATAGCCCTTTGATTTTGATTTTAGCGAATCAAAAAAATCATATATTATTTCATTCAAAGGCAATTCATAGTGGAGCTGTGCACGAGTTGAATCAATATAGGTTGTATTTTGATAAACACCACGACGCTCTTGACAAAGCTCCATAATATTGCCGATAAATTCAGTAGGGCACATAATGTCGGCATTTACCATAGGCTCTTCCATATAATCAATTTCGCTGCCATCAGGAAGATTTGATGGATTAGAAATTTCCACCAATTCACCGTTTGTTTTCATAACCTTATAAATTACGCCGGGGGCTGTGGTGACTAAGTCCAAATTATATTCACGCTCAAGTCTTTCCTGTATAATTTCCATATGCAAAAGCCCCAGAAAACCGCATCGAAAACCAAAACCTAAAGCAACAGATGTTTCAGGTTCATAGGAAAGTGATGCATCGTTTAACTGAAGTTTTGCCAAAGCATCACGCAAATCGCCGTATTTTGCACCATCAGCAGGGTACACACCACAGTAAACCATTGGGTTTACCTGCTTATAGCCTGGAAGTGCTTCTGAAGCTTTTCTGTTAGCCAGAGTTATTGTGTCACCTACACGGGTATCCGACACACTCTTTATTGCAGCAGTTAAATATCCTACTTCACCTGCAGATACAGAATCGCTCTTTAAAAAACCGTTAGGATTTAAATATCCTACCTCTACAACATCGAATTCCGCCCCTGTTGCCATTAAGTGAATTTTATCTCCTGCACGAACTGAGCCGTCAAATACACGAAAATATATAATAACACCCTTGTATGCGTCATATACGCTATCAAAAATCAAAGCCTTAAGAGGTGCTTTTTCATCTCCCTGTGGCTCAGGAATTATCTCTACTATCTGTTCTAAAACTGATTCTATATTTATGCCATTTTTAGCAGAAATTTTCGGTGCGTCAGCAGCAGGAATACCAATGACATTTTCGATTTCTTCGATTACTACTTCAGGATGAGCTGCAGGCAAATCAATTTTATTGATTACAGGCATAATCTCTAAGTTGTGGTCTAATGCCAAATAGGTATTCGCCAATGTCTGTGCCTCTATACCTTGAGATGCATCAACAACTAAGATAGCACCCTCACAAGCAGCTAAGCTTCTTGAAACCTCATAGTTAAAATCTACGTGTCCGGGGGTATCAATCAGGTTTAAAACATAAGTCTCACCATTGTTAGCCTTATACAAAAGCCTTACCGCACGAGCCTTAATTGTTATACCACGCTCACGCTCTAAATCCATATTATCCAGAACCTGACTTTCCATTTCGCGTTCTGTCATAGTTCCTGTCTTTTCTAAAAGACGGTCAGCAAGCGTTGATTTACCGTGGTCTATATGGGCAATTATTGAAAAATTTCTTATATTTTTTTTGTCCATTTGTCATTCTCCATTGGGAAAAGGCTCAACCTAAGTTAAGCCTTTTAGTTTTAAATTATTTTACAACAATATTTACAAGCTTATTTGGAACACAGATAACCTTAATAACCTGTTTCCCGTCAATTAAAGCAAGTATTTTTTCATTTTCAAGTGCAACACGCTCCATTTCTTCTTTAGAAATGTTAGCAGGAATTAAAATCTTATCCTTAACCTTGCCGTTGATTTGTGCTACAATTTCTACTGTATCGTCAACACACTTAGACTCATCGGCAACGGGCCACTTTGTGTCATGTAAAAATCCGCCAAAATTTGCACGCTCCCACATCTCTTCTGTCAAATGAGGTGCCGCAGGGTTTAAAAGTGTAATAAATGTTTTTAATTCCTCTCGTGTGATAGAGCCTTTTTTATTGATATCATTTAAAAGTGCCATTAAAGTTGCAATAGCTGTGTTAAACTTCATTTTATCGTAATCGTCAGTTACCTTTTTAATGGCCTTGTTGAATGCTTTTTCCATATCGCAAGACATGCCCTCTTCATCGGTTAAGATTTCCTGTAAATTCCATACACGCTCAATAAAACGATAACAACCCTTAACGCCATTTATAGACCAAGGTGTTGACTGGTCAAATGCACCAATAAACATTTCATATGTTCTGAAGGTATCTGCACCAAATCCATCTACCATATCGTCGGGGTTAACAACATTACCACGTGATTTTGACATTTTTTCGCCGTTTTCGCCCAAAATCATACCGTGTGAGGTACGTCTGTTATAGGGTTCAGGCTGTGAAACAACACCGATGTCATACAAGAATTTGTGCCAAAATCTTGAATACAGTAAGTGAAGTGTTGTATGTTCCATACCACCATTGTACCAGTCTACAGGCAACCAGTAGTTTAATTTTTCCTGAGCTGCAATTGCAGAGTCATTTTCGGGGTCAATATACCTTAAGAAATACCAAGACGAGCCTGCCCACTGAGGCATTGTGTCGGTCTCACGCTCAGCGGAAGCACCACAGCACGGACAAGTTGTATTTACCCAATCGGTCATTTTAGCCAATGGCGATTCGCCGTTTTCTCCAGGTTCAAAATTATCTGTTTCGGGAAGTGTCAAAGGCAATTCGTTTTCAGGAACAGGTACCCATCCACACTTATCACAATGAATAAGCGGAATAGGCTCTCCCCAATATCTTTGTCTGGAGAATACCCAGTCACGTAATTTATAATTTATTTTCTTTTTGCCGATTCCCTTTTCTTCTAAGAAAGCAATCATTTTTGTTATTGCTTCTTTAACTTCTAATCCATTTAAGAAATCAGAATTTATCATTTTTCCTGAATATATATCAGTAAATGCTGCTTCCTGAACATTTTTGCCACCTGCTACAACCTCAATTATAGGAAGATTAAACTTCTTGGCAAATTCCCAGTCACGGTCATCGTGAGCAGGCACCGCCATAATAGCACCTGTTCCGTAGCTTGTTAAAACATAGTCGGAAATAAATATAGGTATTTCCTTGTTATTTACAGGATTTACAGCGGTAATTCCCTTTAAGCAAACGCCTGTCTTTTCCTTTGAAAGCTCTGTTCTTTCAAACTCAGACTTTTTAGCAGCTTCCTTTTGATAAGCCTTTACTTCATCAATATTTTCAATTTTATCAGCAAAGTCACAGAGCAGTGCGTGTTCGGGCGATACAACCATATATGTCGCACCGAAAAGTGTGTCGGCACGTGTTGTATAAACCGTTAAAACATAGTCTGTACCCGAAACCTTAAAGTCAACCTCAGCACCCTCTGATTTTCCAATCCAGTTCTTCTGCTGAATTTTAACCTTTTCTATATAGTCAAGTCCATCTAAATCATTAATCAGACGTTCTGCGTATTCTGTAATTTTTAACATCCACTGGCTCTTGTTTTTCTGCACAACTTCGCTTCCACAACGCTCACAAGTACCATTTACAACCTCTTCGTTAGCAAGACCTACCTTACAGCTTGTGCACCAGTTAATAGGCATTTCCTGTTTGTAGGCTAAACCCTTTTTAAACAGCTGTAAGAAAATCCACTGAGTCCATTTGTAGTATTTTTCATCTGTTGTGGAAACCTCGCGTGTCCAGTCAAAAGAAAAACCAATGCTCTTTAGCTGACGTTTAAAATTTGCTATATTGTTTTCCGTAACTTTTTTGGGATGAATTTTATTCTTAATAGCAAAATTTTCTGTAGGCAATCCAAATGCGTCCCAACCCATAGGATAAAGAACATTAAATCCCTCTAAACGCTTCTTTCTGGCTATAATATCCAATGCTGTGTAGCTTCTGGGATGACCTACGTGAAGTCCCTGACCTGAAGGATACGGGAATTCCACAAGCCCGTAAAACTTGGGTAAGGTGTAGTCATCTTTTGCTGCAAATGTGTTCTCGCTATACCATTTATCCTGCCATTTTTTTTCGATTTGTTTGTAATTGTATTCCATGTCCAGCCTCCAAAATTAGTCGATAAGAGTTTTTATGTCAATTTCTTCTGCATCGTTCCACAGCTTGTCTAAACCATAAAACTCACGCATTTCTTTGTAAAAAATGTGAATTATAACATCGCCATAGTCGAGTAATAGCCACTCAGTGCCGCCTTTTCCTTCACGTGCAATAGGATGAATTCTTTCCTTTGCAAATTCCTCCTCAATGTTATCTGCTAATGCCTTAACCTGAGTTGAAGAGCTTGCAGAGCAAATGACAAAATAATCCGCCAAAATAGTAAGGTTTGAAACCTTTAACAAGCTTATATCATTCGCTTTCTTTTTATCTAATACCTTAACTGCTAAGGTTGCTTTTTCAAATGCATTTTCAATACCCAATATTTTCTCCTCCATACGAAGTTTTTCTCTTATATATTTTTCTGCTTCTCTTGTTTGATTATGTAATATATGCCCGTTTCGGTTAGTGTGAGCAATTGTCAGACCAAATCCGAAAAGCAAAGCTTTGTCTAAATTTTCAAAGCAGAGTGAACGAAGCTCTGATAACCCGTCAAAATTTTTTCTGTTAGGTTCAATTATATCTGACAAATACAAAATTTTTTCTAAATCGGTCATGTTTTTTCTGCCAAGTGTGTGATAGCGAATAGCATCTAAAATCTCTTTGTCATTTATGCCAAAATCGTGTTCTGCCAAATATGCCCCCAACTCTGCGTGCAAAAGACCTAATTCCTTTTCCTTTACCTCGTCTAAAGTGATGTTAAATTTTTTGCACATTTCAAGCTGTTCTGTATGGGGAATTTGTTTAGCACAGTCGTGTAATAGTGCTGCAATTTCGGTTTTTTCGATATCAACGTTAAAAACCTCCGCCATTTTCTTTGCAGTTTCCACAACGCCCAGAGAATGAGTATATCGGTGGTCAGTAAGCATAGTGCCCAGTTTTTCTTTCATTTGTTGTTTAGTCATGACGACTCCTTGGGTATAGTTTGTTTTTTTGTATATATTCTAAAACAGATTGTTGCAAATCACACTTTAAAAAATCACCCGACGAGAGAGCATCTCTTAACTCAGTCGATGATATTTCGTACGAAAAGTCATTTAAAAAGAAAGCTGTATGCCCACAGGATATATCCTTATATTTTTTATAACAGCTTTGACTTTCAATACCCGAGCGATTCACTACAATAAAGCTGCACGCTGATAAAATGTCAGGATAATTTTTCCAAAGGGGAAAATCACGGTAAGAATCTGCACCGACAACAAAGAAAATCTCATCATCAGGGTAGAGACTCTTAAAATGCTCAATAGTTACATATGAATAGTTTGGATTTTTGTTATTTAAATCGAAATCTGAAATCTCAAACTTAGGATTATCCGAAACCGCTAACCTTAACATCTCATAGCGATGGTATTTGTCGGTAATATTCTTGTCTGTTTTATGAGGCGGGTTACCTGCAGGAATAAATATGAACCTGTCAAGAGAAAAACGCTCTGAAACTCTATTTGCAAGCTCAATATGTCCTATGTGAGGCGGGTCAAATGTTCCGCCAAAAATGCCGATTTTACCCATAGCTCCTCCTGCTACTTTAAAACGATTGTGCGTTTATTTTCATTTTCAGACTGTCTGTAAATAATAAATTTTGAGCCTATAACCTGAACAGGTTCAGCTGCTAAACGCTTTGACACTTCGGCACAAGCCTCTTTTGGTGTCAGCTCACAATTTTCCAAAACGTGAATTTTTATAATTTCACGGGCATTTAAAGCGTCAGAGAGCTGATTTATAAGATTGTCGGAAATTCCTTCTTTGCCTATTTGAAAAATTGCAGGGACTTTATTTGCTAAAGAGCGAAGATACGCTCTTTGTTTACTTGTAATCATATTTTTTCCTCTTTAGAATTCGATATTTTATTTAAAGCCACATTTAACACAGGCTATTCTATAATATTCTACCACGTATTCTTATAAAAGTCAAACAAAACGGATAAAAAACTGTTAAACTTCCGTTACAATTGTTGAACATATTTGCTTTTTATGTTACAATGTATATGACTTCTGATTGGAGGAAAATATGATAAAATTTCAGTCTCTTTTAAGCAGCTCGTCGGGAAATGCAACTTTTATTACCGATGACTCTACTCACATATTAATAGACTGCGGAGCTAAAATTCGCTATATAGAAAAATGCCTGTCACGCTTAGGAGTTAAACCTGAGTGCTTGTCAGGAATATTTATAACCCATGCACATCAGGATCACGTAGCCGCTGCAGGCTCTCTTGCTAAAAAATATAATTTACCGATTTTTGCAACACAAGAAACCTTTTCTCTTTCAGGAAGGTATCTTGCAAATGTAAACAGAAAATCAGCAAAAATTATATCTGCGGGCGATGATATCATTATAGGGAATATGATTGTACATGTTTTTTCTATTCCTCATGACATAGCAGGAGCTGTGAGCTACACCGTAAGCGATAAAGAAACAAAGTTCGGCATCGCTACAGACTCAGGGCATATATCAGATGAAATTATTAATAATTTAACAGGCTGTGACAGTGTAATAGTCGAGGCTAACCACGATATTGATATGCTTATGGGCGGTCCGTATCCATATCCTTTAAAGCGAAGAATTCTAAGCGATACGGGACATCTGTCTAATATTCTTTGCGGAAATCTGTGTGTAACACTTGCAAAATCAGGCACAAAGTCATTTTGGCTCGGACATTTATCAGAAAAAAACAATCTTCCTGATGCTGCATACAGCCAAGTATATAGAATTTTAACCGAAAACGGCTACAATGTAGGTACTGATATTGCGTTAAATGTCATACCAAAAATTTGGATAGAGGAAAAAGTATGAATGTAAATATTATCACAGTCGGCAAAATCAAAGAAAAGTATTTAAAAGATGCAATTTGCGAATATTCCAAAAGATTGTCACGGTTTTTAAAGCTCACAATAACAGAGGTCGCTGACGAGCCTATGAGCGATAAGCCGTCTGATTCTGAAAAAAATGCCATTTTAAAAAAAGAGGGCGACAAAATTCTTGCTGCCATTAAAAATACCGATGTTTTAATTGCCCTTTGCATTGAGGGTACTCAATTAAAAAGTGAGGAATTTGCAGAATTTTTTTCTAAGGAATGTGTAAAGGGTGCCAGTACTTTTACGTTTATAATAGGCGGAAGTTTAGGAATATCAGATGATATAAAGAAAAGATGTAATCTGCACCTATCATTTTCAAAAATGACATTTCCCCATCAGTTGATGCGGGTAATACTTCTGGAGCAAATTTACAGGGCATCTAAAATCAATGCCAATGAGAGCTATCACAAATAATTTTTATAATTATTATGACTTGTAAAGGACTAAACTATGAAAACAATTATCGTTACAAAAAACGATTCAGGTCAACGACTTGACAAGTTTTTAATTAAATATTTGTCAAATATGCCAAAAAGCCTTATCTATAAGTCACTTCGAAAAAAACGTATTAAGGTAAACGGCAAGCGGGGCAGCGAGGATACTATTCTATGCGAGGGAGATGCACTCGAGCTTTACATAAATGATGAGTTTTTTGAAAGCAAGGATTCCGTTCACGAGTTTACCTCACTTACCTCTTGTGATTTGGACATAGTCTACGAGGACGAAAACATCATCATTGTAAACAAGCCGCAGGGCCTTTCTGTTCATGCAGATGAGAGCAAAACGCCCGATACACTTATTAACAGAATTCAAAAATATCTATATGAAAAAGATGAATACAATCCTGATGCCGATTTGACATTTTCCCCTACCCTTGCTCACCGCATAGATAAAAATACTATGGGATTGGTAATTGCAGCAAAAACAGCCGAGTCCTTACGTATATTAAACGAAAAAATCAAATACAAAGAAATCAGGAAGTTTTATTTGTGTATTGTAAACGGACATATAAACAAAGAGGAAGACACATTGCGTGCCTTTCACTTTAAAGACGAAAAGATGAAGCTTGCCAAAATTTCCGACACAAAGAAGCAGGGCTACAAAGAAATAGTAACCAAATACAAGGTTAAAAAGCATTATCAAAACCACGACCTTTTAGAAGTGGAATTGATAACAGGACGAACACATCAAATAAGAGCACATTTTGCACATATCGGTCACTCACTTTTAGGAGATGGAAAATACGGAAAACTTGATAAAACCCTGCCAATTCACAGACAAGCTTTAATTGCATATCGGCTAATTTTTGATTTTAAAGCCGATAGCGGTGTCCTGGCATACTTAAATGGCAAAGAAATTAAAATTGAACATCCGGTATTAATAAACAAAGAAATCGAGGATAAGCTATGAAAAAAATAACAAGCTTTACAGTTGACCATAGAGTAATCACTGAAGGGATTTATATTTCACGGGTAGACGGTGATGTAACAACCTATGATTTAAGAACACGAAAGCCTAACTGCAATGACTATATGGACTATGAAACAATGCATACCTTTGAGCATATGTTCGCAACCTTTATCAGAAATTCCAGCATTGCTGATGATGTGCTGTACTTCGGACCTATGGGTTGCCAGACAGGGTTTTATCTGCTTGTGAGAAATGCTGATAATGATAATGTCAGAAATGTTATAATTGATGTTTTAAAAAGTATTACTCAATATAACGGCGAGGTTTTTGGCAACAGCGAAATTGAATGCGGTAACTACAAGACATTGAATCTGGAAAAGTCAAAAAAAGAGGCAAGCAGATTTTTAAACAGCCTTTCCCTTGATAATAATAATTTTATTTATCCAAAAGGAGATTTGTAAATGATAGGAATTATAGGTGCAATGGGGGTTGAGATTCGCTCACTCGCTAATATGTTAGAAAATAAAACTACAGAAACAATATCGGGCGTGGAATATTTATCAGGCACAATTTACGGAAAAGAAGTGGTGCTTGCCGTATGTGGCATCGGTAAGGTTTTCGCTGCAATCTGTGCACAGACTATGATTTTAAAATATAATCCCGATGTCATAATAAACACAGGGGTTGCAGGAACTCTTACCAACAGGCTTTCAATCGGCGATATCGCCATAGCTGACAGTGTTGTGCAACACGATATGGACACATCAGCTTTGGGTGATCCCGTTGGACTTCTATCGGGTATCAACATTATAAAAATCCCCACAGACTATGAAACACATAAAAAAATCGAAGCTTCTGTTAAAAACATCGGTATAAACTATCAAATAGGCACTATTGCATCAGGCGACCAATTTTTAGCAAGTAATGAGAAAAAAGCAAATATTGTTAAAAGCTTCGGGGCAATCGCAGGCGAAATGGAGGGCGGTTCGATAGGTCATGTTTGCTTTGTTAATGAAAAGCCTTTCTGTGTGCTTCGTGCAATTTCTGATTGTGCCGATGGGTCAGGTGCTGAAAACTATTTAGAATTCCTAGAAAACGCCGCTGAAAATGCAGTTAAAGTAATGCTTGAATTTATAAAACAATATTAAAATAAATACTCCACCCTATTATCAGGGTGGAGTATTTATTTATTTTTATTAATTAATTGCTTTGTCTAAATATTCTAATGACAGACGAACCATCTCATCACCAATTTCGGTAGATGCTTCTTTAGCACTTTCGGTAAACCAGTGCTTTATATCACCTAAACGCTCAAGCTTTACTGCATCAGGATAAAGACTCATCAAAATTGAGCATTCGTACTTACCTGCGTGGTCGTAACCTGTCGCATTCTGTACCTCTGTACTCATTGTAGGAATAACCTTAATCCAGCTGAACGGGTCATCGCCGCCGCCTAAATTTTCGTAGTAGCTTGCGTAGTTTTCACTACCCCACCAGCCACGGCCGTTTACTTTCTCTAAATACCGCATAATCGCACGTTGTGATGCTTTCATGTAAGAAAGTGTCATGGGCTTGCAGTTTTCCTGCTCAAACTGATGATGGATAACAACGTAGATGTTACGAAGTCCTGCATCTAACATATTCATAAAAATCTGGAAAAGATATGCCTCAAACACATCTTCTTCGATATGTACTGTACCGCTTGTTTCATCAGCTACAGCATAGCTTGAAGGACTGTAATAGATTGTAGGAGCAATCATAATTTCTTTCTTTTCAGCAAGCTTTTTAATCAAGCCCTCTGCAACTAAAGTATCACAGCCGTATGAACAATGTGGTCCGTGATATTCAACTGTACCTCCGCAAATTACGAAAGGAATTCTGTTTTCTTTAACCTTGTTAAGTTCTCTAGGAAAACTCATATTATATTCCATTATTAACACCCCTTTTTAAAATTATGGTTGTGCAGAAAATCTGCACAACCATTTAATTATTGATATTAGAAATCTAATTCAATGATACCCTTCTTTAGGTAGTCTGTCATTGAATGACAACCATCTTCTGTTACAGAGATACCCTTTTCCCATCTGCAACCAAAGCCATCGCCCATAATGAATGTATCAACCTGGAATGTCATGTTAGGCTGTAATAAGTAATCTGAAGATGTTTCCATCCAAGGAGCTTCAACCTCAATCATACCTGTACCATGGCAAGGTCCGTAAACATAGCCATCTTTAAAGCCGTTTTCAACATACATATTGTAGAATTCCTTAGCGATTGAAGATGCAAGCTTGCCTGCTTTAATCTGCTCTACTGTCCAGTCGTGAGCTTCCTTACAGAATTCGATAACCTTTCTTCTTTCTCCTTCTAATTTACCCATAACAACAGGAAGACCGATAGCAGGTGAATAGCCATCGATTTTAGCTGATAAGTTAAGCTGAACGATGTCGCCCTTGTTGATTGTTCTGTAGCTTGAACGAGAAATTGCGTGTCTTGTTGATTTTTCGCTGAATACGTACATCGGAAGACCTTCGTATTCTGCACCTTCTTCGTAAATAACTTTCTGTGCGATACCAACCATCTGTAATTCTGTTACACCTGGCTTTAAGTTACGGATAACTTCATCTGTTGCTAAATCAACAATTCTGAAGCCTTCCTGGATACAAGCTAATTCGTTTTCACTCTTAATCTGACGAAGCTCAACCATAATGTCGTTGCACTTTGAGATTTCAGCCTTCGGGAAGCTTTCCTTTAAGCCTTCAAAAATAGGCAATGTGCATTCAACATAGCTACCTAAACCAATTTTGATATTTTCGCCTGTTACACCGATAGCCTTAAATACATCGCGGAATGTGTCAGCGTGTAATTCAGGATATGATGGGTCTGCTGATTCTCTGAATTCTCTTAAGCAGAAAATCTTGTCAATTTTTGCTACGTCCTGTGCAAAGATGATACATTCAGGACCTACCATTAATGCAGCATCGCCGTTAGCTGAAATAGCAACACCTGCTCTTTCAAACAAAGGCCAGAAGCCACTAAAATACCTTGCGTTAGCGTAGTCTGACTCTGTTGAGCAAACTACCATAACATCTAAACCTTTTTCGCGTACTAATTTTGCAGCACGTGCCACTCTTTCCTTGTACTCATAATCTGGGATACAAATTCTACTCATTTTAAATTCCTCCTAATGTTTATTATTTTATTTTGTTTTTCATAATTTCAGTTTCGTCAGGCGTCAATATACCTGTTGTAATATGGTACGTTATGCTTTTGCCGGGCTGTAGATATTTTTCCAAGCCACGTTCCTTACAATATAGATAACCCTTATGCTCTGCCGTTGCAGGAAGAACCATTCCCAAAGCATCTTCATCATCTGTTCTTGCAATCCAACGTACACCAAAGGGAAGCTCTTTTGGTACATGCTTTACATAGCAAGCATATCCATCAGGTAAAACCTGCATTGTATGTGCGTTGCCATCACTGTCCTCGTCATATTTGCAGGTAAATACAATTTCTGGTGCATAAGACTGTGTTGTGCTATCTACTGTGTCCATAATGGAAATATCTTTTTCCAATCTGTCTAAATATTCATTTGTTTCTTTTTCCTTTGGATAGCCTTCCGGCACCTCTCTGTGAGGCACTACGTTTTCACGCTTAGCATTGTAAAAAAGCTCAGCACCGTCTATCGGTCTGTAATTTATGTGGCACAAATAGAAATACTCTAACGGTAAATCCTTGTTGTTTTTAAATGTCATTGTCATATCGATTGTTGACTTACCCTCATAGAGTCTGCATTCAGGTGAAAAATCATAATTCAGCTCAAATGCACGTTTGTGAGAGTATACACCGCCTAAAGCAATATACTTGCCCTTTTCATCTTCGCCAAATGTGATATAAGCCTCTTTATATTTTGCTATCGGCAATTCACCGTGAGGAAGGTGAGTGTCTTCAGCCGTAGGATTGCCCATTGCAGTAAGACCACAATGCATCAAAAAACAGCCATAGCTCTCGCCGTATGTTTCATAACAAACCTCAGGCTCATCATATATTGACTTCATAACAAGGTCATAGCCTAAAAATTCCATTCGCCAAATCATCTGTCCCATAAACGGAAGCAAAGTCACATAGCCCTTGTCGTTTTTAAGTGTAACCGCCTCTACACCGGTAGAATAAACGAATGAGGTTACTGAAAAATTTCCGCTTTCAAATAAGACTCTTTCGTCTCTAGAAAACATATCTTTGTATAGATTGATTTTTCCATTCATAGAAATACCTCCCAAATAAACGTTACATTAGTTATATAATATCAAAAAACTCTCCGATTGTATTTGTACAATCGTAAATTGTTTTTGCAAAATATTAAATTTTTTTATTGACATCCCAAATGTTTTTTCGTAAAATAATTGTAAAAGGAGATTTGTTTATGAATACTTCAAAAGATATAAAATTCAAGCTCAAAAATTTAAAAATAGACATATCGGTTACGAGGATTGCCAATGTGCATTATTTTGAATTTATAAAAAACTATCACACAACCAAGGACAGTCATCCATTCAGAGAATTGATTTTTGTAGACAGCGGTGCAATCAGAGTAGATTCAGAGGGCTTTGACGGAATTCTTACAAGCAAACAGCTTTTAATACATAAAAGTAACGAAATGCATGCCCTGTCTTGTCCTGACAACACTGCACCCAACGTTGTTATTATCGGTTTTGAGTGCAATTCATCGAAGCTCGACTTTTTTTCAACGCACGTTTCCACCTTGTCCTCTTCGCTTACCAAGCTTCTTACTGAGGTTGTAAAAGAGGGACAATACGTCTTTTTTCCTCCATATGATGTACCTAATGTCAAAGATATGAAAAAACGCACCAATTTTGTATTTGGTGCGGACCAAATGTTAAAAATAAAATTAGAAACCTTTTTGATTGAACTTCTAAGAACAGCAAAAAGCAATTCAAATTCAAACAACTCCATACATTCTGACCAAAACGTCGAAGAAATTGCAGCATACATAAATAACAATTACAATCAGAAAATAACGCTCAATGACCTATGTATGTTGTTTGGTACTAACAAAACAACTCTGTGCGAAAAATTTCGCGAAATGTACGGCGTAACAATTATTACCTATATAAACAAGCTGAGAATTCGTCAATCTAAGATGCTTTTACGTGAAGGAAATATAAGCATCACCCAGATTGCCACATTAGTTGGCTTTGATTCTGTCCACTATTTTAGCAAAACATTTAAAAAAATAGAAAATAAATCCCCGACAGAATATATAAACACAATAAAATCGAAGCTTGACGATTTGCCTGTTTGACAAAAAAACAATACCCGTTTCACTTGATAAATGATATTTTTTGTGGTATAATTGTAATGTTTTAAAATATAATTGGAGATGAGAATTTATGAAAATTACAGATAACATATTTCACGTTGGAGTAAATGACTACAATATAGATTTATTTGAGGGACAATTCAAGGTAGAAAAAGGAATGGCTTACAACTCGTATGTCATTTTGGATAAGAAAATTGCAGTATTGGATACAGTAAGTGAAAATTTTGGCGAAGAATGGTTTTCTAAGCTTGAAAACGTATTAGGCGAAAGAGAGCCTGATTTACTTATCGTTCATCATATGGAGCCTGACCACTCTGCAAATATTGACAATTTTATGAATAAATACCCAAAAGCAAAAGTGGCAGCAACTGCAAAAGCCTTTGTTATGATGAAACAGTTTTTCGGCACAGATTACGCCGACCGTCAAATAATAATTTCTGATGGCGATAAGCTTTCATTAGGCGAGCACGAGCTTATATTTATGACCGCACCAATGGTGCATTGGCCTGAGGTTATAACAAGCTATGAAAGTAAAACAAAAACATTTTTCTCGGCTGATGCCTTCGGTAAATTCGGAACTACAGACGCAGATGAGGATTGGGCATGTGAAGCACGCAGATACTATTTCGGTATTGTCGGAAAATATGGTACGCAAGCACAGGCATTGCTTAAAAAGGCGGGTACCTTCGATATCGCAAGAATATGTTCACTGCATGGTCCTATTCTGGATGAAAATCTCGGGTATTATCTGAATCTTTATAACATCTGGACATCCTACGGCGTTGAATCAGATGGCGTTGCCATATTCTATACATCTGTTTACGGAAATACCAAAAATGCAGTAGACCTGTTATGCAGCGAATTAAAAAATCAAGGTTGTCCTAAGATTAGTGTTACAAATCTCGCCAAAGATGATATGGCAGAGGCTGTAGAGGATGCGTTTAGGTACGGGAAAATAGTTCTTGCCACAACAACCTATAACAACGGGATTTTTCCATTTATGCACGAATTCATCAATCACTTAACAGAAAGAAATTACCAAAACAGAACTATTGGAATAATAGAAAACGGTTCATGGGCTGCAACAGCAGAAAAGAACATTAAGACCATGTTTGAAAAAGCAAAAAATATCACATTCACAGACTCAACAGTCCACATTAAATCTGCGGTTTCCGATTGCAATATAAACGAAATTAAATCATTGGCAAAAGAGCTTTGTGAATAAAAACACATACACTGCTGACGCCACGACACACAAAAAGACAAGGCATAATGCCTTGTCTTTTTGTGTGATTAAATTTAATAGCTAACCTTCGCTTTGTATAAAACATTATCTTTTTTTATAATGTTGAAACTGCCTGCTAATGAATCAATATAAGATTCGAAGTTGTCATACTTTAATTTAGCTTCTGAATTTGATTTTAAAGTCGCATAGTCACTGCTGGTTTCTGTAATTTCGCATCTTTTAATAATATGCCAGCCATAAGTACTTTCAACAAGCTCAGGATTTACTTCTCCCGCAGAAACTGCAAAAGCTCCCTTGGTAAACTCAGGAACCATTTGGCTTTGACCATCTAAAGTATAACCTGCCTTAGAAATGAGATAACCATCAGGCGATGACTCCATACCCGGGTCTTCATTATATTCGGAAATAAGTTCTGCAAAATCTTTTCCCTCTAATGCCTTGGCTAAAACCTCTTCTGCTTTTTCCTTTGCTTCTTGAGCATAGGTTTCACTGGCTTCCTCTTCGCTTTCAGGTGAATTCATAACCAAAACATGTTGAACCAATGCATATGTCTCGTTGATATCTTTTAAAATATCAGCATCATCTGCTGCAAACTTGGTAGCATCTTCAGTTGTAAGATGTGTATAGTATTTGTAAGCAAGCTCTGATTTTTCCATAGTGTCTGCAAAGGATTTCTTGCTTATTCCGTAGGCTTCTATTGTTTCCTCTCTGCCTTGTGTTTCGCGAACACTATTTCTCTCCTCCTCCGTCAGAGAAATACCGGCTTCCTTTGCCTTAATAACTGCAATTTCATTTCTTATAACACGATTTACAGCTTCTTCTCTTATATAGTCAGCTGCAGCCTTGCCATCAATTGTACCATTCTTTAAGAACTCCTTGGCAGCTTCCTCCTCTGTAATGCCCTGCTCACTTAGAAGCTGTGTCTTAACCACCTCTAAATAGAGCTTATATTCCTCGTCTAAAACCTCATTCCCGTTTACAGTAATAACCGTACGTGAAACATTAAGCCCGTTAATGCCTGCAAAGAATACGGCAACCGCACAAATTATCACAATAGCTACAATCCATTTAATTGCTGATTTCAAACCTTTCAACAAAAACACTCCTTTGTAAAAATATAATTAAATATATTATACACTAAATCTTTTCAGTATGCAAGAGTTTATTATACTCTTCAAGTAATTTTTTAACTGTTTCTAATATATCCTCTTTCCCTATGGTCTTTGGCTTTAGTACCATATGAGGCTTAATTCCTGCCGAAACAAAAAATCTTTTACCAAAAAGTGAAACAAGTCCTGATACTGCCTTTATATCCATGTCGCCTTTAAAATAGCAAATAACACTTTTTTCCTTAATTGTAACCTCTTCGATGTTTGAGTCCTTTGCTAAATATTTAATTTGGGCAATTTTTATAAGACTTTCTACAGCTTTAGGCAAATCGCCGAAACGGTCACAAATTTCGCTCTCAATTTCTAATTTATCCTCTTCGTTTTCTATTGAAGCTATTTTTTTATAAATATCGAGCCTGGTAGAGTGATTTTTGATATAATCAGGTGGAATATACGCCTCAACGTTTATATCTATATTCGGCTGCCAGCTTTCTTTCGGCACTTCGCCTGTCAATTCGCTTACGCTCTGTGATAAAAGCTCGCAATACATATCATAGCCAACAGAATCAATGTGTCCGTGCTGCTCTGCCCCTAAAATATTTCCTGCACCACGAATTTCCAAATCACGCATTGCTATTTTAAAGCCCGAACCAAACTCTGTAAATTCTTTGATTGCACGAAGCCTTTTTGCTGCCACCTCGTTTAAAATTTTGTCAGGTCTGTAGGTGAAGTATGCAAAGGCACGCCTTGAACTTCTGCCTACTCTTCCCTTTAGCTGATAGAGCTGTGATAACCCCATTCTGTTTGCATCTTCAATAATTATGGTGTTTACATTAGGAATATCTAGACCTGTTTCTATAATGGTTGTGCATACAAGCACATCTATCGTGCCCTCTGCCATCTCCATCATAATATTTTCTAACGTGTCCTCGTCCATCGCACCATGAGCAAAGGCAACCCGAGCTTCAGGAAAAGCATCCTGAATTTTTTTGGCAGCAGACGATATGCTTGCAATTCTGTTGTGAATGTAGTACACCTGACCGCCGCGGGAAAGTTCACGCCTTATGGCATCATTAAGCACCGCATCGTTTTTCTCCATAACGATAGTTCTCACAGGAAAACGATTTTCCGGCGGCTCAGTTAAAACGCTCATATCCCTTACATTTATCATTGACATATGAAGCGTGCGGGGAATAGGCGTAGCTGACAAAGTTAAAACGTCTACATTGTTTTTGATTTCTTTTATACGTTCCTTGTGCTTTACACCGAAGCGTTGCTCCTCATCTACTACTAAAAGTCCCAAATCTTTAAACTCTATATCGTTTCCTAAAAGTCTGTGAGTACCGATTATTACATCAATTTCCCCTGACTTTAATTGCTTAATTATTTTTGCTTGCTCTTTTTTTGTCTTGAATCTTGAAATTTCTGCTATTGTAATAGGATATTTTTTCATTCTTTCGCAAAAGGTGTTAAAATGTTGCATAACAAGTACGGTAGTAGGTGCAAGAATCGCAACCTGCTTTGAGTCCATAACTGCTTTAAAGGCTGCACGAAGTGCCACTTCAGTTTTTCCGTATCCCACATCTCCACACAGGAGTCTGTCCATACTGCGTTCGCTTTCCATATCCTTTTTTATTTCCGCTATGCTTATCAACTGGTCATCAGTTTCAACATATGGAAAATCCGCCTCAAACGATTTTTGCCATTCTGTATCAGGCGAAAATGCAAAGCCTTTAGTCTGCTGTCGTGCCGCATATAGCGACACCAACTCACGAGCAAGCTCTTCAGTAGAAGCCTTAACCTTGCTCTTTTGACGTGCAAAATCTGCACCGCCCATACGATTTAATCGTATAGTTCCCTCTTTACCTACATATTTTTGCAAAACGTCCAACTGCGAGGTGGGAACATACAAAATGTCATCGCCGTTGTATTTTATTTTTAAATAATCGTGACGTTGTCCCTCAACCTCAAGCGTATCCAAACCTAAATACTGACCGATACCATGCGTGTGATGAACAACATAATCGCCAATGTCTAAATCGTTGAAATCACGGATTTTGCTCGCAGAATCTAGTTTCTTTCGTTTGCCCTTTTTCTTTGGGGGTTTTCCGAATATTTCTTCCTCGCCAAATATTGCAATTTTTTCTTCTTCATAATAAAAGCCGTGTGATAAACCGCCCCTGGTAAAATTGATTTTTGTTTTTAACATTCTATCTGTTTCATTAATATTAAAGCCACGCTCTATCAAATCCTGCGACAACTTTTCTTTGGCATCATCATTGACTGAAAAAAGTATACTGTAGCCACTTTTTTGAAAATCACGAAGCTCATCGTAAAATCTATCACGTTCGCCTAAGCCTTTTCCCAGATCGCCTACCAAAACATTGATTTCTGCCATTGGCTTATAATCGCGACAAGGAAATGGCAATTCTAAAAGTCCCAAAAATTCGTGCTTTAAAAGTTCACGCAAAATATCGAAGTAATCGTGAATGTATTTTTCCTTAAATATAAAATTTTCGTTATCCTCTGCTAATGCCTTTACTGTTTCTTCAATATCCCATTTAAGTCCGTCATAACGCTCCGAAATTTTCTGTGGTTCGTCAAAGAAAACGTACGCATTGTCATTAAAATATTCTAAAACAGAGGTTTCTTTTGAAAATGCACCAAAGCCATCATTCGCAGGAGATATTGATACCGCCATAATGTTTTCAACAGAGACCTGAGTAAATACATCAAACTCACGAATAGAGTCAATTTCGTCTCCAAAAAATTCTATTCTTATGGGATTTTCCATAGTAGGAGAAAAGATATCTACTATACCGCCACGAATAGCAAACTGTCCCTTACCCTCAACTGTATCTTCTCGTACATATCCGAGCTTTACAAGTTTTTTTGCTACATCATCTAATGAAATTTCATTGGCTACCGATAGATTTATCATACTTTCCTTATACGAATTAAGGTCCACTGTAAACTGCAAAAGTGCATCCAGCGACATTACTGTAATTGTTTTATTTCGCTCCGAAAACGCAAGCTTTTCAATGACTTCAAGCCTCTGATTTAAAAGTTCGTTACTCTTAGCATCTGCTTTATAGAATTCAAGCTCTTTAGACGGATAAAAGTAAACACTGTCCCCTAAATAGTACATAAGCTCATCTGCAACTTTTTTTGCTTCGTAATCACTGTCGGCAATATATACTCCCTGAACATCTAAATCAAGGCAGAGTGACGCGGCAAAATGTGCTTTTGCAGGGCGGGTAAGCCCTACTACATTCTTTGCACCTTTGCCTGATAAATCTATTATTTTATTATAAGCGTGTAAATTGCTTGCCACCTTTTGTAATAGCATTTAATACACCTTTCCGTTAAAGCTGTTCATAGCACCATCTACGTTTCCGCCTAAAATCATAGGAATTGCCTCTTCAACTATGGCATCAACCGCACAAGACATATGGGTTATTTCTTCCTTTGAAAACTTACCCAAAACCCAATCGGCTAAATCATAATGTTCAGGAGCTTCACCCACTCCTAACTTAATTCTTACAAATTCATCGCTCTTTAGATGATAAATAATAGATTTTATTCCGTTGTGTCCGCCGTCTGAGCCTTTTTTTCGTATTCTTATTTTACCGACATCTAAAGATACATCATCGTGAATTACAATGACATTTTCAGGCGGAATTTTATAAAAAGCACAAATTTCTCTTAGGCTTTCACCTGACAAGTTTACATAGGTTTGCGGCTTTGCCAGCACTACCTTTTCGCCGCCTATATTTCCCTCGCCGATTAAGGCCTTATGCTTTATTTTATTTATTTTTATGTTGTATTTTGACTCCATATAATCCAGTGCTATAAAGCCAATATTGTGCCTTGTACCCTCATACTTTTTTCCTGGGTTTCCTATTCCTAAAACTACATACATTGCTTTCTCCTCTTTACTTTACATAGGTTATTGCCACGCCATCACCAATCGGCAAAATTGTGGTTTCAAACCTTTCATCGTTACATAAAAATTCTAAATACTCTCTTAGCTTTCTTGTGATTGTATCATGTTTTTTAGTTGCAAACTCATCACTTGCAGTCATACCAAAATATAAAACATCGTCTGTTAAAATTATTCCGCCTGACTTTATAAGCCTAAGACTCTTTTCAAAATGGTCACGATACTGTCCCTTAGCTGCGTCAATAAATATAAAATCATACTCGCCCGTTAAGCTTTCCAGTACCTCTGTTGCATCGCCGAAAATACACCTAATCTTATTTTCTACTCCACGACGGGCAATGTTTTCCTTTGCCTTTAGCAAAACCTCATCATCACGTTCAATTGTTGTTACACGAGAATTTTCCCCCGCATAGCTTAACATATACATCGAGCTGTATCCGATGGCTGTACCAACCTCTAAAATATTCTTAGGTTTAATTAACGACATCAAAACCGACATAAGCCTTTCTACCTGAGGCTTCATAATATATATATGGTTTTCCTCGGCATACTTTCTCAGTTCTTTAAAAAAAAGCTCTTCTTCCTTATGTGTTTTATTTATATAATTTTCTATGTAGTCGTACTGTATATTATTCATTTGTCAAAAGCTCCTTAAGATACGAAAATCTTGCAGCAGTATAGTCATTGTCTATCATCTTATACAGAGCAGCACGTTGCCCTACCAGAACCACCATACTTTTTGCTCTTGTTATAGCAGTATATAAAAGATTTCTGCTGAAAAGTTTTTCTGTTCCCCAAAAAATCGGTATAACCACAGTATCAAACTCACTGCCCTGACTTTTGTGAACAGTTATAGCATAAGCAAGCTCCAACTCATCTAACATAGCACTTTCATAACTTACAATCTTGCCATCGTCATAGCTTACAGTTATTGAATTGGATTTAACATCTGTAATATGCCCGATGTCGCCGTTATATACGCCATAGCCCTCTTCACCTGAATTTTTCTTCCACTTTAAATCGTAGTTATTTTTTATCTGCATTATTTTATCGCCCTCGCGAAGTGTCCTGTTTTGAAAGACTCTCTCCTGCTTTTTGTCATTTTTGGGATTTAAAATTTCCTGCAGACCGCTATTTAAAGATACAACGCCTACCGCCGTTTTTTTCATTGGCGTTATTACCTGAATGTCTGAAAATGCATCTAAATCGTATGCAGTCGGAAGCCGACGTGATACTAAATCCAACAGTTTTTCGTAGGTTATATCAACATTTTCTGCCTCAACGAAGAAAAAATCCTTTTCCCTGGCATTTAAAACAGGGTAAACTCCTTCGTTTATTTTATGAGCATTAACTACTATCATACTTTCTTCCGCCTGACGAAATACAGTATCTAAAGAAACGGTAGAGACAACACCGCTTTTAATAATATCTGACAATACATTTCCTGCACCAACAGACGGAAGCTGGTCACTGTCGCCGACTAAAATAATTCTCGCACCGTGCTTTACAGAAGAAATCAGCGAGCTCATCAAAACAGCATCAACCATACTTACCTCATCCACAATTATTACATCTTCTTCTAAAGGCTCGGCACTTCCCCTTGAATACTCTCTTAAAACATCATCCTCAGTATAACCCACCTCTAAAAGTCTATGAATGGTTTTAGCCTCTTTTTTACATAGCTCTGTCATTCTTTTTGCAGCTCTGCCCGTAGGTGCACAAAGAGCGATATTAAGACCACGCTTTAAAAAAAGCTTAATTATAAAATTGATGGTGGTAGTTTTACCCGTACCTGGTCCGCCTGTAATTATGGTTACACCTGACGACAACGTGCTTAAGACCGCCTCACGTTGCTTCTCGGCCAGGGTTACGCCCTCTTCTTTCTCTATTTCTTTTATTTCTTTATCGGCATTTTTGGGGTTAAAATCACGGAAATTTTCCTTTATTTCCTTTATACATTCTGCCGTAAGTTGCTCTGCACTGAATAATACGGGCAAAAATACAGCATCTTTTCCATCTACTGTCTTTTTAACTATTAGCTGATGCTCAGAAAGCAGCTTTATCAGTGCGTTTTCTGCCTCTGTCGCTTCAACTTCCAGCATTTTGACCGCATAAAAAATTCCCGCCTCTTTAGGCAAATATGTGTGTCCCTCACTGCCTGCAAAAAAAGTTAAAATATACTTTATTCCGGCTTTTATGCGTTCCTGATTGTTTTTATCCGTACCTGAAAGCGATGCCACTCTGTCAGCAGTTTTAAAGCTTATTCCCCTTATTCTTTCACACAGCACATAGGGATTTTCCTTAATCTTTTCAACGGAATTTTTACCTAAAATATCATAAACCTTAATAGCATAGCCTGCCGAAATATTAAATTTCTGCAAAAACATAATAAGGTTTTCTTTATCGTGAACCGCCATATAGCTTTCGTTTATTTTCATTGCACGCTCACGGGAAATCCCTTTAATTGACGAAAGCCTTTCAGGTGTATCGGTTATAACCCTTAATGATTCTTCACCAAAAGCATCTACTATACGCCCTGCCATTTTTTTGCCTATTCCCTTGACTATGCCTGAGGACAAATATGTCAAAATTGAGTCTTTTGACTCAGGCTCAATTCTTTCAAAATATTCGATTTTTAGCTGTTGCCCGTAATTCGGATGATTTACCCATTTACCGCACACCATCAAAATTTCGCCACACTTAATATAGGGCACAGTTCCTACGCATGTAATAAGCCCTTCGTCTGCATCATCTAAATCAAAAATTGCGTAGCCGTTGTCCTCGTTCATATATATAATTTCATCTACTGTGCCACGATATGCATCTAAATCATTCATATGCCAAATTCTCCGATATGCATGCGTACTTTTTCGTACAAATTATCATCTAAGCAATCAAACCAGGTGTAGTTTCCGCGTCTGAACCATGTAAGCTGACGCTTTGCATAGTTTCTGCTGTTTTTCTTAATCAATTCAATACATTCATCTTCTGTTATCGCACCGCATATAGCCATTACAACTTCCTTATAGCCTATGCCCTGCATTGACTGAGCATCACGGGAAACGCCACTAAGCAACAGGTCATTAACCTCTTTAAACAGTCCCTCTTTAACCATATCATCAACCCGTCGGTTAATTCGCTCATACAAAAGCTCACGTGTACCGCCCAGAGCAATCAAGCAAAAATCATAGGGTGATTTTTTCAATTTAGACTTTGCCTCGAGCTCTGTCCTTGTCTTTCCCGTAGTTTCAAAAATCTCAATCGCACGAAGAACACGCTTTGTATTGTTAGGATGAATTGTATTATATGCATCAATATCAATTTCCTTTAAACGCTCGTGCATAGCTGCATTTCCTATTTTTAAAAGTTCTTTTTGCAGACGTTCGCGAAGCTCATAATTTATATCACTTTCGCCAAACGACACATTGTCAACGAGTGATGAAATATAAAGCCCTGTACCGCCAACAACTATAGGAACTTTTCCGCGTGATAAGATATCCGCTATTTTTTCATTGGCATCTTTAACATAGTCCGCCACAGAATACACACCATCTGCCTCCACAAAATCCATTAAATGATGCGGTATTCCTTGCCTTTCGGAATTTGTTGGCTTTGCACTTCCGATATTTAGTTTTTTGTAAATCTGAATTGAATCGGCAGAGATAATTTCTCCACCCAAATCAGTAGCCAAACGTACGGATAAAGCTGTTTTTCCTGTAGCCGTAGGTCCTGCTATTGCAATAACCTTATTCATTTAAACTATCCTTTTAAACTGTTTTTCGATAAAATCCTTAGTAAACTCTATGGTGATTGGTCTTCCGTGCGGGCAAGTGTTTATGTTTTCCAGAGCAAAAACATCTTCAATAAGTGTTTCTATTTCTTTTTTACTCAATTCGTGGTTAGCCTTAACAGCACCACGACAAGCAATACGGTAAAGCATTTTAGAAGCCAAATCGTCATCTATATTTTTGCGATTTGAATTAAACATTTCTAAAAGCTCAAATATTGTTTCTGTAACGTTGCCCTCTTCTGCCTCCATAGGAATTTCGCGGACAATTATTTCCCGCTCGCCGTACATATCACATATATAGCCCAAATCGTAAATCTCTTGTTTGTTTTCACAAAATACTGAATATTCGTTAGAAGTCAGGCTGACTATTTCGGGAATTAAAAGAATTTGCGTTACTATTTTTCTTTCTCTATACTGAGCCAAAAGCTTTTCATACCTTAATCGCTCGTGGGCGGCGTGCTGGTCAACCATTAGCATATTCCCGTCTTTTTCTATAATTATGTAAGTGTTAAAAACTTGTCCGCAAATTTTAAATACGGGTTTTTCCTTTACTTCGGGTTCTGCCTTTTGAGATACTATTTCTTTCATCTCTTCTACTGCTGTTGGCTTTTGAGTTTTTTGTATAACCTCAACGGGCTTTTCCTCTACATTTTGTGAGGGTGCTTTGTATGTATTTTCGCCAAAGCTTATTTTTGCCTGCTCTGCCTTTTTAGGTTCTTGATATACTATCGGTGTAACCTTTGAAAAATGTGTCTTGTGTAGCTCTTGCTTTATATCTGCAGTTTTCTTAAAAGTCTCCTTTACTGATTGCGGTGTAGGTCTTTCAAAGGTAGTTTGCGACATTTTAACGTCGTCTACCTTTGGCACATAGGCTTTTTTATAAAGTGCATTTTTTACTGCCCAGTAAACTGCGTGATAAACCGCTTTTTCGTCTGCAAATTTTGCCTCAAGCTTTGTGGGATGAATATTTATATCAACCATTTCAGGTGACAATTCGATGTTTAAAACGCACGCAGGGAATTTTTTAACCATAAGCTCGTTCTTATATGCTTCCTCTACTGCGTGTGATAGAAGTGCACTTTTAATATATCTTCCGTTTACAAAGAAATTTTCCATATTGCGATTTGCTCTGGCAGCAGAAGCCTTAGCACACATACCGTGAACCTTTACTCCGCCTTCTTTATACTCCGCTAAAATCATAGCATCTTTAATTTCTCTTCCGTAGACTGCATAAATAGCAGATGAAAGCTGATTGTCGCCGGGGGTAAATATCACTTCTTTTCCATTGTTTATAAGTCTTATGGAAATTTCAGGACGAGATAAAGAAACTCTTGATACAATATCCTCGATATAACCTGCTTCTGTGTAGTCCTTTTTTAAAAATTTCATTCTGGCAGGCACAGTGCAAAAAAGCTCACGAACTAAAACAGTAGTGCCGTCAGGACAACCCGCTTCGGATACATCTACAATTTCTCCGTTATGTGCAATCATATGGGTACCCATTGCGGCATCTCGTTCTTTTGTATAGATTTCAAGCTTAGAAACTGCCGCAATTGAAGACAATGCCTCACCGCGAAAACCCAGTGTACCTATACGGTTTAAGTCATCTTCAGTGGAAATCTTGCTTGTAGCATGACGAAGTATCGACGCCTTTACATCATCATTAGACATTCCGCACCCGTTGTCTGTTACACGCATATACTTAATGCCACCGTTTTTTATTTCAACTGTAATAACGGTAGCACCTGCGTCCAGAGAGTTTTCTAAAAATTCCTTTATTACTGACGCAGGGCGTTCTACAACTTCACCTGCGGCAATTTTGTCAGACACGTTTTTTGATAAAACTTGTATTTTTCCCATAGCCTTCTCCTACCAGATTGTAAAAATATCTTTAAATGCGATAATTACAGAAAGCCCTAACAATAGAACTATTCCAATAAAATGCACTATTGCTTCTTTTTCTACGGGAACAGGCTTTCGGCGTATCATTTCAACAATCGCAAAAAGTATCCTTCCGCCATCTAACGCGGGCAAAGGAAGCAGATTAAACACGCCTAAATTTATTGTTAAAAGTATAGTCAGGGAAATCAAAAGCTTTATACCCTCTGCTCCCGTTTCACGTGCAGTTTCTACTGCCGTTCCTATCTCGTGCACTATTCCCACAGGACCTGAAACCTGTGAAAATGATGCCTTACCCGTAACCAAATCAATCAAAGAATCAACTACAACACGAGAGTAAAAGAATGTTTTATACCAGGAAAGCTTTACTGTTTTAAAAAAAGAATTCTCAGTTGTTTTAAGTATAATTCCGTAGGTTTTAGTGCCGTCAGTTTCTTTAGGCGTTATATTCACTTCTCTTTTTTCGCCGTTATTTTTAACTACCAGCTGCAGTTTTCCGTCTGCGTTTTTGTTGTTGGAAATTTCCCAGGAGAAATCCTCCATAATATTTATGCTTCTGCCGTTTACCCGAACAATCTCATCTCCTGCTAATAGCCCTGCATTTTCTGCTACACCGCCCGCTACGACCTGCTTAATTTCAGGTTCTACGAATCCGTCAAAAGAAGATGTAAGCCCTACCAAAAGCACAAATCCCAACAGGATGTTCATAGACGCTCCTGCTACTAAAATAATCAGTCTTTGCCACGGTTTTTTCTTGCTGAAGGAACGCTCGCTGTCGACTTTTTCGTCCTCTCCCTCCATAGAACAAAATCCACCTATCGGAATTAAACGAAGAGAATAAACTGTTCCGCCATACTGCTTGCTGATAATTTTAGGACCCATTCCGAGTGCAAATTCTATTACTTTAACGCCTAAAGCCTTTGCAGCTATAAAATGTCCCAATTCATGAACAAAAATCAAAACCGCAAATATTATAATAGCCGCAATTGCTGTAAAAAAACCGTTCATATACTCTCCTTATAATACACAATCAAGCCTTATATGAAACATATAAGGCTTTAATTAAATCAGTTTAGTTTATGCAAATTCGTATAAACATATTCTCTTGCCCAAGAGTCCGCCTCTAAAATATCGGAAATCCCAGGGTTTTCTATGTTTTTATGGGCTCGAAGAGCCATTTCGATAATGTCTGCTATATCTAAAAATTTTATTTTGCCGTTTAAAAATAAATCTACTGCCGCCTCATTAGCACCATTCAAAACTGTAGGCATAGTGCCTCCAACTTGTCCTGCCTTGTATGCTAATTTCAAGCACTTAAATGTATCGGTATCAGGCTCTTCAAATGTGAGTGGTGTTTTAGTTAAGTTCAATCTGTTGCCACTCATAGAAAGCCTTTCGGGATATGTCAGTGCATACTGAATGGGCAACTTCATATCAGGAACTCCAAGTTGAGCAATTACCGCGTTATCCGAAAACTCAACCATTGAGTGCACTATGCTTTGTCTGTGTACTAAAACATCAACCTTGCTCAGTGACACTCCAAACAGACTCTTAGCTTCTAAAACTTCTAAACCCTTGTTCATTAAAGTCGCACTGTCTATGGTGATTTTTGCCCCCATTGACCAATTGGGATGCTTAAGTGCATCGCCTACTGTTACATTTTTTAATTCCTCTTTGCTTCTGCCAAAAAACGGACCGCCCGATGCCGTCAGAATAATTCGTTTTAGTTCCTGTTCATAGTTTTTATCATTAACACGAGCAGCCATACATTGAAAAATCGCACTATGCTCGCTGTCAACAGGGATAATCTCAGCACCTGTCTTTTTGGCATTGCTCATAACAATATCGCCTGCGGTAACTAGGGTTTCCTTATTGGCAAGTCCTATTCTCTTTCCGCTTTCTACCGCCGATAATGTAGGTAATAATCCCGCAATACCAACGATGCCTGTAATTACTATATCCGCCTCGGGAAGTGCAGCAATTTCTTCGAGACTTTCCTTGCCCGATAAGACTTTTGTATATGTATCTTTAATTTTTACCCTCAATTCTTTTGCTTTATCCTCTTTAGGAATAACCACGAATTTAGGTTTAAATTTTCTTACTTGTTTTTCTGTAAGCTCTATATTTGAGTTAGCAGACAGAGCCAACACCGAAAAGCCTTGCTTTTCTTCAATAACCTCTAAACTCTGCGTTCCTATAGAACCCGTCGAGCCTAATATAACTACATTTTTCATACTTTTCTCCTATTTTATCACAGGCAAAAACGTAATAAAATAATATACAACAGGTGCAACAAACATTAAAGAATCCACTCTGTCAACCATACCGCCGTGACCTGGAATAATGTTTCCGAAATCCTTAACGTTATAGCTTCTTTTCATAACAGAAGCCGATAAATCACCTATTTGTGCTACTACGGCACAAAGCACCGATAAAATTATGAGATATATAAAGTTCACACTATGGTCTAAATGCTCCATAACAAAGCCATATACTATAAAAGCAATAACAGTAGCAATAATACCGCCTATTGCCCCCTCAATAGTTTTTTTAGGGCTTATACTCTCTATAAGCTTGTGCCTGCCTATCACCATCCCTGTAAAATACGCACCCGAGTCTGTGATGTATGCACCGAGCAGTGCTAAAACCAAAAGTGCCACTCCGTTATCCAGCCTTCTTAAAAATGTAAGGTGCATAAGAAGTGCCACTGAGTAAAACACTAAAAATACGGATGAACAAACATCCTGAAATGTAACCTTTTTATTATTAACTACTGCGGTGGTCAGAAGCGATATTATGTATAATACTATTGACGGAAATAAAAGGTTTACCGAAACAATATAAGGTATAGCCATAAAAAGTGTTGCAAATATAAAGTTTATAACTGTTAACGAAAGCTTTTCTTTAAGATTAAAAACCTTGGTAAGCTCATACATTACAGCATATGTAACACCGCCGACTAAGAGTGTCACTCCCCACTCGGATGCGTAAAATAATGCTACTAAAACTAAAGCTATCAGTACAACTGCACTCAGCACTCTTGTCTTAACTGAAGACCACATATCTTCCTCCTGTTACACCCCGCCAAAACGCCTGTTGCGTGATTGATAATCCTTTATGGCACGGGTAAAATCTTCTTTTGTAAAATCGGGCCAGTTAATGTTTGAAAACCAAAATTCACTGTAAGCCGACTGCCAGAGCAAAAAGTTGCTCAAACGATATTCCCCGCTGGGTCTTATAATTAAATCCACATCAGGAATTTCAGTATAGAGATTATCTGCTATTAAATCCTCTGTGATGTCATCTGCACTCAACTCTGCCGACTCGACTTTTTCAGCCAGTTTACGAACAGCTCTGGTCACCTCTTGTTGACCTCCGTAGTTAATGGCAAGATAAAGTGTAGTGCGGGTTCTGTCTTTTGATTCTTCTTCGGCGTTTTCCATCTCTGCTCGTATTTCATCGGTCAAGGCACTTCTGTCACCTATAAACCTTACACGCACTTCATTTCCCTCAAGAAGCTTTTTATCCCTTAAATAGTCCAACAAAAGCTTCATTAAAGCATCTACTTCTTCTTTTGGTCGTTTCCAATTTTCAGTTGAAAACGCATAAGCGGTTATGTACTTAATACCCATTTCACTTGCAAATTCTGTAATGGTTTTAAGATTTGCCGCACCGACACTATGACCTGCACTTCTAGGAAGACCACGCCTTTTTGCCCACCTTCCGTTTCCGTCCATAATTATTCCGACGTGATTCGGAAGATTGCTTTTATCAATTTCAGATATCAACTTTTCATCCTTTTTATTCTTAAATAAACGAAAAATTTTACTTCACCCCGAATAATCAGATTTCCATAATTTCTGTTGTTTTTTTGTCAGCAGCTGCATCAATATCCTTTATATACTGGTCTGTGATTTTCTGAATATCTGTTTCTTTATTTTTTAAATCATCCTCTGTGATTTCACCGTTTTTCTTCTGTGTTTTAAAGGCATCTAGTGCGTCACGACGTATGTTACGCACTGCAACCTTGGCTTCTTCTGCACGCTTTGAAACAGACTTTGAAAGCTCTTTTCTTCTTTCTTCTGTAGGTGCCGGGAAATTAAGTCTTATTCCCCTGCCGTCATTGTTAGGTGTTAATCCCAAATCAGATGCTAAAATTGCCTTTTCAATATCGTGTAAGATACTTGCATCCCAAGGCTGAATCAAAAGCTGTCTTGGGTCAGGTACTGAAATTGTACCTACCTGAGCCAAGGGTGTCGCTGTACCATAATAATCTACTGTAATTCTGTCTAAAATTGCAGGATTTGCTCTGCCTGCACGAATACCATCAAAATCGTATTCCATAGCCGAAATAGCTTTATCCATTTTTGCTTTTACATCTTCATACATATCTAAAATCTCCTTTTTTGATTATATTTTATTAGTTTTTAACAATTGTTCCGATTTTTTCTCCGCCCAAAACTTTGATAATATTTTCAGGCTCAGCTATGCCGAAAACCAATATCGGAATATCGTTGTCCATACATAACGATGTAGCAGTTGAATCCATAACCTTAAGACCTAAGTTAAGTACTTCTTTAAATGTTAATTCCTCGAACTTTTTAGCGTCAGGATTTGTTGCAGGATCGCTGTCATAAACTGCATCTACGTTTTTAGCAAGCAATATTGCATCTGCCTCAATCTCAGCCGCACGCAGTGCCGCTGTTGTATCTGTTGAAAAGAATGGATTTCCCGTTCCGCAGCCAAAGATTACAACTCTTCCCTTAGCTAAGTGACGCATTGCCTTACCTCTTATATAAGGCTCTGCAATCTGACGCATTTCGATAGCAGTCTGAACTCTTGTCGGGATTCCTGCGGTTTCAAATGCACTTTGCAAAGCTAAAGAATTCATAACAGTTGCCAACATTCCCATATGGTCTGCACGAGTCCTGTTCATATCTTCACTCTGCCTGCCACGCCAGAAGTTACCTCCTCCTACAACTACAGCAATTTCAACACCTGATTCGTGGCACTTCTTGACAACCTGAGCCACATCATTTAATGTGTCAGTATCTAAACCCGTACCCTTGCCGCCTGCAAGTGCCTCACCACTTATTTTAAGTAAAATTCTTTTGTATTTTGTCTGCATCTTATTCTCCACTTTCTACATATATTTGTATCATTTTATATTATATAATGTTTATATTAAATATTCAAGAAAAACTTAACTTGTTGTATGCAGGTTTACATAATATTTGCATTTTTTGCTGAGTTATCAACACTTTCAACAGGTTTTTAACAGTTTTTTAATAATTTTTAACATTTTTATAAGATTTTCGTCTTGTGTCTTGCTACATGACAATTTATGTTTACCGCACAGGGCAAGCCCGCTATATGTGTCGGATATGTTAAAATTTTAACCGCTAACGCCGTATTATTTCCGCCAAAGCCCTGAACACCGATATTTGTTTTGTTTATTTCGTTTAATAACTCAAGCTCCAGTTCAGCATACATATCGTTTTCGTTTTCCTTATCTAAATCTATTGTCAATGCCTCTTTAGCAAGAAGTGTACATTTTTCCATAGTACCGCCTATACCGACACCAACTACAATCGGCGGACAGGGATTAGCCCCTGCACTCTTTACAGTATCAATAACAAACTGCTTTACACCATTAATTCCGTCTGATGGCTTAAGCATTTTTACAGCCCCCATATTTTCACTTCCGAAACCCTTAGGAGCTACAGTAATCTCTATATTTTCGCCTGAAACTACCTCATAATGAATAACAGCAGGTGTGTTATCGTTTGTGTTTTTTCTAATCAAAGGGTCAGAAACCACCGATTTTCTTAAATATCCCTTAGTGTATCCCTCTCGTACACCTTGGTTTATAGCATCTGAGATAAGCCCTCCGATAATATGTACATCTTGCCCCAGCTTTACAAATACGACAGCCATACCCGTATCCTGACAAACAGGTATTTGCTTTTCTTCTGCAATATCTATATTTTCCTTAAGCCTGCACAAAATTTCCTTCGCAGTTTTAGAATTCTCGCACTTTTCAGCATTGCAAATTGCATTCTTTACATCATTGCCCAAAAAAATATTTGCCTCAATGCAAAGCTCGGAAACTGTCTTGATTATTTCGTTTATATGAATTTCACGCATAGCTATTCCTCTGCTTTGTGAGTATTAAATACCCAGAATTTGTTTCCCAAAAAATTAATAACCAACGAAAGCACTGATGCTGTAATTTTACAAAACATTATGCCGATATCGCCGTCAAGATTGTAAGAAATATCAATAACATTTAACATAGTATTTGCCCAATTATGAATATGTAAAATATCGTGAAATATATTCATAAACAGGATTGTACAGGTCATAGAAACAAGATTTGTCAATATGAATTTTGCAATCTGTTTTCTAGTTGTTTTATCTTTTTGAGAAAAAGTCCAATATTTGTTAATTATGTAGCTTCCGCACATAGCAACTGCAGTAGCAACTACCTGCGAAAGACTTTTGTCTAAATTTACCCATGTTAACATAATGTAAAAGCAGGCATAGTCAACAGCCGTGTTTAATATGCCTACCATACCGAATTTTATCGCTTGAATAACACTTTCCTTATTCATTTGACACAGCTCCCGTACCAAATAAATTTATTTACAGAATTTTTCAACATAATTTTCCATAGCAGTTTTTATAATCTTTACCGCAACCTCTCTGCCCTGAACCTCATCAACCGCAGTTTCTTTATTTTCGAGATTTTTATAAACCGTAAAGAAATGCTTCATTTCATTAAAAAGATGCATCGGCAACTCGTCAATATTTCTATAATGATTATAATTCGGGTCATTAAACGGGATTGCTATTATCTTTTCATCTAATCGTCCGTTGTCAACCATCGTAATGACACCAATGGGATATGCACGCACTAAAGACAAAGGCTCAAGTGCCTCTGCACAAATAAGCAGAACATCTAACGGGTCATTATCGTCGCCGTAGGTTCTTGGTATAAAGCCGTAATTCGCGGGGTAATGTGTTGAAGTATACAAAATACGGTCTAATATTATATAGCCCGTTTCTTTGTCTAATTCGTATTTCTTTTTACTTCCCTTGGAAATTTCAACAACACATATAAAATCCTCAGTATTGATTCTCTTTGGAGAAATATCGTGCCATATGTTATTTGACATTAAAAACACCGCCTATCTTTTATATTAATACATATTATTTTACCATAAAAACAAAATTATTTCAACTTATTTTTATAAAGCAAAAGACCTACTCGTCAAACAAGTAGGTCTTTTGCTTTGTTCCTTTTTTTCAAAAGGAGGGAAAATGAAAAAGTTTGCGTTGTGTTAGTTGTGGTATGGTTATATAATACAACATTTTTCGTCATTTTTCAATTCGCTATCCATACAAAGATTACAAATTGATAAATTTATTTTTGTGCAATTTTACCAATTATATTGCCTATGATATTTTTTTCAGCTTCAATTTTATTTTATTTCCGTCTAATGATGTTACACCGTCGGGCAATTGCAATGTTACCTCTACCTCGCCATCCTTTGAAATCATACCATTAGTAATCTTAGAGGTCGGGATTTTATCTATATTTTCTATAATATCTGAAGCACCTGCTATTTCTATACTTTTTACAGAGGTGTCATCTAACATATAGTCCACTCCGTCGGCAAACCTTGCATCTATTTCTACTGTCTTTTTCTTTGAAATAGTACAATGCACATCTACAACGCTTTTCTCTAATGTAACATAAGGCGTATTAAATGTTTCCCCGGACGTACCCACAAACTGAATCGGAACTCCTGAAACAGTGATATCTTCATCTTTTCCGCTTACATCTACATCTGCCGACAGGGCCTCAATTGTGTTTACAATTGATTTAGGCCCTTTAATTTTCACTTTTTCAGGTGTAAACCTGTAATCGCTTACGCAATATCCGAATTTAGGCCGTCCCAACTGATTTATTACTACTTCTTTTTCTGCTACTACAATTTCGTCCACCGTAACAGTAATATGTTGTGGGTTTTGCTCTACAAGCTCTATGCTTCCGTACGGAAGTATTACATCAACATTTACAGTATGCGTACCGATAGAATCAATGCTTGTCACATCTGCAACTGCTGCAATATCCTCTTTTTTTATACCTGAGATATACTTTCTTTGTCCTTTTATTTTTACAGTTATTTGAACCTCTTTGTCGTTTGTCAATGTATATCCGCGGTCCTCCAATTCAGTCTTTGTAAATTGAACGGGAATATCGCGTATACTCTTTTCTACCTCCGGATTTTGCACCTGAATGATATAAAACCACAAAAATATAGCAAACAGGAGCGATATTATTTTAGTTGAAAGGTTGTTTCTCATTTTCTCTTCTCCTATCTGTTTTATTTATCGTCTTTTGTGCTCTTTTTTTCCACCATTTTTTTAAGCTTGTCTGTTTTATCCTTTATGAAATCGACATTTCTTTTTACATTTTCTGATACTTCCTCTTTTGGCTGTAAAAGCTTAACCAAAAGCTCATTTAAATTCACAATTGACAAATTCCTAATCATATTGCCCTTGTGCATAACAGAAATTTTTCCCGTTTCTTCGGAAACGACCAAGCTTACGCAGTCGGACTGTTCAGAAATTCCCAATGCAGCTCTGTGACGTGTGCCACATTCCTTGCTTAAATCTCTGTTCGATGAAAGTGGCAGAACACATGATGCCTTGTAGATTTTAGAATTTCTTATAATTACCGCACCATCGTGAAGCGGTGTGTTGTGGACAAAAATATTCTCTATCAATTCGCTCGAAACATCGGCAGAAATTTTTGTTCCGCCTGTTAACAAATCGTCTAATACCACATCTTTTTCAAAAACGATAAGTGCACCTGTATTTGTTTTAGACATATTTTCCGAGGCACGAATTACCTCTAAAATCATATCTGTATAGTCCAATTCCTCGGTTGAAAACCATTTTCCAAACTTACTTCTTCCCATATGTTCCAATGCACGCCTTAATTCAGGCTGGAAAATTATTACTAAAGCTATAAAACCGACTTGAATCAGGTTTCCTAAAAAAAAGCTAATCATATTAAGCTGGAGCCAATCCGCCAAATATGTAACAACTAAAAAAACTCCTATGCCTTTTATCAGCTGTGCTGCACGAGTCTTGCGAAATCCTTTGATTATAGTATAAATGATTACTGCCACAATAAGTATGTCTATTATGTCTGTAATTCGAATCGTTGCCAAAAACGGCATAACCTGGTCTTGTATAAATTTCACCACACATACCTCCATTTTTCACTTTCACAAATATTTTACCACACTTTTATTACTATTTCAATTTCTTTTAAGAAAAAAAGCAAAAAAGTGCCTGAAGGCACTTTTATTCCACAAAATATACGTAATTTTCTTTTCTTGGGCGTGTTATTGGGTACTCTCCGTCAATGTAACCCACAATGCAGTTACCTACTGCTTCATACTCGCCATCTATTCCCAAATCCTTTAGAAACTCTTTTCCCTCTTTTGTTTCAAAGGTTTCCTTTGCCCTGTGAATCCAGCAGCTTCCAAGCCCTAAAGAGTGAGATGCCAGCATCATATTTTCCATAACCAATGTCGCATCGTATATTCCTGTGTTTACACTTTTATCAAAAAGCACCACAAAAACCACAGGAGCATTATAAAACGGGTCTTGGTCCACACCTAAAATTTCAGCGTTTTTTTGGGATAACCAATCTCTTTTTTCTTTATTGGTAACTGCTAAAATAATAGGTGATTGCCTGTTTCTTCCGGTAGGTGCATATGTGCCTGCTTCGGCAATTTTCTCAATCATTTCCTGCGGTACAGGTGTGTTTTTATAGCTTTTAACGCTACGTCTTTTTTTAATAGTTTCCAATACTTCGTTCATTTTTTTCTCCTTTTACAGATTTTCATCTTGGGGAAGCTTCTTTAAAAATACCAACACCATAGGAACGGTAATAGCAAATGCCAGAACATCCGCTATTGCCTGTGATATCTGAACTCCCAAAATCCCATAAAAATATGTCAATATTAATATAGTCGGAATAAAGAGTATCCCACTTCTTAGCATTGATAAAAATGTTGCCTTTTTATTTTCTCCTATGCTTTGGAACATCATATTCGAGCAAATCACCATAGGATGAAAGAAAAGTGCCATAAGCTGATATCTTAAAGCAAGGGTACCGATTGAAATTACTTCCGCATCATTACGAAACACCCCGATTAAATCGTTCGAAAAAATCATACAAGCAACAACACTTAACCCTAAAATTATTTCTCCAATTAAAAAAGTAAAGTAAAATGCCTTTTTAACTCGCGAGTAGATTTTTGCACCATAGTTAAACGACGCTACAGGTTGAAATCCCTGACCAATACCTAACCCAACTGCAAATATGAAAAACGTAATTCTGCTTACAATGGACATTGCCGCAACTGCCGCATCTCCCCCGCAAATACCCGACAAATTATTTAAAATCATAGTTGCTATACTGTTTAAGCCCTGCCTCATAAGACTCGGAAATCCCGTTGCCATAATCAATAAAACACCTTTAGGATTTACCCTTAATGAAGAAACAGAGAGCTTACTCTGTGTTTTGCCAGACAAAAACATAGAAAGTAAAATCAAAAAGCTTACAAACTGTGACAATGCAGTAGAAAGTCCTGCTCCTGCTACTCCCATATCAAATACAAATATAAATATCGGGTCACAAATGATATTTAACAATCCACCTATTGTCAAACCTATCATGGCAAAAAATGCCTTGCCCTCATATCTTAAAATATTATTTAAAGCAAAACTCATCATCATAACGGGAGCAGATATTAAGATATATATTCCGTACCCTTTAGCATATGGCAAAATTGTATCTGTACTTCCCAAAAATTTCATCAAGGGGTTAATAAATACAATGCCGAGTACACTTATCAACGCACCTGTTAAAAGGCATGACGCTATGCTTAATGACGCAAAAATTCCTGCACTGTTTATATCTTTTTCGCCGAGCTTTCTTGCTATAATACTACCTGCACCATGGCCAAACATAAATCCAAATGCCTGTATTATTGCCATCAAACCAAATACCACACCTACTGCACCGCTCGCACTGTTGCCGAGTGAACTTACAAAAAACGTGTCTGCCATATTGTAAAGATTAGTCACCAGCATACTTATTGTAGTTGGTATGCCGAGTGAAATAACAAGCTTAGGTATAGGCCACTTAGTCATTTTTTCATAGTTTGCATCATTCATAGACTTACTGCTTTCAGACACTCTAATTACACCTGCCTTTTGATCAAAACGTGCCATTCTATTAGTAATAGCACTTGTAATTATACTGCAAATTCCTTTTATTGTAAACCTATAATTAAAATTTCGTTGTAGATTTTAGATTTATACACATAATATTACTACTATGTAATAACAGGAGGAATATATGAATCAATCACTATGGAATAATGAAATTAAACTTCCGCATTTTGAAAGCCTAAAAAGTGACACAAAAACAGACGTGCTTATCATAGGAGGCGGAATTTGCGGAATATTGTGTGCTTATTTTTTAAAGCAAGCAGGTATAGACTATATACTAGTAGAAAGCCAGAGAATTTCTCAGGGTGTAACGTGCAATACCACTGCAAAAATCACTTCACAGCACGGTCTTATTTATAATAAACTCATAAAAGAGACAGGGAAAGACAACGCCTGCAAATATCTGTCAGCCAATGAAGAAGCAATAATCAAATATAAAAATATTTGCAAGAAAATAGACTGCGACTGCGAAATACTGCCTGCATACACATATTCTAAGGATAATAAAAAAGCAATAGAGGAAGAGGTTAATGCTCTGAATTCCTTAGGTGCAAATGCAGAATTTGTAACTGATTGTGAATTACCCTTTTCTATTGCAGGTGCGGTTTGTGTCAGAAATCAAGCACAATTCAATCCTCTTAAATTTATAAAGGATATCGCAAAGGATTTAAATATATACGAAAACACTATGGTACACAATATAAATGGCACTACCGCCATCTGTGACAAGTGGAAAATATCTGCCAAAAAAATTATAGTCGCAACACATTTTCCATTCATAAACAGGCACGGAAATTATTTTTTAAAGCTGTATCAACACCGTTCATACGTTTTGGCACTGGAAAACGCTCAAAAGCTTGACGGTATGTATGTTGACGAAGCAAAAGATGGTCTCTCATTTAGAAATAGCGGAAATCTCCTGCTGTTAGGAGGCGGTAGCCACAGAACAGGAAAAGATGGCGGTAACTGGAAAGAGCTTGTTGAATTTAAAAATAAATACTATCCAAACAGCAACGTCAGTTTTAAATGGGCAACTCAGGATTGTATGAGCTTAGACAGTATTCCTTATATCGGTCAATATTCCCCTAAAACTCCAGACCTATACGTCGCAACAGGGTTTAATAAATGGGGAATGACATCCTCTATGGTAGCATCAAATATTTTATGCGATCTGGTTCAGGGAAAACAAAATGAGTATGCTGATATTTTTTCTCCGCAAAGAAGCATCGTTAAACCTCAACTTTTTATAAACGGGCTTGAAACAATTACAAATTTTGTATTTCCTACAACGAAACGTTGCCCGCACTTAGGCTGTGCTTTAAAATGGAACAAAGCAGAACATACCTGGGACTGCCCGTGTCATGGTTCCCGTTTTGATGAAGACGGCTCATTGTTGGATAACCCGTCAACAAAGGATGCAAACAGCATTAAACCATAAATAAAAGCAAGCTCGCTGTTTGCGAGCTTGCATAACACCAAAACTTGTTTACCTAGGCTTCGTATGCTTCAAACTTTATATTAAATGTCTTCTTTTCACCAGGTTGTAAAAATTCCAGAACTCCCTTCTCACGCATAACATTGCGTCCATCAGGTGTGCAATTACCTGGTTCAAGACCCATAACGTAATCATATTCTCCCATCAGCTTCCATTGAGTAAAATATTTAAGCTCATTTGCATTGTATGACATTTTTAATCCTTTTTTTATGTTGGGATTATATATAGAAACCTCTGTCTGTCCACAAAGAGTGTGATAGTAGCACACTTCCTGACAGCCATTTTGAGGCTTTTCAACCGCAAGACATTCGTCAAGCTCCACTTTCTCTCCATCAGACCTACGTACCACATTAGTTGAGGGAACAGATATTTCAGCATTTTCATCAAGAAGAGGATATCCCATATTGCAATGATATAAAATTTGTAGCGGGCTCACGCAATCTCCTATGTTCTTAATCGTATCCTGAATACTAATTTCATTTTTATCCAGTGAAACTATATACTCTCTTTCTAAAATTAACTTATGTGAAAACATTCTCGCATCACGCACCATTGCTTTAATATGGATACCATCATCTGAAATCCAATGTGCAATATTTTCACACGGGGTGTTTGATATTGTACCATGAAGAGGAAGCTCCTCACCATCATCTACACAGGGAGACCCAACAGATGTTAGTCCGCATGTTGTGAAAAATCCTGCTGTGAATGATTTTAAAAAACCGAGCCCATCCGCATCATAATGTTGCGGAGAAACATATCCACACGGTGCAAAGTAACTAAAATTATCTCCTCTAAATGAAAGTCTGGATATATCAGCACATCTATCAACTGACACCCAAAATTCAAGACCTTTTCCGTTTCTGACATATAACATTCTCATTCCGTCGCCTTTACCACCAATGAGTCTCATTTCTTCAACTCCTAAGGTCTGATGTGTGTGCCCTACATGCTTATTCATAATTTTGCCTCCCTAATTATTATAAAATTAATTTCTATTTTGCGTTAGACTCGTGTCAAGACCAGAGAACAGTGAATAATAAGAACCATCACCCAACACGAAATCACAGATTTCTGTTGGGTACCCGAGAACCTTTATACTCTCAAGCTCGTATTAGGACCTACTATTTTTTCCTATTATTCGGGCGATTCGTGAATCGCCCCTACAATTTTCCCTTTAACATTTTTCATTAGAACCCGTGAGAATACTGAATTTTCTCGCTCCCGCTACAATAAGTAAAAATGCTTGCTCGCAAGGGCATTTTTACGCAGACGTCAATATTGCAAAATGTGCGAAGCACATTGGCGACGGAGTCGCAAAGACTTGCATCGCAAGGCTTGTTGTAAATATTATAATATATGTAAATATCAAAATCGGCAAACTAATCTTTTAAATTGTATAGACTTGACACGAGTAATTTTCCATGTATCTTATGTGAACTAAATAATTATGAACTCTTATTGATTTTACTTTATGCAAAACGCAAAGTGAATCTCTTTTTCTGATAATCTATACTTTTCTAAAAGTTTCGGTCCGCATGAGTTTGACCCCACCCCTGAATTTTTGTAGTCTATACGGATATTTGTGGAATCGTCTTTAATAAGTTCATTCTGATGAGTGGCATCCTTCAACATTTTTGCCGTATAATGAGAAACATTGATATCCATTGTTTCTGCAGTTTCAAACATAAGACCGTTTTTAACTTTAAGATACTTTGTATTTGTATGATTACCATGTTCCTGGGGCATAATGTAGTTTACATATTCACTATCGGCATCACTTTGATAACGGTCTATCATAGAGGCATGATTCATATCGATATAGTTTTCGTAAGGTCCCATACCAAAGTATTCAAACACCGATTTTTCATAAGGAACTTTTATTTCAAATCCAAGACGCGGCAACCACTCACATTTGTCTTTGATTTTACCATCAAGTTCAACTTTTATTGTACCATCCGATGTGACGCTATATTTTACCGTGTATCTGAAATATGGTGTTCTTGAAACTCCCGCAAGACTTCCGTTTACGGTAACTTCTGCTCCGCACAAAGTACATTCATATACTTTATCAAACTGTCTGTCGAGGTTTTCCCCCTGCCATGTATTGTACCAATACCACGCCTGCTTAACATTTCTTTCGTTGTCAATCGGCGCACGCATTGATGTTATTCTGATTGGAGCTTTTAACTGTTCTTCTCCACCTTTAATAATACTTACAAATGTTCCAAGGTCTTTAGAAAAAGTATACTTAAATCCTTCTCCGCAAAAATCAATAAAGTTATCTGATTCCGTTACCTTTGCAGGATTATATTCTTTATTTGCCTTTTCGACTTTAGCAGGAAGCTTCAACTGTTTTTGTGCCACACAATAGCCTGTTTTATCATAAAGATAACAATTAACATAAGCTCCAAGTCTGTACTTTTCAGGAACAGAAATTTTTATTCTCTTAGTTTTTTTAGGCTCTATATCGAGAATCAGTTCTTTTTCCTCTGTAAGCTCTCCGTCAACTTTTATTACATATTTGAACTTGTATTCTGATAGATTTGTAAAATCATATCTGTTAAGAACCTCTATTTCATCATTGTCAAGCACACAATCCATATACTGATATGCTGCCTTGACCTCTAACGAACCGGCTTTTAAGCTTCTGTCATAGAATACCATTCCATCCGAACAGAAGTTAGAGTCATTTGTGAGTTCTCCTTCAAAATCACCGCCATATTTAGGCACGCTGTCTATAACAACTGTATGGTCTGCCCACTCCCACACACAGCCACCAATCAGCTTTTTGTGTTTATATATCAAATCCCAATAATCACATACATCTCCTGGGCCATTACCCATTGCATGAGAATATTCGCACAAAAAGTACGGCATTTTAAAATCAGAACTTTCAGCTTTTTTCTTAATGCCTTCTATATCCTCATACATTCTTGAGAAAATGTCTACTCTGTCTTTAAAATATGTTACATCTATTCCATAATGCTCAGATAATTCAGATGCCCTTGTTGCGTCCTCACAATGAATAAGCCTTTTGTTGTCTTGCTTTTTTATGTACTCTATCATAGCAAGATGGTTTTTTCCGTGACCGCTTTCATTCCCCGTTGACCACGAGAATATGGAAGTATGGTTTTTATCCCTATGGTAAGCCCTTGCCATTCTTTCAACAAAAGCTTCTTCCCATTCAGGCATTTCGCAAAGCCATTCAGGATTGTTTAAAAAGTCATAGCCACATCCCCCAGCTTCTCTATTTACACCTCCGTGGGTTTCGAGATCGGTCTCAAGCATAACATAAAACCCAAGTTCATCACACATTTCGAGAAATTTAGGTGTTGGAGGATAGTGAGATGTTCTGATGGTGTTAATATTTAATTCTTTCATCAAAAGCAAATCTTTTCTTATCTCTTCATCCGTCATGCACCAACCGTTATGGGGATGGGTGTCGTGATGATTTACCCCCTTGAGTTTTACCTCCACTCCGTTTACCAAAAATTCATAATCCTTACCTATTTCATAGGTTACGAAGCCAACCTTCTGTGAAATAACTTCACCCTCACATTCAAACAAAAGTTCATAAAGATACGGCTTTTCAGCATTCCATCTTATTGGGTTTTCAACTGTTAATGTTGCATAATTTTCCGCAAATTCTTTTTTCAGAACATTCTTTTCTTTGTCGTAAAGAGTTATATCTGCTTTGCCATCAAAAGCGATGCTTATAACATTATCATCTGTTGTAATGCTGATATCTTTTATATGTCCCAAAGGTCTTGACAGAAGATATACATCTCTAAATATTCCGTTAAATCTGAAGTAGTCCTGGTCTTCTAAATACGAGCCACTACACCACTTGCGTACCTTCGCAACAACCGTATTTTCTCCATTTTCAACATAATCTGTTATGTCAAATTCCGCCTGAAGGTGACTTCCCTGAGAATATCCCACATATTTATCGTTAATGTACAGTTCAAGGCAACTGGAAACACCCTCAAACACAATATATGTTTTTCTGGTTGCATCATCAATATTAAATGTCCTTCTGTAAATACCCATAGGATTTTTATCCGGAACATATGGAGGATCGTACGGAAACGGATATGCAACATTTGCATAGTTCGGATTTTCATAACCTCGAACCTGCCAGCACGACGGAACATCTATCTTTCCCCATTCTTTATCCACATAGCTTTCTTCAAAATCCGCATCATAGAATTTGAAATCCCATATTCCGTTAAGCATACTACAACCATTTTCGGGAATATAGTATGCTCGTTGTAATTCTCTGTTTTCACTGATATTTTTTAAGTTTTCGTACTTTTTCATATTTTTCCTCTCTTTCTCATTTCGTCAACATTCAACATTCTTTACCAGACTCGTGTCAAGTCAGGAGAACAGTGAATAATAGGACCTACTATTTTTTCCTTAATTTTTCACTACATTTTTTCTGAACATAATTCTTTAGAACCCGCGAGGATACTGGATTTTCTCGCTCCCGATAGTATATGATAAATATCAAAATCGGCAAACTATTCTTTTAAATTGTATAGACTTGACACGAGGAATTTTTACCTCATTTGAATTAAAATTATTCTTTCAATAATTTTAATGTATTTTGATTTTCAAGAACTCGAAGCTGTGATTTTGCCATAGCATTGAGTTGAATAAGTCTTTCTCTTTGAGGTACACCTTGTTCTATAAGTATTGCATTGAAACTTTCCATATTGGCAATCACCAAAAGCTGCTCTATTGTAGCATAATCTCTTATGTTCCCTTTCTTATCAGGATTTTCTGTTCTCCACTCTTTCGCTGTCTTTCCAAATAATGCCATATTTAAAACATCTGCCTCATTGGCATAAACAAAAGCAAGCTGTTTTTCACTTAGATTAGGAACAATGTTTTCTTTTATAGCATCTGTATGTATGCGATAATTAACTTTGGCGAGTTCTCTTTTTGCACTCCATTCAAGTTCTTTTTGTTCATTGACTTTTAATCTTTGAAATTCAGTTATAAGATAAAGCTTAAACTCCGGACTTAACCAACTTGCAAATTCAAATGCAATATCTCTGTGTGCAAATGTTCCGCCATTATTTCCGGATTTTGAAATTATTCCTATTGCATTTGTTGTTTCAATCCATTTTTGAGGCGATAAGTAAAAACTGTTTTTACCTGCCTGATTTTCAAAGGTCGTAAATTCGAGACCTTTGAAATCGGGATTATTTAACTTTTCCCACAAACCCAAATATGAAATAACATCCTTGTTTCGCATCCAAGTCTGAATAGGAACCTTTGGCTCTTTCGGATTTGCATATCTGGCAATATCAGTAAGAGAAATATAGTCAGCTTTATTTATCTTTTTATATTTAATATCAATACCATTTACTTCTATTTGGTTATTTTTTGCCATAGTGCATTTTCCTTTCTTTGTTTTGCGAGTTTTATTTTTGTCAAATTACTTATAAAGCCAAAATACAAAAATCAATTAACATTCATTTCATCCAAAAAATTTTTTATATAGTCTTTAATACGAACAAAATCTTCCCTTTCAAGCCAGAAACTTAAGGTATCCGCATAAGCCAAATTAAAATACATAGTACCATAATCTCCATTAAATTCAAATCTAAAATCAGGTTCCATTGTGTCAAAAATCATCTTTTCTTTTTGATTTGGCAATAATGCTTTTTCTATTTCTTTCACTAAATCTTTTAGCTCATATGTCGTCATTGATTCTTGCGCAAAAGAAAATTCTATTTTCTTCTTCTCACAATCCTTTTTAACTATTAAATGAACATTCCACCATGGATCTGTATCAAAATCCCCTTCTTTGTATCTATTTGGCATTGACAAACCAAATTTTATCATTCTTTCACTGGTGTTTGATATATCAAGATACTTCATATTATCTCCCCTTTCGTCAATGTTCATTTTTATTCGACACAATTCGACTTTTGTCAAGACTGGAGTACAGTGAATAATAGGACCTACTATTTTCAGCCTATTTTTTCAACTGTTTTTCCTTAAACACTTTTCCTTAGAACCCACGAGAATACTGGATTTTCTCGCATCCGATAGTGTATGTAAATATCAAAATCGGCAAACTAATCTTTTAAATTGTATAGACTTGACACGAGTAAATTTCACCCTTATCAAAGTCTATATTCACTTTTTAAAATTCCCTTTCATCTCATCGTTCTCTTCTGTGTTAATTGTTTTTTTAATAATCTGTTCTTCTAAATGCCTTCTGTTAATATGAAAGAAAAAGTTCTTGTATTTTAGTAATAATCTTTTATTGCGATTTGCTATTTCTATGCAATTCTTTCTTCAATGCATATGCTTTAGTAGGAAAAAAGAAGAAATTCAAAAATTTTACTTTCTTTGAAATTACTGCCGCTAATACCGAAAACACCAATCCGCAAGCAGTTCCTAAAAGAACGTGAATCCACCACTGGGTTATATTCAATCGAAGCAGGATTATTCTTGTTCCGGCAGTAAATATAGTATGCAACAAATAAATCTGAAAAGAATACTTGTTTACAAAATCGAGAAAATGAGCGATAGCCTTACCGTTCTGGAGTATAGAAATGAACATAATACTGGAATATATTCCAAACAATATCATTATTTCCTTTATGAACGGAGCTTCTATTTTTTTTAGTAAAATAAAAATGATACCTGTTATTATATGCAGTATCACAACCAGGCATTTAGCCCAGG
>JAZOCK010000038.1:0-8728 GCA_045596445.1 Congzhengia sp. | reverse complement strand
ATTTCAATTGTTTCGATGCCGACAGTCTTCTTTTTTGTATCAAAAGATAATAGATCGTCTAAACTTAAATTTGAATAGAAACTAAAACTTTCTATATAGTTATCAATATCTTTTCGCTTTTCCGGTTGGAGTGCATATAGATATGCCAAACCTTGTGTAATTGATAAAAATGGATGGCGTCTAATTTTATCTGAAGTAACTTGGCCTCCAAAACCGCATCTTTCACATTCAAAAATTTTCCATAAAATATGTTCTATCTCTACAGCGTAACCCTGTGCTTTCATAACTTGTTCTTGAATTTGCTCTTGGCTCATTTTTATTCCTCCTATTTTATGTGTAACATATTTTTATTACCATTCGCTACCGCAATTATTACAATGCCATTGCTTATGTACTTTGCGTGAGAATATGCCCCACATTGCAACAGAACCAGCCTTCGAAAGACTTGATATCTTTTTTATATTTGTACTTTTGCAAGTAGGACATTTTGGGACATTCTCGTTAGGAGTGGAAACAATGCTTGATTGTGGGCGATTAAATGGTATTTTTTCATAAATATTTGGTTTTTGTTCTTCGGTAATTATCGGTTCGTCGTAATAATGAGTTTTTTTGACTCCAACCATATCTTTGTATTCGTCATGATGTGGCAAATCAGTTCTAAAGATAATCTTATTTAGCCCTGCTCCATGTGAGACAATAACACAATTACTACCATAAGCATATAAGGGAATTATAATTTTCAGAGTTTGTTCTGCCGTTAAGTTTTGTGCAATAACTTTAGAGTATTCATATTCAAAATTAAAAGACTTTGGGGGATTTGAATACACATTAATAATGTGATCAATGTCTTGTTCACTGTAATTAAGAATTTCTTTAAATAGCCATCTTTCATTTTCTACGATAATTTTAAAATCTTCATCTGACGTGGTTAGGGTTTGACCAAGTCTAAGAATATCATACCTTAAAGCATCTTCCTCTAATTTTTGCTTAATAGGGAAGCCGCAATTAACACACACCTCTGATTTATCAGAAATTTCCTTCCCGCATTCGGGGCAGTTTATTAATGCCATATTTATTCCTCCTTATTTTGGTAAATTTATTATATCATAGTTTTTATTATTTGTCTATTAAATAACAGAAAAACCGTGAACTTGATAGTTCACGGTCGTTTTTGGCGGACAGGGTGGGATTCGAACCCACGTGCCGGATTGAATACCGACAAACTGATTTCGAGTCAGCCCCGTTATGACCACTTCGATACCTGTCCATGTGTATGTTTGAACTCCGATTTTACGGAGAAAAAAACAAGCAAATTATAAAATTTTGTTAGAAAAATGCTAGAAATGGCTAGAAAAACCGGTAGATAAGGGTGTAAAAACAAGGTTTGAACCTCGCTTAAACTCGCACGGTTAAGCCATTTATGAGGGTATAGTTACAGTGTAACCGAGGGGATTTCGAGTGGCTTTTCAAAAAGCATACAGAAGAATCGACAGCAACTCGTTACAAGATAATATAATACACCATTTGAAAGGAAAAATCAACACATTTCAAACAAGTATTTAAAAAATAAAACTTATATGCACCTTTAAAGCTATTCTTTAGAGGTGCATATTGTTAATTATTTAAATATTACAGCTATCGTTCCTCTCTGAAATATGCAAGACCTAACGAAGCCGGAGGTTGATTTTCTTTTTTGTTACGTATACTTGTAATAATAAGAACAAGTATGGTTACAACATAAGGAAGCATCTCAAAGAGCTTCTTTATGCTTACTGTAATATTAGGTATATATGTCGGTATAACATATAAAAATCCAAAGAGAATTGAGCCTAATATACTAATGCTAGGTTTCCACATAGAGAAAATAACAAGTGCAATAGAGAGCCAACCACGATCTCCAAAACCGTTATTTGACCATACACCATTTGCATAGTCCATTACATAATATAGGCCACCAAGACCGGCAATTGCACTTCCCAGACATGTAAAAGTATATTTGTATTTAGTAACATTAATGCCTGCAGCATCAGCAGTTTCAGGGCTTTCGCCAACGGAACGTAAGTGAAGACCTACTCTTGTTTTGTTTAAAATATGAGTGCATATCAAAGCAACCGCTATTGCTACATATACTAAAAATCCGTAAGATAAAAACAGATCACCAAACGAACCTAGATTTTTCGCAAATGGGAGCTGTGTTTTAAAAATCATACTTGTGGCAGATAAGGAAATTGAAGGCACATCGGTGTCTACCAGTTTAATAAGTGAACCGCCAAAGAAATTTCCTATGCCTATTCCAAACGTTGTAAGTGCAAGACCTGTTACATTTTGGTTTGCACGGAGCGAAACTGTTAAAAAACAATATATAAGCCCCATAATAATCGAGCCTAAAAGACAAGATAAAACAGGAATAAGTATTGCTAAAAATGGATTTAGACTTCCGGAAACGACGCTTTGTTCATATATAAATGAGCCCGCAACACCGCTTATTGCACCAACATACATAATTCCGGGTATCCCCAGATTTAGATTTCCTGATTTTTCTGTGAGGATTTCGCCCGTAGAACCGAATAACAACGGAGTTCCCTGCATAACAGCCCTTTGAATAATTGTAGCTATCATAATGTTTCCTCCTTGCTATTATTGTTTAGTTTGATAGTATAGTTTATAAAGAATTCAGAACCGATAATAAAAAATATGATTATACCGGTAATTATATCTGAAAATGATGAGTTAAGCCTATAAACCTCTGAAATTTTTGATGCACCTTTTTCTAAAAATACAATGAGCAGAGAAGTAAGCACCATATAAATCGGATTAAATTTTGCCAGCCAAGAAACCATAATTGCTGTAAAACCCCTGCCTCCCGCAGTATCACTCTTTAAAGAGTGGTCTGTACCTGCAACGAGTAAAAATCCTGCAATACCGCAAATAGCACCGGATATTGCCATCGTTCTCAGTATTATTTTTTTTACATTTATACCTATATACTTTGCAGTATTTTCACTTTCGCCTACGACCGATATTTCATATCCGTGTTTGCTGTATTTTAAATAGATATACATAGCGATTGTAATCAGCACTACGACAATTATATTAAACAGATACTTTTGACCAAAAAGCACCGGAAGATGTCCGAATTCAAGTGTTCTGGGGGTTCCCGAACCCTTAGGAACAGACCATTCCAATGTAAAATATGCAACAAGCTGGATAGCAATATAGTTCATCATAAGTGTAAACAGTGTTTCGTTTGAGTTAAATTTAGCTTTGAAAATTGCGGGAATAAGCCCCCATAATGCACCTGCAATAATGCATACAATAAACATAATCGGGATTAGTACATAGCTTGGAACTGCCTCGCCCAAAAATATCATACAGGTTGCAGTAGCAAGACCTCCGATTAAAACCTGACCTTCAGCACCTATGTTCCAAAATTTCATTTTAAAGGCGGGTGTAACAGCTAAAGATACACACAAGAGTATAGCTGTGTTTTGAATCAGGTTCCAGACAAGACGATTTGTGCCGATTGCACCTTCTATCATTGATATATAGACCTTTATGGGATTAAGACTTGTAAGAGCAAATGTAACAATAGCACAAACAATTAATGCGGCGATAATAACAGCTGCTCTGATTATCCATGCTTTCCACCAAACTATATCATCTCTCTTGGTTATATGGAATGAGGTATTATAAAAAATGTCAGAAAACAACCTTGCAAATCTATTCATTTTCGTTAATTCTCCTTTCCTCATTTTCATTTACCATGTCGGATTTTGTCATCAAAAGACCAATTTCTTCTTTTTTTGCAGTTCTTCCGTCAACTATACCGGTTATTTTTCCGTTGCCAATAACTAATATTCTGTCACATAATTCAAGCAATACATCTAAATCCTCGCCTACAAAAATAACTGCGACACCCTTTTCTTTTTGCTCATTTAAAAGGTTGTATATGGTATATGATGAATTTATATCAAGACCACGAACAGGGTATGCTGCCATCAAAACAGCAGGAGACGATGAAATTTCTCTGCCTACTAAGATTTTCTGTATGTTACCACCCGATAGACGTCTTACAGGAGTTGCGGGGGATGGAGTTGAAACCTCAAGTCTTTCAATTATCTCGTTTGCTAATGTTTTTGGCTTTTTTCTTTGAAGGAATACGGACTTGCCTTTCTTATAGCTTCTCAGCATCATATTATCTACAATATCCATATTGCCGACCAAACCCATACCAAGTCTATCTTCGGGAACAAAAGCAAGACGAACGCCCATTTCTCTTATTTGGAGGGGTGTCTTATCACGTAAATTTTCGTTTTTACCAGTCTTTGGATTATTATAAATGATTTTGCCTTCAGTCAGGTTTTGTAGTCCTGCAATTGCTTCTAACAGCTCTCTTTGACCGCTGCCTGCAATGCCTGCAATACCCAGGATTTCGCCTGAACGAGCAGTAAATGAAACGTTATTTAAAACCTTTACTCCGGCACGATTTATACAGCTGATATTTTCAACACTAAGTCTATCCAAAGGATTTTTCGGCTCGCTTCTTTCTATGTTTAAAAATACCTTTTTGCCGACCATCATTTCCGTTAACTCTTCCTCGTTGGTTTCTGAGGTTTTTAGTGTTCCTACATATTCACCCTTACGAAGAACCGCAACCTTGTCCGATAATGACAAAACCTCGTGGAGCTTATGTGTAATAATTATGATAACCTTGCCGTTATCACGCATTTTCTTTAAAATTGAAAAAAGTGCGATTGTTTCCTGGGGGGTCAAAACAGCTGTAGGCTCATCAAGAATTAAAATATCCGCACCTCTGAAAAGTGCCTTTATAATTTCTACTGTTTGCTTTTCCGACACGGACATTTCATATATCTTTTTGTGCGGGTCAAGCTCAAAACCATACAGTTCTGTTATCTCGTTAATTTTTTTGATATATTCCTCCATATCAAATCCGTTCTTATCGGAAAGACCAAGGATAATGTTTTCTGCAGCAGTAAAAACGTCAACAAGCTTGAAATGTTGATGTATCATTCCTATTTTGTAGTCAAAGGCATCTCTTGGAGAAGCGATAGTAACGGGTTTGCCGTTTATGAAAATTTCTCCGCTGTCAGGGAAATAGATACCTGACAACATATTCATAAGCGTTGTCTTACCACTCCCGTTTTCGCCGAGTATGGATAGAATTTCGCCCCTGTTTACCTTTATTGAAACGTTTTTGTTTGCAACAACGCTTCCAAATGTCTTGGTAATATTTTTTAATTCAATAGCAACATTTTGTTCCATATTACACTCCATTTTTTATTTTTTTTATATTTTAAAACGCGTACAATACTATTAGTTTTTGTATGTATTTTAAAATATAAAAACAAAATTTAATATAGGGCGGAGTTTTCCCCGCCCTATATAAAGTCAAAATTTTAGAACATGCTGTTAAGCAATGTGATACCGTCGATATTTAAGTCGAAGTATGGTGCTGAACGGAATTCTGATTCATGGAAGTAACCATCAGAAATAACCTCTGTGTCTTTTTCATAGTTAGCGTCTGTATCTACGTCAGCCATGTATGAATCAAGCTTTTTGCCTTCAACTGTAAAAGCGTCTGTATCAAATACGTGAATTTCGCCTGAGATAAGCTTTGCTTTTGCATCTTCAATTGCTTCTTTTGTGCCTTTGGCTGCAACTGCCTCGTTGATTTCTGTTAATGCTACAGAACCAACTTCAAAGCCTTCGCACCAGTCATATACGATTTCTTCATTATTGTTAACTGCGTTGATGATATATTTAAAGTATGGTGCCCAGTCAATTTTTGAAGAAATAATGAATGTATTAGGACAAGCTGCCTGTGTGCTTCCGTTGTATGAAACGTTAGGAACGCCTGCATTCTCACAAGCTGTGGGAGCACCCATAGAGTCAGCATGCTGACTGATAAGAACACACTTGTTGCTTAAAAGCTTTGTAGCAGCTTCTTTTTCTAAAGCTTCATCATACCAGCTTCCTGTGAATTGAACTTCCATTGTAACTGATGGGCATACAGACTTTGCACCAAGATAGAATGATGTATAACCCGAAATAACCTCAGCATAAGTGAAAGCACCAACATAACCCATTTTAGCCTGGTCTGCTGTGATTTTGCCTTCTTCAATCATTTCGTTAAGCTTCATACCTGCAGCAATACCTGCTAAATATCTGCCTTCGTAGATAGAAGCAAAAGCATTGTGGAAGTTTGCAACATTTTCTGTATGAGCTGTTGTACCTGTAGCATGACAGAACTGTACATCAGGGAATTCTTTTGCAGCCTTTAAAATATATGGTTCGTGACCAAAGCTGTTTGCGAATACGATGTCGCATCCCTGGTCAGCAAGGTCTGCTGCTGCTTCGTAACATTCGTTACCTTCAGGAATATTTGTTTTAAATATAACCTGGTCTTCTGATAAACCTAACTCTTCAGTTGCAGCTTTTGCAGCATCTAAAAAGTTCTTGTCGTAGGTTGAGTTTTCGTCATGTAAGAAAATGAAGCCGATTTTAAAATCTTCGCTTGCCGCATTTTCACCGCAACCTGCGAGCATTGTCATTGTTCCTACGAGCATAGCAAGAACAACGAGTAGTGAAATAACCTTTTTCATTTGAACATCCTCCTGCCTTTTGGCGTTTTAAAATTTATGTAAATAAATCACATATAAGGCTTAATCTCTAAATAGAACGGGATTTTCTGACATATTGTCTATAATTGCCAATGAGTCTACACGTATGCCTTCACTTCTTAGTTCGTCTCCGCCACCCTGAAAACCCTTTTCGATTGCGATGGCACAACCGCATAATGTTGCACCTGCCTGAGCTACTATATCTATAAGACCTCTTAATGCATTTCCTTTTGCAAGAAAATCGTCAATTATCAGAATTTTGTCGCTTTTTGCAAGGAAGCTTTTGCTCACTACAGCATCGTAAACATTTTTGCGAGTAAAGGATGTTACCGTAGAGGAAAAAGTATCTTCCGGGATATTACTTGATTTGTTTTTCTTCGCGAAAACAAGCGGAACACCCATAAAGTGTGCTGCTGCAAAGGCTAATGAAATACCGGATGTTTCTATTGTAAGGATTTTGTTGACACCAGCACCATTGTAAAGACGTGCGATTTCTTTGCCTATTTCCATAATGAAATCAACATCTATTTGATGATTCAGAAAGCAGTCAACCTTAAGTATATTACCTGGAAGAACTTTTCCTTCGTTTAGAATTTTTTCCTTTAGTGCTAATATGGCAAATCACCCTTTCAAATGGACAAATGGTAAAACAAAATATTTCAAAACCAATACTATGTTAAAATATCATATCATAACGACAGTTAAAAGTCAAACAAATTACGATAAATAATTTCATTTTTTGTCAAAAGTGGATTTGTAAAAAGCATCAGCAAAGAATTTAAAAAAAGTATTGAAAAAAAGGAAAAAACGTTATAGAATAGTAAGTACAAAGGAGGAGAGTCATCAGTGGGGGATTCAAATATTGACGTACATAAAGAACATAGGCTCAGAATGCGTAAAAAATTTCGCAAAAACGGATTTGAAGGTTTTATGGAGCATGAAATACTGGAAATGCTGCTTTATTACAGCATTCCAAGAAAAGACACTAATCCTTTGGCACACCGAATTTTAGATAAGTATAAAACGCTGGCAAATGTGTTTGATGCTTCTCCTGAAGAATTGATGAAGGAAAAAGATATAGGAGAAGTTACTGCAACGCTTTTATCTATGATACCCAAACTTTCAAAGGTGTACGAAACATCAAAGTGGGATAGAGAAGACATCTTAAATGATACTGAAACATTGGGCGAGTATGCAATCTCATTATTCAAGGACAAAATCAACGAAGAATTTGCACTTATTTGTCTGGATGCGAACAGATGTGTTCATTGGAGCGGTATAATTATAAAGGGAACAATTGACAGAACTGAAGCATATCCAAGGGTTGTAGTGAGCGAAGCATTAAAGTATAAGGCAACTAAGGTTGTATTCGCACACAATCACCCGAATGGAACGCTGGCACCCTCAGTAGCGGATAAAGAATCAACTGAAGTGTTGACAAAAGTTTTAAAAGGTATAGGAATTGAAGTATTAGACCATATTATAGTAAGTGGAAATAGATATTTCAGTATGAAAGAAATGGGATTTCACTTCTAAAATGTGTGTAAAAAAGTTTTTGTATTTTTTTGAAAATTTTACTTGACAACATGTGTAAATGTTGGTATAATAATCAAGTCGGTGAGCAAACGTATGTGCGGGTGTAGTTCAATGGCTAGAATCCCAGCCTTCCAAGCTGGTCGTGTGGGTTCGATTCCCATCACCCGCTCCACCAAGCAATGCGCCTGTAGCTCAGTCGGATAGAGCAACTGCCTTCTAAGCAGTGGGTCGGGGGTTCGAATCCCTCAAGGCGCGCCAGCTTATCAATAATATCCATTACGGTGGATTCTTTCTTTTACTCCTGATGACATCACAGTGTGAATGTTCATCAGGGGTTTTTTTATTCGGCTCGTACCCATATCAGTACTTCAGAGCGTACTTTTCCCTGAGATGCCCCTCTCCCCTTCAGGTCTCTCTGCAGTATTCAAGCTTAGATGCACCTGAGTTTTTCGAGCAAAAAAATTCTTTTTTGAAAAATACAAAAAAATGCTTCACGAGCGGGCTCGGTCTTGCTAACTAGTCACCTCGCCGAGAGACGAAATGCTCATGTA
>JAZOCK010000037.1:0-13788 GCA_045596445.1 Congzhengia sp. | reverse complement strand
TTCGCACGTTGCTCCCATAGCAAATTCATCCATATTGAGTTTTCCAAGCAAAATGCCGCCCTGGTCAGTTATCCTTTTATATACAGTTGCACTGTATGGCGGTATAAAATCTTTAAGCATAAATGACGCACAGGTTGTTTTAATACCGCAAGTCAAAATATTGTCCTTTAACGCATAAGGGACGCCAAAAAGAGAGCCGTAAGCACCGCCTGATGCGATTTTTTTATCGGCTGATTTGGCTGATAAAATTGCATCTTCGTGAAGGATACTTAAAAAGCTACCGATGGTATCGTCAACCCTGTCAATTTGAGTAAGACAGGCAGTGGTTGCTTCCAATGATGAAATCTGTTTACTTTTTATCATATCACGAAGCTCGTGAACTGTAAGACCTAAAATATTCATTTACTCACTCCACAACCCTTGGCACAACAAAACCGTCATTATCGCAAACAGGTGCATTTTTTAAAACATCTTCTTTTTTTAAAGAGGTTTCAAAAATATCGTTACGTAAAGCATTTTTAAAAGATATGCTTGTTACAGTAGGTGAGGTGTTACTCACATCTACCTCGTCCAGTTGCTCACAAAATATCAAAAATTCTTGTATATCTGCTTTGAAAGAATTGACTTCCGCTTCTTCAATTTTTAAATTAGCAAGCTCTGCGGTATGCAGAATATCTTCTTTTGTGAACTTCATATTATCCCATATAATTAAAACACCTTAAAACGGTGTGTTTTAATTATTTATCCTTCCTAAAATTTATTAATTACTAAGCCTGTTATAAGCTTTGGATAAAAGTAGGTAGATTTTTGTGGCATTTTTTCGTTGTTTACAGATACCTCTTTGATTTGACGAACCTTAGTTCCGTTTAATAAAAATGAACAGTTTGCGTCGTTTGATTTTACGGTGTTAATCGCCTCTTCTGCAAATTTTGTATAGATAAGATTTTTCTGATTAGCCATATTTTCCATATCAATGCCGAAAATTTTATCTAAAATTAGTGTGTGCAAAATGCTTACGTCTAATTCACAGTAGGAAGTTGATTTTTCAGGAAGAATTTTTTTCATAATATCGTTGTCATTGAGTGTGAGTAAATAAAAATAATCCTTACCTGTATAAAAAGCAAAAGAGGTTAAATCTTTGTTTTCCTCCAGTATTTTTTCTGCGGTTTTTTCTATTTGTTCTGCATAGACTTTTTTAACGTCAAAATAGTTGTATAAAGAATCCAAGACCTTAGCTTCGTCAAAGTCTTCGATGTCTTTGATAATTCTGTGGGTGGGTAAAACTACTAAACCGGGGTCATCCATTTCAACTGAAAAAGCTAAAATGTGATGTGCTTTTTCGTTTTCCGGTAAGGTTTCTGAGAATTTTAAAGCTGTTTCGTATCTGTGGTGACCATCTGCTATGAATAATTGCTTATCGCGGAAGCTTTCTTCTATTGTTTTGCAGATTAACTCGTCTGTAACAACCCACATATTGTGAACTATTCCGTCAGAAGTCGTAAAGGTTTCCGTAGGTGCAGAAGCACAAATATCTTCCATGATTTTGTTCACAGTTTTCTTTTCATCCATATACAAAAAATATATCGGACTGAAGTTTGCGTGTGTTTCGCTCATCAGTCTGAATCTGTCAGCCTTTGCTTTTGAGAGTGTTTCTTCATGCGGAAGTACAATTTTTTCAGAAAAAGGCACCAACTCAACTGCTGACATAATTCCACGAAGTGACTTTTTGGCACCGCCTACTGAAAAGATTTCCTCGTAAATGTAGTAAGCAGGCTTATCTTCAAATTTTAAGATACCTTTATCCATCCAATCATTAAGACAATCTCTTGCCCTTGTATAACGGTTGTTTTCGTCGTTATCTGTATCAAAAATTTTACCTAATTCCAAATTAATAATGTTGTTTTCGTGACGGCTGTATAAGGCATCCTGTTCCTCGGGTGAAATAATGTCATAGGGTGGTGCGGTTACTGCCTCAAGAGAACCCACCTTACTTGTGTCATATCTTAGTCCGTAGAAAGCTTTAACGTTTGCCATAGTTATTCTCCTCCAATTAGTTTTAATATATTTTATGATGTTTAATAGCTTATGGGTAGAAAATTATGCAGATATTTGTCATCTGCTTTCGAATTTCAGATGTGATTAGCTTGTCTTTTTTCGCAACATCGAAAACTCTGGTAATTCTTTTCCTAAATCGAGCTTAAATACTTGCATTGGGTGGGGTGCGTTTTCGATTTCTATATCATTTTCGTCCCACATCTTGTCAATTGTAAATGAAAACGGCTCATTATTTGGCGATAAAACCTCAACTGTTTCGCCGATTGAGAGCTTGTTTTTTTGTATAAACACGCACTTTCCGTTTTCGTTCCTTTCAAAAAGTGCACCTAAATCATAAGTTCTCACATAACCGCCATCTGACGTATTTTGGGAATTGCCGTCAGGTTTTCCAAGCCAAAAGCCCGTTGTATAACCGCGATTGCTGACCTTAGAAAGTTCTTCTGTCCAAGCGGGATTAAATTTATATTCATCGGGATTTTTTAAATATGCATCAATTGCACGCCTGTAAGCACCAACTACAGTTGCAACATAGAATTCTGTCTTAACCCTGCCCTCAATCTTAAAGCTTGTGACACCCGAATTGATAAGCTCAGGGATATGCTCAATCATACACATATCCTTAGAATTAAAGATAAATGTACCTCGGTCATTTTCGTAAACAGGGAAATGCTCGCCGGGGCGTCTTTCTTCCATCAGCGTGTAGTTCCAGCGGCAAGGGTGTGCACAGTCACCGGAGTTTGATTCTCTTCCTGTCATATAACCGCTTAACAAACATCTGCCAGAGTATGATATACACATCGCACCGTGAATAAATGCTTCTAATTCAAGCTCAGGGCTTGTCCTGTCTTTTATTGTTCTAACTTCCTCAAATGACAATTCACGTGCCAATACTACACGTTCGGCACCCATTTTATGCCAGGCATCAACTGTCATATAGTTTACATTATTAGCCTGCGTGCTGACGTGAATTGGTACTTCAGGTGCATATGTTTTTGCCAGGTTAAACGCACCGAGGTCAGAAATAATAAAAGCATCAGGCTTTAATTTTCTAACATCTTTTAAGTATTTAATAAATTCTTCGATATCGTCGTTGTGCAGTATAACGTTTAGGGCAAGGTAAAACTTTTTACCTAAGGAGTGTGTGTAGCGAATGGCTTCTTTTAGCTCTTCGTCTGTGAAGTTTTTTGCTCTCACACGAAGTGAAAAGGCATCTCCGCCTGCATATACTGCGTCTGCACCGTAAGCTAAAGCAACCTTTAATCTGCTTAAATTACCTGCAGGAGCAAGAAGTTCAATATTTTTCATAGTTATTTTCCTTTAACTCAATAAATTTAAAAGCTCGCTAGTAATGGTTATACTGTCCAAACCGTAATGACGCTCAAGGTTTTCTGAATTTCCGTGAGTTACAACAGCGGGAAAACCAATATTTATGCACCTTGCATGGCTTGAAAGTGTTGCAATGTAGGCACTGATTTTTTCGCCTATGCCACCTGTTATATTGCCGTTTTCCAAGGTAACAATAACACTGTGCCTGAATGCCATATCTGACAAAAATTCTTTATTTAACGGAATTAATGTTCTTAAATTTACAACTGTAGCACTTTTTCCTGCAAAGGCAAGCCTTTCTGCAACTTCTGTTGCTGTTTTTGTCATTGTTCCGCACGAGATAATACAAATATCCTTTCCGCCTTGTATAATTTGCGGAACTCCCAATACAAAATCAGAAGCATTATCGCACATGAACTGTTCCTTTCCTCTGGGGTAACGGATAGCGATTGGACCGTTATATTCATCGCTTGCTGCAAAGGTTATCATCTGCGTGAATTCCTTGTAATTCGCGGGGGCTAAAACTAACATATTAGGCATTTGCGACATAAAGCCGATGTCATACAAGCCGTGATGGGTTTCGCCGTCTTCGCCGACAATTCCCGCTCGGTCAATTAAAAATGTTACCTTAAGATTCTGCAGGCAAACATCGTGCAAAATCTGGTCATACGCTCTCTGCAAGAACGTTGAATATATAACTACAAACGGTTTTTTACCACCTGCTGAAAGTCCTGCTGCAAAGGTTACTGCGTGTTGCTCTGCTATACCTACGTCATAAAATCTTTCGGGATAAATCTGTGCAAATTCGTCAGTTCCCGTACCTGCCGCCATTGCTGCTGTGACAACAGTGATATCTTTGTCATTTTCAGCCAAATTACACAGTGTGTTTCCTGCAATTCTGGAGTATGTAAGATTGTCGCTGTTTTCTATACATTTTGAGGATTCGAAGGTACTGACTCCGTGATATATATCTGGGTGCTCTTCGGCGAATTTATAGCCTTTGCCTTTTTTTGTTACAACGTGTAAAAGCACGGGACCTTTAATTTTTTTTGCTCTTTCAAACATAAGAGCCATAGATTCGGTATTGTGCCCGTCAATAGGACCAAAATAGTTAAAGCCAATATTTTCAAAGAATGTATGCCCTGAAATCAGGTGTCTTACACTATCTTTGATAAATTTTAGGAAAAGCACTGCTTTTTTCCCTATTTTTTTTCTTGAAAACTTATTTTCAATTTTTGACTTTAAAGAAAGGTATGCCGAGGACGAACGAAGCTTGCTTAAATGCAGATTAAATCCGCCCACACTTTTAGATATTGACATATTATTGTCATTCAAAATCACAATACATCTCTTATTAAGCTCAACGGCATTACTCAAAGCCTCCAGTGCCATTCCACCTGATAAGGCACCATCGCCAATTACTGCAATGGAGTAATTTTTAGAGCTGCTTAGCCGGTCAGCCTCTGCCAAACCTAAAGCCGCAGAAACAGATGTGCTTGCGTGACCTGTATTAAAAGCATCGTACTTGCTTTCGCTCCTTTTTGGAAAGCCTGAAATTCCGCCAAACTGACGAAGTGTGGAAAAAACTTCTTTTCTGTCGGTCAAAAGCTTATAGACATAGCTCTGGTGTCCTACATCCCAGATGATTTTATCTTCTGGCACGTCAAAAACCCTCAAAAGAGCGATTGTCAATTCCACAACACCGAGGTTTGAAGCCAGGTGTCCGCCGGTTTTGGAAACTGAGTCGATTAAAATCTCCCGTATCTCATCTGCGAGAGTGCGAAGCTCGGTAGTATTTAATTTTTTGATATCTTCGGGACTTTGAATTTTATCTAAAATCTCGTGCATAATAATCTCCGTTCCGCCGCTGTGTATTGGCACAGAATACTTTTTATTTTATAATACCACAAAACGACAAAAACGTAAATAGAAAAAAGTGATTTTTTCAAAAAATCAGGTTTTTTTCTTTTTAAAGCCTTTATAAATTTCATACCCGCCCATTGCAAATAAAAAAACACCGAAAATCCTTCTTAAAATCTCGGGCTTAAGGTTAAGTGCAACAAAAGAACCTAAAGAAGCACCCAACAATCCCCAAAGCATTAACGGAATAGCGGTTTTAAACTCTAAATTGCCGTTTTTTTTGTGAACAAAAAGTGCAACGACAGCAGTGGGAATAAAAAACAACAGATTTACTCCTTGTGCCTTGTGTTGGTCGATATTTAAAAACATAGTAAGAGCAGGAATTAAAATTGTGCCGCCGCCTATTCCCATGCCGCTTATTATTCCTGAAAAAAACCCTGATAATATTTCTGTTATCATTAAAAGAACACCATCCTTACAGCCGCTATAATCATAAATATGCCAAAGATTTTGTGTATTGAATTAAATGAAAGCCGGTTTAAAAATTTTGCCCCGATTAATCCTCCTAAAACACCGCCTATTGATACTTTTAATGCCAATGAGAAGTCCAATCTGCCCGAAAAACCGTAAAATCCAAGGCTTACAAGTGTGAAAATAAAAATTATTAAAATAGCGGTTGCATGGGATTTTTTAGGGTCTAATTTTAAAAATATCTCCAAAAAAGGCACAATAACAGTACCGCCACCGCTGCCAAATAAGCCATTTAAAAACCCTGAAATGATACCGCCTGCCGCACAAATCAGACTATGCTTTTTTTTATCAGTCATAAAAGACACCTCTCTTATGCAAATATCTTAACCTGATTTTGCAAATAGTATTAAAATATACGTTGATTTTTTTTGATATTTGATGTATGATAAAATATAGATTATAACTTCGGAGGTGCGTTATGGAAAACGAGATGCTTAAAAGAAAAAACTTCAAAAAAACCGTTTTAATTACGATTGTGTCAATAATACTCATAGGTGTCATTGTCGGCGGATGGTTTTTATACAGATATTTGTTCCCGACAGCCAAGGAGCTTTTTGTGCTTAGTCATAAAAACACCATAGAATATAATCTCAACAAAGAAGAACCTGAACAATTTGTAAGCACTGCAAATATTTCCTTTTCTTCAGACGAAAAAACAAATAGTCAAAGGGCAGAAAAACTGCTTAGCACAACAAGACTGTTCTTTGAAAATATAAAATTGGCAGACGAAAGACAGGAATACAATCTTTCTGTGAATTTTTTGGATAATGAGCTTTTGACGGCTAATGCGATAGAGTTTAACGATGTTGAAATCCTAACTGTTCCGCAACTGTCAGACGCAAGCTATGGTGCTGATTCTTACGAAGATGTTTTGTCGCTTCTTTTAGGCTCTGATAACGCTGAGGATATTGACATATTAGAAAACATCGATGAAAAACAAGCTGAGAAGTATTGCAGTAAGTATTTTAAAAGTGTTTATAACAGCGTGCCTGACAGTGATTTTGTATCGCAAAAGGATGGCGATTTTACTGTAATAACTCTGAAAACAGATTTAAACAGAACATTATACAACACCTTGCTTGAAATGAAAAATGACATTGAATTGCGTAAATTCACTTACGAACAGTATAAAATTATCTGTGAAAACATTAATAAAAAGTACCCCTATGCAGGCACAATTATTACTGCACAGGACGAAGAGGATTATAATGAAAATTACGAAAAAAAGATTGATGAATTTATAAAAAGTATTGAGAATTCAACTGTTTCAGCAATTGTCAAGATTAACAAAGAAAGACGCATAGCAGAGGAAACGATAAGTATTTCAAACAACGGAAAAGAGCAGTATTTTATATCCTGCACCGAAAAAGACTTTGCAATTAAGGTGTATGATAACGATAGTGTAGTGCTTGAGATTAATTCATATTCTGATTTAAACGGAACAACAACATCTAAGAAAACCGCAATTACTTTTGATGCTAATGATTTTATTAATGAGGATAAAGAGCAGTCAAAAATAATAACGATGAATATTGATTCAACTATCGACACAAATGTATTAAAAGATATTACAATTCCTGAAAATTATGTTGATATAAGAACGATTTCCGAAGATGAAAAAAACGAAATCGCAACGAAAGCTAGCGAAAACTTTATGGGTTTAGTAGCTTCTATAACGTTAGAATTGATTTCTTAAAGCAAGAGGATAAAAATGAGTGAAAAAATAGTAATTAAAGGTGCAAGGGAACACAATTTAAAAAATGTAAGCCTTGAGATACCGCGTGATAAATTTGTGGTATTTACGGGAATTTCAGGCTCAGGCAAGTCGTCTTTGGCATTTGATACACTTTATGCTGAGGGACAAAGAAGATATGTAGAGTCTTTATCCTCGTATGCCAGAATGTTTTTAGGACAAATGGAAAAACCCGATGTGGATTATATTGAGGGGTTATCTCCTGCTATTAGCATTGACCAAAAGACAACTGCAAAAAATCCGCGTTCAACTGTAGGAACAGTAACGGAAATTTACGATTATTTACGACTTTTATATGCAAGAATCGGTATTCCGCACTGTCCAAAATGCGGAAAAGAGGTAAAAAGACAGACGGTAGACCAAATTGTAGATAAAATAATGGAGCTTCCCAAAAATACGAAATTTCAGATTTTAGCACCTGTTGTAAGAAGAAAAAAAGGTGAACACGTAAAGCTTTTTGATAATGCCAAGAAAAACGGCTTTGCCCGTGTTCGTGTTGATGGCTATATTTATGACTTATCAGAGGAAATAAAGCTCGAAAAAAACATTAAGCACACCATTGAAATTATAATTGACCGACTCGTTATTAAAGATGGTATTGAAAAGCGACTTACGGACTCGGTTGAAACGGCATCTGCAATTACTGACGGCGTGATTGTTGTAGATGTTATAGACGGAGACGATATGACATTTTCTCAAAGCTATGCGTGTGAAGATTGCGGAATAAGTATGGAGGAGCTATCCCCAAGAATGTTTTCTTTCAACAATCCACTGGGTGCCTGTCCAACGTGTCATGGTATAGGCAGTATGATGAAGGTAGCACCTGAGCTTATATTAAGACCTGAGCTCACCTTTAAGGAGGGCGGAATTCACGCAACAGGCTGGTACTCAAAGCCTGGTAATACGGAGAGTATGGCCCGTATGTACTATAAAGCTTTGGGTAAAAAATATGGATTTACCGAAGATACTAAAATTAAAGATTTGAATGACGCTGCAAAAGATGCTTTATTATATGGAACAAAAGGTGAAAAGATTGAATTATTTTTAACACGCTCTTACGGCTCATCTCATTATTTTGCAGCCTTTGAAGGAATTATTCCTAACCTTGAAAGACGGTATTTGGAAACAAATTCCGAGCTTATGAAGAGAGAAATAGAGAAGCTGATGAGATTTAAACTTTGTCCTGACTGTCAGGGAAAGAGATTGCGTTCTGATGTTTTGGCAGTAACAGTAGGCGGAAAAAACATTGACGAAATCACAGGACTTTCAGTTGATATGGCAAGGGATTTCTTTAAAAAATTAGAGCTTACTGAAAGAGAAAGAACAATAGCATCGCAGGTTTTAAAGGAAATCAATGAACGCCTGGGATTTTTATGCAATGTAGGATTAGAATATCTGACGCTTTCACGTTCAGCAGCAACATTGTCGGGCGGAGAGGCTCAGAGAATACGCCTGGCAACGCAAATTGGCTCGGGACTTATGGGCGTATTGTATATATTAGACGAGCCGTCAATAGGACTTCACCAAAGAGATAATCAAAAGCTTTTAGCGGCATTAAGACGACTTTGCGACCTTGGAAATACGTTAATTGTAGTAGAGCACGACGAGGATACAATGTATGAGGCAGACCACATTGTAGATGTAGGCCCTGGTGCAGGAGTTCATGGGGGAAATATTGTTGCAAACGGCACAATAGACGATATTATAAATTGCACCGAGTCAGTTACAGGTCAGTATCTAAGCGGTAAAAAGAAAATTCTTACACCTAAAAATCGTCGCAAAGGAAACGGTAAAACGTTAGAATTTTTAGGGTGCTGTGAGAATAATCTAAAGGATGTAGATGTATCAATTCCTTTAGGAACCTTTACTGCAGTAACGGGTGTATCAGGCTCCGGAAAATCATCCTTGGTAAACGAAATAATAAATAAATACCTATCCCGTGAACTAAATCGTGCTCATACAGTTGAAGGAAAATTCCGAGAGGCTCGCGGGGTAGAGAATTTAGATAAGATTATAGATATCGACCAGTCGCCAATCGGCAGAACGCCCCGTTCTAACCCTGCTACCTATACGGGAGTATTTGGCGACATAAGAGAACTTTTTGCGTCAACCAACGAAGCTAAAATGAGAGGATATAATGCAGGAAGATTTAGCTTTAATGTTAAAGGGGGAAGATGTGAAGCTTGTTCGGGCGACGGAATTATAAAGATTGAAATGCACTTTTTGCCTGATGTTTTCGTACCTTGTGAGGTGTGTAAAGGTAAAAGATATAACAGAGAAACTCTGGAGGTTAAGTATAAAGGTAAAAACATTTACGAAGTGCTCGATATGACTGTTGAAGAGAGTGTGGAGTTTTTTAAGAACAATCAAAAAATAAAACGAAAATTAGAAACACTAAATGATGTAGGACTTTCCTACATTAAGCTTGGTCAACCATCAACACAGCTGTCGGGCGGAGAAGCACAACGTGTAAAGCTGTCTACTGAACTTTCAAAAAGAAGTACAGGTAAAACCCTTTACATTTTGGATGAGCCGACGACAGGACTTCACTCAGCAGATATCCATAAGCTTTTAGAGGTTTTAGATAAGCTTGTAGAGGGCGGAAATACGGTTTTGGTTATTGAACACAACCTTGATGTTATAAAAACGGCGGACTACATTATCGATTTAGGACCCGAGGGCGGAGATAAAGGCGGTACAGTTGTGGCGACAGGTACGCCCGAAGAAATAATGAGATGCAAAAAATCCTACACCGGCGAGTTTTTAAAGCTCCATCTAGAAAAGGAGCAATAATCCAGAAAGGCTATCGACTTAATATGAAAAACTACGTAACATGTATTGTGGCGGCAGGCGGCTCAGGGACGAGAATGGGTGCTGCTGTCAATAAATTATTTTTAGAAATTAATGACATTCCCGTAATTGCATACACCCTATCGGCTTTAGAAACCTGTTGTGAGATAGACGAAATCATAATTTCCGCAAGGGAAGAAGATATTTTATATATTTCTCAAATTGTTTCGAATTATGAAATTTCTAAGGTAAAAACCATAGTAAAGGGCGGTGCAACGAGAGGAGAATCAGTGCTTTGTGCTGTCAAAGAAATTTCAGATGAGTGTGATGTTGTTCTTGTTCACGATGGAGCAAGACCTTTAATTGATGAAGAAATTATAAAAGAAACAATAGATTGTGCCGTTTCGTTTGGTGCAGCTGCTTGTGGCGTCAAACCGAAATGTACATTAAAATCTATAAATGCAGATGTTATCACAGGTACTATCGACAGAGAACAAACTGTCGAGATACAAACACCGCAAGCTTTCAAAAAAGAGCTTTTTGATAAAATGTATTCTTCTGATATTTATACTATAAAAAATGCTACTGACGATTGTGTTTTAGCGGAAAATTGCGGTGCGACAATCCGATTAACACAAGGTTCATATAAAAACATCAAAATTACAACACCGGAAGATATTAAAATGGCAGAAATCTTCTTAAGGAGGTATTAGCTTGAATATACGTATAGGACATGGTTTTGATGTCCACGCATTTTCAAAGGAACGAAAGCTGATTTTATGCGGGGTAGAAATTGAACATGATAAGGGCTTACTTGGTCATTCTGATGCAGACGTTGCAACACATGCCATTATGGACGCTCTTTTGGGTGCTGCAGCAAAGGGTGATATTGGCAAGCATTTTCCTGATAATGACGAGGCTTATCACGGTGCTGATAGCTTAAAGCTTATGAAACGTGTTATGGAAATAATAAGCGAGGACGGGTATCTGGTTTCTAATATTGACGTAACAATTATAGCACAAAGACCGAAGCTTGCCCCATATATCGAGAATATGGCAGAGAATATATCAAGGGTAGCAAAAGTTGATAAAACACAGGTGAATATTAAAGCAACCACCACAGAAAAGCTGGGCTTTACAGGTAGAGAAGAGGGCATTGCAGCAGAGGCGGTTTGCATTTTGACAAAATAGAATAAGTATAAAAAAATAAACCGGTTTCGTATTGACAAACCGGTTTATTTTTTTATTATATCCTTCACTATTTCGCTTGCAATAATCAATCCTGCTGCTGCAGGAACAAAGGCGTTGCTGCCTACGAGCCTTTTGCCACTGTCTTTATCTTGTATAATATCATTTGGTACGATGGGGGTTTCTTTAGAATATACGACCTTTAATTTTTTGACACGGCGTTTTTTTAATTCATTACGCATTACCTTTGCCAACGGACAAACTGATGTTTTATAAATATCCGATATTTCCAAGTCCGCAGGGTTTAGCTTGTTACCTGTTCCCATAGATGAAATAATAGGAATTCTTGCTTCCTGACATTTTAAAACGAGTTCTATTTTGCCCGTAACAGTATCTATGCAATCTGCAACGTAGTCGTAAGAGGTAAAATCAAAGTCACAAGAATTTTCAGGCGTAAAAAAACATCTGTGCTTGTTGATTATTACGTTCGGATTTATATCTTTCATACGTTTTTCAAAAACATCGACTTTTGCTTCGCCTATATTTGAATGAAGAGCAATAATCTGACGATTTAAATTCGAATTGTGAACGACATCATTATCAATAATGTCAATTATTCCTATTCCCGAACGCACTAAAGCCTCAACGACGTGTCCGCCAACGCCGCCTATACCAAACACTGCAACACGTGAGTTTTTCAATATATCCATAGCGTTTTTACCTAATAACATTTCAGTGCGTTTAAATTGTGTCATAAAGTTCGCCTATCCTTTTTAAAATAATTCGGTAGAGAGATAACGTTCACCGGTGTCAGGCAGAATTGCAACTATTGTTTTCCCCTTGTTTTCGGGTAGCTTTGCAAGAATTGATGCAACATATGATGCAGCACCGGATGAGATTCCCACGAGAATGCCCGCTTTTTTGGCGAGTGTACGTGCAGCGGAGTAGGCATCTTCGGTTTTTATTGTAATAACATCATCATAGACTGACTTGTCCAGATTGTCAGGCACAAAGTTTGCACCTATGCCCTGAATTTTATGAGAACCGGATATTCCTTTTGACAAAAGAGGGGAGTCGTAAGGCTCAACGGCTGCAATTTTGATATTAGGATTTTTTTCCTTTAGATATCTTCCAATGCCACTTAACGTTCCGCCTGTGCCAACGCAAGCAACCAAGATATCAACCTTGCCGTTGGTATCTTCAAAAATTTCGGGACCTGTGGTGTAATAGTGAGCATCTGGATTAGCAGGGTTTTCAAATTGAGCGGGGATAAAGCTGTTTTTATAATTTAAAGCCAATTCGTTTGCTTTATCAACAGCACCTGCCATACCGAGTTTGCCATCTGTTAAAACAATCTCAGCTCCATATGCTTTTAATAATTTTTGACGCTCTACACTCATTGTTTCAGGCATTGTAAGAATGACCTTATATCCTCGTGAAGCAGCAATTGCAGAAAGACCTATGCCTGTATTTCCGCTTGTTGGCTCGATTATGACAGAGCCTTTTTTTAATAAACCTTTTTTTTCTGCTTGTTCAATCATAGATAAAGCCACACGGTCTTTAATACTTCCTGCAGGGTTAAAGCACTCAAGCTTCAATAAAATTTTTGTATCTTCGCTATCAGAAAAGATATTTGTCACATCTAAAAGTGGAGTGTGACCAATTAGTTCTGAGATATTTTTATAAATTTTCATACTGACCTCCTTAAGAGAGAAAAAAGACCTATCAGCCTAAGAGCTAATAAGTCTTTTCGTTGGGTGCAGGGGCCGGATTTGAACCAACGACCTCCGGGTTATGAGCCCGACGAGCTACCAGACTGCTCTACCCTGCGTCATTACGAATTCATATTATAGCATTGATTTGGTCCTTTGTCAAGGGTTTTGTGAAAAATAATTTGTATTAGTAGTATATTCTATAAAATTATTTTTATAACAATTTTATTTTTATTCTTGACAACTGCTACAACATCTGCTATAATAATCAAGGTATTTGAATATTGTACTTATTGTGGCCCGTTGGTCAAGCGGTTAAGACACCGCCCTTTCACGGCGGTAACACGAGTTCGATTCTCGTACGGGTCACCATAAGGGCCTTTAGCTCAGTTGGTTAGAGCAACCGGCTCATAACCGGTAGGTCCCGGGTTCGAATCCCTGAAGGCCCACCAGAAAAAAGCATCGACTTTGTCGGTGCTTTTTTCAATGAATTGCCTTACGGCACGAATTGAAATCAAAGATTTCATGAATTGAGCCTTACGGCTCATGAATTGCACCTTTCGGTGCATTAAA
>JAZOCK010000036.1:0-2492 GCA_045596445.1 Congzhengia sp. | reverse complement strand
TCTCCTTCTTTTATTAAATTTTCTTCCTCTCCTTTATTTCTTTGCCCTGTATCAAGCAAAGCTGTAAGCTTTGCTACCTTGTTCTATACTTATTAATAAATTTTTACTTATCCCATAAATCCAATGTGTCTCACAGCATGTCCACCTTTAAAAGGAGCAGCAATGCTTTCGTCAAAGTCTTCTGCCTTTAAAGTGCATACTTCTTTTTTAGAAACCTTTTTGTTACCGTAGGTTTCGTAAATGCGTACTGATTGCTTCATGATTGCCTGTTCCAACATATTGCGTACAAAGCGACCATTACCAAATTCCGGATGCCTACGTACACTGGCAAAGATTTCCTTGCATTTGACAAACAAGTCATCATCTAAAGTGTAGCTTTTATCTTTTGCCATTAGTTTTAAGATTTCCAAAAGCTCGTCAGTAGAGTAATCAGGGAAATTTACGTGGAAGGCAATCCTGCTACGCAAGCCTTCATTTCTATCCAAAAAGCTTTTCATTTTATCAGGATAACCTGCAAAAATTACAATTACATCATCCCTATAATTTTCCATTTCCTGAACGATGGTATTAATCGCTTCATCACCAAAGCTATTAGAACCATCTACTAAAGCATAAGCTTCGTCAATAAAAAGAATGCCGCCTCGCGCTTCTTTAAACTTATTCTTAACTATCTTTGCAGTCCAGCCCACATACTTGCCCACCAAATCGCTTCTGCCACATTCAACAAATTTAGCGGTTTGAGTAATTCCTTCCGTAGCAAATATACCTGCTAACAAACGGGCAACAGTAGTCTTTGCTACACCTGGATTTCCAGTAAAAATCATATGCCTGGAAAAGCTTTCTGTTTTTAAACCTAATTTGTTTCTTGTCTTTTGCATGGCATAAGTCGCCAGCATTTGCTTAACAACCTGTTTCACAGGCGCTAAGCCAATTAAATTTCCCAATTCTTCCAAGCTATTATTCTTAGGTTTGACTTTTGTTTCTTGCTTCACAAACTTATTCGCCAAAGATTTATAGGCAGGATAAACTTTGTCTTTAAGTACGTTTTCATTCCAGCTGTCGTAAAGGTTATATGCGGTGGAAATATTATAAACCTTTTCTTTTTCTAAAAGCTTCTTAATTTCTACAGGGTCAACAAAATCTTTGTACTCAGATTTTTGCAGCAAATTTAACAGGAAGGTTTCTACTCCTTTAATATCGCCAACACCTTCGCGGATTTCTACAATGTCAAGCTTATCAGAAAAACGGTTAAGAATCTTTTTAGCATTAGTAGATTCTCCCACCAGTTCTACGAAAATCATCAAGCTCTTCTTGTTAAACTTAAGGATGTTCTTCTCAAAGTAGTTCCACATTTCATTATCTGCAAAATCAACATTGGAATCTTCTTCCTTGTTATCAAATAACTCTATGACATTTGTTGCTCCTTGGGATTTTTCAAAAAGGCTTTCTAATGCTTCCCTGTCAATCATTCTGTTACTTACATAATGGGAAAGATAATTAACTCGGCTACCCAGCAATCTATTGACTTGGCTCAATGCGCAAACCAAGACCTCGATTATTTTAAGCGCACTTTTTCTGGAAGAAGCCACCACCTTATAATGAACAGGAACACCATAAAACTGCCTGCAATTATTGACATTGTAGATGTATTTCAATTCATCAAGCAAGCTGGTATCCGCCATAATTTTTTCTGCTTCTTTAAGCACTTCATCCTTGCTTGAAAGTTTATCAAAAACCAGTTCCTTCGCTTCGTAAGCATCTTCTCGCAAATAGTCGATGTCAAAATCATCAATCCAGCTTCTATGTCGTCTACGTCCACGCATTTCATAAGAAGAAGCGTTTTCCGCTAAATTCATGTAGTTTACAAAAGCTTGCGCAGTAATTTCTTCCATAGCATCTACTCGTACATCTTTTAAGATGACAAATTTTAAAGCGTTGTCCAAGGCTTGCATTATTTCATAATGCACATCTCGTTCCACACTACTACAACATACCAAGCTTAGCACAGGGTCTTTAAGCTTATAAGCTTGAATAACTATCTTCTCGTTATTAATTTCTGTATCAAGTAAGGTGTTAACTTTTCCTAAAAACTTTTCACAAGGGTCTTCGTCTTTGTCGCTAACCAATTCTAAAGCCAACTTATTCATGAAATCGGAATCTCGCATCTCTGCACGCACATCTAAATCAATTTTATAAAAAATCATACTTTCACCACCTAAACATATTCTTTCTTATATTTAGGATAGCAAATCAGATGCGCCATTTTTGGAACATAAACACAAAAAAGCACTACTTCCTTGCGAAAATAGTGCTTTAAATTCTATTTACTTCTATCAATTACTGCAACCTTGCGTTCTTCCCAGAAGTTGTATTGAATGGTAGTGCAGTGAGCATATTTTTCGTAGCGTGCCTTAGCATCTTCAATAGCTGCAGCTTCTGCCAAATCTTTAAGGCAAGCATCGTTGACCGGGTAATACTTGTAAGCTTCAGCA
>JAZOCK010000035.1:0-53078 GCA_045596445.1 Congzhengia sp. | reverse complement strand
AAAACAACCTGTGCGTCATTTATGCTTAAAGATTTTATACCGCCATACAGTGCAACTGTATATAAAAGGATAACTGACCAGGGCGGCATTTTGCTTGGAAAACTCAATATGGATGAATTTGCTATGGGAGCAACGTGCGAAAATTCTGCTTATAAATTGGTCAGAAATCCCTTTGATATAACGAGAATTCCCGGTGGTTCATCAGGTGGCAGTGCAACCGCCGTAGCAACCGACGAGGCTTATTTTACCCTCGGTAGCGACACGGGCGGTTCTGTACGTCAACCTGCTTCTTTTTGCAGTTGCGTAGGGTTGAAACCAACGTACGGCAGGGTTTCAAGGTATGGTCTTGTTGCATTCGCCTCATCTCTTGACCATATAGGTCCAATAACAAAAGATGTTCGTGATTGTGCTATCATTTTAGACGTTATTTCAGGAAAAGATGAAAAAGACGCAACCACTGCACCGATTAGCTCTTTATCATGCGAAGATGCTTTAACAGGCAATATAAACGGCATTAAGGTCGGAATTCCTACACAATATTTAGAAGGCGTCAGCGAAGATGTTAAAAAATCACTTCTAACAGCCTGCGATAACCTGAAGTCCTTAGGTGCTTATATCACAGAAACTGACCTTTTGCTATATAAGTACGCATTGCCTGCCTACTACCTTATTTCATCAGGGGAGGCAAGCTCAAACCTTGCCAGGTATGACGGCATAAAATATGGTTTTAGTGCTAAAAATTGCGACTCTTTGGCTGAATTATATAAAGAGTCAAGAACTCAGGGCTTTGGTGACGAGGTAAAACGCAGAATTTTGCTCGGAACATATGTTTTGTCATCAGAAAATTACTCAATATATTTTGAAAAAGCACAAAGAGTAAGGACTTTAATCACAAAAGAGTTTAATAAATTATTTGAAAAGTTTGATATATTAGTAACACCCGCCTACCCCACAACCGCATCAAAAATCGGAAAAAGCGGTACATCTGTGGAAATGTATGTTGGCGGTAACTGTCTGGCTTGTGCAAATTTAACAGGACTACCTGCTGTAGTTTTGCCTTGCGGATATGATAAAGACGGTTTGCCAATCGGTGTACAAATTATTGGCAAGCCATTTGATGAAGCAAAAATCTTAAACGTAGCATACGCCTTAGAAAAAACAATTACTAAGCTAAAACCGAAGCTTTCGGAGGTGTGCTATGAATTATAGAGCAACAATCGGTCTTGAAATTCACGTTGAACTTAAGACTAACACAAAAATTTATTGCGGTTGCAAGAATTCATTCGGAGAAAAGCCAAATACTCAGGTTTGCCCTGTTTGTATGGGGCTTATAGGGGCTTTGCCCGTACTTAACAAAAAGGTTGTAGATTTAGCAGTAATGGCAGGACTTATGCTAAACTGCACTATTTCTTCTGAAAGCAACCAAGACAGAAAGCATTATTTCTATCCTGATTTGCCTAAGGCTTATCAAATTTCCCAAAACGAAACCCCCTTGTGTCACGGGGGATACATAGAAATAAATAACAAAAAAATTCGCATAAAAAGAATACATATAGAAGAAGATGCAGGAAAACTAATCCACACAGAACACAACTCATTTATTGATTTTAATCGTTGCGGTGTACCGCTTATTGAGATAGTGACAGAGCCTGATATATGCACAAGTGTCGATGCGGTTGATTTTCTGGAGGCCCTGAAAACTACGTTGGAATATGCAGAAATTTCTGATTGTAAAATGCAGGAAGGGTCTCTTCGTTGCGATGTAAATGTCTCATTATCCCGTGATAATTCCAATACTTTAGGCACTCGTTGTGAAATTAAAAACTTAAATTCCTTCACTGCTGTAAAGGGTGCTATTGATTACGAAATATCAAGACAAAAAGAAATTTTAAATTCAGGCAATAAGGTTCAATCAGAAACACGTCGTTGGGACGATGCCAAAAAAAAGACCTGTTTAATGCGTACAAAGGAAAGTCATCACGATTACAGATATTTTCCCGAACCTGATTTGTTGCCGATAGTCGTATCAGATGAACAGGTTGAAGCTTTACGAAAAGCTCTTCCTGAATTGCCGGCTTCACGTAAGGCTCGGTTCATAAATGACTATTCTTTACCTTTATATGATGCTAACCTCATTACAGCAAACAGATTCATGGCAGATTTTTTTGAAGAATGTGTTTTGCTGGGTGCTAATGCAAAGCTGATTTCTAACTGGCTTATGGGCGACGTTTTAAAAATACTTAATGAACAAGGCTCAACACCTGATAAAATTCCGTTTAAGCCCTGTAATTTAGTTGAGATGATTAGCATGATTAATAACGGCACAATAAGTAACAGCACAGCAAAATTTGTGTTGTCGCAGATGTTTAAAACCAACGCCACACCTAAAAAAATAGTTGAAGATTCCGGTCTTTTTCAGATATCGGACGAAAATAAAATATCCTTATTTGCAGAAGAAATTTTAGCAAAAAATCCTCAATCTGTTGAGGATTTTAAAAAAGGAAACAAAAAGGCGTTTGGATTTTTAGTCGGACAAGCAATGAAGCTTTCCAATGGCTCATTAAATCCTAAAATTTTAAACGAGGTTATTAGAAAAAAATTAGAAAATCAGAGGTAAATTATGCACATATCTGAGCTTTATAAAAGTATATATAAATTTTACAGTGACACCACCCCGCTTTTTATTGACTGCGGAACGCTCTGCGGTGGTGCTTGTTGCGAAAGCGACGAAAACGAAGAAACAGGTATGTATCTTTTTCCTGGCGAGGAAATGTTGTTTTTAAATAATCCCGACTTTAAAATAATTGACTCAGAGTTTATATACAACGAAAAGCACGCCAAAATTTTAATTTGCAAAGGTGCTTGTGACAGAAGCAAAAGACCATTATCCTGCAGAATTTTTCCAATAATTCCGTACATAAAAAACAACGATTTCAAGCTTATATTTGACCCGAGAGCAAAAGTAGTTTGTCCGCTGGTTTCGCTGGAAGATTTCTCTATATTAGATAGGAAATTTATTATAAAAACACAGAAAGTTATAAGACTTCTTTTAAAATTTAAGGAAACAAGACTTTTTTTGGAAGGACTAACTGATATACTTGATGATTTCCTGAGGCTCAGTATATAATTCGGAGGTTTACTTATGAAAAACGACACAATAACTGCCATAGCTACTCCGCACGGCACAGGTGGTATATCTGTAATCCGCATAAGCGGTAGCGACAGTATTGAAATATGTGATAAAATTTTTAAAGCAAAAAGCAAAAAGCCCCTAACTGATGCTAAAAGTCACACGATTCACTATGGAAATATAGTTTCAAACGACAAAATAATAGATGAGGTTTTGGTGTCCGTTATGCGTGCACCTAACACATTTACCCGCGAGGATACGGTTGAAATTAACTGTCACGGCGGACTTGTTGTAACAGAAAATGTTTTATTTGAAACAATAAAAGCAGGTGCGACACTTGCCTCTCCAGGCGAATTTACCAAGCGGGCATTTTTAAATGGAAGAATTGACTTGTCACAAGCAGAAGCTGTTATAGACATCATAAATTCTCCTTCTTCTTTGGCTTTATCAGTTGCTGCAAATCAATTGGGCGGAACGTTGTCTGATGATATAAACAAGCTTCGTGATAAGGTTCTGGAAATTTTAGCACAAATTAACGTTACTATCGACTACCCTGAAGAAGATATTGATGATATAGAAAAAAAATCTTTAATATCAGATTTACAGTCAGTTAAGGCTAAGATATCCGAGCTTTTAGACACCTCCCACAGAGGAAAACTCATTCGTGATGGTATAAATACAGTTATTTGTGGTAAGCCAAATGTAGGTAAATCCTCTATATTAAATCTTTTGGCAAGGGACTCACGTGCAATAGTTACAGACATTGCAGGCACAACAAGAGATGTTATTGAAGAACGCGTAACACTTGGAAATATAGTTTTAAACGTCTTTGATACAGCAGGTATAAGAAATACCTCCGACACAATAGAGTCTTTAGGAATCGACAAATCACGAGAGTGCATAAAAAACGCCGAGCTTGTTCTTTTTGTAGCGGACTCTGTTTGCGGCATCAGCGATGAGGATAGGGAAATTTTTAATTCCTTGGACAAAAAAAATATCATCGTAATTCTGAACAAATCAGACATTGGGACTTTAACCCCAAATGAAATGTTTAGCGGATATAATATAGTTAAATTATCTGCAAAAACAGGCGATGGATTAGATGAATTATCAGCTGCAATTGAAAATATGTTTAACCTGGGGAAAATAACCTCAAATGATAATACCGCAATCACCAATCTTCGTCATAAAGAAGCATTATCTTTGGCATTAAATTCAATAGATTCGGCTATTTCGGCACTAATTGAATGTGTGCCCTATGACATAGCCTCAATAGATTTAACTGACTGTGCATCGCATTTAGGCGAAATCACAGGGAAAACCGTATCGGATGAAATAGTTGATAAGATTTTTGCACGTTTCTGCTTAGGAAAATAGTATAATACAGACAAACCTAAAATAAGATATTATGACGTTTATATGAAAGGAAGATTTCTTTGAAAGCAATAAAAAAACAATCTTTTATGGAAGGTGCCGCGGTTTTAGTTGTTGCACATCTTGTAGTAAAAGTTATTGGTGCGTGTTTTAAAATACCGCTTGCAAATATTCTGCACGAAACAGGTATGGCTTATTTTAGTCGTGCTTATAATCTGTATGCTGCAATTTTTGTTATGGCAACAGCCGGTCTGCCTGTTGCTGTTTCTAAAATGGTGTCTGAGAGCTTAGCCAAACAGAATTACTTAGAAACTAAAAAAATTCTTAATTCTGCAGTTTTCTTACTTACTATCATTGGTGCAATAGGTACGGCTATTCTTTTCTTTGGTGCAAGATTTTTATGCAGTGGTTCCCCCGGCTCTTATTTAAGCATTGTAACAATTTCTCCTGCACTTTTATTTATTGCTGTTTTATCTGCACTCAGAGGATATTTTCAAGGTCATTCCAATATGATACCAACCGCATATTCTGAAGTAATTGAGGCTGTTTCAAAGCTTGTTATCGGTCTTTTAGGTGCTTACCTTTTAATGTCTGTTTCATCAGAGGTGGCAGCTGCAGGTGCAATTTCCGGTGTTACAATCGGCGGATTACTGGCACTTTTATTTCTCGTTTATTACTATTTCAGAAATAAAAGTAACACACCGTTAAAAGATTCAACCACAAGCCGCAAAAAATCCAAAATTATAGCTGAGCTTCTATTAATAGCAGTGCCTATCACAATCGGTGCGGCGGTTATGTCGCTAACGAATGTTATTGATACATTTATGATAAACCTAAGGCTTTCTGCAATTGACGTAGATACAAATATTTTCGGAACATTAACGGAATATTTTGGCATATCACAAAGCGAGATAACAATTGGCGAAAAAATCACTTCAAAGGCTGCTGATGTTATGTATGGCTCATACTCAGGTTACGCAATGTCACTGTTTAACCTACCGCCATCAATTGTAACTTCTATCTCCATGAGCATAGTCCCTGCAATTTCGGCTGCCCTTGCAATTAAAGACAGAGCACAATCAAAGCTACTTACAGAATCTTCAATACGAATTACTACTATGTTTGCACTTCCATGTTCTGTTGGTTTAAGCGTTTTATCAACACCAATTTTAGTGTGTCTTTATAACAATTCCCGTGCAGAAAATACACTCACACTTCTGTCATTGTCAATAATTTTTGTGTGTATCGTTTCTGTTACTACATCAATTTTACAGGCATCAGGCAAGGTCTTTGTTCCTGTTGTCAACATGCTAATCGGCGGTATTGTAAAGGCAGTTTCAAACTACTTCCTTATTTCTGTTCCGACTTTAAACATAGGCGGTGCACCAATCAGCACGTTTTTCTGCTACTTCATTATAGCTGTGTTAAACATCAGTGCTGTAATGCGTGTGATTAAGCCAAACTTTAATATTATGGATTTTATAATAAAGCCCCTGATATCTGCAATTATTATGGGTATTGTTGTATTTTTAGTATATAATCTGTCTGCCTCGGTTTTGAGTTGTCCGGAAATTTCTCTAAAAATCAACTTTTTACCTCAAACCGCACCATCTACACCTGTTGCAAGCGATATAAGGCTTAAAACTATAATTGCTTTGTGTATTTCTATTTTAACAGGCGTTGTGGCATATGTTGCTAGTATGGGAGTTGTACGGGGATTTTTTGCAGATGATATTGCAATGTTACCAAAGGGCAAAAAAATCGTTAAACTAATGAAAAAAATCAAACTTTTAAAATAGAGGAATAGTATGGATAATAAAAAATATACATTTGATGATTTACTTAAAATAATGAAAATTTTACGTAGTGAAAATGGTTGTCAATGGGACAAAGCACAAGACCACCAATCTATAAAGTACGCACTTTTAGAAGAAGCCTGCGAAGCTATGGAATCACTCGATAAAAAAGACGTTGATGCCTTTTCAGACGAATTAGGTGATGTTCTTTTACAAGTAGTTTTTCACTCTCAAATCGGAAGTGAAAACGGCACTTTTACAATTGATGATGTGCTTTTTCATATTTGCAACAAGCTAATAACACGTCACACACATATCTTTGGTACAGATAAGTCAGATTCAAGTGACAACGCTCTGGATATTTGGGAGAAAAACAAAAAGGCCGAAAAAGGCTTAATGACGCAGACAGAAATAATGCGAGACGTATGCAGTTATCTCCCCCAATTAATCAGAGCCGAAAAAGTACAGAAAAAAGCATCTAATGTAGGTTTTGATTGGGATAATATTGATGGGGCTTATGATAAGCTGACAGAAGAAGTCAATGAACTTAGAAATGCCGAATTACAATCCGATATTGAAGAAGAGTTTGGCGACCTGCTCTTCTCGTGTGTGAATATATCAAGATTTTTACACATAAATCCCGAAGAAGCATTAAAAAAAGCAACAGATAAATTTATAAATCGTTTTGAAAAAGTAGAGCAAATGGCAATAAATAATGGCAAAAAATTAGAGGATATGACATTGTCACAAATGGATGAGCTCTGGGATAAAGTAAAAAAAGAAAAATAACCCTCACCGTCAAACGAATTTAACTGAAAAAAGCGTACTGAAATTTCAGTACGCTTTTTTCTGGTGCTCGAAACCGGAATCGAACCGGTACGGGAATCACTTCCCACGGGATTTTAAGTCCCGGGCGTCTGCCAGTTCCGCCACTCGAGCTGACTTAGATATAATACCATGTTTTAAATTATTTGTCAAGAGTTTTTGTAAATTATTTTAACAAAAATTTCGCAATTTTAACAGCATTTTCTTCTTTAGGATTAAATCCCTCTTCTTCGTCACACCTTCCAACCAATACAAATAAATCTGAGCTATCGAGATTTATACTCCTAAGTATTTCGCTTTCTGCTAAAGACACCGCATAATTTCCTTCAATATGCGAGTCTAAATCTGCCCATTCATCAGCCTTATGAAATATGTCTGCTGAGTATTCCATTTTTGTTATTTCATTTAACATATAGCTATCAACGATAAACAAAGGCTCATCATGTGCTACAAATAAAGCTGCAAGTTTATTTAATAAAGCGGTGTGCATCTCGGTATTTTGCCTGTTGGCTTCTGTAAAATCAAGCTGATTTAGTCCTACATCTACTCTGCCGTTTTTATTTAAATCATCGCTATTTTCAGCACAGGCGATGGTAATTTTTTGGGCAGTTTCGGATAAAAGTGTAGTAGTAGCAACAAAATTTATACTTGTATCGTACTTTATTTCAGTTAAGGATTGAACAATTAAACTCACAGTAAAAATAACCACTGCTATTCCTATTAAAATATGTGATTTATAGTAATCCCATACATACCCAAACCATTCCTTTGTAAATGCTTTAGGTTTTATTATTATTTCTGCCATTCTTTCACCTCAAAAAAATTATATAATTAGTGAACGATTTAGATGCCAATAATCAATTCTACCAGGAGCAAAAACATTTGCTTGCAAGGATGTTTTTGCGACGCCGTCAATTGAATTGTCAATTCTACCAGGAGCAAAAATCTTTGCTCGCAAGGAGATTTTTGCGACGCCGTCAATTGATGTAGCGGTCGCAGAACCGCAGAAAGCTGTTAAGCTTTCATAAATTTTGCAAAGCAAAATTTAGCATACATCAATTATAATATTTTACTTTTATTATGTCAAGTTTTAGAATTTTTGTTTACAAATTATTGACTTATGTAAAAATAAATGCTATTATCTTTATCAGTGAGTTCGAGACCTTCCTCACTTAAAACAAAACTAAAGGAGAATTTAATATGAAAAAAACAAGGTTTTTAACACAAGCCGCCATAATTGCGGCTATCTATGTTGTCCTGACGTTAATTTCAAATGCGTTGGGGCTGTCGAGCGGTGCTATTCAGTTAAGGATTTCTGAAAGCTTGTGCATACTTCCTGTATTTACCACCGCTGCAATTCCCGGACTTTTTCTCGGATGTCTGATTTCTAACCTTATGTGTGGATGCGTTATATGGGATATTGTTTTTGGAAGTGTGGCAACACTAATTGGTGCAGTATTTACTTGCTTTTTTAAGAAAAATAAGTATTTGTCAGTTATTCCGCCAATTCTTTCTAATACTGTTATCATTCCTTTTGTATTGAAATTTGCATATGGTCTGCCTGAGGGATTATGGTATTTTGTAATTACAATAGGAATAGGCGAAATTCTTTCCTGCGGTGTGCTCGGAATTATTTTGTATAATATTTTAAAAAAATACGAACAACATATATTTTCTTAAAGCTAAAGAGCTGTAGCATCACTTCGCTACAGCTCTTTAGCTTAGTTTTATATGTTGTTTTAAAATCCTTGTTCTATCAATTTTATACAGAGCTTAATTACAGACTCTATATCTTTTTTATCTGCCATTTCAGCAGGCGAATGAATATATCTTGTAGGTATTGATACAGCACCCGTCACAACGCCGCCGCAGGACAGGTGAATTGCACCTGCATCAGTTCCTCCTGCTTCTAAAATTTCCATTTGGTAAGCTATTTTGTTTTTCTCGCACGCCTCCACCATTAAAGACTTCATATATGGGTGACAAAGGATTGAATTGTCCTTAACTTTAATAGCCGCACCATTTCCTAATTTTACTGCCATTTTTCGTTTTCCCAATGTGTCACCTGTAGAGGTTACATCTAAGGCTACGGCATAATCAGGATTTATACTTTGTGCAGCAGCCTTAGCTCCACGAAGTCCTAATTCTTCAGACGCTGCAAAAACAAAATACAAATCATTTTTACTTGATTTCATCTCTTTTATGGTACGAATTAAGCAATAGCAACCTACTCTGTCATCCAGAGCCTTAGATACTACTCTGTCCCCTAAATCTAAAAAATCACCTACAAACGCTGCAACGTCACCTATTGAAATCTTTTTTTCTGCCTCTTCTCTACTCTTGGCACCGATATCAATATAAAGGTCAGAAAGCTTTAAGGTTTTTAAAATGTCATCACGAGATGCATCAACTGATATTACACCCTCTGTGCCGTTTAAAAATTTCACCCTCTGGTAAAGTGCATTATATGCGGAAACACCGCCTAAATTTGTAAATCTGATAAAGCCATTATCCTCTATAAACATACAAATTACACCAATTTCATCAGTGTGGGCATCAAACATAACCTTAGCACCTTCTCCGCATTTGTGTGCGATTAGGTTGCCTAAATTATCACGATATATTTCGTCAACATAAGGGGAAATTTCTTTTTCTATAAATTCACAGATTTTTTCTTCATTTCCGGACGGAGCTGTTATCTGCGTTAATTGTTTTAGTAACTCCATCTTATTTTACCTCCTGTAAATATCTTAAAGCTAATTGTTTCATTGCATCATAGTCACTTAACTTAATAACAGACGAAGGCGAGTGGATATACTTAGTCGGAACTGACATAGTAATTGTTTTAATACCACCGCAGGATAAATGTATTACGCCTGCGTCGTTTCCACCCGATACTGTTTTTTTATATTGAAAAGGAATATTATACTTTTTAGCAACATTCGAAATGTCCTTTAATATTTCCTTGCTGTAATAGGTTCTCATATCAGCAAAGCTTAAAACAACCCCTCCGCCTGCTATTGTAGAATAGTCCTTTTTTAAAGAGCCAAACGTGTCAGAGCAAGCCGTAGTTTCTAAAACAATAGCAAAATCAGGATTTATGCGGTTTACCGCGATTTGTGCACCACGCAACCCTGTTTCTTCCTGAGCTGTAAAAGTGAGGTACAAATCAAAATTATAGCTGTTTTTAGCTAAATCTATCATTATGTCGCAACCAATTCTGTCGTCTAGTGCCTTTGCTTTTACAAAACCATCGCCAAATTCAACATAATCACTTAAAAATGTTGCATAATCGCCTAGCGAAACTCTCTTTTCTGCGTCTTTTTTATCTTTAGCACCGATATCAATATATAATTCTTCTATTTCAATTCCCTTACCACGTTCGCTTTTTTTCTGCAGATGAATTGCCTTAGCACCGATTACACCGCATATCGCATTTTTACCTACCAAAACCTTCTTAGAAACCAATACTGAGGTGTCAATCCCGCCTAACGTATCAAATTTTAAAAAGCCCTCTTCGGTTATCTTGGTAATAATAAGTGCAACCTCATCCATATGTGCAGAAACCATAATTTTTCTAGCATTATTTAATCCGCATCTTTTAACCGCAATCAGATTACCAATTGAATCACGATAAATCTCGTCACAGTTATCCTTTATTTTTTCAAATATAAAGTCAAAAACTTCATCCTCCGCTCCCGGAACACCACGAAGAGTAGTTAATTCTTTAAGGTACATAATGTAAATTCCTCCGTGTTCAAGTTTAAAAGCGTATTCTCTATAAGCTTTGCAGTGGCTTCTATATCTTTAATTGACAACGTTTCTACTGTTGTGTGCATATAGCAAAGCGGAATAGACAGTAAAAGTGTAGCCACACCGCACCGTGTCGTCTGCACTACCCAAGCATCAGTTCCCGTTTGTCCGCCCTCGGCTTCTATAGAGTACTTTATTTTGTTTTCCCCGGCAGTTTTCTTTGCCAGTTCAAAAAGCTTTCTGTCAATATTCGGACCGCACGTTATAACTGTTCCGCTACCTAGCTTAAAGGTTGCAGCACTTCCGCTATCAGGTGTAGTACCATGGCAAACATCTACAACTATCGCACAAACAGGGTCTATGTTATAGCTTCCGACAACTGCACCCCGTAAACCTACTTCTTCTTGTGTAGCACACAAAACCGCCAGATTAAACGGAAGTTTTTTGCCCTTTAATTGTTCCAGACACATCAAAAGTGATATAACACCTGCTCTGTCATCTAAATATTTTCCTGACAGTTTTTTATTTAAAAGCCTGACCGCCTCTGTCTTAAAGTAAATCATATCTCCCGGTGTTACTATTTTTCTTACTTCGTCGTAAGACATACCCACATCAATCGCCATATTTTCTATTTTTGCACCTTTGTTTTTATCTTCCGCCGTCATTAAATGCGGTGCCACAGCACCAATTACACCATAGAGTTCTTTTTTACCGCAAACAACAACCTCGCAGGATGGTAAAATTCTGGGATCAACACCGCCTATTGTCACAAAGGTTATATATCCACGCTCATCTATATCCTTTACCATAAGACCAATACCATCAGTGTGTGCCTCAAGCATAACTGTGGGTGCGTTTCTTTCATCTGCATAGATGTATCCTATTACGTTGCCTGAAATATCTTTTTTTACTTCATCGCAGAATTTTGCCAAAAGCTTTTCAATAAAAGGTGTAACAGTATACTCAAAACCTGATATTCCGCCCATATTTGAAAGCCTTATTAATTCTTTTATCATAGTTTTTCTACCAATTCTTTGAAAAGGTTTCCTCTTTCTTCAAAATTATTAAACATATCAAAGCTTGTGCTTGCAGAAGACAAAAGCACAACATCACCTTTTATTGCATTTTCCTTCGCTAAGAATACAGCCTCTTCATAAGTATTTACAAAAAACGTAGGGACTGTTTTTCCCGTTTTTTGAACAGCTTCGTTAATTAAGCTTGCCGTTGCACCAATTAAAATAAGCGTTTTAACGTGCTTTACAATGGGCTCTCCTATTTCATCATACGGAATTCCCTTGTCCTTACCGCCCGCAATCAAAACAACAGGCTCAGAAAATACATTTAGTGTATTTATTGTGCGATTTGGCGATGAATCAATTGAACTGTTATAGTATCTCACTCCATCAATTGTTTTAATAAGCTCTATTCTATGTGGCACACCGCCAAATTCACGTGCAACCTTATTTATTATGTCTTTTCCCACAAGGTCATATACTGTCGCTATTGCGGTCATATAATTTTCTACATTGTGATGTCCGGGAATTTTAATATCCTCTACCTTTAAAACCTCTTCATCACCATAATAGATTATACCATTATCAAGATGCACTAAAGCATCACCGCAGGATGAAAATGAACGCCATTTTCCCTTTGCCTCTTCGCCGATTTTTCTTGCCTCTTCATTATTTGAATTTGTCACTAAGACATCATTTTTATTTTGATAAAATGCAATATTTTTCTTGGCATCTATATACTCTTGGTAATCTGTATGCCAATCTAAATGGTTAGGTGTAATATTTGTAACTACTGCTATATGGGGACTTTTCTTCATCGTGTGCAGTTGGAAGCTTGAAAGTTCTAAAACTGCATAGTCTGTAGCATTCATTTTTTCAGCAACAGTCATTAGAGGTATGCCGATATTTCCGCCTAAATGACAGGTTTTACCCGACTCCTTTAGCATATTATAAATAAGCGTTGTTGTGGTGGTTTTTCCGTCACTGCCCGTAACGGCAACAATTGTAGCTGGACAAATTTCAAAAAATACTTCCATTTCAGACGTTATTATACTTCCTTTGTTTTTAGCATTCAAAAGATAAGGATTGTCATAACGCATTCCTGGGGTTTTAAATATTATGTCTGCATCTAAATTTTCTAAATAATTTTCACCCAAAACAAGCTTTACGCCCAAGCTCTTTAACTCGACTGCAATTTCTCCTAAAGCTTCTTCTGTCTTTTTGTCGTGTGCGGTAACCCTTGCACCTAAAGATACTAAATACTTAATCAATGGTCTGTTGCTTATGCCGATACCAATAACAGAAACACTCTTGTTTTTAATGTATTCTTTAAATTTTTCAACTTTCAAAGATGACACCCCTATTTAAAACAAATACAGTCTGTATTAGTTTATACAGACCGTATTGTTATAATTCTAAAATTACATTTTTGCAATCTTTTTAAATTCCTGATAAGCTTTAGACCACTCGTCTGCATCCTCAGGCTCGTATGTCTTAATGGGGAAAGAATTTTTAACAATTTGTCTTGCCTCGGTTAAATCCTTTACCTTGCCCAAAGCCATTAATTGAACTGCGGCATTACCTGTGCTTGTAGCTTCAACAGGACCTGCTAATACTTTCTTTCCTGTAGCCGAAGCTGTAAAGCGACAAACCATTGTGTCTTTAATTCCGCCACCTATCATATGAACTGCAGACAGAGGCTCACCTATAACGTCTTCCATTGCATCTGTTACCATGCGGAATTTTAGTGCCAAGCTTTGAGCTACACATCTTATGATTTCGCCCTCGCTCTTTGGAACATACTGACCTGTACGTTCACAGAAATCACGGATTTTTTTCGGCATATTGCCCGGTGTTGCAAAATCAATATAGTCAGGGTCAATAAAGCACCTAAACGGTTCTGCTGCCCAAGCTGCCTTTTCTAAATCGTCAAATGAAAAGTTTTTACCCTCTCTTGCCCACTGACGCTTACTCTCTTGAATAATCCAAAGACCCATAATGTTTTTTAAGAAACGAATTTTTCCACACACTCCGCCTTCATTTGTAAAGTTATATGAAAACGTTGTTTCAGAAACATTTGGTGTATCAAGCTCAGAACCCATAAGTGCCCAGGTGCCTGTACTGATATATGCATACTTGTAATCCTCTGTTACGGGAACACTTGCAACAGCAGAAGCTGTATCGTGCGAGCCTACCGCAATAACAGGAATTTTAGGACATCCTAATTCTTCGCAGATGTCGTCAGACAGCATTCCAACGACCTCGCCCGGCATAATAATATCACAGAAGATATCTGCAGGAATTCCTGCTTTTTCCATAAGCTCTTTATCCCAGGTTTTAGAATTAACCTCTAAAAGCTGTGATGTAGATGCGATTGAATATTCGTTTTTCATAACACCTGTCAAAAGATAGTTAAATATGTCAGGCATAAATAACATTTTATCAGCAACAGAAAGCAATGGGTCGTTTTCCTTTTTCATTGCCATAAACTGAAATAGCGTGTTGTAAAAATTAAACTGAATACCTGTTCTGTCAAAAATATATTTGTTTCCGATTGTTTTGTCTGCATACTCCATCATACCGTCTGTTCTTGTATCACGATAATGGTATGGATTTCCAAGCATTTTTCCATCTTTGTCAAAAAGTCCAAAGTCAACACCCCAGGTATCAATACCAATAGCCTTGATGTCAGTATGACCTGCTAAAACTGTTTTGTTTATACCTTGCTTTATCTCAAAAAACAATCTCAAAACATCCCAATGAAAGCTCTTGCCTATCATTACAGGGTCATTTGAAAACCTGTGCATTTCCTCTATTTCTAACTTTTCGCCGTCAAATGTAAATAGCATTGCTCTACCGCTTGATGCTCCAAAGTCAAATGCTAATACCTTGGTTAATTCTGCCATATTACACACTCCTTAAAACATTAAAAATTATTTTGTATCATTTTAAAATTAGGATACAGGAAAGATGCACCCTGTTTTTAATGAATTGACAACTTTGTTGTCATGAATTGGCTCCGCCATGAATTCTCGCTATCGCTCCATGAATTGAATTGCCTATTAATGCACGAAGTGCAATTCATGAGCCGTAGGCTCAATTCATGAAATCGTAGATTTCAATTCGTGCCGAAGGCAATTCATTGAGTTTGCTTTGCAAACTCATTATATCATATCATACAAAAATATTCAAGCATTTTAAACATTTTTATTGCGTTATTATTACAAATGCTACAAAATTGTTAAGAAAGTTTTAAAAAGTATTGACAAATCGACCATACTTGTGTATAATGATCACAGTTGAATAAAGGCAGAATCATATTTTTGTTTGGTTTTGCTGAAATTCGGAGGTCATTTAATGAAAAAAATTACAAAGATTATTTGTGCAATGTCATTAGCTTGTACGATGCTTCTTTGCTCGACATCATTGACTTCTGCTGCTACATATCCCTGTGCCGGATACTCAACCGGCGATAATGTAAACGTTCGCAGCGGTCCGTCAACATCATATCAGTCCTACAGCAAGATTAATTACGGTGAGGCAATTACTGTTTTGTCCCTGACGGATGGCTGGTATCAGGTAAGCTATCCATCTGAAACGGGCGTAGCTTATATTTCAGCAGATTACATAAGCTTGACTGTTCCGGCAGAAAGAGCTGATGCTCATGTATCATACGACTCTTTTACTGCTAACTCAGCAGGAGACAGAGTTGTTCAGATTGCAGAACAATTCTTGGGACTTCCTTATGTTTATGGCGGTTCAACGCCGGCAGGCTTTGACTGTTCAGGATTTACATCCTATGTTTTTAAGCAATTGGGCTATAATCTGTATCGTTCATCTTATCAGCAGATAAACAACGGCATCCCCGTAAGCAAAAGCGAGCTTCAGCCCGGAGATTTACTTCTTTTTAAAAGACAGGGTGCTGAGCGTATCCATCACGTTGGTATCTATGTTGGCAACGGTATGATGATACACTCTCCTCAGACAGGTGATGTTATTAAGTACACAAGCATAGTTACAGGTTATTATAACAATTGTTATTATGCAGCAAGACGTATAGTTCGTTAGATTTAAAGCCACATTTTATGTGGCTTTATTTTTTTGCATTTTTTTGAAAAAAAGTCTTTATTTTTCCTGTAAAATGGTGTATAATGTTAAAGTTAGTAGTTTTATGCTTAAAATAAGCTTGGTGTCAACACTTTAGCGGAATGGAGATTGCTATGACAAGAAAAGACGCAAGAGAAAATTGTTTTAAACTCCTATTTGAATACGAAGTACAAAAAATCACAGCGGAAGAAGCTTTAGAATTATTCTATGAGCTTACAGAGGATGTTGAAGGACAATCTTTATATATTGACTCAACTGTAAAAACTGCCATCTCAAACATCGACAAAATCGATGCTGTCATCGAGGAATATTCAAAAGGATGGTCAATTTCACGTCTTGCTAAGGTTACATTGGCTGTTCTTCGTGTTGCTGTTTGCGAAATTCTGTATATGGATGACATAGCAGATAGCATTGCAATTAATGAAGCGATTGAAATTACCAAAAAATACAACGACGAAAAAAGTGCCAAGTTTGTAAACGGCGTTTTATCCTCTGTTTACAAATCAAAAAAAGATAATGAATAAAGAAATTTTAACCGTATCAGTTTCACAGCTTAACAATTACATAAAAAGGGTTTTAGATGCTAACTCTTATCTCTCTGATATTAAAGTGACAGGTGAGCTTTCTAACTTCAAGCTGCATTCATCGGGTCACATTTATGCAAGTCTTAAAGATGAGGGTGGCGTAATTAAGCTGGTAATGTTTAAAAGTGCTGCTCAATATTTGAAATTTCGTCCTGAGGATGGTATGAGAGTTATCGTTCGCGGCAGAATTTCTGTTTATGAACAGGGAGGAATTTATCAGATTTATGCAGAATCAATTGAGCCTGACGGTGAAGGTTCTTTATATGCTGCATTTGAAAAGCTAAAAGAAAAGCTTTTAAATCTTGGACTTTTTGACGAAAAACTCAAAAAACCACTTCCCCGCTATCCTAATAAAATCGGCATTGTTACCGCCGAAGGTGGTGCCGCATTACAGGATATATTAAACATAACTAAAAGGCGTTATCCTTTAGCTGAAATTGTCTTATTCCCCGCAAGCGTACAAGGTGTGTCCGCTGCAGGAGAAATTGCAAATGCTATAGACTTTTTAAACGCACACAAATTGTGTGATGTGATAATTGCAGGTCGTGGCGGTGGCTCAATCGAAGATTTATGGGCATTTAACGAAGAAATTGTAGCATACGCTATATTCAATTCTCAAATCCCCGTAGTTTCAGCAGTTGGCCACGAAACAGACTTTACAATAGCAGATTTTGTAGCGGACCTTCGTGCCCCTACCCCGTCGGCTGCAGCAGAGCTTGTTTGTCCTGATTGCGATGAGCTACGCTCTTATTTGGAGCAGTCTGTTAAAAGGCTTAAATCTCTTTTAAAAAACAACTTAGAGGTTAAAAAGACAAAATTAGGGCATTTGCGTTCGTCATATGTATTTACACGATTTTCCGATGTGATTGATGCACGCAGGCAAAAGGTTGATACTTTGTTAGGCAATGCATTGATTTTTATAAACAATAATGTCAATAAAAATAAAGCTGCCTTGACTGCAAATGTGGCAAAGCTTGATGCGTTGAGTCCTTTAAAGGTAATGTTGCGTGGCTACTCTTTAGCCATAGATAACGACGGAAACATAATTTCGTCTGCAGCCAAAGCCAAAAAGGGCGAAGAATTTTTGTTGAAATTCCACGACGGAAATAAAAAAAGCAAATTCTTATAAGGAGGGCGAAAAGTGAATATACCTAACATTCTTACAGTTTTTAGACTTTTTTTGATACCGGTATATATCGCAGTATTCGCCATAGAGGGCGATACAAAGGAGCTTGCGGCAATTGTCTTTATTATAGCAAGCATTACCGATGTATTAGACGGCTATATTGCAAGAAAATATAATATGACATCAAAAACAGGTCAGCTTTTAGACCCGTTAGCAGACAAGCTGATGCAATTAACAGTCGTTATCTCCCTTGTTATAAGCGACATATTACCCGTTTGGTTTGTTGTGGTTTTAGCAGTTAAAGAGTTACTACTTATTTTAGGAGGCATCTTCTTATATTCTAAAAAAACCTACGTAAAATCGAATATCTTAGGAAAATTAAACACAGTGGTTTTATTTATTGCTATGGTACTGATTTTCTTTACTCACGCAAGTGAATTGGTAAGTAATATCATTCTTGGAATTTCAACTGTATTTAATTTTATTGCAATTGTATCTTATTTTTATGCTTATTTTATTAAGCATTCACAATATAAAGACTATATAGGCAAAAACAATGACGGAGGTATAAAAAATTGAAAAGCGTGGAGATTTTATCTATCTTGCTTATAGTTATTGGTGCTATAATTAACTTTATATTACCACAAATAATAAAAAAAGTATCAGCTCAATGCGATGAAACACAAAACAAGATTTATATTACAAAATCAATTGGTCTTGTGCTTGTTGTCATTGGTTGTATTATATTCTTTTGGTTAGGAGGAAAATTCGGTGTCTGAGCAGATAAACAAAACATATAATCCTAAAGAGGTGGAAGACAGACTATATACACGTTGGGTGGAAAATGGCTATTTTACTCCAAAAGCGGATAAATCTAAAAAACCTTTTACTATAGTTATCCCTCCCCCGAATGTAACCGGTCAGCTTCATATGGGGCACGCTCTAGACGAAACCTTACAGGATATTTTAATAAGATACAAGCGTATGGCGGGGTTTAATGCCCTTTGGGTACCCGGTACTGACCACGCAGGTATTGCAACTCAGGTTAAGGTAGAAGAAGTATTAAGAAAAGAAGAGGGGCTTTCCCGTTACGATTTAGGTCGTGAAAAGTTCATTGAGCGTGTCTGGGATTGGAAAAAGCTCTACGGCTCAAGAATTATAAATCAGTTAAAGAAATTAGGTAGCTCTTGCGACTGGACCAGAGAAAGATTTACTATGGATGAAACATTGTCCAAAGCAGTCCGTGAGGTGTTTGTTTCATTATACGAAAAGGATTTAATCTATCAGGGTAACAGAATTATAAACTGGTGTCCTAAATGTATTACTGCTTTATCTGATGCAGAGGTAGAATACGAAGAGCAAGCAGGACATTTTTGGCACATTAAGTATCCTATAAAGGATTCTGACGGTTTTGTTGAAATCGCTACTACAAGACCTGAAACACTATTGGGCGATACCGCAGTTGCAGTTCATCCTGATGACGAAAGATATAAGGATTTAGTCGGCAAGATGTTAATTTTGCCGTTAGTTGGCAGAGAAATTCCCGTTGTTGCCGACGAATATGTTGATAAGGATTTCGGTACAGGATGTGTTAAAATCACACCTGCACACGACCCGAATGACTTTGAGGTTGGCAAACGTCATAACTTAGAGGTTATTAAGGTTTTAAATGACGATGCAACAATCAACTCGTATGGCGGAAAATACGAAGGTTTAGACCGCTATGAAGCAAGAAAGCAAATGGTAGCAGATTTAGAAACACAAGGCTTGTTGGTTAAGGTTAAAGACCATACACATAACGTCGGTCAGTGTTATCGTTGCGGAACAACAGTTGAGCCTATTACATCTAAGCAGTGGTTTGTTAAAATGCAACCTTTAGCAAAAAAAGCGTTAGATGTTGTAAAAGACGGAACAGTAAAATTTGTACCTGACAGATTTTCTAAAACATATATCAACTGGATGGAAAATGTTCACGACTGGTGTATCTCAAGACAGCTTTGGTGGGGACACAGAATTCCTGCGTTTTACTGTGAAGCCTGTGGCGAAACTACTGTTTCACGCGAGGATATTTGCACCTGTCCTAAGTGCGGTGGCAAGGTAAAGCAGGACGAGGACGTTTTAGATACATGGTTCTCATCAGCATTGTGGCCATTCTCAACACTAGGTTGGCCTGAAAAAACAGAGGATTTAGAATACTTCTACCCCACAAGCGTTCTAGTTACAGGTTACGATATTATTTTCTTCTGGGTTGCAAGAATGATATTCTCTGCTATGGAGCATATGGACAAAGAGCCATTCAAGCATGTTTTAATTCACGGTCTTGTGCGTGATGCTCAGGGCAGAAAAATGTCAAAATCCTTAGGCAACGGCGTTGACCCGTTAGAGGTTATCGAAGAATTTGGTGCTGACGCACTAAGATTTACATTGGCAACAGGTAACTCTCCCGGTAATGATATGCGTTACTCTGTTGAAAAGGTTACAGCAAGCAGAAACTTTGCAAACAAAATCTGGAATGCTTCGCGTTTTGTACAAATGAATTTGCATATTGACAAGCTCTGTATTCCGGAAAAACTCTGTATTGAGGATAAATGGATACTAACTAAGTATAATAAGTTGGTAGAAGAGGTTACAGAAAACTTAGATAAATTTGAATTAGGTGTTGCAGTTGCAAAGCTTTATGACTTTATCTGGGATGTATTCTGTGATTGGTACATTGAGCTTGTAAAGCCCCGTCTTTACGACGAAAATGACCCCTCTAACGAAACTGCACAGTATGTATTATCATATGTGCTTTCTAACACATTAAAGCTCTTACACCCATTTATGCCTTTCATTACAGAAGAAATATGGTTATCTCTCCCCCATGAGGGCGAAAGCATCGTGATTTCCGATTGGCCAAAGGCAGATAGTGCGTTTAGCTTCCCGAAAGAAGCCGATGAAATGGAAATGATTATGAATGCAGTTAAGGCAGTAAGAAACAAGCGTGCTGAGATGAACATTCCGCCATCAAAAAAGGCAAGTATGGTAGTTGTAACAGATAAAGCAGAAATTTTCTCACAGGGTGCAATATTCTTTGAAAAATTAGCAAGTGCATCTTCTGTTCTGATTGCTCCCGATATGAACGGTGTTGATGAAAACAGCGTGGCGGTTATTGTTGACGGTGCACAGATTTATATGCCGATGGGTGAGCTTGTAGATGCAGAAAAAGAAATCGCCCGCTTGAATGAAGAAAAGAAAAAATTACTTTCCGAAATCAAGCGTGTAGAGGGCAAGCTTTCAAACGAAGGCTTTGTAGCCAAAGCTCCCGCTCATATTATTGAGGAAGAAAAAGCAAAAGGTGAAAAATATAAGCAAATGCTTCTAAGTGTTGAGGAAAGTCTAAAGGCTTTCGGTGCTTAAACAGGAGGTTAAAATTATGAATGAAAATGTTAATAACAACATTCCCGAAGAAGAGGCTGAGGGCATCGTTACAATGGTTAACGAAGACGGAGAAAAGCACGATTTTCTACACCTTGACTCCTTTGAGTTAAACGGTGAAACTTATGTTGTGTTACTTCCCGCAGACGAAGGTGACGAAGATTGTGAGGATGTTTTAATCTACACACTTTCAGTAGAGAACGATGGTTCTGAAATTTTGATGCCTATTGATGACGAGGCAGAGCTTGATATGGCTTTTGATGAATTCAAAGACCGTATGAGTGACGAATACGATTTTGAGTAGAATTGTTAAAAACGGACTGTGGCATTCGCCACAGTCCGTTTTTGATATTAAAAAGCAAAAGTTATGAAACAAACATTAATGTTTTTTGTTTTTAAATGTCTTTAGAGCCTAAAACATTTGACACTGTTATTTTTATGTGATAATATCTGTCTATAGGATTGTCGGCAGGAGTGTCAATATATGCGTATGAGCTTTATCGGCACTATACCCAGCCCCGAAGAAATTAACGATTTACTCTAAAGAAGGGGGAAATATGATGTTGGAAAATAACGATTCTTTAAAAAATGTCGCTTTAAGAATTAAGAATGCACGTGAGGCATTAGGAGTGTCAGAGGAGCTTATGGCAAAGAACACAGATGTGTCTGTTGCCGACTACATCGCATACGAGAGTGGCGAAAAGGATATAGATTTCACATTTATTTACAAATGTGCAAAATGCTTTAATGTTGACCCCACCGACCTTTTAAAAGGTACAAGTCCAAAGCTTACAAGCTTTGAGGTTACAAAGCATGGCGGTGGTTTACCGATTGCAAGAAAAGCAGGTAATGAATATAAAAACTTAGCTCCCATGTTTAAAAATAAAACTACTGAACCTTTTCGCGTAGTTATCCCTTATATTGAAGGAGGCGACAATCACGAGGCTTCTTCTCATAAGGGACAGGAATTTGATATTGTTATAAGCGGTCAATTGAAAATCACTGTCGGCAATAATACACAAATTTTAGAGGCAGGCGATAGCATTTATTACAACAGTACTATTCCTCATAAATTAGAGGCTTACGGCGGTAATGATGTTGAAATTTATGCTATGGTAATGAAGGAAACCGACTTTGATGACTTTGCCAATCAGGAGGAACAGTTTATAAAGCGTGCATCTGCCACTATTCCTGATGTACATAAAGACTTCATTGACTGTGTCGAGGATGATAAGGGTGCTCTTTTAGATATTAATTTTAAAAACGAGGAAAAATTTAATTTTGCATTTGACTGTGTAGATGTTTTGGCTGAAAAATGTCCTGATAAAGTAGCTATGATTCATGTGTCGGATAAAAAACAAGAGAGAAGATTTACATTCTCTGAGCTTAAGAAATATTCTAATATGACCGCAAACTACTTTGAATCTTTGGGAATTAAAAAAGGCGACAGAGTTATGCTTGTTCTAAAGCGTCACTACCAGTTCTGGTTTTCAATGCTTGCATTACATAAAATCGGTGCCATTGCAATTCCAGCTACTAATCTATTAGTTGAGCATGATTTTGACTATCGTTTTAAGTCAGCAGGCGTTTCTGCTATTGTTTGTACCGCCGACGGTGATGTTTCGCATCAGGTAGATTTGGCAGAAAAAAATTACGATAAAAGCTTAACTAAAATTATGGCTTGCGGTTCGCGTTCAGGTTGGCATAGCTTTGATAAAGAAATTACCCGCTATTCTGATATATACGAAAGAACTGAAAATACTGCTTGCGGCAATGACCCATTGCTTATGCTGTTTACTTCAGGCACAACGGGGTATCCCAAAATTGCAACTCATACCCACAAATACCCTCTCGGTCATTATATAACGGCAAAATATTGGCACAATGTAAATCCCGACGGAGTTCATCTCACAATCTCAGATACAGGATGGGGCAAAGCCTTATGGGGTAAGCTCTACGGTCAATGGTTGTGCGAGGCGGCAATTTTTGTTTATGATTTCGAAAAATTCAAAGCAGATGACATTTTGCCGATGTTTAAAAAATACAATATCACAACCTTCTGTGCTCCGCCAACTATGTACCGATTCTTCATTAAAGAAGATTTGTCAAAGTATGATTTATCAAGCATTGAATATTCAACAGTTGCAGGTGAGGCACTAAACCCCGAGGTTTACGAGCAATGGAAGAAAGCCACGGGATTAAAGCTAATGGAGGGCTTCGGTCAGACAGAAACAACGCTTGTCGTTGCAAATCTCTGGGGTATGAGTCCAAAGCCAGGCTCTATGGGTAAGCCCAGTCCTTTGTATGATGTTGATATAATTTTAGATGATGGCACCTCTGCCAATATAGGCGAAACAGGTGAAATTGTCATTAAAACTGACAAGCGTGTGCCTTGTGGATTATATATGGGATATTATTTAAACGAGGAAGCAACAAAAAGCTCGTATAATAACAATATATACCACACGGGCGACTTGGCTTGGCGTGACGAAGATGGATACCTTTGGTATGTAGGAAGAATTGACGATGTTATAAAGTCATCAGGCTATCGTATCGGACCTTTCGAGATAGAGAGTGTAATTATGGAGCTTCCCTACGTTTTAGAATGTGCTATTACGGCCGTTCCCGATGAAATAAGAGGTCAAATCGTAAAAGCAACAATCGTTCTCACCAAAGGAACTAAGAAAAGTGAGGAGCTTAAAAAAGAAATTCAAGACTATGTAAAAACTCACACTGCCCCTTATAAATACCCAAGAATTGTCGAATTTTTAGATGAACTTCCAAAAACAATCAGTGGTAAGATAAGACGTGTAGAGTTAAGAGAAAAAGATAAGTAGAAATTTTGTATGTTTATTCAACAGAATTAGCACTATTAACAAACTTTTCTAGCTCAAAAATATTTAAAAATTTGCAAAACCAAATACTGTATAATCAATATTTAAATGGTGCGGTTATCTTTAAGATTACCGCACCATTGCTTGTTTTTTACGAATTCAATGTCTGCCACATACATATGTCGATGGATTTGAACTCATAAAATATTACATCGTTTATAAGTGTCTGATTTTTAATAATTTGAAAATTTTGTAATTTTTAAGTTGAAATGGTTATACTTTTAATGTATTCTTATTTTAAGAGGTGAAAACATATGAAAGATATATTGTCCGCTGCAAAAAAAGAAATTAAAAGTCACAAGGTTAAATTTTGTGTGTATTTGACTTTGCGTATATTTGTAATTGCGTCTTTAGTTATGTCCTTAATACGAAATGAATACGAAAATGCTTTTGTTTGTGTGTTATGCCTTACATTATTTTTAGCACCTACATTTGTTGAAAAGCAACTTAAAGTAGATTTGCCGTCAACATTAGAAATTGTTATTTTAATATTCATTTTTTCTGCACAAATTTTAGGAGAAATACATAATTACTATAACAAGCTGCCGTATTGGGATACTGTTTTACACGCTATGAACGGTTTTTTATTTGCGGCTTTTGGTTTTTCTCTTTTGGATATTATGAACAGGAACGCAAAATTCAAGTTTCAGCTCTCGCCGTTTTATTTAGCTGTAGTAGCATTTTGTTTTTCAATGACAATCGGCGTTTTGTGGGAATTTTTTGAATTCGGTTGCGATATTACATTTGGAACAGATATGCAAAAGGATTTCATTATCAATACACTTTCTTCAGTAAAGTTAAACACCAGCGGTGCTAATGTACCCGTTGTTATAGAGGGTATAAAAGAAACCTCTGTTAATGGTGTGAATTTAGGACTTTCAGGATATTTGGATATTGGTCTTTTTGATACAATGAAGGACTTATTGGTAAACTTCGCTGGTGCATTAATCTTTAGTATCATTGGATTCTTTTATATTAAAAATCGCGGTAAGGGAGAATTTGCAAAGCATTTTATCCCCGTAATAGAAGAAGAAAAGGAAAAGGAACAGTAGCTTTGCTACTGTTCCTTTTTTTGCGGTCATGTGAAGTCAGATATATTTTGTTATAGTCGGCTAATTTATCTTACGATAACAATTTCTTTTACCTGGTCTTTATAAATCTTTATAAATACACGGCTAACATCTAGTTCATCATACTGAGTAATGTCACCTGCTTCAGCAACTTTAATCGGGTTAACTGTTTTGTCTGAGTTAAACTCGTAAACTAAAGCACCCTCTGTTGAGTAGTTTTCTACTGCTCCGCCGTTTACAGATACGTTTATTGAATTTGCAAACTTTTTGGTTACCTTACCGTAAACTGTTACTAAATCTTCGCCTACTGTTGTTTTTGCCTCTGTTGTCTTGTTTGCTGCCTCAAAGAGAACTCTGATACTTTCAATCTCGCCGTTTGAATTAGCTTTTAACTGAACAATATCGCCTGCTTTTAGCTGTGCACCTGATTCGTTAACTAAAACATCCTCTTCTGTTGTCACAAATTCTTTTCTCTCGCCGTCAATGAATGCGTAGAGCTTTTCTACTCTTTCATCTTCATCATTTAAAGATATAGAAATCTTTTCAATAATTGCGGCAGATGCTTCTAAGTTTGCAATACCTGTCGAACTTGTCACAATAATAACACCTGCTGTTAAATCTTCTTTAACATCATATACTAAAACGTCATAATCTGTGTTGTCTTCAAATGCCTTGTAATTTGTAACTGCATATTTCTTGGCATCTGTCTCGCCTGCAGGAATATCAAATACTATTGTTTCTTCATTTACATTGTAATTGCCAAGCTTTTTAGCTGATTCTTTATATTTTAATGTGCCACTAGCATTTAATGCAAAGATGTTCTTGTCAATACCGCCTGAGGTTTTATCTGTTGCTGTGTTTAGCTTTGTCAATTCGCCTTCTGCATTTACTTCATAAGTGATAAGTGCAGGAACAACCGCTCCCTCTGACTTTAATGCATCAAGTACTTCCTGAGGGGTTTTATTAGGTGTATTGTTGAATCTGATTTTTTCTGCTGATTCTAAAACTTTAATCGCACCGTCTTTACCAAAAACCTTGATTTTAAGTCTTACATCAAAGCCTGTTGTAACATCTGCACCTGTTAAATATGCGTAATTTGATGAAAGTGAATTTTCAGCATCTACTGCTGCAATGTTACCATCCTTATCAAGGTAGAAGGTACCTTCGTCGTTAAGTTTGATTTCTTCTGTATAATTAGCAGCTACTCTATATTCTTTACCATTAATAACAAATTTTTCGTCATGCTTTTCTGTAACTTTACCTGTAACCTTTTCTGTTGTTACTTCTACGATTACGACAGATGAATCCTTGCTCTTAGCTACTGATAATACGTCCCATTCGTTTATGTCGGAAATTTTAATTTCGTTTCCGCCACGTGTGATAACAAATTTAACGTTTTCGTTTTCGCTGTCTAATACTAAAGATGTTTTACCGTATTTGTCTGTAATTCTGTTGCTTGAAACGATTACTTCTTCAACAACGTAGTTTTCATATTCTTCAATAAATACTACATCGTACTCATCGTCACGGTTTAAATCTAAGAGAGTAAGTGAACCTGCTTCAGGTTTAAGTTCTGAAATATCAAAGCTTATTGCCTGTCCGTTATAGATATATTTTGCTTCGCTGTCTATAACTGCAACTTCTGGCTCTTTGTCGTTTTCTTTATCTATCCAATATGAAACTTCAACCTTTGAATCGTTAGTTACATCCTCGATGTCTAATGCGTTTATTTTCATAGAAGAGTTTTTACCCTTCTGCTCTCTTGCTAAAATAAGGGTTTTATCGCCATTGTCATCTTCCTGAACATACGCTTCTACATTAAACCCTAAAAGCTTTCTTACCTGAGGAAGTGCCTTATTTGCAACTTCGTAAACTTCGTTGCCTACTTTTACTTCGTTATTTTTTAATGTGCTTGTGCCTGAAAGTGAGCTTGTGCCTACTGCACTTATTTGGTCATATACAATTTTTGTTGAAAGCTCGTCATCCAATAAGGTTCTGTCTACAACCTGATATGCCTCGTCTTGACCGTAGCTTGTCTGTTCCATCTTCTTTGTAACTAAGGTATTTGCTGCAAGCTGTGCTACCATACCACGCAAAACTGCTGAATCGTTGCTAGCAACGGCATTCTTAGTAATGCCTGTCTGTGTTGCAACTGTTATATAGCCTGTAGGGAAACCACCCTTTTTCTCAGCTGCAGGTGTGTGTCCGATTAAACGAACTAAAACTGTTACAGCCTCGGCATAAGTGATTGTATCATCAGGACGAAAGTTTCCTAAATCGTCACCAATAACAATACCCTGATTTGCTGCTACGTTAATATAGCCGTTTGCCCAGTGATTTTCTACAACATCGGGAAACTGTGTCGGGTAATTAAAGCTGTCTGCCAAATTTTCCATACCCATAGAGGTTACAGCAACCTTAGCAAACTCTGAACGTTTAATTGTGTCATTTGGTCTGAATGCTCCTGTTTCTTTGTCGCCAACCATGATTTCTAATGCACCTAAAAGCTCAATTGCTTCTTTGTATTTAGAATCTGCGGCGTCGCTTGCAACATAAGCAAATGATGTTGCACTTAGACCTAAAATCATAACTAGTGATAAAACTATTGATGTCAATCTTTTCTTAAAAAACATTAAGATTTCCTCCTTAAAAATATTTTTCGTCATTTCCTTTGAGGTCTTTAAGTGGTGCTTATAATATTTATATGGGCTTATGCCCTATATGTCGTAAGCTGTTGCTCACAATACTTTAAACGAAAAAAAACAAATTTTGTTCCCCAAAAGTCAGATGTAATTTTTGGCAGTTTAGTTACATATACATTACTGAGATTAAGTATTTGAAAGGATATAGTCATGCCAAATAACTACTATGAAAATCTAGGCAAATCAGAAACAAACCCGGAAAATATCCCGCAAGAAAAAGTAACGCCCTATGTACCCCCTGCTCCTTCTGAGGACACACAAGAGATTACTCCAAATAACAGTACGGAATTGCAACAAGAGGATACGAATATAGAAAACCTTGAGCCACAGAGTGAACCCAACTCTCCAAGCAACAGCACAGGTCAGCTAACTGTCAGCGTATCTGCTGCAAATGAACTTTATCCTGTGGTGGGTGCAACAGTAGTTGTAAGAGCAGAAAACAGCGAAAATAGTGACGCTTTAGACTCATCAACTACCGACAGAAGCGGTGTAGCTAAAACGTTTACACTCCCTGCTCCATCTGCATCAGCTTCTCAAGAACCAACTGCCGCAATTCCATATGCTCAATATAGGGTTACCATCACTTCTCCGGACTTTTTTGATGCAATTATCGAAAACGTTCAGGTTTTTGGTGGAATTCTCACGCAACTGTCCGTGAATTTAATTCCGCTTCCGGAACTTCCAAACGGAGAAACTTCTAAAATTGTAATCATTCCAAGACAGAATTTATAAAAGGAGGTATTACCTTGCCAGATACAACACCGGTCATCCCGGAATTTATAACCGTACATCTAGGTGCACCTGCATCTAACGCTCAAAATGTTACAGTTCCATTTATAGATTACATAAAAAACGTAGCATCCAGTGAAATTTACCCGACTTGGCCCGAAAGTGCCCTAAGAGCTAATATCTACGCACAGATTTCATTTGCTTTGAATAAAATTTACACAGAATTTTACAGAAGTCGCGGATATGATTTTGATATCACAAACACTACTCAATATGACCAGGCATTCGTTTTAGGAAGAAATGTTTTTGAAAATATTTCCGACATTGTTGATGATATTTTTGATTCCTATCTAAGACGCATGGGTTCCATTGAGCCACTTGCCTCACAGTTTTGTAACGGAACAACTGTCACATGTGACGGGCTTTCACAATGGGGTTCTGTAACGCTGGCAAACGATGGATTTTTACCATTTCAGATAATTCGCTACTACTATGGTGATGACGTAAGCATTATAAATAATGTTCCCGTAGAAAGTGTAGGTGAGTCATATCCCGGCACACCCATTCGTTTAGGCGATGTAGGAACTGAGGTTTTGCGTGTGCAAATACTCTTAAACGCGATATCTACCAACTATCCGGCTATACCAAAGGTGCCGACAGGTGCTGTTTTTGGCGAAGCCACGGAAAATGCAGTCAGGACATTCCAAAGAATTTTTAACCTGACACCTGATGGAATTGTAGGTCGTGCTACATGGTACAAACTGGTAAATCTTTTTACAGGCATAAACAGACTAAATGAGCTTTACGCTCGTGGCGACGTTATATTTGGCTTATCTTTAGAATATCCCGAGGCTTTGCGTGAGGGCGATACAGGGCAGGGTGTCTACATAGTGCAGCTTATGTTAAATCTCTTATCAGAATACTATGACACAGTGCCACAAGTTGCAGAAGATGGCGTTTATGGTCCATCTACCACAAGTGCTGTTGCAGCATTTCAACGTGCTTATGGTCTGCCTGTCGATGGCGTTGTAGGACCCCTTACCTGGGAAAGTATGTACAATGCAATAAAGGGTATTTATATTGCAACGGGCAGGTCATCAGAATTTTCTACTGCACCGACATTTTTGGAATTTCCCGGTGTTCCGCTTTCTATGGGTACCAGAGGCAACGCAGTTATGACTTTGCAAAATCACATAAATGACATTGTACCCGTATTTTCCAATGTTTCACCCGTTAATGTAACGGGAAATTACGGTCAAAATACAAAAAATGCAGTCAGTGAGCTTCAAAATCGAATGAATTTGACTCAAAATGGCATCGTAGACGAAAATACCTGGAACGGAATTGAAAGAATGCATGAAAATGTTATAAGGGGGTCACAGGCACAATTTGGGCAGTATCCCGGCTTTGATTTAAAGGAAGGTATGCAGGATGATGTACGCGGAATTGCCATTTCTACAGATGAACTGACAGGACGTCCCGTCTACTCTGTTCAATATATGTTAAGAATTATAAATAAAGAAAAAGATTTACCGGGTATTCCTGACGGAATTTTTGGCCCGCAAACTACTGAACGTGTACGGATTTTCCAGGAGGAGCAGAACATTGCACCCACAGGTATTGTAGACATTGTGACCTTTGATGCAATAAAAATTGCATATGATGAGGATTTTTTCAGCGATAATATATAAAAAATAGCTGTAGCAATTGCTACAGCTATTTTTTATTGAGATTATCTTCAAGCTCAAAAATTATTTCATCTAAAATTTTTCTGTCTTTATCTGTCAATTTCGCTGACTTTAACAGTTCAGGTCTTTTTATGTAGGTTCTTTTAAGGGACTCTCTCCTTTTCCAGTTCTCAATGTTTACATGATGCCCTGAGAGCAAAACCCCTGGAACTTCACGTCCTAAAAATTCGGGCGGTCTCGTATATTGAGGATACTCTAAAAGTCCTGAATATATAGATTCATCCTCAAAGCTTTCATTTTGCGGAAGTACACCCTCTATCATTCTTGATACACAATCTATTAAAACGGCTGCAGGTAGCTCTCCCCCTGTTAATACATAGTCGCCGATTGAGATTTCTTCGTCAACAATTTCTTCTAATATTCTCTCATCAACGCCCTCATAATGACCACACAAAATCACAATTCTTTTCTTTTTAGAAAGCTCAATTGCCTTTTCCTGTGTTAAAACCTTGCCCTGTGGAGACATATAGACAGTATAAGGCTTTTCGCCCGAAGCAATGCTTTCATATGCACGGTATATAGGAGGGGCCTGCATCACCATACCAAAGCCTCCTCCGTAAGGATAATCATCTACAGAATTGTGCTTGTTGTTTGCAAAATCTCTGATATTCGTACATTTAATTTCTAATATTTTATTTTTCCTTGCTCTGCCGATAATGCTTTCAGATAAAATAGCTTCTAACATCTCGGGAAAAAGCGTCAAAATATCAAAACGCATAATTCTCTCCTTAATCGTCTAATAGTCCGTCAGGAATAGTCACGAAAATCTTTTTATTCTCTAAATCCACATCACCAATAACACCCTCAATTACAGGCAGATAGATGTTTTTCCCGTCTATTGTTTTTATCTCGTAAATGTCGTTCGCACCAGTATTAAACACATCTGTTAAGTTGCCTAACTTTACATCATTTTCGTAAACTGACAATCCTATTAAATCCTTTATGTAGTATCTGCCTTCCGGAAGAGGTGTTTTTTCTGTGTAAAGGGTTTTGCCTTTCATCTCTTCTGCAGCATTCATATTTGAAATGTGCTTAAACTTTATAATGACAACATTTTTGTGGACTTTTGAGTTTTCGACCACAAGCTTATTTCCATTTTCGTCGTAAAACACGTCTAAATTTACCAGATTATTTATATCATCAGTCCAAGGATTTAGTTTTATTTCTCCTCTGATGCCATGTGTGTTCACAACTTGTCCTATTTCAATCAATTCCATATCTTTCTCCTATATGCAAAAAAGGCTGATTTCCTCAGCCCTTTTTATTTACGCACTTTCTGCTTGTTTTTCTTTTAATATAGGTTGAGTTTTCTTTTCAACACATTCTTTTGTTATGGTACACTTCTCTACGTTTTCACTGGATGGAATTTCGTACATAATATCCAGCATTGTTTCTTCTATTATAGAACGAAGTCCACGTGCACCCGTTTTTCTGTCAAGAGCCTTTTGTGCAATAGCTTCAATTGCTTCTTCCTCAACAACAAGCTCCACACCATCAAGCTCCAAAAGCTTTGTGTACTGCTTTAAAATGGCGTTTTTAGGCTCTTTAATAATTTTTACCAACGATTCCTTATCTAATAAATCAAGACTGGCAATTACCGGAAGTCTGCCTATAAGCTCAGGGATAATTCCGAATTTTAACAAATCCTGAGGCTCTATTTTAGATAAAATTTCGCTTGATTTTGCATCTGTTTTACTCTTTACATCTGCACCAAAGCCAATCGATTTAGATTCTGTTCTGCGGCTGATTATTTTTTCAATGCCATCAAATGCACCGCCGCATATAAACAAAATATTTGTCGTATCAATCTGTAAAAATTCCTGATGCGGATGCTTTCTTCCACCTGTTGGCGGAACATTTGCAACTGTACCTTCCAATATTTTTAACAACGCCTGCTGAACACCCTCACCGCTTACATCACGGGTGATTGAGGTGTATTCAGACTTCCTTGTTATTTTATCGATTTCATCAATGTAGATAATTCCACGCTGTGCAGCTTCTATATCGCCGTCTGCTGCCTGAATTAGCTTTAATAATATATTTTCAACATCTTCGCCCACATAGCCAGCCTCTGTCAGTGTTGTAGCATCGGCAATGGCAAATGGAACATTTAATATTTTAGCTAAGGTCTGAGCCAAAAGTGTCTTGCCTGAGCCTGTAGGACCGAGCAACAAAATATTTGACTTTTGTATATCAATATCCTTTGAAGATTTTTTACTTTCTATTCTTTTGTAATGGTTATAAACGGCAACAGATAACGTTTTTTTTGCTTTATCCTGACCTATTACATACTGGTCTAAAATTTCTTTTATTTCCTTAGGCTTGGGCAAATCACCCAAGTCAATATCAGGTTCTGAAATATCATAATTGTCGCCCATATAGCGATTGCAAAGAGAAATACACTCATTGCAAATAAATGCATTAGGACCTTCAAACATTCGTATTACTTCGTTTTCATTTTTTCCGCAAAAGCTGCAGCGAAGTGTTGGATTTCCCTCATTAATTGTTGACATATATGATACCTTTGCCTTTCATAATACTAGCTTATTTTTAAAAAGGGGCTGTTATCAGCCCCTTTTTAGCTTTATTATATTCTCGATTCTATAACCTTATCAATCAAACCATATTCTGCTGCTTCATACGCAGACATAAAGTTATCACGCTCAGTATCTGCTTGTATGGTTTCTAACGGTTTTCCTGTGCGGTCTGCCAAAATTTCATTCAAGGTATTCTTGATACGAATAATTCTGTCGGCATGTATTTTAATATCTGTCGCCTGACCCTGCATACCGCCCAATGGTTGATGAATCATTATTTCACTGTTGGGAAGTGCAAATCTCTTTCCCTTTGTACCTGCTGCAAGTAAAAATGCACCCATAGATGCTGCCATACCTACGCAGATTGTTGACACATCGCATTTAATATACTGCATTGTATCATAAATTGCCATACCGGAGGTAATTGAGCCACCGGGACTGTTGATATAAAACTGAATATCTTTGTCGGGGTCTTCACCCTCTAAAAACAACATCTGTGCTACAACCAAACTTGCAGTAACATCATTCACTTCTTCACTTAAAAATATTATTCTGTCTTTTAATAATCTGGAATAGATGTCGTAAGAGCGTTCTCCTCTGCTTGTCTGTTCCACTACTACCGGTACTAAGCTCATAATACGTCCCTTTCTGTTTTTTATGTTAAGTTAAATTATTTATCTTCTGCCTTTTTTGTTGTTGTCTTTTTAGCTGCAGGTTTTTTCGCTGGTGCTTTTTCGGCAGTTTCCTTTTTAGCTGTTGTTGTCTTCTTTGTTGTTGAAGCTGTTGATTTTTTTGTTGTTGTCTTTTTAGGAGCTTCTTCCTTAGACTCTGTCTTTGCAGCGGGCTTCTTGGTTGTTTTCTTTGCCTTTGTAAAGGTTGCATTTTCAACTAAGAATTCCATAGCCTTGGTGATTTTTATGTCTGATTTTAAAGCTTCGATGTCTTCATCACGCATAAATTCCTTAACCTTTTCAAGCTCCATTTTATATGCTTCTGCCATTTTGTTAAGCTGCTCGTCAACATCAGCATCTGTTGCTTCTATTTTTTCAAGCTTCGCAATTTCTTCTAAAGCTAATGTACCTTTAACCTGAAGCAAGGCATTAGGTCTTATCTGCTCTTTAAATTGTTCAACCGTTGTACCCATATAACCTAAGTACTGCTCAAAGGAAATTCCTTGTTGAGCCATTCTTGCATTGTTTTCACGGATTGTGCTTTCAATACGTGAATCAACCATACAATCAGGAATATCTGCTTCCATTGTTTCAATAACAGCATCAATTGCTGCATTTTCTTTTTCCTGCTTTGTGCGGGCTTCTGCTGATTCCAAAAGCTTAGCCTTGATATCTGCCTTTAACTCATCTAATGTATCAAATTCACTTACATCCTTAGCGAACTCATCATCTAATGCAGGTAATTCTTTTACCATAATAGAGTTGATTTTTGTTTTAAATATAGCATCTTTGCCTTTTAAATCTTCTGCGTGGTAATCTTCAGGAAATGTAACTGAAACGTCGAACTCATCGCCAATATTTTTGCCGATAATCTGTTCCTCAAAGCCAGGAATAAAGCTGCCGCTACCAATAACCAAATCATAGTTTTCGCCCTTACCACCTGGAAAAGCCTCGCCATCAACAAAGCCTTCGAAGTTGATATTTGCAATATCGTCTTTAGCTACTGCACGGTCTTCAACAGGAAGCTGTCTTGCGTTTCTTTCCTGTCTTCTTGTTATTTCAGCTGTAACTTCATCATCACTTACAGTATTAACAATTTCTTCAAGTTTTAAACCCTTATATTCGCCAAGCTTAACTTCGGGCTTAACTGTAACGCTACCCTTTATTACTAAATCTTTATCTTTACCTAAATCTGCAACCTCAACCTTAGGCATATCAACGGGGTCAATGCCCATTTCCTTTACTGCTGCTTCGTAAGCGTCAGGAAGCAAAGCATCAACTGCCTCTTCATAAAAAATACCTTCGCCGTATGTTTTTTCGATCAGTTTTCTTGGTGCTTTACCCTTTCTGAAACCTGGAACAGTGATTTTCTTAACATTCTTTTTAAATGCTGTATCAACTGCCTCGTTAAATTTCTCTGCTGAAATTGTTATAGTAAATTCAACAGTATTTTTTTCTCTTTTGTCTAATTTTGCTGTCAAAATTATTTCCTCCCTATATAAAACTTCTCGTCATTGCATTATACCATAACAAAGCACATGATTTCAAGTATTATTTCAATTTTTTAATAATAATTTCATTATTTTGAATATTTAAACGTTTTTTTTAAAAAATAATATTGAAAAAGACAAATTTGGGAGGTTCATTATGAAAACAAGACTTTTTTCTATTATATCAATTATACTTGTATTGCTGACGTTTATTGCATACAATGCAATTACAAACGGAAATGTTGAAGAGTTTACAAGGGCTGTTATGGTTTAACCACTATATTATCATACGCAAAAAATAAATTTTAGTACTAAGAAAGGTGTCCCCTTATGAAGAAAAAAGAATATAAAACCTACGTAGATAAAATAACACCCAACTCGCCTATTTTAAAAGATATAATATGTGCTTTTTTTGTGGGCGGTGCAATATGTACAATAGGTCAGGCTTTTTTTGAGCTATACACCTCTTTGGGATTTTCCGAGGATAATGTTTCAATGCTTACCTCATCAACTATGGTGTTTTTGGGTGCTTTATTTACGGGGTTTGGTCTTTATGATGATTTGGCAAAGCACGCCGGAGCAGGTACAATAGTGCCAATAACCGGTTTTGCCAACGCTATAACCTCTCCTGCAATAGAATTCAAAAGCGAAGGTTATGTCTTAGGGCTTGCAGTTAAAATGTTTTCAGTGGCAGGACCTGTGTTGGTTTACGGAATTACATCAGGTTTTGTTGCAGGGATTATATATTATATAATGTCTATAATTTAAAATCCGGGGCAAAATGCTCCGGATTTTAAATTATTGCACCCTTTCTATATTTGCACCTAAACCATTTAATTTTAAGTCTAAATTTTCATACCCTCTATCGATATGCTCTATTCCAAACACCTCAGATTCTCCCTTTGCAGAAAGTCCTGCTAAAACCAACGCAGCACCCGCCCGCAAATCAGGTGCAGTAACCTTTGCACCCAAGAGACTTCTCTTTCCTTCAACAACGGCACAATGTCCTTCAACCTTGATATTTGCCCCCATTCTTATAAGCTCTCCTACGTGCATAAAGCGGTTTTCAAAAATTGTTTCGGTTACAATTCCGGTTCCCTTTGATAACGAAAGGAGCGATGTCATCTGTGCCTGCATATCCGTAGGAAATCCCGGAAAAGGCAGAGTTTTTATATCCTTTGCCATACAAGGTCTTTCTGTTTTTACACTTATAGTGTTGCTGTCTATTTTAATATCTGCACCCATTTCTATAAGCTTGGCCGTTAGCGGTTTTACATGTTCGGGGACTATGCCGTTTATTGTAACATCTCCCGTAGTAATTGCTGCAGCAACCATAAATGTTCCGGCCTCAATTCTGTCGGGCATAATTGTGTACTTGATTGGCTTTAGCCTCTCTACTCCGCATATTGTTAAGGTATCCGTTCCTGCCCCTGTGATTTTTGCTCCCATTTTATTTAAAAAACATACCAAATCTACTATTTCCGGTTCAGCGGCGGCATTTTCTATGGTTGTTTTGCCCTTAGCATATACGGACGCCATTAAAAGATTTTCTGTAGCCCCAACGCTTGGAAAATCCAAATAGATTTTAGTGCCTACAAGCTCCTCGCACTTAACCTCTACGTATCCATAACCTTTTGTCACTGTTGCACCTAAAGAAGAAAATCCCTTTAAATGTAAATCAACAGGTCTTGAACCTATGGGGCATCCGCCCGGAAGTGAGACTCTTACCCTCTTCATTCGTGCCAGCATTGCTCCCATAACTAAAAAAGAGCCTCTTAGCTTACACGTTAAATCGTATGGTGCTATGGCATGAGAAATATTCTCTGTGTTTATCAAAATTTCATTCTTGCCCTTGTTTAAAATTTTTGCTCCCATACACGTTAAAATTTCACACATATGGGTTATATCGGTCAAATTTGGTACATTTTTTAGCGTCGTAGTTCCCTCTGCTAAAAGACATGCCGCCATAATAGGCAAAGCAGCATTTTTAGAGCCTGAAACCCCGACCACACCTGATAAGCCTTCTGTTTTTTTGATTAAAAATTTTTCTTTCTTTTCCATTGTCTGCTCCGAATTATTTTTTCTGATTTTATTATTGACGGAAAAGTAAAGATAAATACTTCATAAAATTTTCAAAAAAAAATTGTAAGTTAAAAACTTACAATTTTTTAATCTAAATAATTATATTGTCTATCTGTATTGCCCGCGACTCAGCAGAAGATTCTATACACTTTTCGCAATTGTCGCATTTCTTGTTTTTATCCAAGTCGCAAAGCTCACATTCTCCACAACCGATACATTCTCTATCTTCTAAAACACACTCTTTCATTGTAATCCCTCTACTTTATAAATGATTTAATCTTTGCCTCTATATCTGAGTAGCTGTCTGCTATACAAACGACCAGAAGATTTTTATTAACATATACAAAAGGTCTGTTTAGTTTTGGCATTTCCTCGGGAATATATGATTCAAACCTTCGTTTTTTATTGTTAATATAATTGTAAATCAATTTTTTGACATTTTTCGCATCTTTGTTGTTTTTTAATTCAAACACCGCTATTTCTTCAGCTGTTGCACCGCCTCCTGCATATCCCGATGCATTTTGGAGCAACTCCTCTGCAATACCGTAGTTTTCTGCCAGCACCCGAGGGTTGATTTCTGACAACTCGTCTTTAAATACTACATTTTCTAAAATTGTCTTTGAAATATTTGAAACATCATAATTCCCGTTTTTAAATACTATCACAGGAGTTCCGTCGGTGTTTACATCTCCGTCCGATTTAATTGTATGATTTTTCAGGAACTCCAACCATTTTAAATAATACCCAGTTTTTAAATGCACTCCATCTGTTGCGGCATTCTCAGGTAACTGTCCGTTTTCATCAGATATCGAGCTGTTGATATCAAGATAATACGCCTGCTTCTTGTATGACAAATCATAAAGAGCATTATTGTATTCTTTTATCACTTTATTAGTTATTCTGCCCTCTGCATCCATAGATGCCGTCACAGGTAAAATAGACTCAATATAGATTAAAGCATCAGGGTTTGATGCTCTTATAATATCTAAAAGCTCCGAGTAGCTTTTCAAAAAGGCTTCCTTGTTTTCCATAACTATATTTTCATTTATACCAAGCATTATATATACTTTTTTGAAACCGCCCTCTTTGATTTTATCAAGCATAGTAATGCCTTCCTGCCACTCACGTGTATAAAGCCCCGATACCGTCATACTGGTTCCGCATAGAAATGTTGAATTCATCAATCCTGCGTGTAAACGAAAGCCGTCTGTTAGTGAGTCGCCTATAAATAAAGCATTGTCAAAATAGCTGTCATCAACAGGCTCCGTTTTATAAACCTCGCCAAAGCTTTGATTACAATATGGCGAATTTTTTGCATAGCTTGTAATTTTGCTTATGCTTTCATCCGTCATAAATGTCTGTGAACTATATAAAAACAACACGTCTTTAATTTTATTTTCAGAAAGATATGCAATTACGTCGTCGTTATAGTATCTTAAATCAATCATATGAATTGTTTCAAAATGATTTGCTATCATAGGAACGGTACAGTTTGCATAGGAATCTTTAAATACTACAAGACTTTTTCCGTTTTTATTGGGGCTTTGTATCACTGTCAGAGCGTGGTTTCCATCTAGAAAATACGAATATTTGTCCTTAGCAGTTAAATGTTCGGGAAAGTACATTGAATCTGTTTCTTTATTGTCATAAGGAAATTTTACTTTAAATCGTGCGGTTTCTAACGGCTTGTACTCAGTTATAATATCAGGTGACACGTGACGCAATGCCTTAGAATATGTTGTACCGTAAAACGACCTTGTAACATCTGAAATTTTAAAATCCTCGCTGGACAAAGCCGTGTACTTCAGAGCATTTGCCAGTTTATTATATATTATAAATGCCCCGTGGCTCGTCGTATGATGGTCAGTTTTATAATAAAGATAATCATCTTTATATTTTTTTAAATCCTGTGTTACATCAACATTATTAACATCAGTATCTGCAAATGTTTCTTCAATGTGCATATTCAATTTTGGAATTGTAGGCATGTAGACATCATCAGGAAGATAATCCTGCATTATTTCATATGCGGGCGGAATGACCGAAAGCGTTATATTATACCTGCCCAAATCGTTTAATGCCTTTACAGCATTTAAATTTTTATCAATTGTTGTTTCGTTATAGTCTGCAACCTTTTCTATTAAATAATCGTCATATGATACATATACGCCGTTATTTTCTTTCTTTCCAATTAAATATTCCAATCCTGCTTTTAGCCTGACAAATCCGTTTCTTAAAATGAATTGGTCGTTTAAAAAGCTCTCAATATCCTCCATATAGCTTCCGTCTATAATTCCGCTTAGCGTGATTTTTGGTTTTTTTTGAAGGTATCTGTTTTCCAGCTCTGAATATTCTATAACAGGACTCAGTATGTTAAATAAAATCACAAGCAACATAATTAAAGCACACACGTTATTAAAACGTCTGCAAGAATTTCTCTTTATGTACTTTTCTTTCATTTAAACACACCTCCCCTGTTAAGTATTTTTTTAATTAAAATCTGAAATATAAAAATGGATTGTAGGATGAATCCACAAGGTATGCTGTACACACAACAAGTCCTAATATTACGGCGGTCAGTACAATTGCATTTTTGCCCTTTGTATGTTTGTTCCAAATAGTTTTAGGATACGGAAGCATTGCAAAAATACCTGCAATCAGCAATAATGCATATGACCTTAAATTATACAGAAATACCCCGTCAATTGATGGTGTTCCCCCGATTCCGAACATAATCTTTAAATAATCTAACGCGACGCTCATTGTGGGCGAGGCAAAAAATACCCAGCCTACCAAAACAATCGCCATAGTATATGTAACTTTTAAAAGGCTTGGAAGCTTGTCCAAAAACTTATGTAAAAAGCTTTTTTCTAAAATGAGAATCAAAGCATAATACACGCCCCAAGCTAAGAAATTAACACCTGCACCGTGCCACATACCCGTTAGCGTCCATACTATTAAAAGGTTTAAATACATTCTTTTTGTGCTTACTCTGTTTCCTCCCAAAGGAATATAAACATATTCTTTAAACCAAGTGCTTAACGATATATGCCAGCGTCTCCAAAATTCCGTAATGGATTTGGAAATATAAGGATATTCAAAATTCTTTTCAAACTCAAACCCAAACATTCTGCCTAAGCCTATTGCCATATCAGAATATCCCGAAAAGTCAAAATAAATCTGCAAGGCATAAGACAATATTCCAAGCCAGGACGACAAGACACTTATTTCTGTAACAGGCATTGAGCTTATATTTTCCCACAAAAGTCCTATGTTGTTAGCAAGCAAAACCTTTTTGGCAAGCCCTGCCGAAAAGCAGGTTATACCCGATGTAAAGCCCTCAATTGTTTCACGTCGTCTTGTTAGTTGTTCATCTATTGAATTATATCTTACAATAGGTCCTGCTATAAGCTGAGGGAAAAGTGCCACATAAGTTCCAAATGCTATATAGCTTTTTTGTGCCTTTGCGTTTTTTCTGTATACATCTATTATGTAAGACATTGTTTGGAATGTAAAGAATGATATTCCAATAGGCAATTTTATTCCGACAAGGGGAATGTTAATATGCAATACTGTGTTTAATAGAGTTATTATAAAATCTGTGTATTTAAACACCACTAACCCAAAAAGATTTACAACTATACCTGTGGTCAAAACCTTTTTTTGAAGCTTTTTATTTTTGTATGTACGCTCTATTGCTATACCCGTATAATAGTTTATTATAGTAGATAAAATTAAAAGCACAACATATACAGGCTCTCCCCAGGCATAAAAGAACAAGCTGCCGAAAAACAAAACTGTATTTCTGTTTTTCTTAGGAGCTAAATAATACAATATTAAAATGGCAGGCAAAAAGTAAAATAGAAATAAAATACTCGAAAATACCATTTAAAACACCTAATCATCTAAATTTTATCATAGCTAATAGATTATACCACATTATTTTTATAAAAACAAGCATTTTCGACAAAAAGCTAAAAAGGAGAAGCAGCAAAATATTTTGCTGCTTCCCCTTTTTATAATAAACAAAATTAATACAGAACGGATAAACTGAACTTAGACCGCTATCTTATTTCTCTTACTACAATATCTTTTTGACTCTTTACAATGCACCCGCCCGGAAAAACTCCTCTTAATGAATTTAAAGGGTAAACAGACGTATTCATACCTATAATTGTACCCGGATTTAACACACATCCACACCCAACGTCTGCACCATCTGCCAATATTCCGCCTATCTTTCTTTGCCCTGTTTTGTAATCTTCATCTCCATGAATTACAACAGGCTTTCCATCTGCTTTCAGGTTAGAGCATATTGACCCTGCACCCAGATGCGACTTATTTCCAAGAATTGAGTCACCTACATAGTTATAGTGCGGTACTTGCACGTCATTTAAAAGTATGCAGTTTTTAAATTCTGAGGAATTTCCTAAAACGCAATTTTCGCCTACAATAACATTTCCTCTTATAAATGCACCGGGACGAACCTCACTTCCCGTGCCTATAATAGTCGGTGCTTCAATAGTTGCAGTTGGATATATTACTACATTTTCCCCTATAAGCACGCCTTTAGATATCTCTTTATAGCCATCAATACCATTTTCAATTAATTTATTTATATAATCTTTAATTTTGGGAATTAACTCCCAGGGATATTCGCACATATCAAAAAGCTCCTTAAGATACGGCGTTTTGCAATTAAATAATTCATTGGTCTTAACAAATTTATTCAACGCTATGCCCTCTTTCTATTACGATGTTTTTGATATTTTCTGCATATTCAACGCACTTTTCTTCATTTTCACATTCTACCATCACGCGAATTACAGGCTCTGTTCCGCTCTTACGCAAAAGCACTCTTCCCCTGCCATTAAGAATTTCATCTATACGTGATTTTTCTTTTAATACTTCCGAATCATTTAAAACTGCATCCTTATTCTTTACGCGTATATTTTTAATATATTGAGGATACAGCTTTACATCTTCAGCAAGCTCGCTTAATGTAGATTTTGTATCACACATCTCTTCTGCTATCATAATAGCTGTCAAAAGTCCATCTCCCGTTGTTGCGTACTTTTTCATAATTATATGCCCTGACTGTTCTCCGCCTATACTGTATTCATTTTCCTGCATAGACTCATATACAAAGCGGTCGCCAACCTTTGTCTGAACGCATTTAATACCTTGTTTTTCAAGCGAGGCAAATAATCCGCTATTTGACATAATAGTCGCAACTACTGTATTTTTATTTAACATCCCTCTTGATTTTAAGCGTTTTGCCAGAATATACATCATTATGTCGCCGTCGATTACATTACCTTTTTCATCTACTGCAATACATCTGTCTGCATCTCCGTCAAAGGCAAATCCTATGTCTAAGTGTTCCTGCTTGACTAATTGACAGAGCTTTTCAATATGCGTAGAACCACAATCATTATTGATATTTGTTCCATTAGGCTCAGCACCTATAACGACAGTATGTGCACCTAAAGCACTAAATACTGACTTTGCAATCATCCACGACGCACCATTTGCACAGTCAATGCCTATTTTAAGCTTTTTATATGAATGTGATGCCACAGATATTAAATATCCCACATATCTGTTTCTTCCGGACACATAATCTACAATACAACCTATTTTTCCCCTATGTGCCAACGGCAAATCATCACCATTAATACCCAATGCATTCATATCACCGTCTATATATGCCTCAATTAACGCCGTTGTAGAGTCATCAAGCTTTTCCCCATAGCGATTTATTACCTTTATACCATTGTCATAAAATGGATTGTGCGAAGCAGTAATCATTATTCCGCAATCAAATTCATCCTGGCGGGTAACATAAGAAACGCTTGGGGTGGTTGTAACGTGAAGCATATAAGCATCTGCACCAGAGGCTGTTATACCTGCAACCAAAGAATATTCTAGCATATAGCTTGAAAGTCTTGTGTCTTTTCCTATGACGATTTTAGGGCGATAGTTAGACTTAAAGCACCCTGAGAGCGTTGATGAATAATACCAACCTAAAAATCTGCCTACTTTATACGCGTGCATCGATGTAAGCTCATTGTTTGCCTCGCCTCTGAAACCATCTGTACCAAAATATTTGGTGCCATAAGGCTTCTGTAAATCACCTTTATTTATTGATATCTTATCTTTCAGCAGTTCATCGGTTGATATGTTGAATAATTCACATATCTGCAACACCTTTTCAATTTGCGGATAACTTTGATTGATTTCCCATTTCGAAACAGATTGTCTTGAAACAGAGAGTTTTTCTGCCATTTCTTCCTGTGAGATTCCTTCAGCAGTTCGTAGTTGTATGATTTTTTCTCCTATTGTCATAATTTCATAACCTTTCAAAATTATTTAAATTTTCATACTTTACGCTTATGATATCAAACCGATTTTTATTTTTCAAGCAACTTTAATATGTTTTTTTTCGCAATTTTTAGTTGCATATTTTAAAATTTCTAATTTGAATTTTAATGTGTTATAGTTAAATGCAAACGAAAAAGCAATCTTTTGTTTACAAACAATGTATTTAATGACCTTTGATTATTTTATGCAAATAAAAACAAAAGATACTGACAAAGTCAATATCTTTTGTTTGAAATTATCCAATATTTTTTAACATATTCTCAATGAAAATCCCATATCCGCGACTTGCATCATTTACAAAAACGTGTGTAACTGCCCCCCACAATTTTACCATTTTGGATAATAGGCGAACCCGACACGAGTGATGTCAATAGGGGACAACAGATTTTTCTTGAAAAATTTGTTAAATCGACCTGTTTTGTTGACAAAATTACCTATATTGTCAATGAAATGAGTAAATTTGTCACTGACTTATACCTCTTTTAATTAAAAATTGGTTGACCATTCCTTATCCCAGGGATAATACATTGTTAAAACTTCTCCGCCGCGTTTTGCAGATTCTTCTGCATAAATTCCGGGAAGTGTCATAGCGAGGCCTTCTTTTAATGTAATAACTTTAGCTTCCTCTCCTGCTAAAGCTTTAAAGATATTATCAAACATAGCATAGTCAATTCCACCATGTCCTACCGCCTTTGGATTATTTGCGTATGCAGGAGGTGTGCGTTCCCCGCTTACTTCCTTCATTTCTGTGTCAAGTTCTTTCATCGAATTATATCTTATTACAGGATTTGAACATCTTTCAGTTTTTTCCATATAGCCTTCTGTACCGAAAACTCTGTAAGTATGTGTACCGATTTTAGCACGACATCTGCTATTTCTCATTAAACGGATTACAATTCCTGATTCTGTCTGAAATTGTGCACACATCATATCGTCCGTTTTTCCTGCTGCAGCATACTCACTTTCATCTGCATGATTTCCTGTTCCAAAACAACTTACTTTTCTTAGGTCTTCATCGAGAATAGTAAGTAAAGGTCCAAGAGAGTGTGTACAATAACGGATAGGACTTAAAAGTTTTCTCCAATCTCCGTTTTCATTAAGATGGATTCTTTCTTCACTGTTTGGCATAGACCAATGTATATATTCAGCTTCCATACAATATGGTTTGCCAAGCAGACCTTTATTATAAAAATCTGTTAAAAGAACTGCAAATTTCTGATAATTAGGATTTGCGCCTGTATAAATAGCAGCCTTTGACACTAATGATGCTTTCCATAAATCCTCAGCCTCTTTCAAATTGGCAACTACAGGAATATCTGTAAGAACATTAACATTTTTTGCCAAGCCCTTCATACAAAATTCCGCATGAATATCTGCACCTGTTTCTACAACAATCACATCAAGATTTGCTTCATCAAGCATTTTATCATAATCTTCATAAAATGCAGTTTCAGGAAACATCTCAGACATCGGTGCATCACAAAGCCATTGTTGCTGATACCAGTTATGTGGTCTTACATCACAAACAGCAGCAATTTCAACCTGATCAAACAAACCTGCAATTTTTATAAGTTCTCTGCCTCTGTGCCCGAGACCTACAACACCAACACGTATTTTTTTCATAATTAACACTCCTTAATTTATTTTAAAATTCTAAAAATTCATTAACACTACCGCTAAAATACCAATACCTGCACTTATAAGCTGACGTTTTCTAAATCTCTCCTTATATAAGAATACAGACACCAAGAAGCTTATTACTATACCAAGACCTGATTTGACGGGAGCTGTAAAGGAAATAGGAAGATAATTATATGTTACAAGAATCAACAAATTATTGATACCATTAAATATGCCTGCTCCCGCACCATATAACAAACCGTGTTTAATAGTAGCTTTAAAGCTATTACGTTCAAAAATTGCACCAAATATAAATAAAGATATAGCTGCACCCGCAAGTGATATTATCAAAAATTCATTTTTGTATGCATCTCCATATATACCATGCTGCATTCTTCCTATAATTGTGATAGCTGCATTGGAAATAACTACAAGTAAAACATATATAATCCATTTGAAAGAATTTTTTTGTTTTGAGGTATTATCTTGTTCTTGACAATTCATCAAAAAGATTGATATAAAAATCATTATCAAAGCTATATATGTAAAGAGAGTTGTAGGCTCTTTTAGAAATATAATTCCGTAAAAAGCAGAAATAATAACACCGAAAGATGTCAAAAGCCTGGTAAGTCCGAAAGAACCTATTTTATATGCAACATATGCCGCATAAAACCCTGTAGCATACATAAAAGAATTTATGATACCATACATCCAAATTCCTTTAGGGAACTGCATTCCCCCTTTATCTGTGGCGAAAAAATAAATCATAGCAAACAAACATATAAATGCATTGAAAAACATTCCGCCTTTTCCATATTTTTTACCATAGTGCTTAACAGTCACTGCTTCAAATTGATGAACTATAACTCCACTTATCACAAGCAGCATTCCTATCATACTGTTTCCCATCAGATCCTCCTAAATTTATTTTCTTATCAAATTATAACATAACAAAGATATAAGTAAATGGAAAAAAACCATTTTATGATGTAAAAAATCCCTGTTATCTTGATTTTTGACAAACATTATGATATATTTAAATATGAGGTGATAAAACCATGGAAGATATTTGCAATTTTATTCCCCCAAAAAAACATAAAAGTGACTTGGAATTTTTGCATTTTGTTTATGAAGCAAACATTAAAAAATTTCGCCAACCTTTTATTCGTTCAAATTTTTATATAAATATTGTATTTAAAGGAACTGCTGCTTTGAAATTTGAAAATTACAAGTTTGATTTAAAAACAGGTGATGTATTTTTCACCTTTCCTAACCAGAAATTCTCTATTGACGCTGACAACAAATTTACTTTTCTTTATATAAGCTTTACCGGACCGGGAGCGTTACCTCTTTTAAGCAATTTTAATATAAATAAAGATAATTGTATATTCAATAATTTTGACAATGTAATCCCTTTTTGGATAAGTTCAGTAAGACGTATCAATCAAAGCAACGCAAATGTTCTTACAGAAAGTGTTTTAATGTATACCCTCTCTTTTATAGATAATGCAAGTTCAGGTAATAAAGAATACAAAAAAGATAAATTTGAAAGCATTTTAGACTATATTAATCACAACTACGCATCAAACGATATGTCTATAAAAAAAGTAGCAGATATATTTTTCTACAATGAGAAATATCTTTCATCTTTATTTGTAAAAAGGACAGGCTTGAAATTTTCCCAGTATTTGAATAATCTACGCATACAATTTGCGATGAAATTATTTAAAAATGGAGAAACAAACATTTCAACAATTTCTAATAAATGCGGTTTTACAGACCAGTTCTACTTTTCTAAAGTTTTTAAGAAAAACACAAATAAAACTCCAAGTGAATATATAAAAATGCTCACCTATAAAATATAAGTGAGCATTTTTACTATTTAACCTTCTCTGCCTCAGCCAGCATATTTTCTATAAAAATCCCATAACCTCTTGTGGAGTCGTTTACAAATACGTGTGTAACTGCCCCCACAATTTTGCCGTTTTGCAAAATCGGACTGCCACTCATACCCTGCACTATTCCGCCTGTTTTATCTAATAATCTGGGGTCTGTAATTTTAATTATCATATTCTTAGAATCAGGTACATACCGCATAAGCTTTAATATTTCTATATCGTATTTTTCTATTTTATTTCCGTCTACATTTGCATATATTTGAGCCTTTCCGGTCTTTACATGTTGCGACGGGGCAATTGCTACTTCATTATTGTCGTAAGAGAGCTGGCAATCGGATAGCTTTTTCCCATATATACCCTGATTTGTGTTCTTTAAAATGACACCGCAGTCATCTCCGCCAAAGCTTCCATATAATTCCCCGGGTGCTCCTCTCGAGCCTTTTTTTGCACCAACTATTTCTACATTGCTTATGCTTCCTTTATCAATAGGCATCAAAGTCCCTGTATCTACATCTGTTATAGGGTGACCTAAAGCAGCAAAAGCACCATTTGATTTGTCTAAAAAGGTTATTGTACCGATTCCGGCGGTGCTATCTCTGACCCATAATCCCAATTTGTACCCGTCTGCTGTTTTTACAGGTGTAGCTACCTTTGTTTCTTCTTTTCCGTTGCTCTCTATTACCATTGAAACAGGACCGCCTAAAGACTTATCTATAACATTAGTAAATTGCTCTATGGTATGAAGTTCAATACCATTAGCACTTAAAATTATATCTGACACTTTAATATTTAGTGCTTTGGCAATATTGTAGTTTTCCCCATCTGTACCTTTAATACTTTGAGTACCGACACATATCAATCCCTTTGTAAACATCTTAATCCCCACGGCTTTGCCCCCGGGAACAAGCTTCGTTTCCGGCAATACATTTAATACAACCTCTTTTACAGGCAGGACTCCAAAAAGCTTTACAGTAGCATCATAATTTCCAATTGTCTCTACCTTGCTTGAAGCCTCCAATGTATAAGCAAAGCCCTGCGGAAGTTCTATCTCTTGTCCGTTTACTATTCGGATTTCCTTGGGGAAATACACATTGCATTCTACAAATAGTATCGTTGCACTAACAACAAAAAGCACAAAAAGTGCCTTTACGCGTTTTTTTATTTTCAAATTATCACTCCTTTTGCACATATATTTATATTATTGACAAAAAGAAGTATTTTTTACTTTCTTTTTTTAAATTTTCTTAAGTTTACATTTATAAACAAAGAAAAGATGGACTTAAACAGTCCATCTTTTCTTTGTTTTATTTTAAAATATATGTTTACTCAATATTTTCTTCTTTTATATGCTTTTCTAGTTGAGGATATATGTGAAAATTTACTATAAAACCACTTAAGGTTGGCAAAATCAAAAATTCTGCCAATATAAAAACTATCCAAAATGCAATTCCCCAATTAAAACGAATCCCAAAATACGGCAATCCGATGTGTATAAGCAAAAGTACTGCAAAAATTATTAAATTTGGAACAACATTTTGCATTGCAAGTATAAATGAATTTTTATAAATGTCCTTTATATTACTTTTAAATGTTAATATCAACTGATAGATATAAAAATGCATAAGCAAATATATCAAAACTACCAATAGAACTATTCCGGTAAAAATCGATAACACGCCAACACTACCGGAATAATATCTAACTGCAATCGCAAGCAGGCTTACTACAATCAAGTCAATAATCCATATTACAGATGCTTGTCTAAAATTAGATTTTGTATATTCCCACCAATCGCTAAAGAAAAAAACATATTCTTCATTTGCGTAGCTTTTTAAAATATAGGTAATACCAACCGTTGTCGGTCCTTGTCCGATAAAAATCATAATAACAAAAGAAAATATATATCTTAATGCTATATCAATCTTCAAAATTTCAAGCATAAATTCTCTTGTCATTTCAAACTCATCAGTAACCAGCATTATTGCGTCTGTTATCGGAGATGAAAATAATCCCATAACAATCATAGATACCAAAAAGGTAGGTATAGAGCTTACTACATAAAACAGATTTAGCTTGCATAACGGCCACAATTTTCCTAAAAGCACTTCAAAGAAGATATTTATTCTGGGTTGATTTGGATTTCTCTTATTAACACCCTTTCCGGGTTTATCGTAATTGCTTCTAAACATATTGATACATCCTTTATTTTTGCACAAAAGTATACAAATTTGTGCAATTTATTAATTCTTCTTAAAAAACATAACTACCACATTAGTGTGGTAGTTATGTCTGTATGTTAAATATTATTTTACTGCACCAAGTGTAACACCCTTAACAAAATACTTTTGTAAGAACGGGTAAACTATTACAATCGGTAATACTGTAACTATAACCTGTGCACACTGTAATGATTCAGGTGTAGACTTAATCTCATCAGTTATAATTTCACCAGTTAACTGTGCCTGCTGTAATAGTGCCTGCAAACGTTCACTCTCTTTAACAACCTGCATGAGCTTGTATTGTAATGTAAACAATCTGGAGTCTGTTATGTAATACAATGTTGTAGCCCAGTCATTCCAAGCACCAACTGCCAACCAAAGTGCAACTGTTGCAAGAACCGGTTTACATAAAGGAAATACTATTCGCAACATAATTGTAAACTCTTTTGCCCCGTCAATCTTTGCGGCTTCGCTTAAAGCTATCGGAACTGAGCCTTCAATATATGAACGGAGTATCATAACGTTATAAAAAGAATATAACGCGGGCACAAAATACACCAAGAAATTATTTAAAAGCCCTAAATTTGTCAAAAGAATATATGTTGGTACCATACCGCCGCTTATAAATGTGGGTATAAGTGTAAATAACAATATTTTCTTTCGTCCCGGCAAATCAACATGACTAAGTGAATATGCTGCCATAAACTGAACGAACAACGAACAAACAACGGTACAAATTACACGAGCAACTGATACTAATGCTGCACGATATAAACTCATATCACTTAAAAGAACCTGAAAGTTCTTTAAAGTAAACACTCGCGGATATATTGTTATACCGCCCCGCATTGTGTCATTACCGTCATTAAGAGCTTTAGCTAATGTGTGCAAGAACGGTAATAAGCATATTGCTATAACCAACGCCATTAATATATAAAGAAAAAACGTAAATACTTTGTAGCCTCTTGATTCTTTCATATTCTTATCCCCCTTACCACAAGCCGATGTCATTGACTTTTCTTGATATAGCATTAGCCAATAAAACCATTATCATACCAATAACACCCTGGAATAAGCCAAGGGCTGTAGATATAGAATAGTTACCTGCAACAATACCCTGTTTATAAACTGTTGTTGATATTGTTTCAAAATCAATGAAAGCATTTTGTAAACCATATACTAAATCAAAGCTATCTCTTAACAGATGACCGATACTCATAATGAAAAGCATTACAAATGTGGGCATAATACAGGGTATTGTAATATATAAGCACTGCTTAAATTTACCCGCACCATCAACCTGAGCCGCCTCGTAAAGCTCAGCATCTATACCTGCAATTGCAGACAAGTATATAATAGAGTTCCAACCAAATCCAATCCAAACTGTTGTACCAACAATATTAGGAACAAAGAACCACTGCTGTGCTAAGAATCTGATTCTTTCTGTATCTTCACCGAGCAAAAGAACACGTACATCATTAACAATACCATATGTTGAGAATAGTGCATGTGCCATACCTATAACCGCCATTGTAGATAAAAAGTGCGGCAAATAACTGATTGTCTGAACTATTCTCTTATATTTTGCATTTCTCATTTCATTTAGCAATAATGCAAAAATAATCGGAACGGGCTGTCCTAAAAGCAGATTGAGCACACTAAGCTTCAATGTATTTAAAATTGAACCATAAAATGCAGGTAGGGTAAAAATATCTTTAAAATATTTAAAACCTGCCCAAGGACTGCCAATAACACCCCTAAATACATTATAATCTTTAAACGCCATTAAAAGACCGCCCATTGAGCAATACGAAAAAATAAATACGCATAAAAGCCCCGGTATAAGCATCAAATAAAGAGGTATGTATTTTTTAATTGGCGTTTTTGGTTTGTTATTAACCATTTCAGTTTGAACATTTTTTTCTCTCTTTAATACCATGTTCATTTACTCCTTTTTATATTTGATATTGCAATATAGCTATTCTAGTTCATCCTGCACGATTAACTGTAATATAATTAGCATCCGTATATTTTTTCTTTTGCCTCTTTAAACAATTTAAGAGCCCTTTTTACTTCGCCCTGATTTTCCATAATTGTTGGAGACCATGTTGCAATAACATATCCGAGAATTTGGTCATCTGGAGCATTTTCCTTGAAATAGTCCATCAAATCCTCTGTGTTATAATCACACTTGTTGTAGGTTGATGAAGAAGGTATGTATTTGTAACCATCTTTCATTAAAGGCAATGCTACATTTCTGAAATTAACAAGATACGGGTCCTGCTCTACATATTCTATGTTCATATCCTTATAGATTCCCTCGTTGTAGTATGTAACATACACCTCTCTTGAGGAAACAGGTGTCCAATGCTCTTTTTTGAAAGCATTGTAATACCAAGGTGAAAGAACTGCTTCGTCAGGGCCTATATGTGCCTTATATTCTTCAGGATGACGGAACAACGGACAAGACCATATCCATGGTTTTGCACCTGTATCGCTTACACAATCCATCAAAAAGCGTAAATCGTGCCAATAAAGCTCGCCTTGTCTATAGACTGCGTAATCAAAACGTTCAACGTGTCTTGCATCCTCCTCATCCATACCTAAATGGATATATTCCGGATGTTCAAAAAGCTCATATGCTTCCTTAATTAAATCGTTGCAAACCTGATAATATTCAGTTGATGATATCATATATCTATATTTGCCAAGCCACATACAGTGCGGAGTTGCAAAATTCAATTTAGGAACTATAGTCATGCCCTTTTCTTTACATCTCGCAATTTCTTTGCGAAGCTTTGCTCTGGTCCAGGCACCTTTTACTGTGATTTCCGGATGACTTGCAAAGTCAATGCCTGCACAAATATCGAGAATAATTGTATTTATCCCGGACTTTGGTGCTTCTTCAACTATGTAGTCCCACGCTTCATCATCAAAAAGAAGTTCTTCATAGTTCATGGCCTCACTGCCGCCGCCACCCCAGTTTCCTAAATGTACGAGTAGCCCCCACACTTTGTTCTCATTACTACTCATTATAACATACCCCTTTCAAACTTGTCAACATTTTTTATATATTTTTAATAAATTTTAATGTTTTTTCTGTGTAATGTTCATAATTTTTTCTTAATTTTAGGTTAAATTTATGAACTTTATCTTTTAATTCATCTCAGCTATAAGCTCTTTTACATATTTTACAGTTTTCTTTATATCGATGATTTGTTGCTCTCCTGTAATTTCTCTTTCTATATATAAATCACCTGTATAGCCACTTTTTAAAAGTTTAGGAAGGAATATTGGATAATTTACAGCACCCTCACCAACAACCTTATGTTTGCCTAAAGCATAACAATCTCCTGTTGGATATTCTCCGTCTTTTAAATGTATTCCTTTTATTTTATCGCCGTAAATATCTATTGCATCTACCGGATTTCCTTTTCCGTAAAGGATAATATTGGCAGGGTCAAAATTTATACCGATATTTTCAATGCCGAATTTCTTAACGTCATTGATTGTTCTCATTAAAGTTATTGGGGTTTCCTGTCCTGTTTCAAAATTGAAGTCAAGACCAAGCTTTTTACAATACAAGGAAATTTCATACACAGCCTGAACCAAGCTTCTGTAACTTGATTCCATAGGATTTTCTGGAATGAAGCCCACATGCGTCACAAGGTTTGGTGCTCCTAATTCTTTTGCAAAATCTGCGTGTATCTTAAGTTCGTTTAATCTCATAGCAGTATATGATATACTAATTATAAAATCAGTGAATGATTTAGATGCCAATCAATTTTGATGAATTGACAACTTCGTCGTCATGAATTGGCTAAAGCCATGAATTGTTGCTATCGCAACATGAATTGAATTGCCTTAATGCACGAAGTGCAATTCATGAGCCGCAAGGCTCAATTCATG
>JAZOCK010000034.1:0-2501 GCA_045596445.1 Congzhengia sp. | reverse complement strand
GATTTTCTTGAAAGAGTGCAATATAACGGCAAACCGATTGATGAAGAATTATTCTCACAGTGTGTAGAAATTATAAAACCTGAAATTGAAAAAATGTCAGAAGAAGGTGCACAAATTACAGAATTTGAAGCACTTACAGCTACTGCATTTTTATGCTTTTCAAAACTTAATGTTGACGTGCTCGTTTTAGAAGTAGGTCTTGGGGGCAGACTTGATGCAACAAACGTAATACCTACACCACTTGTAAATGTAATAACATCGCTTTCTTTAGACCATACAGGTGTTTTAGGCGACACAATAGAACAAATTGCATTCGAAAAGTGTGGTACATTAAAAGAAAATGGTACTCTTGTTTGCTCTTACAATCAGCCAGAGAGTGCTATGAATGTTATTAAAACTATCTGTAACGAGCGAAACAATACGCTTATAATTCCAGAGCAAAGTGAAGTTGAAGTAACAGAGCAAAGCATTTTCGGAATGCACTTCAATTATAAAAATTGGGCGTACCAAACAAGTATGTCAGGCATTCATCAGGTGCAGAATATGACTACTGTTATTGAAGCGGTAAATGTTTTAAAAAATAAAGGCTATAATATTACAGAGCAAAATATCAAAGATGGTATAAAGAAAACTGTTTTACCAGCAAGGGTGGAGGTTATTTCAAAGAAGCCTTTAGTAATTCTCGATGGCGGTCATAATGAAGATGGTGCAAAGGCTTTTTATGAAGCAGTCAAAGAATGCTTTGATGTAAATAAAAAACTGTTCGTAATTGCTGGTATGATGAATGACAAAGCAGTAGAGGAGTCTTTAAAACCGCTTATCAGTAAAGCAGACAAATTTGTTGCTGTAACACCAGAAAACCCAAGAGCTATGAAAGCCGAAGTTCTTTCTGAAATAGCAAAAAAATATTGCCACAACGTTATTTGCTGTGACAATGCAAATTCTTCACTTGATTTAATAAAAAGCGAGATTACAGAGAATGATATGTTATTTGTAGTCGGCTCACTTTATTTAGCAGGGGAAGTAAGAAATAAGCTTATAAAAATATTTGACTGAAAAGTTTAATTGTGTTAAAATAACTATCAGTATTTTAAACGAAAGGAGCGTTTTTAATGGTTGAGTTTGATGCATTTGCAGGGGATATTGCCCTCGGCGGTCTTCGTAATATGTTAGAGATTAAAATTCTCGTTTGTTATATGCTCTCACGTGTGAAAGAACCAATGACGAGAAAACAACTTTGCGACTGCCTTCAGGAAGAAGGGCTTGTTAATTTCTTCGATTTAAACGAAGCTATTGACGATTTATTGAAGCAGAAAATGTTACGGGAAGAAGAGTACCTTAACGAATCTTGCTTAACTGTAACAGAAGCAGGCAGAAGCAACGCAGAAACCTTAGAAACCACTCTTACCAATACATTGAGAGAACGCTCCGTAAAATCTGCTTTAAAAATGCTCGCAAGAGCAAAGGCAGAAAGAGAAACCAATGTAGATATTGTTAAAACCGAAACTGGTTATAACGTAACATTTAAAATAGAAGGTCTCGGTGAAAATCTTTTAACCCTTTCTCTTTATGTTGCCGATATTTTACAAGCAGAACAACTCCGTGAAAACTTCCTTAACAATCCATCAGGGGTTTATTCGCAGATTATTGATTTATTGACCAGTGGGCAGTAAATTAGTTGTCAGTGGTTAGTAAGTCAGTGGTCAGTATCATAAAAATAACTACAACCTATCATTTAATGATAGGTTGTTTTTACTTGGTCCCTTTAGGGGTGGAAATAAACCCCCAGTTCTACTGGGGGAAGAAAAAAGGCTTTAGCAAAGCCAAAAACGGCGCGCTCAAAGCCGCCGGAAGTTGTTGAAAGAAATTAAACCTCCGAGTACAATAAATGTGGTTTGGCCGCCGCATTACAAAGTACAAGGAGGAATAATTGATGAAAAAAGATAATGAAATTAAAAGTTCAGCACATTCAAAATATAGATGCCAATATCATATAGTGTTTGCACCAAAATTTAGAAGAAAAGCAATATATGGTGAAATCAAAAAAGATATTGGAGAGGTATTGAGAAAATTGTGCATACAAAAGGGTGTGGAAATAATAGAAGCAGAAGCGTGTACAGACCACATACATATGCTCGTAAGTATCCCACCGCATATAAGTGTATCACAATTTATGGGATATCTCAAGGGTAAAAGTAGTTTGATGATTTTCGACCGACATGCAAATTTAAAGTACAAGTATGGCTCACGAACATTTTGGTGTAGAGGGTACTATGTAGATACAGTCGGTCGAAATAAAAAGGTGATAGCCGAGTACATAAGGAATCAATTGGAAGAAGATTACGCCGCAGACCAGTTGAGTCTGAAAGAGTACACAGACCCGTTTACGGGTAATAAGAATATGTAGGCAAAAAAAGACAACCACTCGTGAGTGGTTGCCCGAGATTGTAATGCGGTGCTAAACTTTCAGTGCCCCTTTGAGGGGCTAAGCCAGTATTCGC
>JAZOCK010000033.1:0-40894 GCA_045596445.1 Congzhengia sp. | reverse complement strand
TATATAAAAAGCTCTGGAGCAATGTATCCGGACAAGCTAAACTTATAAAGGAGAATTGATATGGGACTTTTTACAGGAAAAGTACTGTTGATTACCGGTGGAACCGGTTCTTTCGGAAATGCCGTTTTGAACAGATTTTTGACAACAGATATAGGAGAAATACGCATTTTTTCCCGTGATGAGAAAAAACAAGACGATATGCGTCACGAGTATCAGTCAAAATATCCTGAGTATGCAGAAAAGATTAAATTTTACATAGGAGATGTTAGAAACATTGATTCCATAAGACCTGCTATGGTGGGAGTTGACTACATTTTCCATGCAGCAGCCTTAAAGCAGGTTCCCTCCTGCGAATTTTTCCCGATGGAAGCAGTTCGCACAAATGTAATCGGTACAGAAAATATTTTAACAGCTGCGATTGATGCTGGGGTTAAAAGTGTAGTTTGCCTTTCGACTGATAAGGCTGCGTACCCTGTAAATGCGATGGGCACGTCAAAAGCAATGATGGAGAAGGTTGTTGTTGCAAAATCAAGAACAGTTGACCCTAAAAAAACAAAAATTTGCTGTACTCGTTACGGCAATGTTATGTGTTCGCGTGGTTCTGTTATTCCGCTATGGATAGAACAAATCAGAGAAGGAAAGCCAATTACAATAACCGACCCGACAATGACAAGATTTATTATGTCCTTGGATGAGGCGGTTGACCTTGTACTTTTTGCTTTCGAGCATGGAGAATCGGGAGATATTTTAGTTCAAAAGGCACCTGCCTGTACCATTGAAACGCAGGCCAAAGCAGTGCTTAAGCTCTTTGGCGGAGACGAAAACGCCATAAAGGTTATAGGTATTCGCCATGGTGAAAAAATGTATGAAACGCTTCTTACAAATGAGGAATGTGCAAATGCAATAGATTTAGGTAATTTCTATCGTGTTCCTTGCGATAAAAGGGGACTTAACTATGACAAATATTTTAAAGATGGCGATGTTGAACGTAACACATTGTCTGAGTTTAACTCCAACAATACAGAGCTTTTAAATTTAGAACAGACGATAGAAAAAATCGCCTCCCTAAAATACATCCAAGAGGAATTGCAAAAATGAAAATATTAGTTACCGGATCTAAAGGATTTGTAGGCAGAAATCTTTGTGAAGCCTTAAAAAATATTAAAGACAACAAAGATAAAACTCGTCCGAACCTCAAAATAGATGAAATTTTTGAGTTTGATATTGATACACCGCATGAGCTTTTAGATGATTACACCAAAGAGGCGGAATTTGTGTTTAACCTCGCAGGAGTGAACAGACCAAAGGAAACTAAAGAATTTATGCAAGGTAATTACGGCTTTGCAGATACCTTGTTAAATTCCCTTAAAAAGCATAATAACAAATGCCCTGTGATGATCTCTTCTTCCATACAAGCCTCGTGTGACAATGACTATGGCAAAAGCAAAAAAGCCGGTGAGGACTTATTTTTTAAATATGGTGAAGAAACAGGTGCCAGGGTTTTGGTCTATCGTTTTCCTAACCTTTTTGGAAAGTGGTGCAGACCGAATTACAACTCTGTTGTTGCAACATTTTGTAATAATATTGCAAATGATTTAGAAATCACTGTTAACAGTCGCGAAACGGTTTTAACACTTGTGTATATAGACGACCTAGTTGACGAAATGCTAAATGCTTTAGAGGGAAAAGAGAATAAGGAAAACGAGTTTTGCAGGGTTCAGGTTGAACATAAGGTCTCTTTGGGAGAAATCGTAGATTTACTTTATATGTTTAATAGTCAAAGCAAGACACTTATTATGCCTGAAATTCCCGACAAATCCTTTGAAAAGAAATTGTATTCAACTTACCTTTCTTATTTGCCTCAGAAAAAAGTTGCATTTCCTTTAAAGATGAATATTGATGACAGAGGAAGCTTTACGGAGCTATTAAAAACTAAAAACTGCGGACAGTTCTCAGTAAATATTTCAAGGCCCGGAATTACCAAGGGTCAGCACTGGCATAACACGAAGTGGGAATTTTTTATTGTTGTTTCAGGAAACGGATTGATTCAGCAGAGAAAAATAGGTACAAATGAGGTGCTGAATTTTGAGGTTAGCGGAGATAAAATAGAGGCAGTTCATATGCTTCCGGGATATACGCATAACATCATTAATCTTTCTGATACTAAAGACCTTGTTACTGTGATGTGGGCAAATGAACAGTTTAATCCTGATTATCCTGATACATTTTATGAGCCGGTGGAGGTAAAATAAATGGAAATTAAAACAGATTATTCTAATATCAAATGGAAAGAAAACGGCAAATTAAAGCTTTTGATAATTGTTGGGACACGTCCTGAAATAATCAGACTTTCTGCGGTTATTAATAAGTGCAGAAAATATTTTGATTGTGTTTTAGCTCACACAGGTCAAAATTATGACTATAATTTAAACGGCGTCTTCTTTAAGGATTTAAAGCTTGGTGAACCCGAGGTATATATGGACGCAGTAGGCGATGACCTTGGTGCAACAGTTGGAAACATAATTAACTGCTCATACAAGCTTATGAGTCAGATAAAACCTGATGCATTGCTTATTTTAGGCGATACCAACTCTTGTCTTTCTGCAATTTCCGCAAAACGGCTTCATATTCCTATCTTTCATATGGAGGCGGGTAATCGTTGTAAGGACGAGTGCTTGCCCGAAGAAACAAACAGACGAATTGTTGACATTATATCAGATGTTAATCTTGCGTATTCAGAACACGCAAGAAAGTATCTTCACGAGTGCGGTTTACCTAAGGAGAGAACATATGTTACAGGCTCGCCTATGGCGGAGGTTCTGCACCAAAATCTTGATGAGATTAAGTCGAGCGACATCCATGGTCGCCTTGGACTTTCTAAAGGCAAATATATTCTTCTTTCTGCACATAGAGAAGAAAACATTGATACAGAAAAAAATTTCACATCGCTATTTAATGCTATAAATGCGTTGGCAGAGAAGTACGATATGCCGATACTTTATTCTTGCCACCCAAGAAGTCAAAAGCGTTTGAAGGAAAGCGGATTTAAACTGGATAAGCGTGTTGTTATGCACGAACCACTGGGATTTCACGACTACAATTGTTTGCAGATGAACGCCTTTGCAGTTGTTTCAGATAGCGGAACGTTGCCTGAAGAAAGTAGTTTTTTCACAAGTGTTGGACATCCTTTCCCTGCCGTTTGCATAAGAACATCAACCGAAAGACCGGAAGCACTTGATAAGGCTTGTTTTGTTCTTGCAGGCATTGACGAAAAATCACTTTTGCAGGCTGTGGCAACCTCAGTAGAAATGACAGAGCTTAATGACAACGGCATCCCGGTGCCTGACTATACAGACGAAAATGTTTCAACGAAGGTAGTAAAAATTATCCAATCCTATACAGGTATTATAGATAAAATGGTTTGGAGAAAATTCTAATAAAAAGGACGGTGTACCGATGAACATAAAGAAAATATTGTTTTCGCTTATTCGTTTGGAAATTTGCGGTACACCCGTATCTTATGAAATTATCAATGCTATAGATGCAGATGTGCTTATTGCTCTGTATGAGCTTTCTTCAGCTCATGACATGGCTCATATTATTGCAAGTGCCTTGTCAAAGGTAGGAAAGCTGGGAGAAGATGAAATATCCAAAAAGTTTAAGAACAAGGCTTTTCTGGCAGTTTATCGTATAGAACGTATAAATTTTGAATTACAGAGAATTTGTAAAACACTTGAAGATGCCAAAATTAAATTCATGCCGTTAAAGGGTGCGGTAATCCGCAAGCTCTACCCTGAGGAATGGATGAGAACAAGCTGTGATATTGACATTTTAGTTCATGAGGAGGATTTAGACAAAACAGCCTCTCTTCTAAAAGAAAAGCTCAATTATTTATCTGATGGCACCGTGCATTATCATGATATGTCTTTGTTTTCGCCGAGTGGTGTTCATTTGGAATTACATCATAATATTAAAGAGAAAATGAAAAAAAATGATGTTATGCTTGAAAAGGTGTGGGAACATTGCATTGTAGCTGACGGAAAAAAATATCAGTGTATTCAAACAAATGAATATTTGATTTTTCATATTATTGCACATATGTCATACCATTTTTTAAGAGGTGGTTGCGGAATAAGACCTATAATTGACCTTTGGATTTTAGACCATATAAAAGATGTTGACCAATATAAATTAAACTGTTTCTTGGAACAGTGCGGACTCATGAAATTTGCCGAAAAAGTGCGTAAGTTATCTAGGGTTTGGCTTGAAAATGAGATGCCTGATGATGTAACGGAAAGGATACAGGAATACATTTTAAACGGTGGAGTTTACGGAAATTTTGAAAATAAATTAAAAATTATAAATAGAAAAAAATATGGTAAAATCAGATATCTGTTATCAAAGGCGTTTATTTCTTATGATGCAATTAAAAATCAATATCCTATTTTAAAAAAACATCGCTATTTAACACCGATTATGCAGGTTCGCAGATTGTTCAGGCTTATGTTTTTTGGTGTTGCTCATCAATCAATCAAGGAATTGTCGAATTTTAGTGACATCACAAGAAACGAAGCGGATGATGTAAGACAACTTTTAGAAGAAATAGGCTTATAATTTATTTATTAAATTTTAAATATTAAATATTTTTTCTAATATTTTGCATAGGGTATTGCATTTTACCACTATATGATGTATAATGTTGATGTATAGATGTACAAATTGTTACATTAGGAGGATTTGAAAAATGAAAAAAGTACTCTCATTATTGATTGTGGCAACAATGTTACTCTCTGTGGTAACAGTAGCTTCAGCGACAAAGTTTTCAGATGTTGATTCAAACTATTCATGGGCGGAAGAAGCGATAACGGTTCTTTCGGAAAATAAGGTAATAACCGGCTATGAAGATGGAACATTTAAACCGGGAAAAAACATTACAAGACAAGAAGCAATTGCACTCTTTTCAAGAGCGTTAGGTGCAAGTGCTGAATCAAATCAAGCGATAGTAAATTTCGCTCACGCTATTTATGAGCTTGATTTAGAGGAATGTGCAAATTCATACGCAGTAAAGCAGGGTGCATACCTTGTTTACAGAAAAGTTTTGACAATAGATGAGGTTATTGAATATTTATCAGAAGAGAAGAGAGATACACCTCTTAAAAGATATGAGGCAGCCGTACTTATTGCAAAAGCTCTAGGTGCAGATGCCTGGCTTGAAGATAATGAAGATGTAGATACAAGCCTGTCATATAGTGACAAAAATGATGTTCCTGCAAAATACGTGGACTATGTTTTTTATACTACAACCCTGGGTATAATGGGTGATATGGGCGGGAACAAATTTGGCCCTAATGAAAATGTAACACGTGCACAGATTGCCGTAATGATAAAAAGAATTGCAGATATGATGGAATTCGATTACGTAGGTGGTGTTATCACTACGGTTGATACATTAAAGAACAACATTACATTAACCTCTGCAGATGGACAAACTGTTAAGCTTGCTGTCAATAATTCGGATGCTATATACATAGATGCCAATCGTGCTTCACTTATAAATATTGAAGCAGGAATGGAGGTAGCTTTGATATTATCAAAGGGAGTTCTATATCAATTAGATGCTATCTCGCATACAGAGGATAACAGCTTTTCCGGTTCATACAAAGGAAAGCTTACTGACAACTCAGGCACAACAGTAAAAATAGCAGATGTTTCAAAGCCCGAAAAACCTGTTTCTAATTTCAAACTAGCTGCAAACGCCGTTATATTTGTTAATGGTGTAGCTGAAACGGACCTTTCAAAGGTTAAAACAGATGACTATGTTACAATTCAGTTATCAGGTGGTTTGGTTGTAAGATTTGCTTCTCAAGCGAAGGAAGAGCAGGTTAAAGGACTTAAGGTTACAGCAATTGATGGTGCTGCAACAGAGGGCGTTACAATAACAGTTGAAGATAATGACGGGGTTTCAAAGGATTACATTGTAGGCGATGATGTAAAAGTTGTTAAAAATGCTTCTAATGGAGATATGACAGACTTAGTAGTAGGCGATACAGTAACATTAACGCTTGAATATGGTATTGTAACTTCGATAAAGGCTACAGGAATTACGAAGACACTTGAGGGTACAATTGAAGAGATAACAATTTCTAATGCTACATCATATATTACAATTTCAAAAGACGGCTCTAAGTCAAAGTATATTATGTCGCGTAATTGTGAAGTAACACTAGAGGGAGATAAAGCATCTGTGTATGATTTGCGACTTGGTTCATACGTTAAGCTTAAAACAGAAAGCGAAACAGTAGTTGGAATTTCTGCTGAAGCTGTAGAATCAGCACTTCAGGTTACAGGAACAATTAAAACAATCAATACTGCATACAACCTCTTGGTATTAGAAGTTGAGTCAGCTGCAGGCGGAGTAGCGGAGAAACAGTTATTTATTAAAGATACAGCAAAGATTATCGATTCTGCAACGGGCAAGTCACTTACAATTAAGGGACTGAAGATAGGCAATATTATAACTGCTGCAGGCACAGAAAAGCTTGGTGTATATGAAGTTAATACTTTGATGGTACTCCAGTAAAATATTAAATAAAAAGGGGTCTGCCGTAATCGGCAGACCTTTTTGATAAAAGAGGGGCTATTGTAAATGGAAAAAATCTTTGTATATGATACCACTCTGCGTGACGGAACACAGGGTGAAGGCGTTGCTTTTTCCTTAGAAGACAAGTTAAAAATTATAAAAATGCTCGACTCATTGGGAGTTGATTATATTGAGGCGGGGATTCCTGCGTCCAATCCTAAGGATAGGGAGCTTTTTGAAAAAATATCAGAGATTGATTTAAAGAATGCAAAAATTGTAGCCTTTGGAAGCACACACAGAATAGGTGTTGATGTCAAAAAAGACACAGCAATAAAGGCATTGGTAGAATCTAATGCACCTGTTATTACCATTTTTGGTAAATCGTGGGATTTGCACGTTAAAGAGGTGTTCCATGCAAGTCTGGATGAAAACATAACAATCATCAAGGATACAATAGCCTATTTAAAAGCTTGTGGAAAAGAAGTTTTTTTTGATGCTGAGCATTTTTTTGACGGATATAAGAATAATAAAGAATATGCAATGAAAGTTTTGATGGCTGCACGTAATGCAGGAGCTGAAACTATTTGCTTGTGCGATACTAACGGGGCTACTTTTCCTGATAAAATTGCAGAAATTATAAAAGAAGTAAAGGAAAAAATGCCTGATACTACAATTGCAATCCATTGCCATAACGACGTAGGTGTTGCGGTTGCAAATACCTTAATGGCGGTATTTGCAGGTGTTAAACAAATTCAAGGCACAATTAATGGAATTGGCGAGCGTTGCGGTAATGCCAATCTTTGTACCATTATTCCAAATCTTCAGTTGAAGAGAGGCTACAATGTAGTTCCTGAAGCAGCATTAAAGAAACTTAAAAATGTTTCACGTCAGGTGTATGAGCTTGCAAATATTGTACCTGATGAGCGTAAGCCTTATGTTGGAAATATGGCTTTTACACATAAGGGAGGTATGCACATAGATGCTGTTTTGAAAAATCCTGTAACATTTGAGCATATTAGCCCTGAGGATGTAGGTAATGAAAGACGACTGCTAATGTCTGAAATGTCCGGCAGAGCAATGGTCTATGAAATCATTAAAAAGATTAATCCTGACATCAATAAGGATTCAAGTGTAATAACAGAAGTTTTAGAAGAAATCAAAAAACTTGAAAATAACGGCTATCAGTTTGAGGGTGCAGAAGGCTCACTAGAGCTTATGATTATGAAAAAGTTGGGCTACTATAAGCCGCAGTTCGAGTTAGAGCAATTTAAAGTAATTTCAATTGCACCTACGACTTCTAAAACAGCATCAGCTATGATAAAAATAAGTGTTGATGGAAGCTATGAGATAACAGCAGCAGAGGGAGATGGTCCTGTTAATGCACTTGATAAGGCATTGAGAAAGGCTTTGTATCGATTTTATCCTGAACTTAAACAAAGCAGACTTATTGACTTTAAAGTAAGAGTTTTAGATGGAATGGCAGGCACAGCGGCACTAACCAGAGTTTTAATAGAAACCACAGACGGTAATTTGAATTGGAGTACAGTGGGTGTTTCTGAGGATATTATTGAAGCAAGCTGGCAGGGTTTAGTTGATTCAATTGAATATTATTTACTGGATAAGAAAATTAAAAGCGAGAGGAAATAGGTAATCTTTATGAAAAAACTATGGGAGCTTTATAGAGTGTTCTTTTTCTTGGGGAGTGTCACGTTTGGCGGTGGATACGCTATGCTTCCAATGTTAGAAAGAGAAATTGTCACTAAGCATAAGTGGGCAACTATGGAAGAAATAGCAAATTATTATGCCATAGGGCAATGCACGCCAGGTGTAATCGCTGTAAATCTTGCTACTTTTATCGGCTACAAAGAGAAAAAAAACATAGGTGGCATTGTGGCAACACTTGGTGTCGTATCACCTTCTATAATTTTAATTTTGATTTTATCAAGTATATTACAGAAGCTATTTGGATTTGCTGTTGTAAAAAGTGCATTTGCAGGAATTTCAGTGGCAGTTGCTGCTCTTTTAGTTCAAGCACTATATAAGCTTGCAAGGATAGGAATTAAAGACGCATACACTTCTGTTATAGCTATTATATCGGCATTGGTATCAGTCTTTTTTAAATTATCGCCGATTTTGATTGTTCTGGTAACTGTTTTTGTAACTATTAGCTATAAATATATCGTAAAGAAAGTGAGAGGTGATGAATGATGACACTTCTTACGCTTTGCTGGGAATTTTTTAAAACAGGACTTTTTTCTGTTGGTGGCGGTCTTGCGACAATACCGTTTTTGTTTAAAATAGGCGAGAATTATGGTTGGTATAGTGTTGCTGAGCTTACAAATATGGTAGCAGTAGCGGAATCAACCCCCGGACCAATCGGTGTTAATATGTCAACATATGTCGGCACGGTAGTATGTGGCATTACAGGTGGAATTTTAGCTACGTTATCACTTGTTTTACCTAGTATTATTGTTATTTTAATAGTTGCAAGATTTTTAGAAAAATTTAGTGAAAACAAGCTTGTTAAGGACATTTTTTACGGGTTAAGACCTGCGGTAGCGGGAATGCTTTTTGCTTCTGTTTTATCTGTTTTTGAAACGTCACTTTTCAAAGGTGACTTTATGTCGGGAATAGACTTAAAATATTTTATTTTGTTTGGAATTTTATTATTTGGTATATTTAAGTTTAAAAAACATCCGATTCTTTATATAGGGATAGGTGCAATTATAGGAATTCTATTTGGTTTTTGAAAAAAGTTCCATTTTATATGGAACTTTTTATATTTTTTAACGTCTATTAAAATAAAGATAAGAAAGCATCTAGCTTTGACAATGGGCTGAGCTTAAAATCTTATTCAAACCTTGACCTTTAATTTCTTCGGCACAAAGAAATAAAAGAACAAAAATGAGTTGTAGCATATTTTGTTACAACTCATTTTTTATAGAAACGAATGTTATTTTAAGGAATAACTCAATAATAGTAAGTACAGCATACGCCTTATTTTGTTAGATGGAATTCACCTATAGTCAATTTTTCTTTAGATTAAGAAAAAATTGACTATATGTCGTTTTTATGGTAAAATTAAAGACATAGTAAAAATTTAATCAAGAAATAGTACATAAAAATAACATAAAAAAGAGGTAAATAATGAACGAGTATAAAAATCTTTCAAAACAAGCACTAAAGAGATTGCCTTTGTATATGTCCTACTTAAAAAGCATCAAGGATGAAAACAGTTATATATCTTCGTCGACTGTAGCTAATGCACTTGATTTAAATGATGTTCAAGTACGAAAGGATTTAGCTGCTGTTTGTAAAAGTGCTGGTATTCCAAAGCGTGGATTTGTAGTAAGCGATTTAATTAATGGAATATCTGACTTTTTGGGTTATGAAAACAGTACAAATGCGATATTAGTAGGGGCTGGAAATCTTGGTATGGCACTTATGTCTTACCGTGGTTTTGAACGTTATGGTATAAAAATTGTAGCGGCCTTTGATACAAATGAGGAGCTTGTTGATAACGAAATGATTTTTGATATTTCGAGACTTTCGGAGATGTGCCGCAGACTAAATATCAAGATTGGCATAATTACCGTACCTGAAGCTGCAGCACAAAATGTGTGCGATACCCTTGTTGAGAGTGGCATAATGGGTATTTGGAATTTTTCTCCTACACATTTGAAGGCACCAGAAGATATTTTAGTACAGAATGAGAATATGGCATCGTCATTAGCCGTGCTTTCTAATCATTTAAGAGAAAAGATTAAAAATAATAAATAAGGAGCCAAAAAAATGAATACGCTTCATTTAAAATATATATTAGAGGTTGAGAAAATGGGCTCTATATCTAAAGCTGCAGAGAATCTCTATATGAATCAGCCGCAGTTGAGCAAAGCTATTAAAGACCTTGAAGAAACAATTGGAATTTCTATATTTAAAAGAAGCTCTAAGGGAGTTGTCCCTACTACTAAGGGTGCAGAATTTATTATGTATGCCAAGGGAATTATAGCACAGGTTGAGCGTGTTGAAACTCTTTTTAATGCGAAAAAAAGTGATGTACTGATTTTTGATGCAGCTGTAGCAAGGAGTGCATATATTTCTCAGGCGTTTTCTAAATTTTTAACATCTTTAGATAAAAACGAGCAGATAAAAATCAATTATAGGGAAACTAACCCCATAAGAGCTATAAAAAATGTAGCAACAGGCGAAAATAATATAGGTATAATCCGTTACAACATAGAAAATGAAAGATATTTTATCCAGATGTTTGAAGAAAAAGAGTTAAGATATGAGCTTCTGTGGGAGTATACCGAGGAGATTTTGGTTTCTTGTGACAGTCAATTGGCCAAAAAAGACAAGGTTACAGCTGAGGATTTAGAAGGATTTATAGAGGTTGATTACGGGGATGATGCTGTGCCGTTTTTACCGCCTGCAAAAGCAAAGAAAAAAACCGAGGCAAAAGAGAATAAAAGATATATTTCGGTATATGAAAGAGCAGGACTTTATGATGTTTTAAAAGCAGAAAAAAGAGCATTTGCAAGGATTTCGCCGGCACCTAATAACAGTTATGATGACTTGAGACTTAAAAATATTCCTTATGTTGGTGAGGGAGGTATTTGCAGAGATGTTGCTTTCTACCGACAAGATTACAGAAAAACCGAGCCGGATAAAAAATTCATAGAAATAATTAAAGAAATTATATCGTCGATATAAATATTGATATATCGATATTGGAATAACGATATATAAAAAACAGACTTTACACATTTGGCATATTCTTTTATAATAGTTATTGTTAAGATTATTAAAAAAGGAGTTTTAATTGATGAGTGAACGAATTTTAGTAGACAGTGTTGAAGCTTTAAAAGCAGAGCTTGCCCGTGTGCGTAGTGCACAGCAAATTTTTGCAGGCTACACTCAAGAGCAGGTTGACAAAATCTTTTTAGCGGCGGCAACGGCGGCGAATAAAGCAAGAATTTCTCTTGCGAAAATGGCAGTAGAAGAAACAGGTATGGGTGTAGTGGAGGATAAGGTTATTAAAAACCACTATGCAGCTGAATATATTTATAATGCATACAAGGATACAAAAACTTGTGGAATTTTAGAAGAGGATAAGGCATATGGTGTTAAGAAAATTGCTGAGCCTATTGGCGTAATTGGTGCGGTTATTCCTACAACAAACCCCACATCAACTGCAATATTTAAAACCCTGATTGCACTAAAGACAAGAAATGCAATTATTATTTCACCACATCCCAGAGCTAAAAACTCAACAATAGAAGCTTCTAAAATCGTTTTAGAAGCAGCTGTTAAAGCCGGAGCACCTGAAGGTATTATCAGCTGGATAGATGTTCCCGGTCTTGATATGACTAATTTTTTAATGAGAGAGTCAGATATCATACTGGCTACAGGCGGTCCCGGTATGGTAAAAGCTGCCTATTCTTCAGGAAAGCCTGCTTTGGGTGTTGGTGCTGGTAATACTCCTGCAATTATAGATGATAGTGCAGACATTTTGCTTGCTGTGAATTCAATTATTCACTCAAAAACATTTGACAATGGTATGATTTGTGCATCAGAGCAGAGTGTAATAGTTGATAAAAAGATATACGATAAGGTTCGTAATGAATTTGAAGCACGTGGATGTTACTTCTTAAATGATGAAGAGCTGGACAAAGTAAGAAAAACAATTATTATAAACGGTGCTTTAAATGCTAAAATTGTAGGTCAGAAGCCTTATACAATTGCAAAGCTTGCAGGTATTGAGGTTCCTGAGGATGCGAAAATTTTAATTGGCGAAGTTGAATCAGTTGACCTTTCAGAAGAATTTGCACATGAAAAGCTTTCTCCCGTTCTGGCAATGTATAAATCAAAGGACTTTAATGATGCCTTGAATAAAGCAGAACAGTTAGTTGCAGATGGTGGCTATGGTCACACGTCTTCAGTATATTTAAACGTGCAGACACAACAGGATAAGCTTGCAGAGTTTGAAGCTCGTATGAAAACCTGCCGTATCTTAGTTAACACACCATCATCACATGGTGGTATCGGTGATTTATACAACTTTAAACTTGCTCCGTCTTTGACGCTCGGTTGCGGCTCTTGGGGCGGCAACTCTGTTTCAGAAAACGTTGGTGTTAAGCATCTTTTGAATATCAAGACTGTTGCAGAAAGAAGGGAAAATATGCTTTGGTTCAGAGCTCCTGAAAAGGTTTATATAAAGAAGGGTTGCTTGCCGGTTGCTTTAGATGAGTTAAAAACAGTAATGAATAAAAAACGTGCCTTTATTGTAACGGATACTTTCCTTTATGAAAACGGTTATACAAAAGCAATTACAGACAAGTTAGACGAAATGGGAATTACTCATTCGACATTCTTTAATGTAGCTCCTGACCCGACGCTGGGCTGTGCTAAAGAGGGTGCTGCACAGATGAGAGCATTTAACCCTGATTGCATTATTGCTTTAGGTGGCGGTTCTGCTATGGACGCTGCAAAAATTATGTGGGTACTCTATGAGCATCCCGAAGTTGATTTTATGGATATGGCAATGCGATTTGTTGATATAAGAAAGCGTGTTTATAAATTTCCTAAAATGGGTGAAAAAGCGTACTTTATTGCAATTCCTACGTCAGCAGGAACAGGCTCTGAGGTAACACCTTTTGCAGTTATTACAGATGAAGATACAGGTGTTAAATATCCGTTGGCTGATTATGAATTAATGCCAAATATGGCGATTGTGGATACCGATATGCATATGACGGCACCAAAGGGATTAACTGCAGCATCAGGTATTGATGCAGTAACTCACGCGGTTGAAGCTTATGCTTCTATGCTTGCAACAGACTATACAGATGGATTGGCAATTAAGGCGTTGCAGACCGTATTTGAATATTTACCACGTGCATACAACGATGGTGCAACTGATATTGAAGCCCGTGAAAAGATGGCTAACGCCGCTACAATGGCAGGTATGGCATTTGCTAATGCGTTTTTGGGAATATGTCACTCAATGGCTCATAAGCTGGGTGCGTTCCATCACTTACCTCATGGTGTTGCTAATGCGTTGATGATTGAAGAGGTAATAAGATTTAACGCATCTGAAAAGCCTGTAAAAATGGGAACATTTTCACAGTATGACCATCCTCATACACTTGCACGTTATGCTGAAATTGCTGATGCTTTAGGTTTAAAAGGTAAGAGCAATGAGGATAAGCTAGAAAGCTTAATTAAGCATATTAACGACCTGAAAGAAAAGGTTGGTATAAAGAAATCCATCAAGGATTATGACATTGACGAAAAGTCATTCTTAGAGAGCCTTGATGAAATGACAGAGCAGGCATTTGATGACCAATGCACGGGTGCAAACCCACGTTACCCATTAATGTCTGAAATAAAAGAAATGTACCTTAATGCTTACTATGGAGGTAAAAGATAATGAAGTTGGAAAATATTATCGCAACAGGCACAGGCAAAAAAATCTATCGTGACGGCGACAAGGTAATAAAGCTCTTTAATGAAGATTTCTCAAAGGCGAACGTTTTAAACGAAGCTTTGAATCACGCTCGTGTAGAGGAAACAGACCTAAATATTCCGAAGCTTCATGAGGTTACAAAAATTGATGGCAAATGGGCTATTGTGATGGATTATATTGAGGGTAAAACGTTAGCAACACTGATGAGCGAAAACCCTGATAAAAAAGACGAATATTTGAAAGAATTAGTTGATATTCAGGTTGAAATTTTATCTAAGAGAGTTCCTCTTTTGAGCAAAATTAAGGATAAGATGCACGGCAAGATTGCATCAACAGATTTATCGGCTACAACGCGTTACGAGCTTCATACAAGACTCGACTCAGCTCCTAAGCATGCTAAACTATGTCACGGCGATTTGAACCCGAGTAATATCATAATAGCAGATGACGGAAAGCATTATATCATTGACTGGTCGCACGCCACACAAGGCAATGGTGCGGCAGATGCGGCAAGAACATTTCTTTTGTTTTCACTTGCAGGAGATAAAGAGGGTGCTCAAAAATATATTGATTTATTCTGCAAAAAAACAGATACAGCAAAGCAATATATTCAAAGATGGATACCAATTGTTGCTGCATCCCAGCTTGCAAAGGGCATAGAATCCGAAAAGGAATTTCTAATGAACTGGGCAGATGTTGTTGATTACGAATAATTTTTTAAAAGACGAGATAAGCGATTTATCTTGTCTTTTTTTATAGACGTTAACTATGTAAGAATTTCTGATTTACTTCTTGAAAATATCAATATATAATGGTATAATTACTATATTATGATTTTACTGAATTTTGAGAGGAGAATATGCTATGTATATAGGTATAGATTTAGGAGGTACAAACATTGCTGTTGGACTTGTAAACAAAGAGGGAAAAATTATTGCAAAGGACAGCACACCAACAATAAAAGAACGCGATTATAAAGAAATAGTAAAGGATATGGCGAGACTTTCTAAAGAGGTCACCGAAAAAGCAGGATACACCTTAGAAGATATCGAAAGAGTAGGTATAGGCTGCCCCGGTTCTGTAGATGCAGCAAATGGAGTAGTATTAACTTCAAATAATATTGTTATGAACAACGTTCGTTTAGTAGATGAATTTAAAAAGTATATTAATTTGCCTGTCAATATTGAAAATGACGCAAACGCCGCGGCTTATGGCGAGTATTGGTTTATGAAGAAAAAAATTGATTCATTTTTGCTTATTACACTCGGAACAGGTGTGGGTGGCGGAATTATAATAGACGGAAAAATTTATAGTGGCTTTAATCACTCAGGTGCAGAACTGGGACATATATCTATTTTTGTAGACGGAAAACAATGCACCTGCGGAAAAAAAGGTTGTCTTGAGCAGTATGCCTCTGTTACAGCCCTTATTGAGCAGACGAAAGAAAAAATGAAAGAATGCCCTGATTCATTGATGAATGAGTGGTTCAAAAATAAAGGGAAAATTAACGGAAGAACTGCTTTTGAATGTGCAAAAAAAGGAGATAAAGCAGCAATAGAGGTTAAAAATCAATACATAAGATATGTTGCCGAGGGTATAAGTAACTTTGTAAATATTTTTCAACCGGAAGTGTTAGCAATTGGCGGTGGAATAAGTAAAGAGGGCGATGAACTTCTTATTCCGATCAGGGAATTTGTATATGAAAATGATTATAATAAGTATATGCCAAAGACTGAAATAAAAATTGCCGAGCTGTTTAATGACGCAGGAATTATCGGAGCAGCGATGCTTAATGTAAATAAATAAGTATTAAATGCCTTTTCTTGTAAATAATATAAAAAAAGACTTTTGGAGGTTATAATGAGTAAATTAAAAGGATTAGAACAGTCGAGAGTATTTTATTATTTCGAGAAGATTTGCGGTATTCCGCACGGCTCAGGAAATACGAAAAAAATATCTGATTTTTGTGTTGATTTTGCAAAAGAGCATAATCTTAAATTTATTCAGGATGATGCGGAAAATGTAATAATTTACAAGAATGCGACAGATGGCTATGAAAAATGTGAACCTATAATATTGCAAGGACACATTGATATGGTCTGCCAGAAAACACCTGCAAGTGATATAAATTTTGAAACTGACGGATTAGATATTTATCTTGATGGAGATTTTATAAAGGCAGATAAAACAACCTTAGGTGCAGACAACGGTATCGCTGTGGCGATGATATTTGCAATTTTAGAGGCTGATAATCTTGAACATCCGCCTATTGAGGCAGTATTAACAACAGATGAAGAGATAGGTATGCTTGGTGCCGGAAAATTAGATATGAGCAAGCTTTCTTCAAAAAGAATGATAAATCTTGATATGGGAAAAAATGATGAAGCTGTTGTATCATGTTCAGGTGGTGTTGAAGTTAAAATTTCTATGAATTTAGCAAGAAACATCTGTTGCGGTAAAAAAGTATCTATAATTATTGATGGATTAAAAGGTGGTCATTCGGCTGGAATGATTGACAAGGGAAGAGTAAATGCAAATATCTTGATGGTAAGAATTCTTTCCTATGCTAAAAAAATAACCGATTATGATATTATCCAAGCAAATGGCGGCGATAAAGGAAATGTTATTCCGTCACGTTGTGAGGCACAACTGGTCGTATATGACACAGAAACGTTCATTCCCAAAATGGAGGAATATTTTGAAATTATAAAAGAAGAGGTCTCAGAACGTGAAGAAAACTTGGAAATTACCATTAAAATCTGCGAAGAAGGAAATTTTCAAGCAATAAGCAAAAAGAATAAAGATACGTTTTTGTATTTGCTTTCTGCTTTGCCAAATGGTGTTGTAGAAATGAGCACAAAAATAAGAAATCTTGTAGAAACGTCGCTCAACCTAGGTATTTTAAAGACAGATGACGAAAAGCTTTCGTTGCTTTATACTTTAAGAAGCAATAAAGAAAGTGCGATGGATTATTTACAGGAAAAATTGTTTTTTATAGCGGAGCAGTGTGAATGTAATGTTGAAACATCGGGACATTATCCTGCCTGGGAATATGTAGAGAATACCGACCTTCAGCAATTGTACCTTAAAAGCTATGAAGAGAAGTTTGGCGTTAAGCCCAAAATATATGCGGTTCATGCCGGACTTGAATGCGGTATATTTGTATCTAAAATTAAAGACCTTGATTGTATTTCAATCGGTCCGGATATGCTGGATATTCATACTGTGAACGAGCGTGTAAGCGTTAGTGCTGTAAATTCTTTTTTTGAATTTCTGTTATACTTTTTATCAAAGTGTAAATAGAGCTTGAATATTGGCGTTTTCATTGTGGCATAATATAAGTATTAAATTTATATTGTGTCAGAGTGGAGATTATATGAATAAAAAAGACGATTTAAAACCCTATGTACCATCAAAAAAAATAACTCCCGAAATTACCGTTACTTCGATAATTGTGGGAGTTTTTTTGGCGATAGTTTTCGGAGCTGCAAATGCGTATCTGGGCTTGAGAGTAGGTATGACAGTATCTGCTTCAATTCCTGCGGCTGTGATTTCAATGGGCGTAATACGTATGATTTTGCGTAAAAATTCTATTTTAGAAAATAACATCGTACAAACAATAGGCTCCGCAGGAGAATCAGTTGCTGCAGGTGCAATATTTACGTTGCCGGCACTTTTTCTCTGGGCAGCTGAGGGAAAAACAGATAAGCCTGAAATTTTAGAAATAACCTTAATAGCACTCATTGGCGGCCTGCTTGGTGTGTTTTTTATGGTTCCGCTTCGTAATGCTTTAATAGTTGAAGAACATGGCATATTGCCATATCCTGAGGGTACAGCCTGTGCAGAGGTCCTTATGGCGGGCGAAAAGGGCGGTGCAAATGCATCTACTGTATTTATGGGTATGCTGTTTTCAGGTATATATAAATTTATCATTGATGGATTAAAAATTGTATCAGGCGAGGTAAATTTCAGAATTAAAAATTTTGCGGGAGAAATAGGCACTCAGATATATCCCGCGGTTATTAGTGTAGGATATATCTGTGGAAGAAAAATATCTTCATATATGTTTGCAGGAGGACTTCTTAGCTGGCTTGTTTTAATACCGCTTATTGTAGCTTTTGGAAATAGTGCTGTACTATATCCTGCAACTTCTACAGTCGGCGAAATATATGCACAAAGCGGAGCAAGTGGAATTTGGAGCACATATATAAGATATATTGGTGCAGGAGCTTTAGCTGCAGGTGGAATTATAAGCTTAATTAAGTCTATGCCACTGATATTTAAAACATTTACTCAAACATTAAAAGGTTTAAAAAACAGAGAAAAAGTTTCAGATGACAGAACAAATCAAAATATAAGCTTTAGAATTGTGCTTTTTGCAATTGTTATATTAACAGTTGCAGTATGGCTTGTAAAAGCTATTCCCATAAGCATTATCGGTGCTGTAATAGTTGTAGTGTTCGGATTCTTTTTTGCTACTGTTTCTGCACGTATGGTTGGGCTTGTAGGCGGAAGTAATAATCCTGTTTCCGGTATGGCTATAGCTACGTTGTTAGTATCAACACTTATATTAAAGTTTTCGGGAAACAATGGAATTGGCGGAATGGTAAGTGCTATTGCAATATGCTCAGTGATTTGTATTGTTTCAGCAATTGCAGGCGATACATCACAAGATTTAAAAACCGGATATATTTTAGGTGCAACGCCAAAAAAACAACAAATCGGAGAAATAATAGGTGTTGCATCATCTGCTTTTGCAATAGGGATAACACTATATCTTCTGGATAGTGCGTGGGGTTTTGGTTCTGAGGAATTAGGTGCACCGCAAGCAACACTTATGAAAATTATAACTGAAGGTGTTATGGAGGGAAACTTACCTTGGGAGTTAGTAATTGTTGGTGTTTTCATAGCAATATGTGTTGAAATTCTTGGAATTCCTGTATTGCCGTTCACAATTGGAATATACCTGCCTGTGCAGTTAAATGCGTGTATTATGATAGGTGGTTTGATAAGAGGTTTTGTAGAAAGAGAAAAATCCAACGATAACGAAAAGAAACTAAGAATAAATAACGGCATACTGTTTTGCTCAGGAATGATAGCCGGAGAGGGATTGGTTGGAATTTTGCTGGCAGTATTTGCAATTTTTAAAATTGATGATATATTTGATTTATCAATGCATATTCCCGCAATAGCTTATAATTATGGCGGTATAATATTTTTGATAATTATAGCTTTTACAATATTTAAATTTACACGCAACATAAAAAGCGAGAGGGCAGTGAATAATGCTGAATAATGTACCTGAAATTAAAAAAGATTTAGATTGGAGTATTAAAGATAATAAGGTCGAAATAATTGTAGAAAATAAAGGAATATTCAACTTTATTCTACAAAAAATGATTAAAAAGCCGAAAAACACAACAGTTCATTTAGATGAAATAGGGAGCTTTATATGGTGTAGAATTAACGGAAAAAGTACGGTATATGAAATTGCAAAAAGTCTTGAGAAAGAATATGGTAAAAATGCAAGTCCGTTGTATGAGCGTATAGAAAAGTATTTTGAAATACTAAAGGATTATAGACTCATAAGCACAAAAAGAGGCGGTTAACCGCCTCTTTTTGTGCTTGGGGTACTATTTTCGTTTTGGTTCAAAAAATTATAAAATTCAAAAAGAGCAATTTTTGACAACGGCGAAATATGTGAAATATCAAGCTTGCCTGTTGTTGAAACCTCTTTTAAAAGCTCGGTCATATCGTTGTTGTAATCTCTTTCTAAGCAGAAATAACTTTTGTCCGATAAAAGATAGTCAACACTTACCTTGAAGTAGTTAGAAATTATGGATAAAATATCCGCATCGGGAAATCTGTTTGCACCTTCATAATTTGCAAGACAGCTTCTTGAAACATTTAATTTTTCAGCAAGCTTTGTTTGTGTAAGCTGTGAAGCTAAGCGTAATTGTTTCAATCTGTTTGCAAAAATTTCCTGTTTACTAGTTCTCATAATTATCACCGTCGTATATTTTGTAGTCTAAAAGTTCAAATTTCTTGAACTTTCATAATTATAATAACAGTAAATAAGATAAAAATCAACTGTTTTTTACAAATTGAAACAGAAATATAACAATTGAAACAAAAAGCCACATTATGTGAATACTTTAAATATCAACTCTGTTTCTTATATCACCCTTTAAAAAGGCAACAATATTTTCATGTACCTCTTTCATACAACGAACTCTTGATTCATATGCACCCCACGCCATATGAGGAGTGAGAAGAGCCTTTTTGTTGCCTAATAATTTATAGAATGGGTGGTCTTCTGAAAATGGCTCTTCAGAGTATACATCAACACCTATACCGCGGATTTTATTATTTAGAACTGCTTGTGCCAATGCTTCTTCATCAGTAACTGCACCTCGTGCAACATTTATAAGGATAGCATTTTCTTTCATAAGTGAAATTAAATCGCTGTTAATTATACCTCTTGTTTCATCTGTAAGTGGGAGATGGACAGAGATAATATCTGCTTTTTTGAAAAGGTATGAAAGATTACAGCAAGGCACAGTGTTATCGGGAGTTCTTTTATATGCAATAACCTTGCAACCTAATGCAGTTGCTACGTTTGCTACCTGTCGCCCTATAGCTCCAAGTCCAACAATACCCCATATTTTACCATGTATTTCATTGTATACAGGAACTAGTCGATTTGCAACACCGCTTTTTGTATAGTTTCCGCTGTTTACAAAGTCGGTGTAGTCAGATAATTTAGTAAAAAGGGAAAGAGCCATTAAAACAGTTAACTGAGATACACTTTGTGATGAATATCCCACGACGTTACAAACGGCAATGTTATGAGATTTACAATAATTTACATCTATGTTGTCGTAACCTGTAGCAGTTACACATATAAGCTTAAGCTTTTTTGCAAACTTAAGATTGTTTTCATTGAGCTTTAATTTATTTAAAACAATAGCGTCTGCATCAACTATTTTTTCATGTATTTCTTCTTGCGGGGTGTTGTCGTGAATTATTACATCACCTAAATCATTAAAATAAGAAAAATCCAAGTCTTCGCCAAGTGCTTTTGAGTCTAGAAAAACAATTTTCATATATATCCCCCATGTGTAATTATAAATTTAAAAATTCGGAACAAGGTTGCCTTGTCCCGAATTGGTACGCCTGATGCGATTCGAACGCACTACCTACAGAGTCGGAGTCTGTCACTCTATCCAAATGAGCTACAGGCGTATAGAAAAGGCCTGCTGTTTGCAAGCCTTGCTTTATCAATAATCAGTCGTCAAGATTTAAACCGCAATCCGAACAAAAAGCAGAGTTGTTTTCATTTGCTTTTTTACAGTTTGGACATATCTTTTTATTGCTGATGTTAGCTGAAATGTTGTTTAATTCATCTAATTTTTCGTACAAATCATCAATTTTTGCGATTGTTTCTTCTATACTTTCTGTTGTTATATCGGCATCGCCCTTTTGAGAATAGTAGAGCAATTCGCCGAGAGATTTGAAATTTTCATCAATCGTTGATTTTGTGTTGATAATATTGAGCTTTACCTTTGAAAGTTCAACTAATTCAGTTGATTTTTTAGCAACCTTACCTGCAGCATTTTTAATTTCAGAGATTATTCTATCCATAAATATACCTCCAATATTTTTATTGTTTTATTATTATATCATAAATTATTACATAAGTAAAACAAAAAATTAAAAAAATGTTGTAAAATTTAAAAAAATGTGATATCATAATTATTATATTATAGATGGAAGGATTTGTTCGTATGAATGTTTCGTTGCTTGAAGCAAGCAATGCTTTCGGACTAAAAACAGAGGGACTCTCTTGTGGAAATGGTCATATCAACAACACGTTTATTGCAGAAAAAAACGGCGAACCTTATATTCTTCAGCTAATAAACACAAATGTTTTCAAAAATCCACAATATATGATGAATAACATATCTAAAGTAACCAACCACATAAAAAATAAGGTTATTGCTTTAGGCGGAGATGTAGACCGTGAGGTAGTAAGCTTATTGGATACTAATGACGGAAAAAGTTTTTTTGTCGCATCCAATGGGGATACCTTTAGAGCATATAAATACATTAAGGACAGCATAACGTTAGAAGGTAACGTAACTCCTAAGGAATTTTATCAAGCAGGAGTAGGCTTTGGAAGATTTCAAAATTATTTGGCAGATTTTCCTGTTGATGAGTTGGTTGAAACAATTGAAAAGTTTCATCATACGCCATTGCGTATAGAAGCCTTCAAAAAGACCTTAAAAGAGGATAAGTTCGGCAGAAGTAAAAGTTGCGAGGATGTAATAGATTACATATTAAAAAACGAAAATGAAGCAAGTGTAATTGTAGATGGTATTGAATCAGGAGATATTCCGTTAAGGGTTACACATAATGATACTAAACTTAATAATATTCTATTTGACAAAGACACAAAGCAAGCTATATGTGTAATAGATTTAGATACAGTTATGCCCGGCTCGTTGTTGTATGACTTTGGCGACGCTATAAGATATGGAGCGTCTACTGCGGCAGAGGATGAAAAAAATCTCGATAAGGTTGCTATTGACTTAAAGCTCTTTGAAAGTTTTGCTGACGGATTCGCTACAGAACTCAAGTCTTCAATAACAAAAACTGAGCTTGACCTTATGCCGTTTTCGGCTAAACTTTTGACATATGAACTTGTGGTCAGATTTTTAGACGATTATTTAAACGGCGATACATATTTTAAAACAAAGTATTTAGAGCATAATTTAGTTCGTGCAAGAAATCAAATGAAAATTTGTATGGATATTGAATCAAAGTTTGATGAAATGCACAAAATTGTAAATGCTATTATATAATAATTGAGGCGTTTTCTATGACAAAACAAAACTTAACCATGCTGACTGATTTTTACGAATTAACTATGGCAAATGGCTATTTTGAGCATGGTTTAAAGGATGAAATTGCATATTTTGATATGTTTTTCAGACGGGTTCCAGATGATGGCGGATTTGCTATAATGGCAGGTCTGGAGCAATTAATAGAATATTTAGACAATCTTAAATTTGAAGATGCTGACATTGAATACTTAAGAGGTAAAAAAATTTTCAGTGAGCCTTTCTTAACGTATCTTAAAAACTTTAAATTTGAGTGCGATGTTTGGGCAATTCCTGAGGGTACGCCCATTTTTCCGCATGAACCTATAATTACTGTTAAAGGTCCTGTAATACAGGCACAATTTGTAGAAACAATGATTTTATTGACAATAAATCATCAGTCCCTGATTGCTACGAAAACAAATAGAATAGTAAGAGCTGCAGAGGGCAGAACAGTAATGGAATTTGGTTCAAGAAGAGCACAGGGTTATAGCGGTGCAATTCACGGTGCAAGGGCTGCGTATATCGCAGGGTGCTGCGGTACAGCCTGTACAATTTCTGACCGTGATGACAATATTCCTGCACTTGGAACTATGGCTCACAGCTGGGTTCAGCTTTTTGATAGTGAGTATGAGGCTTTTAAAGCTTATGCCACAACATATCCTGATTCTTGCACACTTTTAGTAGATACTTATAATGTTTTAAAATCAGGTGTGCCAAATGCAATTAAGGTGTTTGATGAGGTGCTACGGCCTATGGGCAAACGTCCTAAGGGCATCAGAATTGACTCGGGAGATATTGCGTACCTTTCTAAAAAAGCAAGAATAATGCTTGACAACGCAGGATATACAGACTGTAAAATTACTGCATCTAATTCTTTAGATGAATATATTATAAGAGATACGTTGCTTCAAGGTGCAAAAATAGATTCCTTTGGAGTAGGTGAAAGACTTATTACTTCAAAATCCGAGCCTGTATTCGGTGGCGTTTATAAGCTTGTTGCTATAGAAAAAAACAACGAAATTATTCCTAAAATTAAAATAAGCGAGAATACGGACAAAATAACTAATCCCGGTTTTAAAAAGGTATACAGATTGTTTTCAAATGAGAGTAAAGAGGCTATCGCTGACGTAATAACGTTTTTTGATGAAACAATATCTGCTGACGAACCATATGAAATATTTGACCCTGAGCATACGTGGAAAAGAAAGATGATTTCCAATTTTAGTGTTGAGCTTTTGACGACACAAATATACAAAAAAGGAAAGAAGGTCTATAAAAGTCCTGATGTTCACGAAATTAAAAAGCATTGCGAAAAGGAAGTTCTTCGACTTTGGGATGAGGTAAAGAGATTTGAATTTCCTCATAAATATTACGTCGATTTATCACCTAGACTCTGGGAGATAAAAGATAAGCTTTTAAAAAAATATTCCAATTAAAAATGTTTTGTTCTTAAATCCCTTTTTTTGCATAAAATATTGTACAAGCAGTACAATATAGAAAAAGAGGGATTTTATGCTAAGAGGTATAAAGCGAGAAATAAAACAACATATAAAAGACAATATAAAAGGATATATTTTAATATTCGGAGTCTTTATGGCCGGTATGGCACTTTCGTATATTTTAAATATTTCTTCCGGCTCTGAAGGAGAAGTAAAGGCGTACATAGATGAATTTTTATCTACTATAAAAAATTATGGTACAGATTCAAAAAAGACATTTAGTTTTGCAATGCAGGGATATGTAAAGAGTATATTGATATTTTTTATAATGTCACTATCATTAATCGGCAGTGTAGGAAGTCTGATTTACGTTTTTGTAAAGGGCTTTTCTTACGGAATTGTTGTAATCTGTATTTTTAAAATAATGGGTACAAAAGCATTTTTGATGCTTTTATGTCTTATTTTTCCTCATACCTTGATATTGATTCCATGCTTTACGGAATATGCACTTTATTGTTTTAAAAATGCATGGTCTGTTTCAAAGGGAGTAAAGGATATTGGAGCTAGAATTTTTATGCCACTCGTTAACGGAGTGATTTGTGTTGCACTGCTAAGTGTTTCTGCACTTATACAGGCTTATCTTGAGCCTGTTTTGACCAGGGTAATTATAGGCTAGGGAGTTTTGATATGATAGAGCTGTTAGACCGATACAGAACATATCTTATAGAGAGTAATTTGCACAAAAATACTGTTTCTGCTTATTTTTCTGATGCGGAGAGATTTGTCGATTATCTTTATGAAAAAAGGATAAAAAATGTCAAAAGAATAGATAAAAAAACAATTACGGGATTTATAAAAAGGCTAGAAAAACAAAGAAAGTCCCCGGCCACTATTGCCAGAAATGTTGCTTCTGTAAGATATTTCCTTGACTATATTACATCTCTGGGATTAATTAGGGAAAACTATGCAAACAAAATAACCCCTCCGAAAATAGAAAAAGAATTGCCTGAAATTCTGACGGCAGATGAGGTAACAAAATTTTTAGAGCAACCATCAGATGCAGACCCGAAATCTATAAGAGATAAAGCAATGCTTGAGGTCCTGTACGCTACGGGAATACGAGCATCTGAATTAATAGAATTAAACGTTAATGATGTAAATTCTTCTGTGGGATACATAAGATGCAGAAAGGACGGCGATGAGCGAATTATTCCGCTTGGAAAACCGGCTATGCTTGCTCTTGATAATTATTTAAGTCTTATCAGAAAAACTATTGCAAAAGATGGAGAACAAGCTCTGTTTGTTAATATGAACGGAAATCGTATGACAAGACAGGGTTTTTGGAAAATAGTTAAATTTTATGCAGAAGGTGCAGGAATAAAAAAACGACTCACACCGCATACACTAAGACATTCGTTTGCTGTTCATCTTTTAGAGAATGGTGCAGATATACATTCGATTAAAACAATGATGGGACATTCTGATATTTCCTCAACTCAGTTATATGAAAAAGTAATCAACAAGAAGCTAAAGGACATATATACATTGGCTCATCCGAGAGCATAAAAAATATCCGCTAATTTGAGCGGATATTTTTTTGTTGAATTTATTTTGCTGTATTTATTTTGTTTCAACTGCAGGTTCAGTTACTGCTACAATACTTGTTCCGTCATCTGCAATTTTCTGGAAATCAGAACCATCAGTTTTTAATCTTGCTAAGCTTCCGTCTGCCAAAACACAGAAAATATAATCTCCGCACACATTAACAGAAGAAATGTCGGTAGTTAAAATTGACTTAACCTCTTTTGTTTTTGTGTTGAGCTTTTTGATTTCGCTAACAGGAACTTCTGCATCTTCGCTTTGACTTGTGTAAAAATTAAAGAATGAATCTCTGTTATATGAAATTAAGAATATCGAATCTCCAAATGCGTTAATATCCATAATTAAGTCGGTTTTGTCTGTTGCTACTTTCTTATCTCCTGTTTTTAAATCTAACATTACCAATGAACAATCTAAAGATGACATACCAGTAATTTCAGAACCCTTAAGAGCTTCATCAAAATATGAAATATAGTACAAATCATCTCCTATTACAGCGAAGGAGGTTACGGGAACATCTACAATTGTTTTTACATCCTTTCCCTTAAGGTTCATTGAAATTAGATTAGACATTTCCCATGGATTTTCTGTATCACTGGGTGTAAGATAATAGATACGGCCATTAGAGATTGTGCACATATTAATGGCTTTTTCGGAAACTAAAAATTCTTTTTTAGAATTTAGATTGTAGCAATAAAGCCTTGTGTATGATTCCATCTGACCTTGTGAAGCAAGCATCTGGCATTGTTCATCTGTAAGACCTTTTGGGTTGTCGTAGTCGGTCTTTAAATAGTACATGTCATTACCAATGACACATATATAATATGTTTGTATATTCAACAATACTTCTGTGGAATTCCCGTCTTTTAGCATGCGACAAGGATTACCTTCTTTATTTATAAAATAAATATAGTCACCAACTGTATTAAGACAACAGTAAGCAGCATCTGTAAGTGTTGACTTTTCTTTTGTTTTTTTGTTTTCTTTAACTAAGTTTATAGGCTGACCATATGAGTCGCGTGTGATATAATAAAGATTTTCGTCATCTTCAGCAAGATATCCTGTAGCAAACATAAGATTAGACGGTGTGTTTCCCATAACCTCGCTCATAACATCGGCTGTTTTATGACTGTTGATTTTTGAATAAAGCTCATATGCCTTAAAATAATCCTTGTTTTTTACAGCATTATTTCCCTGTAATGTAACAATTCCGTATCTTATAAAATATCCTGCAACGACAAGTAATACCAATATAGCAATCGAAATTAAAACTGTAAATAAGTTTTTGATTTTCTTTTTCTTTTTAAGCTCTTTTTCCTTTTCGATTTCTAGTAATCTTTTAGCATCTTCCTCTTCGAATCGCTTAAAAGTATCTTCTAAAGCAGCTCTGGAAGAAAAATTAGCGAGTATTATTTCTTTACTGCGACCGCAACGAACACACATATCGGAATCTAAAAAGTTAGCTCTGCCGCAATTACATCTCCAATAATCATCATATTCTTTAGAAAAACAAATGGCATCAGGTACAAGCTTACGAAGTAAAACAGCATCTTCTATTGATGCTTCTGAGTTGTCACAATCTATTGTGTTTTCTTCCGATGGGGTATAAACCTCGCCATTCTCAAAAACAGCAGACGTTACCTCAACAACAAAGCTTTTTGCGTTTAACTCACCATCTATCGGTATTTCTTTATCCTCGGCAAAAAACTCCTTAGGTTTTGCAGAAATATCAACTAATTCCACAGGGATAGTTAAGCATTCATTGTCGTTTTCATCAAACACCTTTATGTTATATGAAACAGATACGATTGTTTTTTCGCTGATATTTAAAAGCTTCAAGAATATGAAAGCTTCGCCTGTTTCCGTATTTGTTTTAACAGAAACGCCGCGATTTTCAACAGGACAAGATAAATCAATTAACATAATAAGCCTCCATAATATGTATTTTTTATAAAATACAAGATTAAAATTTCAATTTCTATAATTATAACAAATAAAACAGATTATAACAAGCATTAAATTTCGAAAATTAAATTTTTATTCATAAAGTAAAAATATTTAAAAAAGTATTGACAATATCGGGTAAATTATGTATAATATTTGAGGATAAGTATTTAATTGTGGTGTGCTTTATTAGAAAATCAGGAGGTGTAGCACTTGCTTAGAACATATCAGCCAAACAGAAGAAAAAGAAAAAAAGACCATGGCTTCAGAAACAGAATGAGCACTCGCTCTGGTAGAAAGGTTTTAGCCAGAAGAAGACTAAAAGGCAGAAAAGTTTTATCTGCATAAGCTATTTATGAAAGTTTGGTCGCTTGGGCGTGCTCAAGCGACTTTATTCATAATTTATGAAAAAAACAGTAAGTTTAAATAGAAACGAACAGTTTTTAAAGGTTTACAGAACAGGAAAAAGGTCATACCACAAATTTTTTACACTATATTATTTACCTAATGGCTTAGAGTATAACAGACTTGGATTTAAAGTCAATAAAAAACTTGCTAAGGCTGTTCGACGCAACAGACTAAGAAGATTGTTACGAGAAAGCTATCGAATTTTAGAAGATGAAATAATAACAGGATACGATTTTGTTTTAGCTGCCAGAGAGGGAAGTCTGGATTCAAATTCTTATGACGATGTGTCGAAAATTGTTTATTCAATGTTTAATCGTGCAAGGTTGCTAAATTAATCTTGTGAAAGTGTTTGTTATGAAGAAGGTACTGATTGCATTTATCAGATTTTATCAAAAAAGAATATCTCCGCTAAAAAAGAGTTGCTGCAGATTTTACCCTACTTGCTCGCAATATGCTATTGAGGCTATTGAAAAGAAAGGGATTATTATAGGTCTTGGCATGACTTTTTGGCGGATTCTTCGTTGTAATCCTTTTTGTGAGGGTGGCTTTGACCCTGTAGATAAAGAGGAATCAGACCGTTTCGTTAAGGAGGAAAATTTTGAATAGTATTTTTGATATTATCAATGTTCCTTTAGGATATTTATTCAAAGGAATATACTTTATTGTCAATAATTACGGTTTTACAATTATTTTGTTTACACTTGCAATAAAATTACTTTTATTGCCTTTAAATATCAAACAACAAAAATCAATGAAAAAAATGCAAGGCTTACAACCAAAGCTTGCAAAAATTCAGGAAAAGTACGCAAATGATAAAGAAAAGCAGAGTCAGGAGACAATGAAACTTTATCAGGAAATGGGTGTAAACCCAATGGGCGGCTGTCTTCCTATGTTGATTCAGCTTCCTATACTTATTGCCCTTTACAACATTATAAGAAAGCCTATGAGCTATATTATGATGTTAGGGCAGGAACAAATTCTAAAAATAAATGAAATCATTACGGGAAAAGCAGGCGAATTTGCTACTGTAAATCAAATAGAGCTTGCTACAAAACTCGAAGCATCTTTAGACAAATTGAATGGTATTGTAGATAAGGCAGATGTAATAAATTTTAACTTTTTTATTTTTGATTTATCAGTGACACCTTCATTTGATTTCATACTAAACAATATAGAGTATGCTCTTATCCCGCTTTTAGCAGGTGGAACAACGTATTTGGTTTCGGTGCTTTCCAACAAAATGAGTGGTAATACTCAGAACAACGATGCTGCAAACAGTATGAAAACAATGAATGCTATATTTCCGTTCATGACAGCCTGGTTTTCTATAACACTTCCTGCAGGCCTGGGACTTTATTGGACAATTTCTAATTTATTTCAAATTGCACAGATGTATCTTTTAAATAGCGTGCTAAAAGTAGATATGTCAGGAATTTCTGATGATGAATTACATTTTAGAGAGCGTAAAAAGAAAAAGAAAAAGTAAGAAAGAGGTAAGTATAAAGCTATGAGTAAAAGCGTAGAGATAACTGCTAAAACTGTTGATGAAGCAATAGAAAAAGCAGTTGCCGAATTAAAGCTTAACAGAAGCAATATAAAAGTAGAAGTGCTTGATTCAGGAAGCAAGGGTATTTTTGGTATCGGAGCAAAGGAAGCTGTTATTCGTGTAACGGCAGATGTTAATCTTGAAGACCGTGCGAGAGAATTTTTAGATGATGTATTTTTTACGATGGGTATGAAGGTTGATTTTGATATTAAACGCGAAGGTAAAGTTATGAAAATCAATCTTATCGGAGATAATTTGGGAATTATCATCGGTAAACGAGGCGACACATTGGACGCTTTAGAGCATTTAACCAATCTTTGTGTAAACAAGGGTGATGTAGAATATGTTAAGGTTATTTTAGACGTAGAAAATTACAGAGCAAGACGTGAACAGACTTTGATTAAGTTGGCAAAAAATCTTGCAGGAACAGTTGCTCGTACAGGTAAAAAAATCACATTAGAGCCAATGCATTCTAATGAAAGAAGAATTATCCACGCTATTTTACAGTCGCATGACGAGGTAGAAACATACAGTGTAGGAGAAGAGCCAAACCGTAAGGTTGTAATCGCTACAAAAAAGAAATAAAAATCTAAAGGTCTGTAAAACAAACGTTTGGCAGACCTTTTTTTAGAACTGGGGGGGATATTATGAAAGGACCGTTAGCAGACAGAATAAGACCGGAAAGATTAGAAGATTTTTTTGGCCAAAGTCACTTAATAGCAGAGGATAAGCTCCTATATAAGCTTATAAAATCAGGTAACATTTCAAATATGATATTCTATGGTCCCTCCGGTACAGGTAAAACCACTATGGCAAATATTGCTGCTAAACTGTGTAACAAACACCTGTACAAATTAAATGCAACAAATGCCTCTGTTGCAGATATAAAATCTATAATTGAGGATATCGGCACAATTGGTAACCAGAATGGTATTTTGCTGTATTTAGATGAAATTCAGAATTTTAATAAAAAACAACAGCAATCGCTTTTAGAGGTTATTGAAAATGGCTCGGTGACACTAATCGCAAGTACGACGGAAAATCCTTACTTTTATGTTTATAATGCCATTTTAAGCCGTTCTGCAGTTTTTGAATTTAAACCGTTAGAAAAAGAAGATGTAGTGCTTGCGATAAAACGCGGGGTAAAAATATTAGAAGAAGAACTGGGAATTAAAATTAAATTTAAAAAAGATGCCATTTCGGCAATCGCACAAACGTGTGGCGGTGATGTGAGAAAAGCATTAAATACGCTTGAAATGTGTGTAAATGCGACAAGCTTAACAAAAGACGGAAGAATTGAAATTGATATAAATATGGTAGAGCAGGCATCATCTAAAAAGGCATTCAGATATGACCGTGACGGCGATAGCCACTATGATGTTTTGTCCAGCTTTCAAAAATCAATTCGTGGAAGTGACCCAGATGCTGCAATGCATTATTTAGCACGTTTAATAAAAGCGGGTGATATGGCCTCTATTACAAGAAGGCTTATGGTAATTGCCTCGGAGGATATAGGGTTGGCGTATCCTATGGCAGCAAGTATTGTCAAAGCTTGCGTTGACAGTGCTTTGCAACTTGGTTTTCCTGAGGCGAGAATTCCGCTTGCAGAGGCAGTGCTGCTTTTAGCTACTGCACCAAAATCCAATTCAGTGGTATGTGCTATTGATTCTGCTTTGGCAGATGTTGAGGCAGGGGGTATGGGCGAAATACCTGCTCATTTAAAGGATTCTCATTATGGTGGTGCAAAAAAACTTGGACACGGACTTGAGTATATGTATCCACACAACTATAAAAATAATTATGTAAAGCAAGAATATCTTCCTGATGCTTTACGGGGCAGAAAATATTACAGCCCATCTGACAATAAAAACGAAAATACAATTAAAAAATATTGGGAAGAAATAAAAAAAGAAGATTAAAGGAAAGAACAAAATGGACGCATATAGCAAGTTTGCAGAAGTTTATGATGAGCTGATGAGCGATGTTCCCTATAAAAAAATAGCCGAAATCATAGACAGTAAAATTAAAAAATACAATATTGAAAATAATATAATACTGGACCTTGCATGTGGCACGGGGACTTTAACTAACGAGCTTTCAAAAAAAGGTTATGAGATGATAGGTGCAGATTTGTCATATGATATGCTACAAATTGCACAGGAAAAAAATCCTGATGTTTTGTTTTTAAATCAGTCAATGGATGAATTTGAACTTTACGGTACGGTAGGTACAATAGTTTGTTGTCTGGATAGTGTAAACTATCTTTTAGATGAAAAAAGACTTAACAAAATGTTTAAACTGTGCAACAACTATTTAGACCCCGATGGCCTTTTGATTTTTGATATAAATACTGAATATAAGTTTAAAAATATCTTGGCAGATAATATTTACACCTATGACAATGACGATATATTCTATGTATGGGAGAATGATTTTTGCGAAGAAAAGAAGCTTTGTGACTTCTATTTAACGTTCTTTGTAAAGGAAAACGGCTGTTACAAACGATTCGATGAAGTTCATACAGAAAAAATGTATACAGATGATGAAATGGTAAAAGCCTTGACAGTAAACGGATTCAAAGTTCTTGAAAAGCTAAATGACTTTACAGATGAAATTGCAACTGATGAAAGCGTACGGGTAATATATGTATGTAAAAATATAGATTCAATTCAGGCGAAACATATACAGGGAGAGGAAATATGAAACAAATAATATTAGTAAAATACGGAGAAATTATTTTAAAAGGTTTAAACAGACACGCATTTGAAGACCTGCTAATTAAAAATATCAGAGGGGCTTTAAGACCGAATAAAGCTGAGGTATGGCGTGCTCAGGCTACTATTTATGTTGATATGGCAGATGAAAACTTAATCGATGATGCGATTGAAAGCTTAAAAAAGGTTTTTGGTATTGTTGCTATAATTAAGGCTTATGTTTTATCTAAAGATTTTGAAGAATTAAAATCACAAGCAGTAGAATGTTTAAAAGACGAGCTGATAACTGCCAAGACATTTAAGGTTGAGGCAAAAAGAGCTGATAAAAAGTACCATATGACCTCTCCTGAAATTTGTACGGAATTGGGCGGACACCTATATGAAAGCTTTCCTAACTTAGAGGTTGATGTTAAAAACCCAGACAAGCTTGTAACGGCAGAGGTTCGAGAAACCAATATCTACGTTTATTGCAAACGAGAAAAAGGTTTGGGTGGTATGCCTGTTGGCTCTAACTCTAAGGGTATTTTGTTGTTATCGGGCGGTATTGACAGTCCTGTTGCGGGATATATGTGTGCAAAACGCGGACTGGGGCTTGAGTCAGTTCACTTTTTCTCACACCCGTATACAAGCGAACGTGCCAAGAATAAGGTTTTAACATTAGCAAAGCTTTTAGGAAAATATACGGGCGGAATGAGGGTACACATAGTACCATTTACCCAAATACAGTTGGAAATAAAGGAAAAATGCCCCCCTGAGCAATTAACAATAATTATGAGAAGATTTATGATGGCAATTGCAGAAAAGGTGGCAGAAAAAACAGGTGCTAAAGCACTGGTTACAGGAGAAAGCATCGGTCAGGTTGCAAGTCAAACCGTAGAAGCTATGTATGTTACCAACGAAATAGTAAAAATGCCAGTATTTCGTCCTGTTATTGGTATGGATAAAGAAGAAATTATAACAATAGCAAGACAAATCGACACTTTTGAAACATCAACGCTTCCTTATGAAGATTGTTGCACAATATTTACCCCCAGACATCCTTTGACAAAGCCAAAACTTGAAAATATTAAAAGGTCAGAAAAACTGGTTGATTTTGACAGACTTGTTGAGGAAGCAGTGGCAGGAATTGAAATATTAGAGGTTTAAAAATGAGTTTACTTAGTTTGTCAAAAGTAAATAAGTATTTCGGAGAACGATGTCTTTTTGAAAACGTATCTTTTTCCGTAGGCGAACATGATAAAGTAGGGTTAATCGGTGCTAACGGTACAGGTAAAACCACACTATTTAAGATGATTTTAGAGGGGAATTCCCGTGATGGTGGAGATATTTTCCTTTCTAAATTTACCGAAATTGGATATTTAGAGCAACATATAGGATTAAATTCTGACCTTACTGTTTACGAAGAGGTTTTAACAGTTTATTCGCACTTAAAAAAGTTGGAAGAGAAAATGCTAGAACTTACAGGGAATATCGAAGCAAACATCGGAAATCCTACTGAAAATGCAGATAAACTTCACAGGCTAAACGAGGAATACAAGGCACAAGATGGATACACCTATAAAAACATAGCACGTGCGTCTTTATTGGGTTTAGGATTTACTGAAGAGGATTTAGACAAGCCGTTTTCGCTTTTAAGCGGTGGTCAAAAAACAAGAGTTTCGCTGTGCAAAATTTTGTTGAGTGGCTCAAATCTTTTGCTCTTAGACGAGCCGACAAACCACTTGGATATCTCATCTGTTCAGTGGTTGGAAAATTTCCTGGCAAACTACAAGGGTGCCTTTATAGTGATTTCTCACGACAGATATTTTTTAGATAAGGTTACCAATAAAACCTTTGAGCTTTCCTATCAGCATTTAACTGCATTTGACGGCAATTATTCAAGATATTTGAAGTTAAAAGAAGAGAATGAGAAGTACGTTGAACGCAGATATGAAAACACAATGCGTGAAATTAAACGTATAGAGGGTATTATAGAGCAACAAAGGCAATGGAACAGAGAACGTAATATTAAAACTGCTGAACATAAACAAAAATCAGTTGACAGATTGAAAGAAACACTTGTGATACCTAAAGAGGAATTAGAAAATATTAAACCACGTTTTGAAGTTGCCAATGTCGGTCCTAACGAGGTTTTAGAGGTAGTCGGAGTAAGTAAATCTTTTGGCGAAAACACCTTATTTTCAGATGTTAACTTGTTGATAAGAAAAGGAGAACGAGTATTTCTTCTTGGCGATAATGGTTGTGGTAAAACAACATTGTTTAAGCTTTTGCTGGGTAGTGAAACAATGGATACAGGAAAAGTTAAAATAGGCACAAGTGTAGATTTGGGATATTTTAACCAAACTCAAACTATGCTTGATTATTCAAAAGCACTCTTTGATGAGGTGGCAGACAGTTTTCCGGACCTTACAATTACAGAAGTCAGAAATTCATTGGCGGGTTTTTTGTTTAAGGCAGACGATGCTTTTAAATTAATATCAGAACTATCGGGTGGAGAACGTGCAAGGCTTATGTTATTAAAACTTATGCTTCAAAAGGCAAATTTTTTATTGCTTGATGAGCCTACAAATCATTTAGATATCAAATCCCGTGAAATGCTGGAAAATGCGTTGGATAAATATCAAGGCACTATATTTGCAATATCACACGACAGATATTTTATTAATAAGCTTGCAAGCAGAATTGTAAGGATAAATAAAAAAACCCTAGAAAATTACGACGGCAATTATTCATATTTCTTAGAAAAAAGCTCAAAATCCGCACCAGAATCCAAGGGAGAAGCAGTGCATAAGATTTCCAATGAAAAGGAAGAATATCTTAAGAAGAAGCAAAATGCCTCCGAGGAACGCAAGCGAAAGACTAGGATAGAAAAATTGGAAAAAGATATTTCTGTCACTGAAGAAAAAATTTCAAATCTGGAAAATGAACTCGCACTTCCTGAAAATGCTACTGATTATGTAAAATGTGCCGAAATCAGTACAGAATTGGAAGAGTTAAACGAGCGACTTCTATTATTTTATGAGGAATGGGAGAATATGCAATAAAATTGCAACTAAAAATACCTAAAAAAGCAACTTAAAATGTATTGATTTTATTTAAAATTGAGTATATAATGGTAATGATAAAAATTATAAAGGAAGTGTAAAAAATGAGAGTAATCGTATGTGAAAATTATGACCAAGTCTCTAAAGAAGCAGCAAAAATTATTGCATCACAGGTATATTTAAAACCAAACTGTGTTTTAGGCTTAGCCACAGGTTCAACGCCGGTTGGTGCATATAAAGAGCTTATAGGTATGTACAAAAACGGCGAAATTGATTTTAAAGATGTTACAACATTCAACCTTGATGAATATTATCCAATTACACGAGATAATGACCAAAGCTATTATTATTTTATGCACGACAACCTCTTTAATTATATTAATGTTCCGGAAGAAAGAATTCATATTTTAAATGGAGAGGTCGATGACCCTGAAAAAGAATGTGCAGATTACGAAAAAGCAATTATTGAAAATGGCGGTATTGATTTACAGCTGTTGGGTATTGGCAGAAACGGTCATATTGCATTTAATGAGCCTGACGAAAATCTTGTGTCTGATACACATGTGACACAACTTACAGAAGATACAATTGATGCCAATGCAAGATTTTTTAATGATATTAAAGATGTTCCTACAAAATCGTTAACAATGGGTATGGCATCAATTATGAAAGCGAGAAAGATACTGATATTAATTAATGGAGTAGGTAAACACGCAGCATTGAAAAAATTGCTCTCCGGAGAAATTTCAACTGCCTGTCCTGCTACAATGCTCAATATGCATAGTGACGTTGTTGTTATCTGTGATAAGGAAGCGTATAACGGCTAAAATATAAAAAACAATGCGGTGTGTCAATTGACACACCGCATTGTTTTTTTATTAACGCTTTGATTTAGCAAGTTTTTTCTTTTTATGTGCTGATTTAAAGCTGTACCATATTGAGCCTGCTATAAATAAAGATGAGTATGTGCCTGCAAGCAAGCCAACAATAAGAGGTAGAGCGAATTCTTTTATAGAATCTACACCTAATATATACAACAGTATTACAGGAATAATGGTTGTAATGGTTGTATATATTGAACGCTTTATAGATTGCGAAACACTTGTATTAACTAAAGTTTTTAACTCTCTTGCAGCTTTTTTCTGGTTTTCACGAATTCGGTCAAAAATAACTATTGTGTTATTAATAGAGTATCCGATAATTGTGAGGATTGCAGCGATAAAGTTTGCATTTATCGGTACTTTGAATACTGCATAGAAAGAGAGCATAATTAAAACGTCGTGCAAAAGACAGATAACAGCAGATATACCTGTGAAAAATTCAAATCTTATTGTTATATATACAAGCATTAAAAGACAAGCAATTAAGGCTGCGGTCAATGCCTGTTGACGTAGCTCTGCACCCATTGTTGCAGTTACGTCTTCAATTTGAATAAATGATGTACCTCTGTCAAGTTCGTATTTTTCAACTAACACATTTTGAATTTTATCTCTCACATCACGTTCGATAGGTGTTGTTTGAATAATAACTACATTGCCATCAGACTTTGTTACTCTGGGAGAAAGGATTGAAGCGTCAGCGGTCTTAACCGTATCAGCAACTTCGTTTAAATCAACCTCTTTACCCATATCTACATACATTGTCATACCGCCGGCAAAGTCAACGTCTTGTACAAATCCGCCATTTATAAAGAAAGATACAACGCCGATTAAAATGAGTATTACGGGGATTAAAAAATAAATCTTAGCTTTGTCAATTATGTTAAGCTTCATTGCTTTGTCCCCCTTTTTTTATTTTTAAACCATACCAAGCTAAGTTTTTAATCTTAAAATCAAGGATAAGATTTAACAAATACTTGGTTACAAATATTGCAGTAAACATACTTACAATTGTACCGATTGCCAGTGTTATTGCAAAACCTTTTATTGTACCTGTACCAAAAATATAAAGTACAACGGCTGAAATAATTGTTGTTACGTTAGCATCAATTATAGCCAGAAAAGCTCTGTTAAAGCCTGAGGCAACAGAGGTTTTGATTGTTTTACCTAACGCCAGCTCTTCTTTAATTCTTTCAAAGATAATAACATTAGCATCAACAGCCATACCGATAGAAAGAATAATACCTGCAATACCGGAAAGACTGAGGTTAATTCTAAATAGTGTCATTATATAAACAACAATTGCTACATAAGCAAGAAGAGAAATGTCTGAAACAAGTCCCGGTAATCTGTATGTGAAAAGCATAAATAAAAGAATGAGTATAATACCAATTCCTGCAGCAATTAAGCTTGTATTTAGTGCTTCTTCTCCAAGTGTAGGTCCTATTGAACTCAATTCCACATCTTTAATAGAGAAGGGTAAATTACCTGAGTTAATCAATGCAGCTAATTCTGCAGTTTCGCTTGAATCTGTAAAGCCACCTGAAATTATACATTCTTTTTGGCTGATTGCGGTTTCTACTCTGGGCTGAGAAATTACCTGGTCGTCAAGCATAATAGCTATATAGTTGCTTCCTTCTGCTAAAGAAGCTGCAATAGATGTAGCCTGATAGAACTTATCAACACCTGAATCGTTAAGTATGAGCTTAATATGATGTTTTGAAACACCAGTTTCATCTACTGCGGAATAAGCTGCAACTGCAGAATCTACATCAGCTGCTTCTAATACTGTATTGCCACTTGAATCCTTAAAAGTCAGAACTGCTGTTTGACCTAAGGTTTCAACAGCCTGCTGTGGGTCCTGAATAGCAGGAATTTCAATTCTTACCTTCTTTGCACCTTGACGTGAAATTGTTGCTTCGCTGTAGCCAAGTGTATCAAGACGGTTTCTTAAAACATTTTCAACAGATTGCATCTGATCATCTGTAACATTATCCGCCTGAGCCTCGTAAGTTATAACTGAACCGCCAACAAGGTCAAGTCCTTGTCTTATACCCCAATCCTTGTCAAGTGCGTTGGGATATGAAATGTTGTAACCAAACAGGCTAACGTTTAATCCACAAATAACAACGGCAACTGCTGTAAGGATTACAAGTAGGGCGATTATTAATTTCGCGATACTTTTTTTCATTTGTCTTCCTCCTTTAAAATCGCATAGTATAATTATATATTTTTATTTGCTTTAAGTCAACAGAAAAATGGAAAAATTGCTAAAATCTTTTTTGAAAAATATTTTTGAAAATATTACTTGAAATTTGAATAAAAATATGCTAAAATGTACCTAAATTAATATTTTAAAGACAATGATGAAGCAAAGTAGCCACGCAAACACCACAAAGAGAGAGTTTCTCGACGGGCTGTGAGGAAACTCGGTTAAGGCGGTGAGTGAAATTTCACTTCGGAGTTCTGCACTTGAAATTCAGTAGAGTGTGGCGAGTGGTGTCCGTAAGACACAAAAGAGTGCTTCTTTTTAAAAGAAGAATTTGGGTGGTACCGCGGATTATAGTTGTCCGTCCCTATGTGGGACAGACAACTTTTTTTGTTGTCCTATAAACTGCTACGGCTTGCTCATGCTTTAGCAGAAAAATTGATGAGCAGAAAGGTATATCTTTATGAAAGAACAATTATTGGCGATTAAACAATCGGCAGAGGAAAAGCTTGCTTCTTTAGCATCATTGCAGGATTTAGAGGATTTAAGAATCAGCGTGCTTGGCAAAAAGGGCGAGCTGACACAGGTGCTTCGTCAAATGGGTAGTTTGTCGGCAGAAGAACGTCCTGTTATAGGTGCTTTGGCAAACGAAGTTCGTGAGGCGATTGAAAATGCTTTGAATGAAAGAAAGGCTGTGCTATTATCACGTGCCCGTGAGGAAAAATTATCTAAAGAGATAATTGATGTTACGATGTCCGGTAAAAAGCCGGAAATCGGCGGACTTCATCCTATTACTAAGGTATTGGATGAAGTAAAAAATATATTTTTAGGAATGGGTTTTTCAATAGCAGAAGGACCTGATATTGAACTTGATTATTATAACTTTGAAGCTTTAAACATTCCTAAAGAGCATCCGGCACGTGATACCCAAGATACATTCTATGTCAGCGATAATGTTGTGCTTCGCACACAAACGTCTCCAATGCAGATTCGTGTTATGGAACAAACAAAACCGCCAATCAGAATAATTGCACCTGGTCGCGTTTACAGAAGTGATGCAGTTGATGCTACGCATTCTCCGGTTTTCCATCAAATCGAAGGTCTTGTTGTTGATAAAGGCATAACAATGGCAGATTTAAAAGGAACGCTTGAGCAGTTTATACAGTCGCTATACGGCAAGGATGCAAAAATCAGACTTCGTCCCCACCATTTTCCGTTTACAGAGCCTAGTGCTGAGGTAGACGTTTCTTGCTTCGTATGTGGTGGAAAGGGTTGCAGAGTATGTAAGGGCGAGGGTTTTATTGAGATTTTAGGTGCAGGTATGGTACATCCTGATGTTCTTCGTCGTTGTAACATTGACCCTGATGTTTACAGTGGCTTTGCATTTGGCTTAGGTTTGGAGCGTATTGTAATGAGAAGAATGAATATTGATGATATGCGTCATTTGTATGAAAATGATGTAAGATTCTTAAAACAGTTCTAATAAAGAAAAGAGGTTATAAAGATATGAAACTACCATTAAGTTGGCTTTCTGATTATACAGATATGACGGGAATTACACCCAACGAATATAATCATGCGCTTACTATGTCCGGCTCAAAGGTTGAGGGCGTTGAAAATATTGGCGATAAAATCCAGAACATTGTAACGGGTAAGATTTTAAGTGTTGAAAAGCATCCTGATGCAGATAAGCTTAAGATTTGTATGCTAGATGTCGGTACAGAAAAATTGCAAATTGTAACCGGTGCAGATAATGTAAAACCGGGACAAACCGTCCCTGTTGCAAAAGACGGAGCATTACTCCCTGACGGCACAAAAATCAAAAAAGGTAAGCTTCGTGGAGTTGAATCCAACGGTATGCTTTGTTCATATGAAGAAATCGGTATGACTAAAGAGGATTTTCCTGATGCAGAATATGGAATTCTAATCTTAGATGACGGACTTCCTTTGGGAAAAGATATAAAAGAAGTGTTTGGCTTGGATAATCCGGTGGTTGAATTTGAAATCACCTCAAACCGTCCTGATTGCTTTAGTGTAATCGGTTTAGCAAGAGAAACAGCAGTAACATTTAATCGTCCGTTTTCAGTTCATAAGCCATATGTTAAAGGTTCAGGAGACGATATTAACAATTATATTAAAATCAACGTTGAAGAGCCTAAGCTTTGTAAACGCTACACGGC